>DATJIF010000081.1:0-16761 GCA_035493475.1 Actinospica sp.
CGGGTCGCGCACCTCGACCGAGTCGACCGAGTCGGGGCCGTCGACCAGCTTGATGTGCTCGGGGGCCTCGCCGGTGGTGCCGATGACCTCCTCGTGCCCCTCGTGCCCGATGAGCAGGATGTCGTACCCCTCGTCCGCGAAGCGCACGGCCTCCTTGTGCACCTTCGTGACCAGCGGGCAGGTCGCGTCGATGGTGCGCAGGTTGCGGGCCGCGGCGGTGGTGTGCACCTCGGGGGCGACGCCGTGCGCGGAGAAGATCACCAGGGAGCCCTCGGGGACCTCCTCGTTCTCCTCGACGAAGATCGCGCCGCGCTCCTCGAGGGTCTGCACGACGTGCTTGTTGTGCACAATCTCCTTGCGCACGTAGACCGGGGCGCCGAAGCGTTCGAGGGCGCTCTCGACGGTCTGCACCGCGCGGTCCACGCCCGCTCAGTAGCCGCGCGGGGCGGCGAGCAGGACTCGCTTGCGGGGGGCGGACTCGGTGGAAACCGGAGCAGAGACCATGAACCCATGGTATGCCGGTGCCGCCCCGGCCCCTAGCCCGGCCCCGCGATCTTCACGACCTTTGCACAACAGTTCTCCCCCGCCCCGGGTGCGCCGCGCTGTCGGGGCCGGGCCCTACGGTCAACGCGCGCCTATGGATACTGTGGTGGCCATGGCCTTGGAGAGCTCCTTCGAACAGCCGGTGCCGGTGGCGACGGTCGCGACGCTGGTGGCGCAGTGGATCGACCGGCTCGGCGTGATCCACGTGGAGGGGCAGATCACCCAGATCAGCCGCCGTCCGGGGGCCGGGGTGGTGTTCCTGACGCTGCGTGACCCGGCACAGGACGTGTCGGTGTCGGTGACCTGCCTGCGCGGGGTGTACGAGCAGATCATCCCGGCCCCGGCCGAGGGCCAGCACGTGGTGATCCGGGCCAAGCCGACCTTCTACCGGGGGCGCGGGCAGTTCTCGCTGCAGCTGCAGGAGCTGCGGCAGATCGGCGTGGGCGAGCTGCTGGCGCGGATCGAGCAGCTCAAGGCGAAGCTCGGCGCGCAGGGGCTGTTCTCGCCGGAGCGCAAGCGGCCGCTGCCGTTCCTGCCGCAGCTGATCGGGCTGATCACGGGGCGGGCGTCGGCCGCGGAGAAGGACGTGCTGGAGAACACCCGGCGGCGCTGGCCCGGGGTGCGCTTCGAGGTGCGCGAGGTGGCCGTGCAGGGGGCCACGGCGGTGCCGCAGGTGGTCGGGGCGCTCAAGGAGCTGGACGCGCATCCCGAGGTGGACGTGATCGTGATCGCGCGCGGCGGCGGCTCGGTGGAGGACCTGCTGCCGTTCTCGGACGAGCAGCTGCTGCTGGCGGTCTCCGCGTGCGGCACGCCGGTGGTCTCGGCGATCGGGCACGAGCCGGACTCGCCGCTGCTGGACCTGGTGGCCGACCTGCGCGCCTCGACGCCGACGGACGCGGCCAAGCGGATCGTGCCGGACGTGCGCGAGGAGCTGGAGCGGGTCCGGATGGCCCGCGAGCGGATGCGTGGCGCGATCGAGCGGATGCTGGACCGCGAGGAACGCGCGCTGGCGAACTACCGCTCGCGCCCGTCGCTCGCCGCGCCGTACGACATGATCGACCGCCGCGAGCAGGAGCTGCGGGACGCGAGCGACCGGATGCGCCGGGCGCTGGAGCAGCGGATCTCCCGGGACACCGAGGTGCTCGGGCACACACTGGCCCGGGTGCGCGCGCTCTCGCCGCTCAAGACGCTGGAGCGCGGGTACGCGATCGTGCAGGCGGACGACGGCGCGGTGGTGCGCGACGCCGCCGACGTGACGCAGGGTCAGCAGCTCGGCGTGCGGCTGGCGGCCGGACGGCTGGCCGTGTCCGTCGCGGCCGTCACACCTGAGCGGGCAGCCAGCGACTGAGGTGGGTGCCGAAGCGCGGCTCGGAGAAGCCGAGCTCGCGGTAGAGCGTGTCGCCCATCGAGGACGCGGCGAGCTCCGTCTTCGGCACGCCGCAGCTGTCCAGCCACTCGAGCGTCGCCTCGACCACCGCGCGCGCGTAGCCGCGCCGCCGGTAGTCCGGGTCCGTCGAGACGCTCTGGATGTAGCCGATCAGCCCGGAGTGGTTGTCCGGGCTCGGCAGCCGCTGGTGCAGCATGCCGACCGAGCAGGCGGCGAGCTTGCCGGGCGAGTCCCCGGCGTCCACCACGAAGGCCTGGATCATGCCGTCCTGGTCGGCCAGCGCCTGCTCGAGCGCGTCCTTGCACGCGTACTCCCAGAGATCGTCGTGGATCTCCTGGAACTGCTTGAGCATGATGCGGCGCAATCGGGTCAACTCCCACGCGTCCTCGACCGACGCGCGTCGAACCACGACTCCCATACGTGCCTCCCCGGTTTCTGTCCGTAGGGGAATCTATCGTGGAGGCCATGACTACGGAAGAGATCTCCTCGCTCGGCTACGAGCAGGCGCGCGACGAGCTGATCGGCACGGTGCAGAAACTCGAGGCCGGCGGCCTGGCCTTGGAGGATTCCCTCGCGCTGTGGGAGCGCGGGGAGGCGTTGGCGGCGCACTGCCAGGCGAAGCTCGACGGCGCGCGCGCCCGGCTCGATGCCGCACTGGGGGCGCGAAACGGGAGCGCGGACGGCGAGAACTGAAAACCCCTCAGGTAGGGGAGGCCGCTGGGGCGGCTGGTGCGGCTAGCCCTTCAGCGAGGCCGCGAGGGTCTGCAGTTCGCTCATCGGTCCGGAGCCGGCGACGATCTGCAGGCTCTTGCCGTCGGCCGCCTCGCGGAAGAGCAGGGTCTTGTAGGCGGCGGGCTGGCTGCCGGTGAACTCGGTCCAGGTCTGGCCCGCCACCTGGACGGAGCCCGCCTTCTGAGCGTTGGAGGCGGCGGAGCTGAGGAACTGGCCGACGCTGAGCGTGGTCTGCTCGAAGGCGGCGTACTTGCCGGACGGGGTCTGGTAGCCGAGGTGCCAGTCCGCGGCGGTGACCCCGGCGGGCTGGTAGTCGTCCGAGGTGAGCTGCCAGCCGGCGGGCAGGCCGGTGGGGCTCAGGGCCGGGAACGGCAGCGAGCCGCGGGCGGCGGTCAGCATGGCCTGGTAGTCGCCGCTGGAGACGGTCGCGACCGGCGAGGCCGGGTGGGTGGCCGGCATCAGCCAGATGATCGCGAGGATCGGCAGCACGATCAACGTCATCGACAGGATCATGTCCCGCACCGTCGTGCGCAGTCTGCTGGAGGGCCCGCTCTTCGCCATGCCGTCCATCATCCCAAGCCGCTCCCCCTGGCCGCACACCGGGTGGCCGGTAGGATCAACGGACCGGCCCCCTCAGCCGGTGATGCCCTCACCAGTACATATCTGGCCACGTCCCGTGCGGAAGGACTGCAGATGACGCAAACACAGCCCGAGGTTCCCGACCGGAACCTGGCGCTCGAACTTGTCCGGGTCACCGAGGCCGCGGCGCTCGCGGCGGGCCGCTGGGTCGGCCGCGGCGACAAGAACGGCGCGGACGGCGCGGCGGTGGGCGCGATGCGCAGGCTGATCAACACCGTCTCGATGAGCGGGGTGGTGGTGATCGGCGAGGGCGAGAAGGACCACGCGCCCATGCTGTTCAACGGCGAGCAGGTCGGCAACGGGGACGGCCCGGAGGTCGACGTGGCGGTGGACCCGATCGACGGGACCACGCTGAACGCCAAGGGCATGCCGAACGCCATCGCGGTGATCGCGCTGGCCGAGCGGCACGCGATGTACGACCCGTCCGCCGTGTTCTACATGGAGAAGCTGGTCGCCGGGCCCGAGGCGGCGGACGCGGTGGACATCACCGCCCCGGTCAGGCACAACATCGAGGCGGTCGCCCGGGCGAAGAAGAGCTCGCCCAGCGAGGTGACCGTGGTCATCCTGGACCGGCCGCGGCACGAGGGCCTGGTGCGCGAGGTGCGCGAGGCCGGCGCGCGGATCAAGTTCATCTCGGACGGCGACGTGGCCGGCGCGATCATGGCGACCCGCCCGGGCACCGGCGTGGACCTGCTGCTCGGCGTCGGCGGCACCCCGGAGGGCATCATCGCGGCCACCGCGATCAAGTGCCTCGGCGGGGTGATCCAGGGCCGGCTGTGGCCGAAGGACGACGCGGAACGGGCCAAGGCGATCGACGCCGGGCACGACCTGGACCGGGTGCTCGGCACCGACGACCTGGTCACCGGCGAGAACTGCTTCGTGGCCATCACCGGCATCACCGACGGCGAACTGGTGCGCGGGGTGCACTACCGCTCAGGCGGCGCGGTGACGACCTCTCTTGTCATGCGCTCCAAGAGCGGTACCGTGCGCCGTATCGAGTCGGAGCACCAACTGGCGAAGCTGCGCACCTACAGTTCGGTCGATTTCGGGTAGAAACCGGCGAACTGACGCCCGTTCGGACGACCCCGCGGGCGGCCGCCTCGTCCCGATGCTCCCCTTGTCATACACAGGAGTCGAGCGCCGAGACGGAGGCCGCCCGTGGCTGTCGACCAGGCCCAGCAGGAAGCGACGAACACCCCGCCGATCGAGGAGAGCAACCGCAAGGTCGCGCTGGTCTTCGTCGGCGTGATGCTCGGCATGTTCCTGGCCGCCCTCGACCAGACGATCGTGGCCACGGCGCTGCCCACGATCGTCGGCGACCTCGGCGGGGCGAACCACCTGTCCTGGGTGGTCACCGCGTACATGCTGGCCTCGACGGCGACCACGCCGCTGTGGGGCAAGCTCGGCGACATGTTCGGGCGCAAGACCGTCTTCCAGATCTGCATCCTGATCTTCCTGGTCGGCTCGGTGCTGTGCGGCCAGGCGCACAACATGGTGGAGCTGATCTCCTTCCGCGCGCTGCAGGGGATCGGCGGCGGCGGCCTGATGGTGCTGTCGATGGCGATCATCAGCGACGTGGTGCCGCCGCGGGACCGCGGCAAGTACCAGGGCGTGATCGGTGCCGTGTTCGGGGTGGCATCGGTCCTCGGCCCGCTGCTCGGCGGTTTCCTGGTGGACAACCTCAGCTGGCGCTGGGTGTTCTACGTGAACCTGCCGGTCGGCGCGCTCGCGCTCGGCGTGATCTCGGTGGCGCTGAGCAAGAAGAACCCGGACCACAAGCCGAAGATCGACTACCTGGGCGTGTTCCTGATCGCCGCCGCGTCGGTCTGCCTGGTGCTGATCACCAGCCTCGGCGGCAGCACGTGGGCCTGGAGTTCGGCGCCGATCTACGCGTGCGCGGTCGGCGCGGTCGTGCTGCTGGTGCTGTTCGTGCTGGTGGAGCAGCGCGCGGCCGAGCCGGTGATGCCGCTCAAGCTGTTCCGGAACCCGGTGTTCACGCAGTGCTCGGCGATCGGCTTCGTGGTCGGCCTGTGCATGTTCGGCGGGCTGTCCTACCTGCCGCTGTTCATGCAGGTGGTGAACAACGACTCGCCGACGGTCTCGGGGCTGCGGCTGCTGCCGATGATGGCCGGGCTGCTCGTGGCCTCGATCGGCACCGGGCAGCTGATCAGCAAGTTCGGCCGGTACAAGATCTACCCGATCATCGGCACGCTGTGCATGGCGCTCGGGCTGTTCCTGATGTCCCGGATCGACGAGCATACGAGCTCGACGACGCTCGGCTGGGACATGGTCGTGTTCGGACTCGGCATCGGCCTCACGATGCAGGTGCTCACGATCGCGACGCAGAACAACGTGGACTACGCGGATCTCGGCGTGGCCACGTCCGGCGTGACCTACTTCCGCTCGATCGGCGGCTCGTTCGGCGCGTCCATCTTCGGCACGATCCTGAACAACCAGCTCTCCGACAAGGTCACCACGTCGCTGCACAACGGCGTGCTCGCCAAGGGCTTCCCGGTGCAGCAGATCCTCGGCGACCCGACGGCCGTGAACAAGCTGCCGGCCGCGGAGAAGGACCCGTTCCTGCACCTCTACGCCACGTCCGTCGCGCACGTCTTCCTGATCGCCTCGCCGATCGCGCTCGTCGCGTTCCTGCTCGCGCTGTTCCTGCGCGAAGTGCCGCTGCGCACCGCGACCAGCGCCACGGACCTCGGCGAGTCCTCCGGCCTGCCCACGTTCCGCACGTCGCTGGCCGAGATCGAGCGCTTCGTCACGAAACTGTCGAGCCGTCAGAACGTCTGGGAGCGCTACGGCCGGGTCATCGAACGCGCCGACCTGGACATCTCCGTGCCGCACGCGTACGCGCTGTTCCGGCTGCACCACGCCGGGCCGGTGACGGAGGAGCAGATCTGCGCGCGGCTCAAGGCGCCGATCGACGAGATCCATCCGAAGGTCGAGAAGATGATCCGCGCGGGCACGGTGCAGCAGGACGCGGACGGCCTGCTCACGCTGACCGCGCAGGGCCGGCACATCATCGACAAGATGTCCGAGGTGCGGCTCGAACTGCTGGAGGAGCAGCTCAAGGGCTGGGATCCCGAGCAGCACGAGGAGCTGATCGCCCTGCTCAGGACTCTCGCCGACAACTCGCTCGAGGCCCCGGACTACAGCCTGATGCGCCGTTAGACGTCGGACCCGCCGACGAGGGCGGCGAACTTCTCCGACCACGGCGCGGGACGCAGGTCGCCGGGCGAGACCTTCACGATCGCGCGGATGCCCCGGGCGTGCAGCACCTCGGGGCCGTCCTCGCCCTTCGGGTAGGACAGGCAGCGGAAGGAGAACACGGCGCTGGTCCGGCCGCGCCGCTCCAGGGAGACCTCGACGACCAGGTCGCCGCGCTCGACCGTGAACGGCTGGATGAACTCGATGTCGTACTGCTTGACCACGTTGAGGCTGTCGGACGGGTCGACGTCGGCGAGCGAGTGGTACCAGGCGGTCATCGCGCGCTCGACGTGGATCGCGTAGCGCGCGTTGTGCATCACGCCGACCATGTCGAGCTCGTCGAACCAGATGGTCTCGCGGTGGACGTACAGCGGCTTGGTGCTCATCGGTTCTTGAACCATTTCTTCTTGGGGCGCTTCGCCTCGACGCTGCCGAACAGCGTCAGGCCGCGGACGTGCACGATCGGCGTCTCCGCGGTGTACGGCTGGTCCTGCGACAGCGACATGTTCCGCTCGCCGAGGATCGCGGTGCCCTCGTTCACCACCATGACGCCCTCCGGCACGATCAGCTTGACCTCGCCGAAGACCGACGTCGCCGAGATCGTGAGCTCGCGCTGTTCGAGCACCGCCTCGGTCAGGTCCAGCTCGATCGAGCCGAAGATCGCCTTCGCGTCCAGGCCGCTGCGCACCAGCCAGCGTCCGCGCCGCTTCTGCTCGCCGAAGACCGCCATCACGGAGTCGGTGACCGGCATGCTCGCCAGCGAGCCCGCGTCGACCCGGGGCGCGGGGGCGCCGCTCGCGGTCGGCGGCGTGAAGCTCACCGGCAGGTCGGCGACCAGCGGACGCAGCTCGCCGAGGGTCTTGGCCCGGTAGACGCTCTCCAGCCGCTCCGCGTGCTCGTCGGCGTTCAGCCGGCCCTCCGCGAGGGCCTGGCCGAGCAGCGCGGCCACGTGGTCGCGGTCGGCGTCGGAGGCGCGCAGCGCGAGCTTGCGGTCATCCTGCGGGACGGGGTCCATGGAGAAGGGCGGGGTCACCGCTCCAACTTAGCCGATCCGCCCGCTCAGGAGAGTTTCTCCAGCGTCGCCTCGATGTTGTGCACGGCCTCGAGCATGGCCCCCTGCTCGTCCCGGGCGCGGATCGCGTCGACCAGCGTGCGGTGGCCGCGCACCAGGAAGGGCTCGTGGTCCTCCTGCTCGGCGAAGCTCAGCAGCGATGCGGACAGCTCGGCGTTCATCTCCAGGTACATCTCGATCAGCATCGGGTTGTGCGAGGCGGCGACGACGGCCTGGTGGAAGCGCACGTCCGCCTCGACCCACGGCACGCCCCAGGACTCGTCGTAGCGGCCGAGCTCCTTCGCGGACTTCGCCTGCACGTCGCGCTCGTCCAGCGCGGCGGTCATCGCGGCCAGGTCCTCGTCCGTGCGCCGCTTCGCCGCCAGCCGCGCCCCCTCGACCTCCAGCGCGCGGCGCACCTCGTGCACGTGGATGTCGGTGACGTTCAGCATCCGGCGCCGCAGCACGCCGCCGAGTTCGCTGCGCGACTTCACGTACGTGCCGTCGCCCTGCCGGACCTCGAGCAGCCCGATGTGCGCCAGGGCCTTGATGGCCTCGCGCACGGTGCCGCGGCCCACCTGCAGCCGCTCGACGAGTTCGGACTCGGGCGGAATCCGCTCGCCGATCGGCCAGGTGCCCGACGCGATCTGCTCGCGCAACTGCGCGATGACCTCGTCGCACAGCGACCCGCGCCGGATCCCCGCCAACTCGCTCACTTCTGCGACCTGCTTCCTCTCGCCAACCGTGACCGGAACCTTCTCACGAATACCCGAGCTATGACACGGTGCCGCGACGGGGCGACGCGACGTAGAGCCCGACGACACCCTGCAGCACCGTGGCCACGACGACGATCAGCAGCGGCACGGTCCACGAACCGGTCGCGTCGTGCAGCAGGCCGAAGCCGAGCGGCGCGGCCGAGGCGATCAGGTAGCCGATGGACTGGGCGAACGTGGACAGCGCCGCCGTGCCCTGCGGTGTGCCGCCGCGCACCGGGAAGAGCGCGAGCACCAGCGGGAAGATCGCCATGCCGAAGGAGAAGATGAAGGCCCACAGCCAGACCAGCGAGACCGGCGCGACGATCAGGCCGGTGAAGCCGATCAGGGACGCGAGGGTGAGCCCGAGCAGCAGCGGCCGCCGGTCCCGCATCCGCGCGCCGAAGTGCGGCACCGCGTAGTTCATCGGGATGCCGATGAAGAAGATCGAGGAGAGCACGACGCCCGCCTTGCCCGCGGACATGCCGTGGTCGGACAGGATCGTCGGCAGCCAGCCCATGATGACGTAGGCGCCCATCGACTGGAAGCCGAACAGCGCGGCCATCGCCCAGGCCAGCGGGTTCCCGGCGAGCTGGCGCAGCGGCAGGTGCACCGGGTTCGCGGCCTCGACGGCGTTGGTCGGGTGCGCGGCACGCTGCGGGCGCGCGCCGAGCCAGGCGGCCAGCGCGATCACGGCCGGGATGACCCACACGGCGAGGCCCGCGTCCACGTTGTGCATGTGGTCGGAGACCGGGACGGAGGCGAGCGCGGCGAACGCGGCGCCGCCGGACAGCACCATCGCGTACAGGCCGGTGACCGGGCCGACCCGGTCCGGGAAGTACTGCCGCACGACGACCGGCAGCAGCACGTTCGCCAGCGCGATGCCGAGGCCGGCGAGGATCGAGCCGAGGACCAGCGCGGCGGTGTCGTGCAGGCTGTGCACGGCCTGGCCGACCGCGAGCGCGCCGACCGCCCACATGATCACGGTTCCGGCGGTGAACTTGCGGGCCAGCCAGGCGCCGGAGATGCCGCCGACCGCGAAGGCCAGCGGCCAGACGGCGGTCAGGAAGGACTCGATGCCCGAGCCGAGCCCGAGCGAGCCGTCCAGGCGGTGCAGCAGCGCGCCGGTGGCGGAGACGGAAAGCCGCAGGTTGGCGGCGATGAGCACGATGCCGACCAGGATCAGCGCGGTGCCCTTGGCGTTCTTGGTGCCGGTGGCGGGTTCGTGGGTGTGCTGGATCGTCGCCGTCATGACGTCGATGATAATACGTATGATGTCTGCTGTCACACCGCCCAGCGTGGTCAAGGCCACGCCGGGAACGGCCGATCGGGCCCGCGCGGCAGGCATAGGCTTTATCCAGCGAAGACGCTGTGGTCTGTGAAGGTCTATGGAGGCGCAGTACAGATGCCCGAGTTCGCATATTCCGACCTGCTGCCGATCGGCAAGGACGAGACCGAATACCGCCTGCTCACCAGCGAGGGCGTGTCCACGGTCGAGGCGGCGGGGCGCACCTTCCTGCAGGTCGAGCCCGAAGCGCTGCGCCTGCTGACGGCCGAGGCGATGCACGACATCGCGCACTTCCTGCGCACCGACCACCTCAAGCAGCTCGCCTCGATCATGAACGACCCCGAGGCCTCCCCCAACGACCGCTTCGTCGCCCTGGACCTGCTCAAGAACGCCAACATCGCCGCGGCCGGGGTGCTGCCGATGTGCCAGGACACCGGCACCGCGATCGTCATGGGCAAGCGCGGGCAGAACGTGCTCACCGACGGGCACGACGAATCGCACATCGCGCACGGCGTGTACGACGCGTACACCAAGCTGAACCTGCGCTACTCGCAGATGGCGCCGCTGAACATGTGGGACGAGAAGAACACCGGCTCGAACCTCCCGGCGCAGATCGAGCTCTACGCCACTGCGGGCGACGCGTACAAGTTCCTGTTCATGGCCAAGGGCGGCGGCTCCGCGAACAAGTCGTACCTGTACCAGGAGACCAAGGCGATCCTGAACCCGAAGGCGCTGCTGAAGTTCCTCGAGGAGAAGATCCGCTCGCTCGGCACCGCCGCCTGCCCGCCGTACCACCTGGCCATCGTCATCGGCGGCACCTCGGCCGAGTTCGCGCTCAAGACCGCCAAGTACGCCTCCGCGCACTACCTCGACGCGCTGCCCACCGAGGGCTCCATGCTGGCGCACGGCTTCCGCGACCCGGAGTTCGAGCAGGAGGTCTTCGAGCTCACCCGCCGCCTCGGCATCGGCGCGCAGTTCGGCGGCAAGTACTTCTGCCACGACGTGCGGGTGGTCCGGCTCCCCCGGCACGGCGCCTCGCTGCCGGTGGCCATCGCCGTCTCCTGCTCCGCCGACCGGCAGGCCCTCGCGAAGATCACCGCGGAGGGCGTGTTCCTGGAGCAGCTCGAGAAGGACCCGGCGCGCTTCCTGCCGGAGACCACCGACGAGCACCTGAACGACGACGTGGTGCGGATCGACCTGAACCGCCCGATGACCGAGATCCGCAACGAGCTGACGAAGTACCCGGTCAAGACGCGCCTGTCGCTGACCGGAACCCTCGTCGTGGCCCGCGACATCGCGCACGCCAAGCTCAAGGAACTCCTCGACGCCGGCAAGCCGCTGCCCGACTACATCAAGAACCACCCGGTCTACTACGCGGGCCCGGCCAAGACCCCGGAGGGCTACGCCTCGGGCTCCTTCGGGCCGACCACCGCCGGCCGGATGGACTCGTACGTCGACCAGTTCCAGGCGGCCGGCGGCTCGTTCGTGATGCTGGCCAAGGGGAACCGCTCCAAGCAGGTCACCGACGCGTGCCAGGCGCACGGCGGCTTCTACCTCGGCTCCATCGGCGGCCCGGCCGCGCGGCTGGCCCAGGACTGCATCAAGAAGGTCGAGGTGCTGGACTACCCGGAGCTCGGCATGGAGGCCGTCTGGCGCATCGAGGTGGAGGACTTCCCCGCCTTCATCGTGGTCGACGACAAGGGCAACGACTTCTTCACCAACCCCGGCGACGACAAGCCCCTGCTGAACATCGGCCGCCGTTCGTAAACTCCGGTTAAAGCCGTGACGTGTGAGCCCCGGAGGTTCTCCGGGGCTCACACGTTGGACTAGAGTCCTCGCGACGGGAACGCCCTATCACACACACGGGGATTGATATGGGAAATTCGTTCGAGGCTGTCCCAAACGCGATAGCCCAGCTCGGGGTCCAGTTCGCCGACCACGGCCAGCAGCTCGGCCAGTCCGCGTCCTCGTTCGGCGGCAACGCCCTCGAGATCGCGGACGCCTTCGGACTGCTCGGCGCGTGCGACGGGGCGATGAAGCAGTACATCAGCATGGCGCAGTCCACGGTGCAGGGGCTGGAGCAGCTCGCCGAGCTCTGGGGCGAGACCGCGAACGCGCTGATCTCGCAGGCCGAGCAGTACGAGCTCACCGAGGAGCAGAACACGCATCAGCTGGGCTCCGTGCTGTCGGGCGGTGGCCACTGATGGACTGGAACATCAACCGCGACATCATGAAGGTGCTGGACATGCTGGGGCTGCCGATGCCCGGCGGCAACGGCGGCGTCCTGCGGCAGATCGCGCAGGACTGGTCCAGCATGGCCGACGGCATCGAGGCGCAGGTCACCGCGCTCAACCAGGCGGTGGCCGCCGTCGTGCCCGCCGACTGGACCGGCGAGGCCGCCGACAGCTTCCACCAGCACTGGCAGACGCAGTCGCAGCAGGTGACCACCGGCGTGGGCAACTTCCGGCAGGTGGCCGACAGCCTGAAGAGCTATGCCGACACGATCGACGGGATCAACGAGGAGATCCTCAGCATCGTCGAGCAGATCCTCGCCGCGTCGGCGGCGGGCGCGATCCTCACCGTCGTCACCGCGGGCATCTCGGACGCGGTGGCCGCGGCGGCGGACGCGGCCGAGGCGCTGCGGATCACGGAGCTGATCGCGAAGTTCACCGAACTCGCCGAGCAGGTCGGCGTGGACATCGAGCGGGTCGGCGAGATCGTCGAGCAGGTGGTGACGAAGCTCAAGGACATGCTCGAGTTCCTCAAGAGCACCAAGTACGGGAAGATCGCGCTCAGCGTCACCAAGGACCTGGCCTCGAACTTCGTCGCGGACGCGGGGGCGAACATCAGCTCCCAGTACCTGTCCGGGCAGAAGGTCACCCTCGGCGCGGACCTGGAGAACGGCGCCCTCGACGCGGCCGGAACCGTGGCCACGGCGGGCCTGCTCGGCAAGACCCCGCTGAACCTCGGCTCGATGGCGACGGCCGGCCTGGCGAACGTGGGCGGCGGCATCTTCCAGTCCGAGGCGGGCGGCCTGGCCGGCGTCTCCGGCGACACGGCGTTCCAGAATCCGTTCTCCGGCAACGGCCTGTCCGTCGACGCGCAGAACCTGGAGGGCGCCGCGGCCGACGGCATCGGCGGTGCGGCCGCGCACGACGGCGGCACCCTCAAGAACGGCGGGGTCTTCTCGATCACCGACACCCTCGGCAGCCTGACCACCGGCACCGAGACCTCGGGCACGTCGCTCAAGCAGACCCTCTCCTCGTACGAGGGTCAGGACGGCGCGATCCCGGTCGGCAACTGATCCGGACGGGCCTGCTCAGCGGTAGATGTGGACGCTCTTCCCCCGACGGCAGGTCGCGAGCAACTGGCCGTCGGGGCTGAAGGCGAGCGTCTCGACCTCGGAGTTGCGGCGGAACGGCACCTTCGCGGCGGCGGGCTTGTCGTCGGTGGCCAGATCCCAGAGGCTGACGCGGTCGTCGATCGCGGCACCGAGCGCGCCCTGCGAGCTGAACGCGAGGTCGTTCACGACGTAGCTGGGCGCCTTCAGCGTGCGCGTGAGCTGCCAGGATGCCGTGTCGTACAGCCAGATCTTGGCACCTTCACGCGGAGCGGCGGCGAGGGTTCGGCCGTCGGGGCTGAAGGCGATGCCGCGCGCGGGGAAGTCGTCGCCGCCGATGGTGCGCAGGGTCTGTCCGGTCGCGGGATCGACGAGTGCGATCGCGTGGCCGCCCCGCTTGGCCTTGCCGCCCGGCGCGACGGCCAGCATCGATCCGTTCGGGCTGAACGCGATGCCGTTGATCCCGCCTTCGGGCAACGGAATCGGAAGCACGGCTCCCGATCCGAGGTCGAACAGTCGCACCGCGTCCTCATCTGCGGCGGCGAGGATGCGCGCCGTGGGATGGAAGGCGAGCCGGTGCACGCCGCCGGAGAAGCCGCTCAGTACATTGACGCACTCGCCGTTCGCCGCACTCCACAGCCGAACCGTCTTGTCGTGGCCGCCGCTGGCGAGCAGCTGACCGTCCGGGCTGAACGCGAGCGAGAGAACCGTGTTCATGAGCTTGGACGACTGGTGCCCGCTCAGCGCGGCGAGCTGCCTGGCCTCCAGCGCGTCCCACAGATCGACGGTCGCGCCCTCACCGCCCGTCGCCAGCAGCCGGTTGTCCGCGCCGAAGGCCAGGGCCACCGCGGTACCCGCCGTGCTGAACGCCGCCGGACTCTTGAACTCGTGCACGAACGTCGTGGGCAGGTGGGGCATCGTTCGACTCTTTCGCTTTCGTCTTCGCCCGGCTCAGACCGAGTGGCGGGTCGCGGAATAGGTGGCGAGCCACCAGGCTAGACCGGTGACGACGAGGGCGAACGGCAGCGCGTAGACCGGGAAGTGCAGGGCGTTGCCGTTCGAGACCGCGGTCAGCGCCCTGATGCTGAGGTCGGCCGGGGAGAAGCGGGCGATCAGCAGGCCGAGCGCGAGCAGGCTGGCCAGCAGCACGCCCCAGCCGGTCTCGGGAACGAGGGGCGGCGCGGCCACGGCGCCCGCGGCGCTGCCGAGCAGGACGCAGATGAGCTCGGTGCAGATTCCGGCGAGCACCTGGGAGGTGTTCCCGCCGGTACCGCCCATGGAGGCGACGATGGCGCCGATCACCGCGCACAGCAGCGCGTAGCCGGTCGCGGCGGACAGCGCCGTCAGCCGGGCCCGGGCCGGGCCGACCAGCGTCGCGACCATCGCCGCGGACTCGGGCGGCTCGACGGTGAGCATCGAGCGGGTCATCCAGGCGGCGACCGGGATCAGGAACGCGGCGCTGTAGGCGAACGCGTCGGAGGTCTTGTCCCCCGCCGCCGAGTCGATCGCCAGCGCGATGCCGTAGAGCAGCACCGGGGCGAGCCAGCGCTGCGAGAAGCCGAAGAGCGTGGCGTGGTAGCGCACGACGGCGAGGGTCTGGGATCCGGACAGCCGCGGGCCCGTGCCGCCGTCCCGGCCGTTCGGTATCGGTGTCGCGCTCACAGGTTCTCCCGGCCGCCTTCCACCGTACGCACGGTCCTGACATGGGTGTTCGGGTACGTCGAGAGCACGTCGCGCAGCAGCCGGTCCGAGTGCTCGGCCAGGATGGTCACCCGCAGCGCGCCGTCCGCGAGGACGCGCGGCTGTCCGGGCAGCGGCCAGGGATCCGGCGCGCCCTCGAAGTCGATGACGGCCATCGGCACGGCGAAGTCCGCGGCCGAGGCGGGCAGCAGCGATCCGTCGCGCAGCACGTACGCGGCCGTGGCGTCCTCCGCCAGCCGCTGCGCGTCGTGGTCCACGTACACGACGATGCCGCCGTCGTCGCGCAGTTCGCGCGCCACGGTGTCGAGTTCCGCCTGCCCGGCCGAGTCGAGGCTGGTCCACGCCTCGTCCAGGATCAGCAGTTCCGGCTCGCCGAGCAGCGCCTGCACGATCGCCACCTTCTGCGCCGTGCCGCGCGAGAGGTCGCCGATCCGGTGCTTGCGGTAGCCGGCCGCCTCGAAGCGCTCCAGCCCGGCCTGCACCCGCGCCTCCGCCTCACCCGAGGTCAGGCCCTGGATCCGCCCGAGGTGGGCCAGGTAGTCCTGCACCTTGAAGGGCAGCGCGGGCAGCTGGCCCGGCACGTACGCGGTCCGGGCCGGGCGCTCGGTCACCCGGCCGCGGCCCGGCCGGTGCGCACCGGCGACGATGCGCAGCAGGGTGGACTTGCCGGTGCCGTTGTAACCCCCGATCCGAACCAGCGCGCCGGGGGCCAGGTCCAGGTAGACCTGGTCCAGCACCCACGGCGCGCGTCGGCTGTAGCGGTATCCGACACCGGTCAGCAGCATGCGCCCACAATAGCGAGCCGCGCGCTACAGCTATGCCACAGTTCAGATCGAGACGTCCTCCAGCATCTCGGTGACCAGAGCGGCGATCGGCGAACGCTCGGACCGGGTGAGGGTCACGTGCGCGAACAGCGGATGCCCCTTCAGCTTCTCGATCACCGAGACCACGCCGTCGTGCCGGCCCACCCGCAGGTTGTCGCGCTGCGCCACGTCGTGGGTGAGCACGACCCGCGAGCCGCTGCCGATCCGGGAGAGCACCGTCAGCAGCACGTTGCGTTCCAGCGACTGCGCCTCGTCCACGATCACGAAGGAGTCGTGCAGCGAACGGCCGCGGATGTGCGTGAGCGGCAGCACCTCGAGCATGCCCCGGTCCACCACCTCGTCGATGACCTCGGACGTGGTCAGCGCGGAGAGGGTGTCGAAGACGGCCTGGCCCCAGGGCGACATCTTCTCGCCCTCGGTGCCCGGCAGGTAGCCGAGGTCCTGGCCGCCGACCGCGTACAGCGGCCGGAAGACGACCACCTTGCGGTGCTGCCGGCGCTCCATGACCGCCTCGAGCCCCGCGCACAGCGCCAGCGCCGACTTTCCGGTGCCCGCGCGGCCGCCCAGCGAGACGATGCCGACGTCGGGGTCGAGCAGCAGGTCGAGCGCGATGCGCTGCTCGGCGGAGCGGCCGTGCAGCCCGAAGGCCTCGCGGTCGCCGCGCACCAGCCGCACCTGCTTGTCCGGGGTGATCCGGCCGAGCGCCTTGCCGCGCTCGGAGACCAGCACCAGGCCGGTGTGGCAGGGCAGTTCGGCGGCCTGCGGCAGTTCGATCCGGCCGTGCTCGAACAGCTCGTCCACCTGGTCGCCGGCGATGTCCACCTCGGACATGCCGGTGTATCCGGTGGTGATGGCCAGTTCGGCGCGGTACTCCTCGGCGGGCAGGCCGACGGCGGCCGCCTTCACCCGCAGCGGGAGGTCCTTGGAGACGAGCACCACGTCCGCGCCCTCGGCGGCCAGGGCCTTGGCGACGGCCAGGATCCTGACATCGTTCTCCGGGTTGGCATGCGGACGGAAACCCGGCGGCAGGACCGAGATGTCCGAGTGGTTGAGCTCGACCCGCAGCGTCCCTCCGGCGTCGCCGATCGGCAGCGGCTGGTCCAGCCGGCCGTGTTCGACACGCATTTCATCCAGCAGACGCAGTGCGGCGCGGGCGAAATAACCGAGTTCCGGATGTTGGCGCTTGCCCTCGAGTTCGCTCACCACCACGAGCGGGATGACGACCTCGTGCTCCTCGAAGCGGGTCACCGCGGTGGGGTCGGCCAGCAGAACGCTGGTGTCCAGGACG
>DATJIF010000082.1:0-7491 GCA_035493475.1 Actinospica sp.
TCTCCAAAAAAGAATTTCAACCTGGCCGATCAATACATCCCGACGGGGGTCGGGATTTCAATCAGCCAAACAAACATTTGGCATCATAGACAAATGACACACTGTTGAGTTCTCAAGAAACAGACACACTCACCGCCTACCCCGATCCATCAGGACCGTCTCGGCGACCGGCGCTACTTCGGTTTGTTGCTGTCCTGCTGCGCTAAATCTTAGCACAGTTGGCGATTGCCTCTTGCGCTCCGCTTGATTTGGTCTTAAGCTAAGGCTTTTGGACCTCATCCGCGCGGCTCGCTTGACCGCAACCCTTCCACCTTAGCCATCCGACCCTCGCGGGTCAAGCGGCCGGATTCGCGAACTTTTCGGTCCGTTCCTCCGTGGCGGTGTTTAAGAGTATGCACCACGGGGCAGCGATCTGGCCAATCCCCAGGTGACGCGGGGTCAGATACCCCACGGGGCAGGGTTTAGCGGCTGTTCAGGCCACGATGGGCAGCTCGTCCACGCGGTCGGCGGCGCCCAGGTCCCCGGTCTCGCCACGCAGGTAGGCGCGGCGGCCGAGACCGAAGACGTAGCCCAGGAAAGCCAGCTCGACCAGGCCGCCGATGCCGATGCGCAGCGCCGTGGGCAGGCCGGACGGGGTCACGAAGGCCTCGAGCACACCGGAGCAGGCCAGCGTCAGCATCATCCCGATGGCGACCACGCCGGTGATCCGACCCTCCTGCTGCAGCGCCATCACCCGCGATCGGGCCCCCGGCGCGATCAGCGTCCAGCCCAGTTTCAGGCCCACGCCCGCCGCGATGAAGACGGAGGTCAGTTCGAGCATGCCGTGCGGCAGGATCAGCTCGAAGAAGGCGTCGCCGCGTCCGGCCGAGACCATGTACGCGCCGTCCACCGCGATGTTCGCGCTGTTGACGAACAGCATGGGCAGCACCGGGATCCCGAGCAGGATCCCCGAGAACAGCGCCTCCCACGCGATGAAGAAGTTGTTCGTCCAGACCTTGAAGGCGAAGTCCCGCGCGGGCGCCGAGCGGTAGTACGTCTCGAAGTCGCCGCCGGGCTTCGTCATCTGCTGCACGTAGTCCGGGGGCAGCAGTGCGTCGCGGGCGGACGCGTCGTGCGCGAGCCAGATTCCCAGCACCAGGGCCAGCAGCAGCGACAGCACCGCCGTCGTGCCCCACCACCAGCGGGCCCGGTAGAGCGCGGCCGGGAGCTTGGCCGCGAAGAAGTCGCCGACCACCGCCCAGCGGGCCACCCGCGGCGCGGTCAGCGCGGCACGGGACAGCGCGAGCGTGCCGGAGAGCCGGCCGACCATCTCCGCGTCCGGCAGGTTCGTGCGCACCACGGACAGGTCCCGTGCCGTCGCCTGGTGCAGCGCGAGCAGCTCGTCCACCTCCGTGACGGTGAGGCGGCGCTGCCGGGCCAGGCGGTTGAGCCTGTTCCACTTGGGAGCGTTCTTCACCACGAACGCGTCGATGTCCACAGGCACACGGTAGTGGTCACGGCGGGTTCCCGGCCAGGGCGCCGGTGCCGTAGCTTGGTGGCCCGCAGCAGATCCGTGGACAGTCGCGAGGGTGGGAGCAAGCCGTTGTCGGAACTGGTGGTGGCCGAGGGCGTCGCGCTGGAGCTGCGTCCCGCGCGGCTCGGCAGCCGGGCCGCGGCGCTGATGCTCGATCTGGTGCTGATGGCCGTGCTCTACGTGGTCTGCAACCAGCTGCTGCGGGCGTTCGCGGGTTCCGGCGCGTCCGACGACACGATCTCCGCGCTGCAGATCGTCTCGGTGCTGGTGGTGGCGGTCGGCTATCCGCTGGTGAGCGAGACGGTCAGCTCGGGGCGTTCGGTGGGGAAGCTCGCGGCGGGGCTGCGCGTGGTGCGGCTAGACGGCGGCCCGGAGCGCTTCCGGCACGCACTGGTGCGTTCGATGGCCCTGCTGTTCGCGGACATCGGGCTGCCGATCACGCTCATCGGCGGGCTTCCGGTGCTCATCCTGCTGGGCCTGCCCGGCGCGGTCGCGGTGGCCTGCTCCCGGCAGGGGCGGCGGCTCGGGGACCTGCTGGCCGGCACGATCGTGGTGCGCGAGCGCAGCGAGACCAGTCCGGGGACGATGCCGATGCCACCGCATCCGGAGCTGGCGCGCTGGGCGGCGGCGGCCCGGGTCGAGGACGTGCCGCCGGGGCTGATCCTGGCCGCCCGCCAGCTGCTCTCCCGGGTCTACGAGCTCGACCGGACCGCGGCGGCCGAGCTCACCGAGGAGCTCGCCCGCCAGGTCGCGGACCACGTCTCGCCGCACCCGCCCCGCGGTGTCGCGCCGTACCAGTACCTGGTGGCGGTCACCGCGGAGCGGTATCGCAGGGAGATCGGCGTCAACGATCCTAGTAACGGTACGTATCGGGCTTATAGGGGCCCTCGACCGGGATTCCCAGGTACGAGGACTGGCGCTCGGTCAGCTTCGTGAGCTTCACGCCCAGCGCGTCCAGGTGCAGCCGGGCGACGTGCTCGTCGAGCTGCTTGGGCAGCGTGTAGACGCCGATCGGGTACTCGTCGGGCTTGGTGAACAGCTCGATCTGCGCGAGCACCTGGTTCGCGAAGGAGTTGGACATCACGAAGGACGGGTGCCCGGTCGCGTTGCCCAGGTTCAGCAGGCGCCCCTCGGACAGGATGATGACCGTGTGGCCGTCCGCGAAGCGCCACTCGTGCACCTGCGGCTTGATCTCCTCGCGCACGATGCCCGGCAGCTTCGCGAGTCCGGCCATGTCGATCTCGTTGTCGAAGTGGCCGATGTTGCCGACGATCGCCTGGTGCTTCATCTTCTCCATGTGCTCGGCCAGGATGATGTCCCGGTTGCCGGTGCACGTGACGAAGATGTCGCCGACGCCGACCACGTCCTCGAGCGTGGTGACCTGGAAGCCGTCCATCGCGGCCTGCAGCGCGCAGATCGGGTCGATCTCGGTGACGATGACCCGGGCGCCCTGGCCGCGCAGCGACTCGGCGCAGCCCTTGCCGACGTCGCCGTAGCCGAGCACGACCGCCACCTTGCCGCCGATCAGCACGTCGGTGGCGCGGTTGATGCCGTCCACCAGCGAGTGCCGGCAGCCGTACTTGTTGTCGAACTTGGACTTCGTGACCGCGTCGTTGACGTTGATCGCCGGGAACTTCAGCACGCCGGCCTGGGCCATCTCGTAGAGACGGTGCACGCCGGTGGTGGTCTCCTCGGTCACGCCCTTGATCGAGTCGGCGATCCGGGTCCACTTGGTGGCGTCCACGGCCAGCGAGGCGCGCAGCGTGGCCAGGATGACCAGCCACTCCTCGGCGTCGTCGGCGCCGTCGGCCGGGACCGCGCCCGCCTTCTCGTACTCGGCGCCCTTGTGCACGAACAGGGTGGCGTCGCCGCCGTCGTCCAGGATCATGTTCGGGGTCTGACCCTCGGGCCAGGTGAGCGCCTGCTCGGTGCACCACCAGTACTCCTCGAGGGTCTCGCCCTTCCAGGCGAAGACTGGCACGCCGCGCGGCGCGTCCACGGTGCCCTCGGGGCCGACCGCGATGGCCGCGGCCGCGTGGTCCTGGGTGGAGAAGATGTTGCAGGAGGCCCAGCGCACCTCGGCGCCGAGCGCCACGAGGGTCTCGATGAGCACCGCGGTCTGCACGGTCATGTGCAGCGAGCCGGTGATCCGGGCCCCGCGCAGCGGCTGCGCGTCGGCGTACTCGCGGCGCACCGACATAAGACCGGGCATCTCGTGTTCGGCGAGCCGGATCTCCTTGCGGCCGAAGTCGGCCAGCGAGAGATCCCGCACCTTGAAATCGGTCAACACTGCGACCTCGGTCATGAAGACCAGTCCTCCACGCTAGTAGGCAGGGCACTACGCAGCGCGAGTCTAGTCACCGCCGAGATCCCGCGTCATGAGGCGGGCGGGATCACGACGTCCAGAGCGACGCCACCTCGGCCTCGGCCTGGCTGTAGCTGTCGTGGGTTTCCAACAGCAGGGTGGCGATGTCGCGCAGCACGGTGTTCAGGTCGTCGGCGGCGTTGACCCACTGCTGGTGCTGGTACTGGAAGCCCTCGGCCGCGGCACCGGTCCACGACGAGAAGATCGGGACCACCTGACGGTACAGGTCATCGAGCAGCGTCTGGATCGACTCGTTCGTCAATCCGGCTTTCGCCGCCATACCCTCGATATCCGCGAAGGTGACCTGTACTGCCCCGTCGGCCATGCTCGAGCTTCCCCCGGCTCCCTGCGCCTCTGCCGCTGCTGTATCGCTCATCCTTCATAAAATTCTAGCGGTACCTGCGGGCGTCACAGAACCCCGTTATCGAGTAGTTAGTTACTGCGCGGTGCGCAGCTTGAACTCCTCGATCGCCTTGCCCTGATCCGGTCCGGCGCCGACCGCGATCGCCAGGTAGCACGCGGTGAAATCGGCCAGTGCGATCAGGTACGCGGCGCGTTCCAGGGTCGTGGCCTGCTCGGCGATCACCGTGCTCAGCGGCAGATTCCGCTCGGTCACCATCGCCTCGACGACGCTCGCGCGCGGCTCGACCCCGGCCTCGGACAGCAGCACGAAGGCGGGCGCGGTGCCGCCGGCGCGCGGGCCGTCCACTTCCGGGTCGTAGAAGAGGTCTGCTTCGGCGGAGGCGGCCGCGGAACCGTCCAGCAGCCCGAGCTGGCCGCGGCCGAGATCGGGCAGCGAGGCGTGCAGCACGGGGCGTCCGGCGCGCAGCGCGGCCTGGTCCGCGAGCCGTCCCGCGGCGACCGTCGCGATGGGTCCGGCGGACCACGCGGCGAGCGGGTGCTCGGCGGCGCGCAGCGCGATCTCCTTGGCGGGGTTGACGAACGGCTCCTGGCTCGGCCGGAACCGCACCGCCGCGTCGTCCGCCGCCGCGGCCGCCGCCTCGTAGGACTGGGCCGGCAGGATGCCCGCCGCCTCGACCGCGAGCAGCGCCGGGACGGCCACCGACCACAGCCGGGCCCAGACGGGCGCCGAGGCGTCCGCCATGCCCAGCAGCGCCGCCCTGGCGGGTCCGGCGACCGCGGCCACCTCGGAGCTCGGCGGGGCCACCACGACGATCCGGCAGCCGCGCCGGCCCGCCTCGGCCAGCGCGGCGGCGATCTCCGGGGAGCGGCCGGTGGTGGAGGCCACCACGACCAGGTCCAGCGGGCCGATCCAGCCGGGCAGGGCCGGGCCGGGCACCGAGAGGATCGGCACGCTCGCCCCGGCGCCGACCACGGCCGAGACCAGCTTGGCCACGGTCGCGCCGGTGCCGTAGCCGAGCAGCACCAGGGCGCGCGGGCGCCCGTCGGCCGCGACCGCGTCCAGCGAGCGGGCGGCCTCCGGGTCGAGTTCGCGCAGCGCGGCGGCCCGGCGGATCCGGGCGCCGCTCATCGCGACCAGGCGCAGTGTGCCGCCCTGGTCCGCGTCCTCCAGGGCCTGCGGATCGGCCAGCAGCTCGTCGGGGTTCGTCACGGCGGGCTACGCGGTCTTCCGCGCCTCGTCGATCAGCAGCACCGGGATGTGGTCCCGCACCGGGTAGGCCAGGCCGCAGGCGGTGTCGGTGCAGACCAGCTCGCCCGCCTCGACGTCCTCGCGCAGCTGCGCGTGGCAGTTCGGGCAGACCAGGATCTCCAGCAGGCTCGGCTCGATCAGCGTGCTCATGTGCTCTCAGTGCCCTTCTAGGCGCGGACGATGGCGAGGACCTCGTCGCGCAGCGCGGCGACCTCGTCGGTGCTGCGCGCCTCGATGTTCAGGCGCAGCAGCGGCTCGGTGTTGGACGGACGCAGGTTGAACCACCAGCCCTCGGCGGCCAGCGCCACGGTCATCCCGTCCAGGTCGTCGATCTCGACGCCGGGGCGGTCGGCGAAGGCGGCGCGCACCGCGGCGGTGCGTCCGGCCTGGTCGGCCACCTCGGAGTTGATCTCGCCGGACGCGGCGTAGCGGGCGTACTCGGCGGTCAGCTCGGACAGCGGGAGCGGCTGCTCGCCGAGCGCGGCCAGCACGTGCATCGCGGCCAGCATGCCGGTGTCGGCCTTCCAGAAGTCCGCGAAGTAGTAGTGCGCGGAGTGCTCGCCGCCGAAGACCGCGTCGTGCTCGGCCATCTGCTGCTTGATGAAGGAGTGGCCGACGCGGGTGCGCACCGGGGTGCCGCCGTGCTCGCGGACGATCTCCGGCACCACGTGCGAGGTGATCAGGTTGTGGATGATGGTGGCGCCCGGGTGCTTGGCCAGCTCGCGGACGGCGACCAGCGCGGTGACCGAGGACGGGGAGACTGGCTCGCCCTTCTCGTCCACCACGAAGCAGCGGTCGGCGTCGCCGTCGAAGGCCAGGCCGAGGTCCGCGCCCGCCTCGACGACCTTCTTCTGCAGGTCGACCAGGTTCTTCGGGTCCAGCGGGTTGGCCTCGTGGTTCGGGAAGGAGCCGTCGAGCTCGAAGTACATCGGGACCAGGTCGAGCGGCAGGCCGTGGAAGACGGTCGGCACGGTGTGGCCGCCCATCCCGTTGCCCGCGTCCACGACCACCTTGAGCGGCCGGATCTCGCTGAGGTCGACCAGCCCGCGCAGGTGCGCGGCGTACGCCGTCAGCAGGTCGCGCTCGGTGACCGTGCCCGGCGTCTCGACGGGGGTGAACACGGAGCCGGGGTTCGCCAGCTCCTGCGCGGCGAGGTCGCGGATCTCGGACAGGCCGGTGTCCTGGCCGACCGGGGCGGCGCCGGCCCGGCACATCTTGATGCCGTTGTACTTGGCCGGGTTGTGGCTCGCGGTGAACATCGCGCCGGGCAGGTTCAGGTGGCCGGAGGCGAAGTAGAGCTGGTCGGTCGAGGCCAGGCCGATCTTGACGACGTCCGCGCCCTGGCTCGCCGCGCCGCGCGCGAAGGCGTCGGACAGGTCCGGGGAGGAGGGGCGCATGTCCCAGCCGATGGTGATCGCCGTGGCGCCGAGCACGCGCACGAACGCCGCGCCCAGGGCCTGCGCGATGGTCTCGTCGAGCTGGTCGGGTACGGTGCCGCGAACGTCGTAGGCCTTCACCAGGTGGGTCAGGTCGCCAGCGGTCGGGTGCGGGGCGGTCACGGTGTCTGGGCTCCGTTTCGGGTCGGTCGGGGTCCGTCCCGGCAGAGCCTACCGGTTGGCCGTGAACGCGGAGCCGTCCGCGTCGTCGACCGGGCGCAGGTGCCCGCGGCGCGGCGGACGGTCCCCCTGGTGCGCCACCCGGCCGGGCTGCTCCGCGTTCGGCGGGGCGGGCGCGGGCTCCGGGGCGCGGGCGGCCTCGCGCACGGCGATGGCCAGTGCCTCGAGGTCGTCGGTGGACGGCGCGCGGCGGCCGGACTCGGGCGGCGAGAGCCTGACGATCTGCCAGCCGCGCGGCGCGGTCAGCCGCTCCGAGTGCTCGGCGCACAGGTCGTAGCAGTGCGGTTCGGCGAAGGTGGCGAGCGGTCCGAGCACGGCGGTCGAGTCCGCGTAGACATAGGTCAGCGTGGCGACCGCCTGGCGACCACAGGCGGTGCGCGAACAG
>DATJIF010000083.1:0-2978 GCA_035493475.1 Actinospica sp.
TCGCCGTTGCGCGCGAGCCCCTGCAAGTAGCCGATCAGGTGCGACAGGGCACTGCTCTGCCGGTCGCCGCGCGCGTACTGCTTCTCCATGTACGGCAGCTCGCTCGGGGCACGCCACGAGTTGAAGGAGTTGAACGCGGCCACGATCCGGTCGCGCGGGTCCTGTCCGGCCTGCACAGTGGGGATGGTGATGGTCATCGGGCGTCACCCGCCTCGACGAGCTCGATCGCCTCGTCCAACAGCGCGAGGACATCATCGACCGTGCGGTCCTTGACGTCGTTCCAGGCGTGCACCGGCCGGCGAAAGCCACGCCGACGAATCAGCGTCTGGAGCACGTCCAGCGGCCGCAGGTCGTCGCGCATGCCGATGTCGTCGGCTTCTCGCCCGGCGGCGACGTTCAGCGCGCCCAGCAGGCACACCGGACACTCGCGCAGCGCTACGCCGTCGAACTCCGGGCGCCGGTCCACGTACTCACCCTGGAACCAGCCGTTGCGCTCCAGCACGGCCTTGGCCTCGCGCAGTACCGCAGTAGTCGCCGACACGCTCATCGGGCCACCATCCGGGCGATCTCGGAGCGCTCGAAGTGCAGCGGGTCGGTACCGCGGCGCATGCCGAACAACAGCACGCTGTAGCCGTCACCGTCCCGGTCGACCACGTAGCCGCCCCGGTTGTAGTAACGGGACGCCCTGCAGCGGACCAGCACCTCGGTACCCGCGGGCAGCGGGAACGAGCGGCCCATCAACAGCATGTCGTCGATCGCGTCGGCCGCCGGGTCGACGGCGGGCAGCACGAGCGTCGGCGTGGTGTCCGGCGACGCCCCGACCGGCCGCAGCCGCATGTGCCCGGCCGGCAGGTCCATCGACGGACGCGCGTCCACCGAACCGAAGCAGGACCGGATGACGCGCAGCGACCGCTGCACGCGAGTGGGCCGTCGATGGGCCCTGGTACGATGTTGCAACACTGTTACCCTCACTTCTGTGAGTCGGGCGGCTCCCTGGTGGCTCAGGGGGCCGTTTTCGTTTCAGCGCTTCGGGCGCGCGGGAACCTGGGCGGGAATCGCCGGCTGCTCGTGGGCTGCGATGTACTCGGCGATGTGCCTGGCGCGGAATTTGATGAGCCGGCCGTCGCGAACGTGTCCGATCTGCCGGCGCTGGGCCTTGAGCTGGACCGTGCGTTCCGACATGCCGAGCAGCTTGGCGGCCTCGGCGACGCCGATCAGGCGCTCAACGGGGGCGGTAGCGCGCGTGGCGCGCAAGGCGGACAACTCACTCATCGCGCGCTCCCTTTGCTTCCGGTGCATCCTTGTCGCTCGCGTTTGGAAACGCAAACGACGAGGGCACAAAAAGGTCTTCTTTGGGTACGCCGAACGCGAACGCTATCTGCTCGGCGAGCTCCTCGGAGAGAGTCTCCTGCTCTCCGCTCAGCAGTGCCCCGATGGTTCCCCGATTGCTTCCGACCTGGTCTGCGAGGCTTCGCACGGTGTGTGAGACCACCCGCTTCGAGGCCTTCATGCGCTCGCGCAGGATCTTGACGTCGCGGACGCGGTAAGGATGCCTACGTGGCATCGAGCCTCCCTCGTTTTCGTTTACAAACACAAACGCTACACCGTTCGGTGACGTCGCGTCAAGGATTCAGCGCGCCGCCACTGGCGTTTTCGTTTGGATACGTAGACAATGTGTCCAGGACGCCCGCCACCAGGGCGTCTGTAGGTAGAGCCCGACAAGAGAAGAGCCCGACCATGCCTGAGCAGTCCCCCACGCTGCGCGACATGATCAAGTCTGAGCGAGACAACGGCGTCACGTACCGCCAGCTCGGCAGCCGCGCAGTGGATGAGGTCACCGGGAAGAGAGCCTCGGCGTCGATGTTCTACGACATCGACACCGGCAAACTCGACCGGATGCCTCATGAACATCACCTGCGTGCCATCGCTGTCGCGCTGCACCGTCCCTACGAGGAAGTGCGCGAGGCCGCCATTGCCCAGTGGTTGCCGAGGGAGCGCCGGCGAACCTCCGAGGAAGAGCATGCCGAGATGGTCAGGGAACTGGCTGAGTTGCGTGCCCGGCAGGATGAGATCGATGCCGAGCAGGACGCGAACCGGACCCGCGCGGAGCAGCTCGAGGCGCAGCTGCGTGGGGAGGAGTTGCGCAACAGCGCGTAAAAGTCCTGATCAGAGGTGATGCTGCGTCAAGAGACGGCAACGGCAATGGTCACGGTTCGGTTTCATCCGAATGGACTAACCGGGCCGTCTCTGTACGTAGCCAACATATAGCTCTAAGCTCATGCCTCTAAAGCCACTGACGACATCATACGTCTGATGGCAGCATGACCGGAGGAGGGGCCCCAGGTGGGTCGCGCAGAAGAGATTTGGGCTGAGCTCGCGGCGATCAGGGAAGAACAGGACGCGATAGCAGCCCGGTCGTTCGAACTGAAGATCCGGATGGACGAACTCGAGGCCGAACTGCGAGGGGGAGAGCGGGAGCGCCGCCGCCGCCGCTTGACCCTCCACCAAGGCGGCCGGGCAGCACTGGCCATCCCCGCTGCAGCACTCATAACGGCCGCACGCAACTCACCGCGCGGTGTGCGCGCCGGCGCGGCGATGCTGAGCGCAGGCGCGGCCGCGGGCGCCCTGTTCATCGCGATCCCGACCCAATCCACCACCCGCGCCGACCTCCCCCCGGGGGCGGCCGGCCCGATCGGCACCTTCGCGCCCGCGCCGACACGCTTACTGCTGCCGACCTCGGTGAGCCCAAGTCCGAGCTCGCCCGCGTCGCCCCCTGGTACCGCCCTGGCGGCCGCGACGAGGGGGACTGCGCCGGCCACGGCGCCGTCTCCCGCCGGCCCGAGCCTGACGCCCTCCATCAGTATTCTGCCCACTCTGCCTGTCGGCCTGCCGACCATCACGGCGCCGGTGCTGCCCACGCTCCCGCTCACGCCGACCGGCATTCTGCCGACCCCGACCGGGTCGTGCGCGGTGGACCT
>DATJIF010000084.1:0-19651 GCA_035493475.1 Actinospica sp.
TCTCCAAAAAAGAATTTCAACCTGGCCGATCAATACATCCCGACGGGGGTCGGGATTTCAATCAGCCAAACAAACATTTGGCATCATAGACAAATGACACACTGTTGAGTTCTCAAGAAACAGACACACTCACCGCCTACCATAACCCCTGAGGATTACTTCGACGACCGGTGCTACTTCGGTTTGTTCCGTTTTCGCTTGGTTTCCCTTGCGATGTCCCCAACTCTATCAGACTTTCCGGGGGGCTTTTCCCACCGGGGTTTTCACTGCCACCCGAAAGGGCGACGGAAAACCGACCCCGAATGGCTTGGCCAACGGGATCTTGTTTGACGCGAGTAAGGGTTGTGCCGCTCCGCGTCCGGCCGAAAATCCGGTCCATCCGCTCTTGGCGACTCGACCTACATTACGCGCATCGCCCGCCCCGGTCAAATCCGGCGGCGGGCGATGTAAACATCGGGGGCGGGGCTCAGCGCTGCAGTGAGGGCTTGAGCTCCATGATGCGGTTGAGCAGGCCGTTCACGAACTGCGGGGAGTCGTCGGTGGACAGCTGCTGGGCGAGGCCGACCGCCTCGTCGATCGCCACCACGTCCGGGACCTCCTCCTGCCACAGCAGCTCGTAGACCCCGAGGCGCAGCACGTTCCGGTCCACGGCGGGCATCCGGTCCAGCGGCCAGCCCACCGAGTACGTCTCGATCAGCGAGTCGATCCGCTCCTGGTGCTTGGCGACGCCCTCGACGAGCTCCACCGCGTACTCGCCGATCCGCGGATCCGAGTCCTGCGGGGTCAGCTGCTGCACGCGCGCGACCCGGTCGGCGAGCACGGTCGACGGACTCACGCTGCGCAGATCCGCCTCATACAGGATCTCCACCGCGCGTCGGCGTGCCTTGTTGCGAGTTGCCACTGTTCCGGTCCCAGATCCCTCGTCGCCGCTTTATCGGTTGTCCGCGGTCCTGATCAGCTGTTGATCCGGCCGAGGTACTTGCCGTCGCGGGTGTCCACCTTGATCTTCTCGCCCTGCGAGATGAACAGCGGGACCTGGATCTCGGCGCCGGTCTCCACGGTGGCGGGCTTGGTGCCGCCGGTGGAGCGGTCGCCCTGCAGGCCGGGCTCCGTGTAGGTGATGACCATCTCGACCGCGGCCGGCAGCTCGATGTACAGCGGCACGCCGTCGTGCGTGGCCACCATCGCCTCGGCGCTCTCCAGCAGGTAGTTCGCGTTCTCGCCGACGGTGTCGCCGGACACGTGGATCTGGTCGTAGGTGTCCAGGTCCATGAACACGAAGTCAGCGCCCTCCTTGTAGAGGTACTGCATCGTGCGCTTGTCGACGTTCGCGGTGTCGACCTTGATGCCCGCGTTGAAGGTCTTGTCCACGACCTTGCCGGACAGCACGTGCTTGAGCTTGGTCCGCACGAAGGCCGGGCCCTTACCGGGCTTGACGTGCTGGAATTCGACGACATTCCAGAGCTCGCCGTCCAGGTTGAGCGTCATGCCGTTCTTGAGGTCGTTGGTCGAGGCCACGGCCGGGTGACTCCTAGCTAGAGGGAATTCTTAATCACGCCAGTCTAGCGGCTAACCGGAGATCTCCCCGAACGCCCCCACCAGCAGCTGCATGTCCGGCCCGGTCAGCACGGTCGGCTTCGCGATGTCCGTCAACACGATGAAACGCAGGACGTCGGCGCGCGACTTCTTGTCGATGCGCATCGTCTCCAGCAGCTTGGGCCAGGCCGCCGCGTCGTACCGCATCGGCAGGCCGAGGGCGCCGAGCACGTCGCGGTGCCGGCGCACGACGGACTCGTCGAGGCGGCCGGCCAGCCGGGAGAGCTCGGCGGCGAAGACCATCCCGACGGAGACGGCCGCGCCGTGCCGCCACTGGTAGCGCTCGTTGCGCTCGATGGCGTGGCCGAGGGTGTGGCCGTAGTTGAGGATCTCGCGCAGGCCGGACTCGCGCAGGTCCTGCGAGACGACCTCGGCCTTGACCCGGATCCCGCGCTCGATCAGCTCCTGCGTGTGCGGGCCCTCATACGACTTGGCGCCCTCGACGTCGCTCTCGATCAGCTCCAGGATCCTGGGGTCGGCGATGAAGCCGCACTTGACGACCTCGGCGAGCCCGGCGACGTAGTCGTTGCGCGGCAGGGATTCCAGCGCGCCGAGGTCGCAGAGCACTCCGGCGGGCGGCCAGAACGCGCCGACGAGGTTCTTGCCCTCGGCCGTGTTGATGCCGGTCTTGCCGCCCACGGCCGCGTCCACCATGCCGAGCACGGTCGTCGGGATCTGCACCACGCGCACGCCGCGCAGCCAGGTCGCCGCGACGAATCCGGCCAGGTCGGTGGTCGCGCCGCCGCCCACGCCGACGATCGCGTCGCTGCGGGTGAAGCCGGACTGGCCGAGCACGGTCCACACGTAGGCGAGGACCTGCGCGGACTTCTGCTCCTCGGCGTCCGGGACCTCGATGGTGATGGCGTTGAGCCCGTTGGCGGCCAGGTCCGCGCGGATCGCCTCGCCGGTCGCCTCCAGCGCCTTCGGGTGGATGACCGCGACTCGGGCCACCTTGTCGCCGAGCATCTTCGGGAGTTCGTCGAGCAGGCCGTGGCCGACCACGACCTCGTAGGGGGACTCGCCGCCGACGGGGATGCGCGTGGTGCTGCTCAAGGCTTCAGGACTCCTTCGTGCCGTGGGGGATCCGCGCGCACAGCTCGTCGACGACCTCTTCGACGGTGAGTTCGCTGGTGTCCAGGTGGACGGTGGCGATCTCCTCGTAGAGGGGACGGCGTTCGCGGTCGAGTTCGATGAAGCGGCCGCGCACGTTGCCGAGCAGCAGCGGGCGGGCGACGTTCATGTCGAGGCGCTTGACGGCGCTGGGCACGTTCACGTCGAGCCACACGACGTAGTGCGCGGCCAGGGCCTTGCGCGTCTCGGGCCGCAGGATCGCGCCGCCGCCGAGGGAGAGCACGCCGCCGTGCGAGTCGAGGGCGGCGCGCACCGCCTCGGACTCCAGGTCGCGGAAGTACTCCTCGCCGCGGTCGACGAAGAGTTCGGCGATGGTCGTGCCGGTCAGCGACTCGACGTCCTGGTCGGTGTCGCGCAGCGGGACGGCGAGGCGTTCGGCGAGCGCGGCGCCGACGGTGGACTTGCCGGAGCCGGGCGGGCCGACGAGGACCGCGACAGGGTGGTGCATGGCTCAGTGCACCCCCAGCCCGCGCTCGTCGAGTTCGGCGAGGTAGGCGGTGATGTTGCGGCGGGTCTCGGCCACGCTGTCGCCGCCGAACTTCTCCAGCAGCGCGTCGGCCAGCACCATCGCGACCATGGCCTCGGCCACGATCCCGGCGGCGGGCACGGCGCAGACGTCAGAACGCTGATGGTGCGCGACGGAGGGCTCGCCGGTGGCCACGTCGACCGTGGCCAGGGCGCGCGGGATCGTGGAGATCGGCTTCATCGCGGCCCGCACGCGCAGCGCCTCGCCGGTGGACATACCGCCCTCGGTGCCGCCGGACTTGCCGCTCTTGCGGTGCACGCCGGGGTTGCCGGGCACGATCTCGTCCTGAGCCTGCGAGCCGCGTCGGCGAGCCAATTCGAAGCCGTCGCCGAGTTCGACGCCCTTGATCGCCTGAATGCCCATCAGGGCGGCGGCCAGGCGCGCGTCGAGGCGGCGGTCCCAGTGCACGTGGCTGCCGAGGCCCGGCGGGAGTCCGTACGCCAGCACCTCGACGACGCCGCCCATGGTGTCGCCCTCCTTGTGGCACTGGTCGATCTCGGCGACCATCCGCGCGGAGGTGTCGGGGTCCAGGCAGCGCACCGGGTCCGCGTCGAGGCGCTCCTCGTCGGCGGGGACCGGGACGTGGCCGGCCGGGGCCTTGATCGGGCCGAGCTCGACCACGTGCGAGACGAGCTCGACGCCCGCGGCCTGCTTCAGGAACGCGCGGGCGACCTCGCCGAGCGCGACCCGGGCCGCCGTCTCGCGGGCGCTGGCGCGTTCGAGGACCGGGCGGGCCTCGTCGAACCCGTACTTCTGGATTCCCGCGAGGTCGGCGTGGCCGGGGCGGGGGCGGGTGAGCGGGGCGCTGCGGGCCTGGCTGGTGGTGCCGGGCTCGAGTTCGTCGAGTTCGCCGTCGCCGTCGGCGGGGTCGGCGGCCATCACCGTGCGCCACTTCGGCCACTCCGAATTGCCGATCTGCACCGCGAAGGGGCCGCCCTGGGTCAGTCCGTGGCGCAGGCCGCCGAGGATCGTCACCTCGTCCTGCTCGAACTTCATCCGGGCCCCGCGGCCGTAGCCGAGCCGGCGCCGGGCCAGTGCGTGCGCCAGGTCCTTGGTCGAGGTCTCGATGCCTGCGGGCAGGCCCTCTGCGATCGCGACGAGGGCGGGTCCGTGGGATTCGCCTGCGGTGAGCCAACGCAACATGCCCCGATCATCCCACACGGTGACGGGCCAATCCCGAGCTGTCCACATGGCCGCCGGGTCACGCTGCGTGACTGATGGCGGCGGTTCTCGTGCGCAACACGCCCCTGCACGGTTCACCGCCGGTCCACGTCGCGGTCACGTCGACGCTCTACGGTGCCTGGATGAACGCGACTGCGGGGATGGTGTCCTGGATCGGCTTCCTGTCCGACTACGGGCTGAGCGACTGCCACGTCGGCGTATGCCACGGAGTGATCGCCTCCACAGCGCCCACGGCCCGGGTGATCGACCTGTGCCACGAGGTACCGCCCGGCGATCTGCGCCGCGGCTCGGCACTGCTCGCGCAGGCGGCGCCGGACCTGCCGCCGGGCGTGCTGCTGGCGGTGGTGGATCCCGCGACGGGTCCGGGGGCGGGCACGCGGCGGCGCGCGCTGGCCGTGGTCGCCGGGCGCTTCGTGCTGGTCGGCCCGGACAACGGACTGCTGCTGCCCGCGGCCAAGGCGCTCGGGGGCGCGGAGGCCGCGTTCGAGATCACCGCGCGCAAGTATCTGCGCCAGCCGGTGTCCGCGACGTTCCGCGGCCGCGACGTCTTCGCCCCGGTGGCCGCGCATCTGGCCGCCGGCCTGGACCCGGCGGCGCTCGGGCCGAGGGTGCCGATCGATGCGGTGGTGCAGCTGCCCAAGCCGGTGGCGCGGCTGACGGCGCATCGGCTGGAGGGCGAGGTGCTGAGCGTGGACCGCTGGGGGACGGTGCAGACGACGCTGGAGGCCCGGCTGTTCGAGGCGGCGGGGCTGCGGGTCGGTGACACGCTGAACGTGCACTGCCGGATCGGTGTGGTGAAGGTGCCCTTCGGGCGCAGTCACGCGGACGTGCGCCCCGGCGAGGCCGTCGGCTACCTGGACTCCGCCGGGCTGTTCGCCCTGGCCCGCAACACGAATTCCGCCGCGGAGGAACTGCAATTGCAGCCCGGGGACCCCGTGGCGGTACGGCTGCCCGCAACGATGGACACCGGCGGGTAGGCGCTCGGTAAACTCTTTTCGCGAGGTGTCGGACGCGAAGGGTCGGGCGCGGACGTTGAAACGGTGGCGAGGAGAGTCCTCACGTGAGTGGCGGGCAGGGTGCGGGGCCTGAAGGCTCGTCGCGGCGGTTGCGGGTGGCGGAGGTCTTCGACGGGCGGGGGCCGAGCGGCGGGATCGTGATCAACCGGCCGCAGGTGAATCCGGCGGAGGTGGCCGCGCTCACCGCGTATCTGACGAAGGCTCCGGTCGCGTTGGCGACCACGAAGACCGGTGAGGACGAGATGTCCCCGGGGGCGGGCCTCGTCGTACCGCGGGCGTACCACACGGACGGCGAGTGGATCTGGCCCGCGGCCGTCGGCTACTACCTGCACCGCTACCACCTGCCCCCGCAGTCCGAGCTCGTCGAGCACATCAGGGCACGTGGATTCTCGATGCCCGCCGTGGCCGAGGACCTGCGCCAGGCGGCGGCCGCGCAGATGCTGGAGGAGCTGGCGGCGGCCAAGCGGAACGCGGCGAGCGGGGTGGTGAGCCGGTCGGCGATGGGAGCGGTCCCGAGTGCGGCCGCCGCCCCTCCCCCGCCTCCGGTCGCGGCCCCGGCCCCGATTCCCGACCCCGTCGTCGATCCGGCGGCCGAGGTGAAGCCCGCCGAGCCAGGACTCTGGACGCCGGAACCCGTCGGCGACGCGGCCAGACTGGCCGCCGCGCAGCCCGTCACGCAGCCCGACCTCGAGGAGATCCCCGAGGAGGAGGCGGAGGCGGAGTTCGTCGAGGGCGAGACGTTCAGCCCGGCGTTCACCGCGGCGGGCAACCGGCACGCGGCCTGGGTGTACGAGCAGATAGAGACCTTCCTCGACTTCATGCCGGTGGCCGACTGGTCGGTGGACCACGAGACCGGCCGCTACCAGCAGGCGGGGCGCGAGTTCACCGTGGACGCGCTGGGCCGGCTCGACCAGTCCGGCCGCTGGGTCTGGGCGTGGGCCGAGGCCGAGGCGTGGTCGGCGAACCCCGCGCTGACCGAGCGGGCCCGGCGGCTGCGCGACCAGGGCGACCGGCTCGGTATCAAGGAACTGACGGAGCCGGTGCTCAACCTGGCCGAGATCGCCGACGCCGACGACCCGGAGATCGCCGCGGAGATGCTGGCCTGGACCGCGATGGGCGTCGCGGGCGCCCGCGGCTACCTCGGCCACACGTTCACCGACGAGAACCGCGTCTACTACCTCGCCTTCGACGAGACGATCCCGACCGCGAAGCCCGACCTCGACGCCGTCGTCCACTACCTCACCGAGGGCGCCGACAAGTTCGAGGAGGACCCGTCCGACTGCGTGCTCGGCTACGTCGAGCACCACGGCTGGGACTGGAGCCGCAGCTCGGACGGCATCGTCGTCAGCGCCACCGGCCTCGGCACCTTCACCGCCAGCCTCGCCGAGGACGGCACCCTGAGGTCGGTCACGCCGAACCGGTAGCCGGAGAGCCTCCGTCGTACGCTGGAAGTGCCCTTGACTTAAAGCACTTCAAGTATCGGAGACTCGAGCCATGGCGGTGGCGGAGCGATTCGAAGCACTGGAGAGCGGCGTTTTTCCGCTGACGATCCAGGAGGTCGCGCAGCGCAGCGGCCTGTCCGAGCCGACACTGCGGTACTACGAGAAGATCGGTCTCATCGAGCACGTCGAACGCGACGAGAGCAGCGGCCACCGGCGCTACGGCCCGGCGGTCGTCTCCCGGATCGAGGCGCTCGCCTGCCTGCGGACGACCGGCATGAGCGTGCAGGACATGCGCGCCTACCTCGCCAACCTGCGGGAAGGCAACGAGGCCGCGGCCGAGATGCACGCGCTGTTCGAGCGCAACATCGAACGCATCGACGCCGAGATCGAGCGGCTGCACACGCGCCGCGAATATCTGCGGCTGAAGGGCGAGATCTGGGCCGCGCGCCGTGACGGTGACGACGAAGCGGAGAAGCGCGCCGTCGAGACCGTCGTCACGGCCATGAAGGCACTGCGCTGAGGCCCGAGATCTGAGACCCGCGACCGCGCGAACCTGCGCGAACCCGAGAAAGAGGGCATTCCCACAATGAGCATCAATGATCCGTTGCTTTCGGCTGCCCCGGTGCTGGTCACCGGAGGCACCGGGTTCCTCGGCACGCACACCGTCGTGCGCCTGCTGACCGAGGGCCACCGCGTGCGCACCACGGTTCGAAGCCTCGATCGCGCGGCGGAGGTGCGCGCGGCCGTCGAACTGGCCGGCGTCCCGACGTCGGTCGCCGACGAACGGCTGGAGATCGTGGCCGCGGATCTCGCCGCGGACGCCGGTTGGCCCGAGGCGGTGGACGGCTGCACCTACGTGCTGCACGTCGCGTCGCCGTTCTACACCGTCGACCTCGAGCACGCGGACGAGCTGATCGGCCCCGCGCGTGACGGCTCGCTGCGCGTGCTGCGGGCGGCTCGGGACGCAGGCGTTCAGCGCGTCGTGCTCACCTCCTCGTTCGCCGCGGTCGGATACAGCCCCAAGCCGGGCGGCCGATACGACGAGACGGACTGGACGAACCCGGCCGATACGGAGAGCGCGTACGTCAGGTCGAAGGTCATCGCCGAGGCGGCGGCATGGGACTTCGTCCGCGGCGAAGGCGGTGGCCTCGAACTGACCGTCATCAACCCGACCGGCATCTTCGGCCCCGTACTCAGTCCGCGGCTGTCGAGTTCGGTCGCGCTGGTCAAGGCGATGATCGAGGGCGCGCATCCGCCGGTGCCGCGGGTCTACTTCGGCGTGGTCGACGTCCGCGACGCCGCCGCGCTGCACGTCCGCGCGATGACCGAACCGCGCGCGGCCGGCGAGCGCTTCCTGGCCAGCAGCGGCGAAGCCGTCTCGTTCCGGCAGGCCTCGGAGATCCTCGCCGACCGCCTCGGCCCCCGCGTGCAAGGCCTGCCGGTGGAGGAACTGTCGGACGACCAGGTCCGCGAGGCCGCCCGCACCGTCCCCGCGCTCCGAGACGCCGCGGCACGCCTCGGCCAGATCCCGGTAGTCGACACCGCCAAGGCCCGCGACCTCCTCGGCTGGAAGCCCCGCGACCCCGCCGACACGCTCGTCGACACTGCGGAAAGCCTCCTCGCACTAGCCGACGGCAGGTCCGCGGCTGCGGCCGAAGCGTGACGAGAAGGCGAGCCGCTCAGCTGCCCGCCTTCGACGCCGCGTACAAGACAGCCGCGATGAAGAAGACCGCGAACGCGACCAGGACGAGCAACGTGACGGCCAGGAGCCCCAGAACGATTCTGGTCACGTAGCGTCGCACGCGGCTTCGGTGCTGCTGCCGCTGCTGTGTCGACCCCTGCGCCTTGACCGCGGTGCTCACTGCCGTGGCGTGTCCGCGAAGATCATCGCGAGGGTGTAGGGTTTCAGACCGCTGCCCGCCTGGGCCGCGCAGTGGGACATGTCGAGCCCGGGGAGCAGGCGCACTCCATCGCCGAAACCGAGCTTGGCGGGTCCGTCCACGCCGGTGAAACCCTGATCCACGACGTACACGGGCCGTCCCTTGGGATCGAAGACCACCAGCGGGCTGCCCTCGGCGTAGTAGCCCTCGGGCCATGCGATCGGATTGGACCCGAGGGTCAGGCACATGGTCGGTTCGGGGCTCACACCCAGGTTGACGTGATGGCCCTCGCTCTTGTCGCTGGCAAGGTCGGCGGCCGCGTCCTGCGCCTGCACCCAACTCGGCACCGAGGAGTAGGTGTTCAGCGGCAGTTTCGTGCCGGGCTTCCAGTTCTTCGGCACCGTCGCGTGATAAACAGCGGGCCTGCTCGCGCCCGTGGTGCTGACGACCGACGGTGCTGCTGGCGTCGTCCTACCCGACGTACCGAATCCCGCCGCGTGCACGCCGACCACGCCCGCGGCCACCACGACGATCGCACCGGCGAGGGTCAGTGCGTCACGCCGACGACGACGGGCTCGGCCACTGCTGAGTAGCCGCGCAGCAGGCGGATCCTGCGGCGGAACGGCCGTCGCATGCTGCTCCAGCGTCGCGCGCACAGCCTGCTCGATCGCGGTCTCCCCCGTGCCGGACGACGGGTCGGTGTCGAAAAGTGCTTGCTCGTTCTGCCCGCTCATGCGACTTCTGCCTCCTTCTTCCTATCGATCTCGTGCTCACCAAGCAGCGCACGCAGGTGTGCCAGGGCACGCGCGGTATGCGTCTTCACGCTCTGCTCCCCGCAGTCCATCAACCGAGCCACCTCGGCGACGGACAGGTCCTCGAAGTACCGAAGGACGATGGCAGTACGCTGACGCGGTGTCAGCGTGTGCAGCGCACGCCAAAGGTCCACCTGCGCCGCCACCCGATCGGCCACAGGCACCGACTCCGGCACTTCCCCGGTCCGTGCGAGCGGCTCCGGCGGCTCAGCGACCGAAGCCTCACGCCCCCGATGTCTGCGCCACGAGCTGATATGCAGATTCACGATGCTGCGCCGCACGTAATGCTCCATCGCGCCGGGATCCCGCACCCCGACACGTTTCGCATACACCTTCGTCAACGCCGCCTGCACCAAATCCCGCGCCTGCTCCACGTTCCCGGTCAGCAGGTACGCACTACGCACCAGCGCGTCGTACCGAGACTCGACAAGCCCGACGAAGAACGCGTCATGGTCCCCCATTGGCCCCCACTTTCCGTTCCGGACGCCGTCACGCCCGGCAGCTCGAGGTCGCGCGTCGTGCGCCTTCTTCGTAGTTCAGGACGCGAGCCCGGATCCGCAGGACTACACGCCCGAGGGACGAATTCTCACTCAGACTCGGGCCGAGCCATGGATGTACGAAGCAATGCCTGGGTCGGAGCGGCGAATAGTACCCGGAGGAGCAGGTGGACCCACCTACCGAAGCTTTGCTTCGCGGTCGCGGATCATTGCGACGACGGCGGCTGAGCCGGGCGAGGGCTGCTGTCGGTTGAACGTGGCATAGCCCCAGCGCTCGTATACGGCTTGGACCTTCCCGTTTCCCGCCAGTGGGTTGACCAGGAGCGTGACACGCTGCTCGGTGCGCTGCGCGAGTAGCGCATCATGGATCTGAACCGCCGAACCTGTACCGCGCCATGGCTCGCGAACGCCAATCTCCTTCAGCGCTACTGTGCTCACGCTGGTGAAGCCTTGGGGCAAGGGCTCGTCCATGCGCTTCCACCAGCGATCATCCTCGGTGAGCGTGTTCGCGTAGGCGTAGCCGACCGGTTCGTCGCCATCGAACCCGATCGCCGCCATGAACCCGATCTCGGTCCCGTGACGGTCGAGGCGTTCGGCGAAGCTGTTCACGGAGTAGTGGGGCAGATGCAGCAGCGGAGCGCGAACGTCGGCGTAGAGGTCGATGAGCGTCGTGCGCACGGATGACAGATCCTCAGTCAGGAGGATTCGAAGGTCAGGGAGCGTCATTCGGGAGCCTTCCTAGACGTGCCATGTGGAGTCTCCAGGTTTGGTCGGCCGCGCTACGCGGCGCTAGCTCGGTGAGCCTCTGACCGAACCTGTCCAGCATTCCGGCCACGCGCGGGTGCGAGATCTGATCGGGCTTGATCGCCATTGCCGAAGTGATCGCGAGGTCCAATTCACCCTGCCCGAGCTGCGCGCGGGCGAGGCGGGCGGTGGCGATGGCCCTGCTCCGACTGTTGCCGGGCCTGAGCAGCGCGAGGCAGCGATGTGCGTGGGCTTCGGCCTGTTCGTGGTCGTGGAGGGCGAGACTCGCCGTAAGGCTGAGGCTTTCAAGCTCGGCCTGGTCGTAGAAGGCTGTCAACCACATCGGGCGTAGGGCATCGGCTTCAGCTCGATCGAGAGAGTCTTGAGCATGGCCGAGTGTCCGAACAACCGCGTTGTGGTCAGCGCCAAGTCCGAGGATGGCGGCATGGCGCGCATGTCCCAATGAGGCGAACAAGGGGTCTCGACGACAGACCCTCTGAGAACGGGCAACGTCGTTCGCGGCGAGCGCGTCAGAGAACTTACCCCGGTGCCGAAACATGCTCCCGGCGTGTGACCAGATCCGGAACGTGATGGCGCTGTCTCCTGAGAGCGTCGCCAGGCTTGAGGCCTCCTCGAAATACTGCTTGGCGGCTTCGAAACGGCGGCCATCGATGGCAGCCCACATGGCGCTGGACATGAAGGCCGCCGCCGACCCATAGAGCGCTGCCCTTACGCGCTGGCTCGCCCCGCCTTGTTCTTGGAGGGCTCTGGCCTGGGCTGCCATCTCGACAGATCGTGACTCGATGTTCAGGGTGCCGCCGTGCTGGTGGTCACTGGCAACGATCTCGGCGAAGCGGGCTTCAAGTCGACGTACATCCGTGAGACCAGTTCGGCTCGTCGACGGGACAGCGGCGACTACTGGCGCTGCTATGGCTACTGCGACGAACCTACGGCGTTGCACGGTGCTCTCCTCTGGCGAATCGCCGCGCTTCGACTGACGCGCGACGAACCCAAGACTTACAGCGTCGTGCCCGAGCGTACGTTCAAGAGCCAGGCGGATCTTGCTGGGCGGCCACTGGCTGCGCCCGGAAATCCAATTCTGGACGGTGCGCTCCGAGACAGTGCCGTAGGTCCCGGTGAGGGCTTGAACTTCAGCGTTGACCCGCTCGGCGAGCTCGGCGTATGACCACCCTTCCTCGTCAAGCCTCTGCCGAAGTACCCCGTTCGGGCTCATGCGATCACCGTAGCCCAACGTGGTGATACGGGCACGAAGAGGAGTAAAGGGACCGTCAAGTTTTCCGGTCGCATCCCAGCACGTGCGCCGCGACTTTTCCTGTCCATCGCCGGACAGCTGCAGTTACCTGGTCATGGCAGGCCGAAGCAAGCCAAAGGAATCTCCCATGGCGACAGCTCAGATCCAGGCATCGGCCAGTACCCAACGGTTGACCGTGGAACCCAGCGAGATCCGCGTGGGCGACTGGATGCTGAATCGGCGGAGGTGAGCGGTAGTGTCGCACGGAACTGACACGTACCCGGTATGGACGGTGCGCTTCACCTGGCGCGTCACTGGTCAGGATGACAAGCCGCTTCACACGTTCGACGGCGCGAAGGACGAGTCGCGCGCGATGGATCGGGCGGTGTTCATGCTCGACAACTACCGGAATTCAGCGGTGCGCGAGCTTGTGTGCGTGCACATCAAGCGGCCTGACGGCACGTGGTCGGAAATGCCCCGATCGAATACGTGCCTGTCGACGCCAATCCGGTTCGCCTTCCAGCGTCCGCCGGTTCGGCCCGCCTGATGGTGTCCGAACGCGGTTCCGCTACCGCCGCTCGGCGTCGCCGACCTGTGGCGAGTGCTGGACGGCTTGAAGAGGCTGAGCTGACCTCGGCCCAGCTCACTGCACCCTAGAGAGATAGGACAGAACCTTGACGGTCGTGGAGAGCCGCCCCGTGGCGGCTACTTTCCTGTGGCTCGACCTGACGCGCGCGTGCAATCTCGCGTGCGGCCACTGCTACAACAGTTCGGGGCCGCACGGCCAGCACGGCGGCATGCAGCGCGAGGACTGGCTGAACGTCCTGGATCAGGCTGCCGTCGCCGGTGTGCGCCAGGTCCAGCTGATCGGCGGCGAGCCGACGATGCACCCGGACTTCGCCGTACTGGTGGAGCACGCTCTCGGCGTCGGTCTGCTGGTAGAGGTCTTCAGCAACCTGACCCACATCAAGCCGGAGTGGTGGGAGCTGTTCCAGCGCGACGGCGTGAGCCTGGCCACCTCGTACTATTCGGACGACGCTGAGGAGCACAACGCGGTGACCGGGCGGCCGAGTCACCACAAGACGCGGGAGAACGTCGCGCGGGCGACCGAGCTGGGCATTGCACTGCGCACGGGCGTGATCCACGTCTTGCCGCAGCAACGGGTGGCTGAAGCGCAGACGGATCTGGTATCGCTCGGAGTCGAGAGCATCGGCACCGATCGCGTGCGGCACTTCGGGCGTGGACAGGGCGATCACGCGGCATGCGACGTGAATGAGCTGTGCGGGCGCTGCGGTGACGGGGTGGCGGCGATCGGTCCGGACGGAGACGTGTCGCCGTGCATCATGTCCACGTGGATGACGGCCGGCAACGTGCGCGTCTCGCCGCTCAGCGCGATCCTGCAGGGCTCCGAGATGGCCGACTTCACGTCGAGGATTCCGCGCAGGGCGGCGGACCCGTGCGACCCGGGTGCGGAGTGCAGGCCCGACGCATACCCGTGTTACCCCAAGAATGGGTGACATGAGTGAGCAAGTTCTCAAGCTGATCGCGCCCTACACGGGCGCGGTACGCAGCGTGGTGCCCATCCAAGCGGGCTACCGCGCTGACGTCACCCTGAGCGTTCGGGCGGCCGAGGGCCGGTTCTTCGTCAAGTCGTTTGAGGAGACGAATCCGGACGCGGCCGATCCGCGCGAGGTTGCGATCAGCGGCTACCTGCGGGGCGTGAGTCCGGCGCTGGTCGGCTACGTTCGCACGGACTCACTGATGGTGCTCGTCTACGAACACGTCGAAGGTCGCCACGCGAACTTGAGTCCCGGATCGGCGGACATCGCGCACACGGCAACGCTCGTCGATGAGGTGGGCCGGATCGAACTACCGAGCTCTGATCAATGGCGGCACCGTTCATGGAAGGGCATTGCGACAGCCGACGAGGTGGCCCTGCTGGATGGCACGTGCCTGCTGCACTCGGACATCAATCCAACCAATGTGCTGGTCAAGGACGGCCGAGCGTGGTTGGTGGATTGGTCGTCACCGACAGTCGGCGCGGCGGTCATCAATCTCGGCGAGCTGGTCACCCAACTGATCGCCGCCGGCAACGATCCGGAGCAGGCGGAAAGGGTCGTCGAGGGTTGCGAGGCCTGGAGACGGGCTGACCGGGAAACCGTGGACACCCTGGCGACGGTGCTTCTGCGCATGCATCGGAAGTGGGAGCGTGACCGCCCTGGCTGGCGCGAGCGGTTTCCGGTGGGCTCGTGGCTGTGGTGCATCAGTCCGGCTGTCGAGGACTGGGCCGAGTACCGCGGCGTGACCGACCGAGCAACGAAGCCAACCGATTGAATGCCCTATTCGACTGGCACGACAGCACGCCTCCCTCTCTCTGAGCCGGCCCACCGGAGGCGCCTTTGATCTTGGTCGTTGCCCGGGCCCAAGCGGCCGTAAGCAGAAGACAACGCCGCAGGGGCGCGGACGTAGCGGCCGAGGAGCGCCAGCGACGAGGAAGCGAAGGTAGCGCCCCGAAGGCTAGGGCGGGTGGGCGGGCGCCCGGACGTAGGAGTCGGCACGAAGCGAGGAACGAGCGCAGTGCCGGCGACGTAGGTAGGGCTGGTTGGAAACCGCAAGCCGCCGACACGCCGCCAGTACCACAACGCCGAAGGCCCGCGGACGTAGCGACCGAGGTACGAGGGAGCGTAGGTAGCGGGCCGAAGGCTAGGGCGGGTGGGCGGGGTAAGTAATCGGCCCGGACGTAGCTGCCGACGCGGAGCGAAGCGGAGTGTCGGCGGCGTAGGTAGGGCCGACCACCAACCGCAGCCGCTCCGTTATGCCAACGCCTCGCGCATGGCGGCCAGGATCTCGGAGCTGTGGCCTTCGATGCCGGTCATCAGCTCCACCTGGCGTACGGCTTGGTGGACTAGGAGGTCTTGGCCGCCTAGGACGGCGCCGCCTTGGTGGGTCCAGGCGGCGGCTAGGGGGGTGGGCCAGGGGTGGTAGAGGACGTCGAAGAGGGTGCCTACGTGCTCGGGCAGGTGCTCGGCTAGGTGGTCGGCGGCGCCTGCGGGGGTGGTGTTGATGACCAGGTCGAAGTCGGCGGCGGCTCGTTCTGCTTCGGGCCAGGGGCGGGGGGTCAGGTCCAGGCCGAAGTGGCGGGTCAGGTCGTCGAACTCGGCGAGTCTGGCGGGGTTGCGCAGGAAGACGGTGATCGGGCCCTTGACCAGCTCGGAGAGTGCTGCGAGTGCGGAGCCGGCGGTGGCTCCGGCGCCCAGGACGGCAGCGGCTGCCGACTCGGTGACGCCTCGTTCGTGGAGGGCAGCGGTGAGGCCGGTTACGTCGGTGTTGGCGCCGTATCTGGTTCCGTCGGGGCGGAAGATCAGGGTGTTGACGGCTTTCACGGCTCGGGCGGTGGGGTCGACCTCGTCTAGGAGGGGGAATACCGCGCGCTTGAGGGGCATGGTGAGGGAGAGGCCTGCCCAGCCGTCTCCCGGGACGTCCAGGCTGTCGAGGAACGCCGGGAGCGTCGCCTCGTCCACCTCGTGTCTGCCGTACGTCCAGCCGGTGAGACCGAGCCGCTTGTAGGCGGCTCGGTGCAGCACCGGGGAGAGCGAGTGGGCGATCGGGGAGCCTAGGACGGCTGCACGATGCGTCGCGCTCTCGCTCTCGTCGGTCTTCGTCATCCGCAGTATCCCGGGTACTGCTTGCCGAGCTGGGCCCACGAGGTGTCGTTGGACGCGTAGTGGATGGTGCCGTTGACGGCGCAGAAGTACACGTCCGTGGAGTCGCTCGGCGAGAGGGCGCCCATCAGCGCGGTCTGGTCGACGCTGTTGATCGGGCCCGGCGGGAGGCCGCGGACGACTCGGAGGTTGTACGGGTTCGACTTGTCCGCCAGTTCGGCGGCGGTGGGCTGCGGCTCGGTGCGGCCGAGGCCGTAGAGCGTGGCGGTGTCGAATCCGAGCTTCGAGTAACTGTAGTTCTTCAGCCGGTTGTAGATCACGCCGGAGATCTTGGCGAGGTCGGTGGCGTCCGAGCCGGCTTCGGCGCGGGCCATCGAGGCGACGATCAGGACCTGGTACGGCGTCATGTTCACCGCGGAGGCCTTCTGGGTCAGGCCGACCGCGTTGAACATCGCCAACTGCTGGTCGACCATCGCCTTGAGCAGCGCGGTCGGCGTCTTGTAGCTGGGCAGCTGGTAGGTGCCGGTGAACAGCAGGCCCTCGATGTTGGCGAAGGGGTACTTCGTGCCCGCCTTCGCGTTCGCGTAGCTCGGCAGGTCGATCTGGCCGCTGTTGACGGCGCTGACGATCTGCGCCTGCGTCCAGCCGGTCTTCTGCTCGAGGTCGGCGAACACGTCGGCCGCCCGCTCGCCCGGCTTCACCAGCAGCTGCGACTTGTTGTAGACGTTGCTGGTGTTCAGCAGCGCGGTGACCGCGCCGGCCGCGCTCATCTGCTTGTGCAGCTGGTACGTGTCGGCCTGGATGTCCGGGCACTTCGAGTTGGCGTTGCACGCGTCGATGAACGCGCGCTCGCTCTTGACGACGCCCGCGTTCACCAGCAGCGTCGCGATCTGCGTGCCGCTCGCGCTGGACGGGACCGTGACTATCGCCGTGTCCGAGTCGCCGGTGGCCGAGCTGTAGTCGGCGGGCGGGCCGTAGTGCGACTCGTACCAGTTGTAGCCCTGGTAGACGCCGTAGCCGAGGCCGCCCGCGATCAGCGCGAAGAACAGGAAGATGACGGTGCAGCTGTGCCGCGCCTTCTTGCTGTCCTTGTCCCTGCCGCCGGAGCGCCCGCCCTTGCGTCGGCCGCCGTCCTCGTCATCGTCGTCGTCATCGGTGCCGCGGGACGACTCCTTGGTGCCGGAGCCGGTGCCGATACCGGTGCTGCCGCTCTCGCTGAGCAGGCCGAAGCGGCCGTCGTCGGTCACCTGCGGCTGCTCGCCGGTGCCGGCGGAGCGGCGACGGCGGCTGGGGCTCGGGTACTCGTACTCGTCCGGCTCCTCGGTCAGGTCCGCGAGGTCCGAGTACGGGTCGCGGGCGCCGCCGCCGGAGTACGAGGGCTGGGAGCGGGTGCCGTACGACTGCGTCTGGGCGGAGGACTGCTGGGCGGTCTGGTCGTAGCCGCCGCGCGAGGTCGAGCCGGTGTCGTAGGACCCTGAGCCGTAGGACGCGGCGTCGTAGCTGGCGGCCGAGTCGTAGCCCTGCCCGGCGTACCCGGTGGACGTGTCGTAGCCGGAGCGCTCGTAGTCCTGCCGCGGGTAGCCGCCGGTGTCGTAGCCCTGCTGCTGGCCGTAGCCCTCGTAGCCGCCGCCGTACGACTGGCCCTGGCCCTGGCCGTAGCCCTGCTGCTGTTGCTGCTGTTGGAAGTAAGGGTTCTGCGCCTGCTGCGGCGGCGGGCCCTGCGGCCGGGGGCGCTGCGGCGGACGCTGCTGCTGCCGGTACTGCGGCTGGCCCTGGCCCTGCTGGGGCTGCTGCGGCGCCTGCTGCCGGGGCCGCTGCTGGTACTCGCCGCTCGTGTACGGCTGCTGCTGCGATTGTTGCTGCTGCTGGTAGTCGGGCTGCTGCGGCTGCTGCGCGGCCTGCTGCTGTTGCTGCTGGTAGTACTGCTGGTGCTGCGGGTTCGGCTGGGTCGGGCGGCCGTACTCGTCGTACCCGGAAGCCTGCGGAGCGTTGCCGTAGTCCTGCGGCTGCGAGTAGGGGTCCGGCTCCTGCGGGGGATAGCCGTACCAACCGCCGTCGCTCATTCGCTCTCCTTCACGGGGGCCGTGCCGTTGTCGGCGGGGCCCTGCTCCAGGCCGACCAGCGTACCGGGGGGTCTGCCGGACACGCGTTCGGCGTCGAGGGCGTTCTGCAGGATGACCACGGCTGCGGCCTGGTCCACCACGGCCCGGCTCTTGCGCCCGCGCACACCCGACTCGCGTAGTCCACGGGTCGCGGTCACGGTTGTCAACCGCTCATCGACCAAACGCACCGGAATGGGGTGGATTTTACCCACGAGTTCGTCCGCGAAGGCGCGCGCCTTGGCCGCCGCCGGGCCCTCGTTCCCGGAGAGTGATCTCGGCAGCCCGACCACGGCCTCGACGACGGCGTACTCGTCGGTGATCTCGGCGAGCCTGGCCAGGGCGCCGGCGCCCGCGGGCACGGTCTCCACCGGGGTCGCCAGCATCCCGTCGGGATCGCACACGGCGACGCCGATGCGCACCGCGCCGACGTCCACGCCCAGCCTTCTGCCCCGTCTCACTGCCCGCTCCGTTCCACCGTGGTCCGGCGTATGTGGAAAACCCCCTCCATGCCACAGCGTCGCATGGAGGGGGACTTGTGCGCTCGACGAACGCGCATCGAGGATGACGCGGTGACGGCGCGTCAGCACGAATTCGGATCAGCCCAGAATCTGGCGGCCGACCGCCTCGAGCGCGTCGTTCAGCGCGGCCGGGTTGGTGCCGCCGCCCTGCGCGATGTCGTCCTTGCCGCCACCGCCGCCGCCGAGGGTCTGCGCCGCCGTCTTGGCCAGCGCGCCCGCCTTCAGGCCCTGCTCGCGCGCCGCCTCACTGGTCGTCACGACGACCACCGGGCGGTCGTTCGCCACCGAGGCCACCGCGACGACGCTGGGCCGGGAGCCGAGCCGGGCGCGCACGTCGAGGGCGAGCTTGCGCAGGTCGTCGGCCGTGGTGCCGTCGGGCGCGCGGTGCGCCACGTAGGCCACGCCGTGCAGGTCGGCCGGGTTCGCGGCGAGCTCGCCGGCCACCGCGAGCACCTGGCCGGCGCGCAGCGTGGCGATCTCCTTCTCCGCGTCGCGCAGCTTGCCGATGATGCCGTTGATCCGCTCCGGCAGCTCCTCGGGACGGGCCTTGACCGCCTCGGAGATCTGCGCCAGCAGCACGTGCTCGCGGGCCAGGAAGTTGTAGGCGTCCGCGCCGACCAGCGCCTCGACCCGGCGCACGCCCGCGCCGATGGAGGACTCGTGCAGCAGCTTGACCAGGCCGAGCCGGCCGGTGTTCGGCACGTGCGTGCCGCCGCACAGCTCGTGCGCCCACTCGCCGACCGAGACCACCCGGACCCGGTCGCCGTACTTCTCGCCGAACAGCGCCATCGCGCCCATGGCCTTCGCCTCGGGCTGCGACATGATCTCCGCGGTCACCGCGAGGTCGTCCCGCAGCACCTCGTTGACCATCTGCTCGGCGTCGGCGAGGACGGAGTGCGGAATGGCCTGCGGGTGCGCGAAGTCGAAGCGGAAGCGGCCGGGCGAGTTCTCCGAACCGGCCTGGGTCGCGGTCTCGCCGAGCAGTTCGCGGAAGACCTTGTGCACCATGTGCGTCGCGGTGTGCGCCCGGGAGATGCCCGCGCGGCGCGCCACGTCCACCACGGACTCGGCGCCCTGGCCGACCGTCACCTCGCCGTCCCGGACCACCGCGCGGTGCACGATCAGGTCGCCGACCGGCTTCTGCACGTCCAGCACCTCGACCAGCGCGCCGTTGCCGAGCCGGATCAGGCCGTGGTCGGCGAGCTGGCCGCCGCCCTCCGCGTAGAACGGGGTGCGGTCGAGCACGATCTCGACCTCCTGGCCGCTGCCCGCGCTGCCCGCGACCGCGCCG
>DATJIF010000085.1:0-7191 GCA_035493475.1 Actinospica sp.
CGGCCCGGTCGCGATCATCTCGCCGTTCAACTTCCCGGCGATGGTCCCGATGTGGTTCTTCCCGCTCGCGATCGCCACCGGCAACACGGTGATCGTCAAGCCCAGCGAGAAGGACCCGTCGGCCGCGAACTGGCTGGCCGCGCTGTGGAAGGAGGCCGGGCTGCCGGACGGCGTATTCAACGTCGTGCACGGCGACAAGGTCGCGGTGGACCGGATCCTGGAGCACCCGGACGTCAAGGCGGTCTCCTTCGTCGGCTCGACCCCGATCGCCCGCTACGTCTACGAGAACGGCACCCGCTACGGCAAGCGCGTGCAGGCCCTCGGCGGCGCCAAGAACCACATGCTGGTGCTCCCGGACGCCGACCTGGACCTGGCCGCCGACTCGGCCGTCAACGCCGGTTTCGGCGCGGCGGGCGAGCGCTGCAGGGCCGTGTCCGTGCTGGTCGCGGTGGACCCGATCGGCGACGAGCTGGTCGCCAAGATCGTGGACCGGATGGGCAAGCTGCGGGTCGGCCCGGGCTGCTCGGCCGCCTCGGAGATGGGCCCGCTGGTCACCGGCGTGCACCGGGACAAGGTCACCTCGTACCTGGACGCGGGCGTCGCGGCCGGGGCCAGCCTGGTCGTGGACGGCCGCAAGCACCCGATCGACTCGCTGGCCGAGTCCGGCGTGGACACCTCGAACGGCTTCTGGCTCGGCCCGACGCTGTTCGACCACGTCGGCCGGGAGATGCCGGTCTACACCGACGAGATCTTCGGCCCGGTGCTGTCCGTGGTGCGCGCCAAGTCCTACGAGGAGGCGCTCGAACTGATCAACTCGAACCCGTACGGCAACGGGACCGCGATCTTCACCAACGACGGCGGCGCGGCGGCGAAGTTCCGCAACGAGGTCGAGGTCGGCATGGTCGGCATCAACGTGCCGATCCCGGTGCCGGTCGCCTACTACTCCTTCGGTGGCTGGAAGGCCTCGCTGTTCGGCGACTCGCACGCGTACGGCACGCAGGGTGTGCACTTCTACACCCGCACGAAGGCCGTGACGCAGCGCTGGCTGGACCCGTCGCACGGCGGCATCAACCTGGGCTTCCCGACGAACGCCTAAGGGTTCTGAGCACGTGACGCATCGTGCAATCGGCGTACTTATATACGCCGATTGCACGATGTTTTGCTGTGGTGACACAGTGATGCTGGATGCATGACGAAATGTGCGAACTATGACAAGGGAGCCGTCGAACGGCTCTTCGAGACCCAGGGCGGCCTGGCCACGCGCTCGCAGCTGATCGAGCTCGGCATGCCCGCGTCCACGATCCGGCTGCGGGAAGGCCCCGGCGGGCCGTGGCGGCGGGTGCTGCGCGGGGTGTGCGCGAGCCGGGCGGAGGCTGCGGCCGGCGCCCTCGGCCGGATCCGTGCGGCGCTGCTGTACGCGGGCCCCGGCGCGATCGCGACCGGCCTCGCCGCGCTGCGTGCGCACGGGATCGCGGCGGTGCGGGGCGAGGACGCGCGCGTCAAGGTGCTCATTCCACACGGCAGGCGGCGGCAGTCGCAGGGCTTCGTGCTGATCGGGCGCACGACGCGGATGCCCGAGCCGGTCCGGATCGAGGGCTGCGCGGTGGCTCCGCTGCCGCGTGCGGCGGTGGACGCGTGCCTCGACCTGAAGGACAAGGAGTACGTCCGCTCGATCATCAACGAGCTCGTCTACAGCCGCCGCTGCACCCCGGCGGAGCTGTGCGCGGAACTGGCGGCGCATCAGACCCAGTACTCGGCGCGGATGCGCGCCGTGCTGGCCGAGTTCAGCGCGGGCATCCGGACGGGGGAGGAGGCGGACTGCCAGGAGCGGCTCGCCCGGGTGATAGCGCCGCGGCCGCTGTGGAACCGCAGGCTCGTCGAGCAGGCGACCGGCTGCGTGGCCGTGCTGCCCGGCGCGTTCTGGCCGGACCGGGGGATCGCGCTGGAGGTGGCGCCGGGTTTCCAGCCGAGCCCCGCCGCGCTGGACCGGGCCGCCGCGCGCCGCCGCTGGATGGCCACGGTGCTCCGGCTGACGGTCGCTCAGGTCACCCCGTCCCAGGTCCGCGACCGCTGGGACGAGGTGTGGGAGGAACTGCGCCAACTGCTCGATCGCCCGCCGACCTACCGGCTGCCGCGCGGCTACGCCCTGGCCTGATCGACATGCACGATCACCAGCAGCCAGGCGCCGCACCAGCAGAGCGAGCCCAGCACGTCCGTCAGCCAATGGTAATTCGACCAGAGCAGCCCGAAGATCGTGAGCAGGAGCAGCGTCGCCACGAGGCCGCTGAGCGCCCGCCGCGCGAACCGGCCCGTCCAGACGTAGGCGCCGAGCAGATAGGCCGCCGTCACATAGCAGCAGACCGCGTCCGCCGTGTGCCCGGAGGGGAAGAAGCCGAGCGCCGCGTTGCCGAGCGTGACCTCGCCGGGTCCGGGCCGTCCGACCCAGATCTTCAGCGGGATCACCGTGGCCAGCACGATCCACGCCCCGACAGCGACCAGCGGCGGCCGCCAGGAGCGGACGTGCCAGGTGACCAATGCGACCACGACCGCCAGGCTGAGGATCGCCGGGGCCTGATCCCCGAGGTCCGCGCAGCCGCGCCCGATCCGCGCGAGCCGGCCGAGACCGGAGGAGGTGGCCGCGCCCTGGATCCCGTTGCGCACGTGCACGTCCAGCGTGGTCAGCGGCCCGTGCGCGACGACCTGCCAGAGCAGCAGCCCGAACACGCACAGCAGCGCCCCCGGCAGGATCAGCCAGGAGCGCCGGGGCGGTCGGACGCGCTCGATCATCCCCCGCACCCTACGCCCTCGACCACCGGAAACGCCCGGCGCCGGCCGCTCGTCTCCGAGCCGCCGGCGCCGGGCCTGACAGTTTCAATCGCCTTACGTGCCACGCTACGCGCGCTCTTCCGAATCCGCATCCGGACCGTCCGAGCGCGCTGCTCACCGCATGGTTCAGGCGGCGGTGGCCTGCTCGAAGGCGGCCTCGATGATGTCCAAGCCCTCGTTCAGCAGGTCCTCGCCGATCACCAGCGGGGGCAGGAAGCGCAGCACGTTGCCGTAGGTGCCGCAGGTGAGCACGATCAGGCCCTGCGCGTGGCAGAGCTTGGCGATCCCGCCGGCGAGGGCGGCGTCTGGGTCCTTGGTGCCGGGCTTGACCAGCTCGACGGCGATCATGGCGCCGCGGCCGCGGACGTCGCCGATCTGCGGGTAGGACGCGGCCAGCTTGTTCAGGCGGGGGAGCATGACGTCGCCGATGCGGCGGGCGGCGGCGGGCAGGTCCTGCGCGCGCATGGTCTCGATGGCTCCGAGGGCGCCGGCGCAGGCGACCGGGTTGCCGCCGTAGGTGCCGCCGAGGCCGCCGGCGTGCGCGGCGTCCATGATCTCGGCGCGGCCGGTCACGCCCGCCAGCGGCAGGCCGCCGGCCAGGCCCTTCGCGGTGGTGATCAGGTCCGGGACCACGCCCTCGTGATCGACGGCGAACCAGTCGCCGGTGCGGCAGAAGCCGGTCTGGATCTCGTCCGCGATGAAGACGATCCCGTTGGCCTTGCAGAACTCGGCGATACGCGGCAGGAAGCCGAGCGGCGGCTCGATGAACCCGCCCTCGCCCTGGATCGGCTCGATCAGCACCGCGGCCACGTTGTTCGCGCCGACCTGCTTCTCGATCTGCGAGATGGCCTGCGCGGCGGCCTCCTCGGCGCAGTTCTCCGGGCCGGTCGGCCAGTGGTACGGGTAGGCCATCGGCACCCGGTAGACCTCGGGGGCGAAGGGGCCGAAGCCGTCCTTGTACGGCATGTTCTTCGCGGTCAGCGCCATCGTCAGGTTGGTCCGGCCGTGGTAGCCGTGGTCGAACACGACGACGGCCTGCCGCTTGGTGTAGGCGCGGGCGATCTTCACCGCGTTCTCCACCGCCTCGGCGCCGGAGTTGAACAGCGCCGACTTCTTGGCGTGGTCGCCCGGGGTCACCTCGGCGAGCTGCTCGCAGACCGCCACGTACGACTCGTAGGGCGTGACCATGAAGCAGGTGTGGGTGAACCGGCGCAGCTGCTCGCCCGCGCGGTTGACCACGGCCTCGGCGCTGTTGCCGACGCTGGTGACGGCGATGCCGGAGCCGAAGTCGATCAGCGAGTTGCCGTCCACGTCCACCACGACGCCGCCGCCCGCCTGGGTGACGAACACCGGCAGCGTGGTCGAGACGCCGTTCGCCACGACCGCGTTGCGCCGCTCGAACAGCTCCCGCGACTGCGGGCCCGGGATCTCGGTGACGAGGCGGCGCTCCTGCGGGAGCGAGGGACCGCCGTGGGCGAGCGCGGACATAGGGCGAACTCCATTCGATCGTCGTGCGGGGGCAGCGGGGGGCTCTCGATCGACCCTAGCCGAGGTCGAACCGGCCGACACCTCGCAGATCGTCGCCAAAATCCGGACCTTCCTTCGCACAGTGTCTACACCTGTCGGCCGGGCCCCGGATCGATACCATCAACCCGACGGTTCATCAGGCAGGGGAGTGGCAGCGTGACGGTGGAAGACGGCGTGTCCGCGGGCGCCAACGCACCTCGGCGGCAGGGGATGCGCGAGGGCTGGTACCCGTGCCCCAGCGGCGCGCCGCAGCTGCGCTACTGGAACGGCGCGGCGTGGACCGAGCAGACCCGGCCCGACCTGGTCAGCTGGGTGCACGGCGACCGGATGCTCGACGTGCCCGGCGTCTTCGCCTTCGGCCGCAGCCCGGACGAGGAGCTCGGCGGCCGTCCCGGACCGCTGGAGCCGCACATCTGGCGGCGCGCGCGGCTGGCACTGATCCTGCTGGTGCCGATCTGGGTGGCGCTGGTGCTGCCGCTCGGGCTCGCGCTGTCCTACCTCGGGCTGCCCGCGGTCAACGTCCTCACGCTGCTGATCGTGGCGGGCGGCGTCGGCGCGTATGGCAGGTGGCACATCGTCGCGCGCTGGCTGTGGCTGCGCTACCGGCCCGAGCCGAAGCAGCCCGCGCCGATCCCGAAGCAGCGGCCGGACCTGTGGGCGGACCTGCGCGAGGCGGGTTTCGAGGACGCGGCGCGCAAGCTGGACGAGGAGGTCGCGACCGGCGAGCTGACGGACGTGGACTACGTCCGGGTGGCGCGCGTGGTGCAGCGCACGGCGCGGCAGGACGGCATCGCGGAGCTGGCGCCGATAGCGGTGGCGATCCAGGAGAAGGGCGGCGGCGCGTTCCTGCACTCCTCCGGGCAGCGCGACCTGCCGATGCCCCGGCTGGTGCAGCACGACCTGGTGACCGGTCAGGCCCGGCTCGGCGTGGCCGCGGAGAGCGACCGGAATCCGGCGACCCATCAGAAGGAGTGGTTCGCGCTCGACACCGAGGTGCTGCGCACGTCCATGCTGGTGGTCGGCCCTCCCGGGGCGGGCAAGACGCGGTCGTTCGCGCGGCCGATCATCGAGCTGCTGGGACTGCAGACGCTGGTGGGCATGTCCTCGGTCGTCGTCATCGACCCTACCGGCTCGGCTTTCGACGCGCGGCAGCTGCCGGACTTCTTCGACGTGGACATCGACCCGAACGGCGAGCCGGGCCCGGGCGCGTGGGGCTTCGACCTGTTCGGCGGCGCGAGCGGTCCGGAGGAGGCCGCGGACCGGCTGGCCGGGGCGGTGCTCCCGCCGGACACCGCGGTGCACGACCCCGCCACCGACTCGGCCGCGCGCAACGCCCTGTACACGGTGATCGCCGAGTTCCACGAGCGCAACGAGCGCTATCCGCTGCTGCGCGAACTGCTCGACCTGGTGCTGACGCGCAGCCCGGTGCCGCTGCTCAACGAGCGGCTGCGGCTGCTGGACCGGCCGCAGCTGATCGACCTGTTCGACGGCCGTCCGCGGAAGTTCTCCATGCGGGACATCGACCGGCCGCTGCGGGTGCGGATCGCGCTGCCGGAGGGCAGTTCGCCGCAGGCCGCGCGCATTCTGGCCCGGCTCGCCATCGCCCAGTTCGTGCAGGTCGTGGCGGCTCCGGAGGCCAACCGCGAGGTGTTCAAGGGCCTGATCGTGGACGAGGCCGGCCGCTTCGTGGACGAGTACGTGGTGCAGGGCCTGCAACGGGCCCGCGCCGCCAACGCCGGGATCGTGCTGCTCACCCAGTCGCTCTCGCAGTTCCCGGAGCACCTGCGCTCGGCCGTGTTCACCGGCACCGGCTGCAAGGCCGTGTTCGCCGGGGTCGAGCCGGCCGACGCCCGCTACTTCGCTGACTACTGGGGCACGTCGTGGTCCGCGGAGACGACGGTCACCACGGGCACCGCCACCACGACGACCACCGGCCACATGTCCACGCCGGGCTCGCCGGGCCGGTTCGGGCGCGGCGGAGAGAAGTCCGTCGTGCAGTCGCTGACCGGCTCGACCAGCACGCAGTACAACCGCTCGGTGGCGACGCGGGCCGTGGAACGCTACGTCTGGTCGCCCTCGGACATCATCAACGAGGTCCCGGTCGGGCACGCGCTGATCTCGCTGGCGACCCCGGATGGAATAAGGACGCCCCCGGTTCTCGTCAACCTGAGGGCGTAGGGCAGTTTTACGCTGCAACCTGTAGCGCGACACCCCGGTCACGCCGAACTAATGTGGCCGGGGAGATCGCAGCCGTCTTGAGGGAGTGCCACGTGTCCACCGAACCGCGCAGTTTCTGGCTCGCCGGGCGTCCGGCCACCGGATCCGACTCGTTCCCGGTCACCAATCCGTACACCGGCGCGGTGATCGCCGAGGTGTCGATCCCGACCGACGCGCAGGTCGAGGAGGCCGTGGCCGCGGCGCACGCGGCGGTGCCGGCGGCCACCGCGCTCCCGGCGCACGCGCGGGCGGCGGCGCTGGACCACGTGGCCAAGCGGCTGGCCGAGCGTTCCGACGAGATCGCCGAGCTGATCACCGCCGAGAACGGCAAGCCGATCAAGTGGGCGAAGGCCGAGGTCGGCCGGGCCGTGTCGGTCTTCCGCTGGGCCGCCGAGGAGGCGCGGCGCTTCGGCGGCGAGCTGCAGCGGCTGGACACCGACGCGGCGGCGACCGGCCGGGCCGGGATCGTGCGGCGCTTCGCCAAGGGCGCGGTGCTCGGCATCTCGCCGTTCAACTTCCCGCTGAACCTGGCCGCGCACAAGGTGGCCCCGGCCATCGCCGTCGGCGCGCCGATCCTGCTCAAGCCCGCCCCGGCCACGCCGCTGTCCGGGCTGCTGATCG
>DATJIF010000086.1:0-50021 GCA_035493475.1 Actinospica sp.
GCTGAAGTCCAAGACCCGCGGCTACGCCTCGCTGGACTACGACGTGGACGGCGAGCAGGTGGCCGACCTGGTCAAGGTGGACATCCTGCTGCACCACGAGAAGGTGGACGCCTTCTCCGCGATCGTGCACAAGGACCGCGCCTACAACTACGGCGTGAAGATGGCCGAGCGCCTGAAGGACCTGATCCCGCGTCAGCAGTTCGAGGTGCCGATCCAGGCCGCGATCGGCGCCCGGGTCATCGCCCGCGAGTCGGTGCGGGCGATGCGCAAGGACGTGCTCGCGAAGTGCTACGGCGGCGACATCTCGCGGAAGCGGAAGCTGCTGGAGAAGCAGAAGGAGGGCAAGAAGCGGATGAAGATGGTCGGCCGCGTCGAGGTGCCGCAGGAGGCCTTCATCGCCGCGCTGTCCTCCGACTCCGACGGCCCCTCGGACGCGAACAAGAAGAAGTGACGGCCGCGGCCGCTTAGCCGAGGGCGCACATCAGCGGTGCGTGCAGCCGCGCGTGGTCCATCGGGGCGGTGCCGCCGAGGACCATGTGCGCGCACGCATAGCTGGGCTTGAGGCCGTGGCCGCAGGCCCAGGCGGACAGGTCGTCGTTCTCGGCGTCCACGTCCAGCCGGATCCGGTCCCCGACGCCGTCGGCGAGGTCGGTGATCAGGTCGCGGGCGCCGGCCACGTCGGAGGCCAGCACCGGGCCGATCACGGCCGAGCCCTCGGAGCGCCAGAGCGCGCCGTAGCCGGTGATCAGGCCCTCCGCGTCGCGCAGCACCCGCACCCGCTCGGCGAAGTTCGGCAGCCGCTTGAGCAGGGCGGTGCGGTGCACGCCGTAGACCTCGTGGTCGAGCCGGGCGAGCTGCAGCAGGTCCTCGGGCGTGGCGGGCTCGGTGCGTCCGGCGCGGGCACCGGTCGGGTCGAACACGCCGACATGCGCCTCGACGGTGCCGAAGGTCTTGAAGCCGAGCTTCTCGTACAGCGGACGGCCCTCGGGCGTGGCGTGCAGCACCAGCGTGCCGCCGACGGCCTGGTCGATCACGTGCCGCATGATCCGCGAGCCGTAGCCCCGGCGCTCGTGGCTCCGGGCGACCAGCACCATGCTGACCGCGCCGAACTGCCGGCCGTAGCGGGCGAGCACGGCGGTGGCGACGAGCTGCCCGGCGTCCTCGATGCCGTACACCTCGCCGACCTCGAACAGCAGGCCCCACTTGCGCTGCTCGGCTCCCCAGTCCCGGCTGACGCCGAGTTCGACGCACCGGCCTAGGTCCGCGTCGGTGAGGCGGCGGACGCTCGTCGCGTCGTGCGTCTCCAGGCCGTCGAGCCCGTTGACGAGCTGTTCGACGCCGTCGGCGGTGAGGTCGGGAGCACTGGTTCCGGGAGTGGTGAAGGTCACCCGGCCTTCTTATCCGGCCCCCGGGGTGATCGCCACCCGATTTCGCCGCGGCACGCCGGGAATACGATCCGACCGGTCGAATGATTGGGTCGTTCGGGGCAATGCCGCGCGCCCGCGGGGACCGCGCCTGACAGCCGCGGCGGCGGACTGAGACAATGACCCAATGCCTTCCGTACAACTCGACGGCGAACCGGTCCCGGCCGACGGCGCGCTGCCCCGGGAGTCCCTCGGCTCCTTCGGTGCGCGTCCCTTCGGCATGTACGTGCACGTGCCGTACTGCGCCAGCCGCTGCGGCTACTGCGACTTCAACACGTACACCGCGACCGAGCTCGGCGGCGGCGCGTCGCAGGCCGGGTACGCGCAGCACGCGATCGCCGAGATCCGCCAGGCCCGCAAGGTGCTCGGCGAGTCCTACGTGCCGGTGGAGACGGTGTTCTTCGGCGGCGGCACCCCGACGCTGCTGCCCGCCAAGGACCTCGTCGCCGTGCTGAAGACGATCAAGAACGAGTTCGGCCTCTCCTCGGACGCGGAGATCACCACCGAGGCGAACCCGGAGTCGGTGGACGAGAAGTACCTCGTCGAGCTGGCCGAGGGCGGCTTCAACCGGATCTCCTTCGGCATGCAGTCGGCGCGGCAGCACGTGCTGGAGGTGCTGGAGCGCGGGCACACGCCGGGCCGTCCCGAGCAGTGCGTGCGCTGGGCGTACGACGCGGGCTTCGAGCAGGTCAACCTGGACCTGATCTACGGGACGCCGGGGGAGACCGAGGACGACTGGCGCGCCTCGCTGGAGGCGGTGATCGGCGCGTACCCGGACCACGTCTCGGCCTACTCGCTGATCGTCGAGGACGGCACCCGGCTGGCCGGCCGCATCCGCCGCGGCGAGCTGCCGATGATCGACGAGGACCTGCACGCCGACCGGTACCTGATGACCGATCAGCTGCTCGCCGAGGCCGGATACCGCTGGTACGAGGTGTCCAACTGGGCCGTCTCCGAGGACGCGCACTGCCGGCACAACCTGCTCTACTGGACCGGCGCCGACTGGTGGGGCGTCGGACCCGGCGCCCACTCCCACATCGGCGGCACCCGCTGGTGGAACGTCAAGCACCCGACCGCCTACGCCCAGCGCATCGAGGCCGGCCATTCCCCGGGCCTCGCGCGCGAGGTGCTCACCCCGGAAGACCGCCGCATCGAGCGGATCCTGCTGGAGCTGCGCATCTCGGACGGCCTGGAACTCGGCGTGCTGAGCGACAAGGGCCGCGCCGCCGCGGAACTGGCCCTGCAGGAGTCGCTGCTGGAGCCGCTGCCCTTCGCCGACGGCCACGCCGTGCTGACCCTGCGCGGACGACTGCTGGCCGACGCGATCGTGCGCGATCTGACGGACTGACGGCTGGGGCTGCGGCCGCTGCTACTGCGCGGCGCCGAGCAGCCCGCTCTCGTAGGCCGCGATCACCAGTTGGGCGCGGTCGCGGGCGCAGAGTTTCATCAGCAGGCGGCTGACGTGCGTCTTCACGGTCGCCGCGGCGAGGTGCAGGTGCGCGGCGATCTCGGAGTTCGACATGCCGCGGCCGATCAGCACCAGCACCTCGCGCTCGCGTTCGGTGACGCCGTCGAGGCTCTGGTGCGGCGCGGTGGCGGGCTCGGGGCGGCGGGCGAACTCCTCGATCAGGCGGCGGGTCACGGTCGGGGCGAGCAGCGCCTCCCCGCCCGCGATGACCCGGATCGCGGTGACGAGGTCGTCCGGCGGCGTGTCCTTGAGCAGGAAGCCGCCCGCGCCCGCCCGCAGCGCGGAGAAGACGTATTCGTCGAGGTCGAACGTCGTCAGGATGAGCACGCGCGGGCCGTCGCCGTCGGCCGAGATGATCTCGCGGGTCGCGGCGATGCCGTCCATGCGCGGCATCCGCACGTCCATCAGCACCACGTCCGGCCGGCACTCGGCGGCCAGCGCGACCGCCTCGGCGCCGTCCGCGGCCGTGCCGACCACGTGCATCCCGGGTACCGCGTCCACCAACGCCGCGAACGCGCCGCGCACCAGGGCCTGGTCGTCGGCGATCAGGACACTGATGGGCCGCTCGGTTTCGAGGTTCACGCCGCGACCGCCTCGAGCGGCCCGGGGACGGGCAGACGTGCCGCGACGCGGTAGCCGCGGACCGGCAGCGGTCCGGCTTCGAGGCTGCCGCCGTGCAGCGCGGCCCGTTCGCGCATGCCGACGAGGCCGTGGCCGCCGCCGGACATCCCGGCGAGCGCTCCCGCCCCGTCGTCGACGATCTCGATGGCCAGTTCTCCCGGCTCGTACCGCAGGTCCACCCGGGCGCGGTCGGTCGAGGCGTGCTTCACGACGTTCGTGAGCGCCTCCTGGACGATTCGGTACGCGGACAACTCCAGCCCCTCCGGCAGTCGGCGCACATCGCCCCCGACGCGCAGCTCCACGCTCGTTCCGGCGCCCCGAAGCCCCTCCACGAGCTCGTCGAGATCCGACAGCGCCGGGGCCGGACTGTTCGGCGAGCGCTCGCCGTCCGCACGCAGCACCCCGAGCAGTTGCCGCATGTCACGCAGCGCCTGACGGCCCGTCGACTCTATCGTTTCGAGCGCCGCGGACGTCTGCTCCGGCATCGAGGCGTCGATGTAGCGGGCCACGCCTGCCTGCACGGTGATCACACTCATCGCGTGCGCCACGACGTCGTGCAGCTCCCGCGCGATCCGCAGCCGCTCCTCGGCGGCCGCACGCGCCGCCAGCTCCCGCTGCGTGTGCACCTCCTGCGCGGCCTGCGTCTTCACCGCCTCGACGTAGCTGCGCTGCCGGTAGACCGCCATGCCGACCGCCCAGCCGACCGCCTCGAACGCGAGCGGAGTCGCGGCGAACCCGATGATCTGCCACCACTCCGGCACGGCACGCATGATCGCCACCTGCGGCGTGTTGTTGACCACGCACCCGATCACCGTCACCGTCGCCGCGGCGAGCAGCAGCAGTCCGGAGCGGCGCGGCGGCCGGGTCGAGCCGATGATGAAGAGCACCAGCGCCACCGCCAGGAACGAGGCGCGTTCGAACCCGTACATCCAGGCCGTGGTCGAGCCGATCGTGGCCACGGCGAGCGAGGCGACCGGCGCCGGACGCCGCGTGGCCACCGCGAGGGCCGACAGCATGCCGATCGCGATCCGGAGCCAGACCGGACCCTCGAAGATCCGCACGACCCCGGGCCGCAGCGCCGAGACGGTCATCATCGCGGCGAGCAGGGTCGCGACCACGACGTCCGTGGCGATCAGCACGGGGGATCGCGGGACGGGCTGTGCACTGTGCGCGCTCACGCCCTCGACGCTAGACGCCGGTTCGCCGGACGGCATCAGCCTGGAGGCGGTCATCCTCGGGCTGTATCCGTCCACCGGAAGTCGCGACCGCGCTCCGACGTCCGCCGGGGTCCGCGCGGCGGACGCTGGGGCCATGATTGAGGTCTCCGACATCACGAAGCGCTACGGCACCGCGCTCGCCGTCGACGCGCTCACCTTCACGGTCCGGCCCGGCCACGTCACCGGCTTCCTCGGACCCAACGGCGCCGGGAAGTCCACCACCCTGCGCGTCATCCTCGGCCTGGACCGGCCCGACCGCGGCGAGGCGACCGTGGCCGGCCGCCGCTTCGGCACCCTGATCCGACCGCTGCACGAGGTCGGCGCGCTGCTCGACGCGGGCGCCGTGCATCCGGGCCGCAGCGCCGACGCGCACCTGCGTTCGCTGGCCCGGGCGAACCGGATCGGCCCGCGGCGCGTGCCCGACCTGCTGGAACAGGTCGGCCTGGAGCAGGTCGCGAAGCGGCGGGTCGGCGGCTACTCGCTCGGCATGAAGCAGCGGCTCGGCATCGCGGCCGCGCTGCTGGGCGATCCGGCCGTGCTGCTGTTCGACGAGCCGGTCAACGGCCTCGACCCGGAGGGCGTGCGCTGGCTGCGCGAACTGCTGCAGTCGCTCGCGGCCGAGGGGCGCACGATCCTGGTCTCCAGCCACCTGCTCTCCGAGATGGCGCAGACCGCCGACCGGCTCGTCGTCATCGGCCGCGGCAGGCTCATCGCCGACACCACGACCGGCGAGTTCATCGCGTCCGGCTCGGCCTCGCGGATCGTCGTGCGCTCGCCGTACGCGGGGGAGCTCGCGCGGATCCTGATCGACCGGGGCGCGGACATCGAAGCCCTCGACGACGGCGCGCTCGCCGTCACCGGCCTGCCGATCGACCGCGTGGGGCACCTGGCCGCCGCGGCCGGCCTGGAACTGCACGAGCTGCGCGGCGACCACGCGAGTCTCGAGGAGGCGTTCATGCAGCTCACGGCCGACGCGGTCGAGTACCGCAGCCCGCACGAAGAGCCCGTCCCCGCGAAGGAGCGCTGAACCATGGCCGCCACGATCACCACCGTGACCCGGTTGACCGCCGCCGGACCGCTCGCCTGGTTCAGGGATCTGATCCGCGCCGAGACGGTCAAGTTCCGCGCCACGCGCTCGACCTACTACGCGCTGCTCGCCCTCGTCGTCGTCGGGATCGGCGTCTCGGCGCTGGTCGGGCAGGCGATGGCCGCGCGCTGGCCGCACCTCTCGCCGCTGAACCGCGCCTCGTTCGATCCGCTGAGCTCGACGTTCCGCGGCTTCGAGATCGGCCAGCTGATCATTGGTTCGCTCGGGGTGCTGATGATCAGCTCGGAGTACTCCAGCGGGCTGATTCGTACGACATTCGCGGCGATTCCGCAGCGCCGCTCGGTGCTGATGGCCAAGGCCGTCGTCATCGGCGTCACGTCGCTGATCGTCGGCGAGGCGGCCGCCTTCGCGGGCTTCCTCGTCTCGCAGGACCTGCTCGGGCCCACCGGCGTATCGCTCTCGATCAGCAGTCCGCACGCTCTGCCCGCGGTCGCGTCAACCGGGCTGTACCTGGCCGTCATCGCGCTGCTCGGCCTGGCCCTCGGCGCGCTCATCCGGCACACGCCCGGCGCCGTCGTGGCCCTGTTCGCCCTCGTATTCGTGCTGCCCGGCGTCATCTCCGCGCTGCCGGCGCCCTGGGACACCCGGATCGGCAAGTGGCTGCCCGACAACCTCGCCGGCCAGCTCGTCTCGCTCGCCCCGAACCCCGACTACCTCAGCCGCACGTCCAGCCTGATCGTGCTGCTCGCCTACCCGGTCGTCCTCCTCACCGCCGCCGCGTGGCGGCTGGGAAGAAGCGATGCCTAAGGCACCGGCGCCGTCACGAAGTCGATGAGCGCCTCGACCGGGCCGAGCAGGGCCGGTTCCAGGTCCTTGTACGAGTTCACCGTCCCGAGGATCCGCGCCCACGCCTGGCGCGGATCCAGCGGCCAGCCCGGGTCCTTGCGGTGCAGGCGTTCGCAGACCCCGTCCTTCCACACCTCGGCGCGCGGCACGACCGGCCAGGCCGCGATGCCGGCCGACGCGGGTTTGACGGCCTGCCAGATGTCGACGTACGGGTGTCCGAGCACCAGGATGCAGTCCTCGCGGCCGCGCTGGAGCCGGTCGGCCGCGCGCGTCTCCTTGCTGTTCGGCACCAGGTGGTCCAGCAGCACGCCCAACCTGCGGCCGGGGCCGGGCTGGAATTCCGCGGCGATCTCGTGCAGTTCGTCCACGCCGCCGAGCAGCTCCACGACGACGCCCTCGACCCGCAGGTCGTCGCCCCAGACCCGCTCGACCAACTCCGCGTCGTGCTTGCCCTCGACGTAGATCCGCCCGGCCCGCGCGACCTTCGCCCGCTGTCCGTGCACCGCGATCGAGCCCGAGGCCGTGCGCCCGGACTTCGACTCGACGGGCGCCGCCGGACGCGGCCTGACCAGCGTCGCGGGCTTTCCCTCGAACAGGAACCCGGGACCGAGCGGGAAGACGCGGTGCTTGCCCCTCCGGTCCTCCAGGGTGACGGTGTATCCGCCCGGCGTCTTCTCCACCCGCACCACCGCGCCGCAGAATCCGGTCTCCACGTCTTCGACCACGAGTTCGCGGACGGCCTCGATCTCGACCGACACCGGCCGCCGCCGTGCGTGGGACGGCAGGTCTCCGGGAATGTTCCGCTGTGCGTTCACCACACGCCGAGGGTAGACCAAGGGTCGGCGGCAAGCCGTACACTGGACGTACGGGAGCTGGCACTCCCGTCGAACGAGTGCCAACCGCCAAGTAACGTCGTGTTCGAGATCCGCCGACCAGGAGGTGCGCACCGTGGACGAGCCGAAGCTGGATCGCCGCCGCCTGGACGTGCTGCGGGCGATCGTCGAGGACTACGTGGCCACCCAGGAGCCGGTGGGCTCGAAGGCCCTGGTCGAGCGGCACAACCTGGGCGTCTCCCCGGCGACCATACGCAACGACATGGCCCTGCTCGAGGAGGAGGGCTACATCCACCAGCCGCACACCAGCGCCGGCCGGGTGCCCACCGACAAGGGCTACCGGCTGTTCGTGGACCGGCTCACCAACGTCAAACCGCTGACCCAGGCCGAGCGCCGGGCGATCCACAGCTTCCTGGACGAGGCGGTGGACCTGGACGACGTGGTCACCCGCACCGTGCGGCTGCTCGCCCAGCTGACCAGGCAGGTCGCGGTCGTGCAGTACCCCTCGCTGACCCGCTCCGCGGTCCGGCACGTGGAACTCGTCGGCCTGGCCGCCACCCGGATCATGCTGGTGCTGATCACCGACACCGGCCGGGTCGAGCAGCGCGTCGTCGAGGTCGGGCCGATCGAGGAGACCGCGCTCGCCGAGCTGCGGGCCCGGCTGAACGCCCAGATCGTCGGCAGCCGGCTGGCCGAGGTGCCCGCGCTGCTCGAGGACTTCGCGCGCCGCCAGCCCGCCGACGGGCAGCCCGCGAACCGTCCCGCGCCCTCCGCCGTGGACGCACTGTGCGCCGTGCTGCTGGAGATGATCGTGGAGCAGCGCGAGGAGCGGATCGTGTTCGGCGGCACCGCCAACCTGGCCCGCTTCGGACACGACTTCCCGGACACCATCCACCCGGTGCTCGAGGCGCTGGAGGAGCAGGTCGTGCTGCTCAAGCTGCTCGGCGAGGCCACCGCGCCCTCGCTGCTGACCGTGCGGATCGGCCGGGAGAACGAACTGGACCAGCTCACCTCGACCTCCGTCGTGACCACCGGCTACGGCCGCGGCGAGGACACCGTCGTGGCGCAGCTGGGGGTGCTCGGGCCGACCAGAATGGACTACCCGGGCACTATGGGGGCGGTCTCCGCCGTTGCCAGATACGTCGGCCGTATTCTCGAACAGGCGTAAGGCGTAGCCTGGGCGGGTGCCGATTGCCGGGACTAGACGAACAAGCAGTGGAGACGACGTAACGTGGCGACCGACTACTACGCGGTCCTCGGGGTCAGGCGAGACGCAACCCAGGACGAGATCAAGAAGGCGTACCGCCGGCTTGCCCGCGAACTGCACCCGGACGTCAACCCGGACCCGCAGACCCAGGAGCGGTTCAAGGAGATAGGGCTCGCCTACGAGGTCCTGTCCGACCCGCAGAAGCGGCAGGTCTACGACCTCGGCGGGGACCCGCGCAGCGGCGCCGCGGCCGGGGCGGGCGCGGGCGGCTTCGGCCCGGGCTTCGCGTTCAGCGACATGCTCGACGCCTTCTTCGGCACCGGCGGCCAGCGCGGCCCCCGCTCCCGGGTGCAGCGCGGGCAGGACGCGCTGATCCAGGTGGAGATCAGCCTGCAGGACGCCGCCTTCGGCACCCAGCGGGACATCCAGGTGGACACCGCCGTGGTCTGCCCCACCTGCAACGGCGACGGCGCGGCCCCCGGCACCCAGCCGGTGACCTGCGACATGTGCCGCGGCCGGGGCGAGGTCTCGCAGGTGACCCGGTCCTTCCTCGGCCAGGTGATGACCTCGCGGCCGTGCCCGCAGTGCCAGGGCTACGGCACCATCGTGCCCACCCCGTGCGTGGAGTGCGCGGGCGACGGCCGGGTGCGCACCCGGCGCACGCTCACGGTCAAGATCCCCCCGGGCGTGGACAACGGCACCCAGATCAAGCTGGCGGGCGAGGGCGAGGTGGGTCCGGGCGCCGGTCCCGCGGGCAACCTCTACATCGAGATCGTCGAGGAGCCGCACGACATCTTCCAGCGGCGCGGAGACGACCTGCACTGCACCGTCACCATGCCGATGACCGCGGCCGCCCTGGGCACCAATATCCCGCTGCAGACCCTGGACGGCCAGGTGGAGCTGGACATCAGGCCCGGCAGCCAGTCCGGCCAGTCCATCACCATGCGCGGCCGCGGCATCCAGCATCTGCGCGGCTCCGCACGGGGCGACCTCGTCGTCCACATCGAGGTCCAGACCCCCAAGGCCCTCGACGCCGAGCAGGAGGCCCTGCTGCGGAAACTGGCCCAGCTGCGCGGCGAGGAGCGTCCCTCGGGCACGTTCGCGCCGGGCCAGCAGGGCCTGTTCTCCCGCCTCAAGGACGCGATCAACAACCGCTAGCCCGAGAGCTGGAACCTCCAGGTCTGATGACAGCCCCCGTATTCCACGTACCCGGCGAGAAGCTGACGGCCGCCGCGGCCACCGTGCTGCTGGACGGCCCCGAGGGTCGCCACGCCGCGGTGGTCCGCCGCCTCCAGCCCGGCGAGCCCGTAGACCTGACGGACGGTCAGGGCCTGCTCGCCCACTGCGTCGTCCGCGCCGCGGTGGGCAGCGCCGCCCTGGACCTGGACGTGCGGGAACTGGTCGAGACCCCGCCCCCCGCCCCCCGCCTGACGGTCGTTCAGGCCCTGGCCAAGGGCGACCGCGGCGAGACCGCCGTGGAGACGATGACCGAGATCGGCGTGGACGTCATCGTCCCCTGGTCGGCGTCGAGGTCCATCACCCAATGGAAGGCCGACCGCGGCGAGAAGTCCCTGGCCAAGTGGCGCTCCACCGCCCGCGAGGCCGCCAAGCAGTCCCGCCGCGCCTGGTGGCCCGAAGTGACCGACCCGGCCACCACCGCCAAGGTCGCCAAACTCCTGTCCGCCGCCGCCCTCCCCATCATCCTGCACGAGGAAGCCGACGCCGCCCTCGCCGGCGTCCACCTCCCGCCCCCCGCCCCCGACGCGGCCCCACCCCCCGAAATCGTCCTGGTGGTGGGCCCCGAAGGCGGAATCTCCCCCGAGGAACTGGCCCAGTTCGCCACCGCGGGCGCCCAGCCCCACCGCATGGGCCCCACCGTGCTCCGCACCTCCACCGCAGGCACCGCCGCCGCGGCGGTCCTACTGGCCAGGTCCGGCCGCTGGGGCTAGCGGTCGGCCCTACCTACGTCCCTGATGCTCCGCTGGCGCTCCGCATCAGCGACTACGTCCGGGCCGATTACTTACCCCGCCCACCCACCCCAAGCCTTCGGCCCGCTACCTACACTCCCTCGTACCTCGGTCGCTACGTCCGCGGGCCTGCGGCGCTGGCGCACGGCCTCTGCGGCAACTGACGATCCGTCGGCGGCCTGCGGTCAGGACTGATGAACTGCTCGGCCTGGTCGCGGTTGGTGTACACGGTCCAGTAGTCGAGGGCGATCTCGTCCGGAGCGCGATGGAGAAAATCCCCTCAACCGCAGGTCGCCAATGGAACCTCATCACGAGCGGAGCCGTGCGCAGCGCCGTAGGTGGGCGGTTGAGCGACCGAGGTACGAGGGAGTGTGCCGCCCGCCGCAGGCTGGTTGAGTAGGGCGGGTGGGCGGGGTGAGTAATCGGCCCGGACGTAGCCGCCGCCGCGGAGCGAGGAACGAGCGTAGTGGCGGCGGCGTAGGTAGGGCCGACGCCCAAGCCGCACCGCTCAGGAGCACACCGAGGTCGTCCTGGTGTCGCCTTCGATGAAGCCGCCGGGGGCGTTGGGCGGGTAGTAGAAGTAGTGGCCTTCGCCCTGGTAGCAGGTCTTCGGGGCGAGGTGGACGGGGGCGGACCAGTAGTCGGGGCCGCCTTGGCCGCCGATGTAGGTGCGGGGGCCGTCGATGGCGCCGTGGGTGACGTCGTATACGGCCATGCCGACGTCGTAGTGGACGTGCATGGTGCGGAACTGGAGCCAGGCGTAGGAGTAGCCGTAGAGGGCGTGGCAGGAGGGGGAGTAGTACTCCTTGACCGAGAAGGCCGTGATGCCCTCGTAGATCTCGTGGACGGTCCGGCCCACCTGGTGGCGGTCGGCGCAGGGCTGGGCGGGGGCGGCCGCGGCGGCGGTGCGGGTGGCGGGGATGGTGGCGGCGTGCGAGGCATCGCAGAACAGAACGGGCACCGTGGCCAGCGTCACCGTCAGCGCTGCGGTGGCGATGACGTGGGCTGCGAGGCGGTCCATGAGTTCCCCTTGGAAGATCAGATATATCGGGCGTCTGATAGCTTTGCGACGTCGGAGCGAGACGTTACACAGGGTTGGACTCACGAACGGCCCGAGGATCGCAGACCCTGAACAGAAAGGACTCGAACGTGGGACAAACGATCACCGCATCGGGCGAATCCTCCGGTCCGGATACAACCCTCGACCCCGGTTGTATTTTCTGTTCGATCATCGCCGGGAAGATCCCCGCGACCGTCGTGCGGGACTCGGAGCGGACGCTGGCCTTCCGCGATATCGCTCCTCAGGCGCCGACGCACGTGCTGGTGATTCCCAAGACGCACGCGTACGCCGACGCGGCCTCGATCGCGGCGGGGGACCCGGAGTTGGCGGCCGAACTTTTGCGCGAAGCGGGGGCCGTGGCGGCGGCGGAGGGTTTGGCCGCGGACGGGTACCGGGTCGTGTTCAACACCGGGGACCACGCGGGGCAGACGGTCTACCACGTGCACGCGCACGTGCTGGGCGGGGACGCGCTGGGCCGATTCGGGACCGCGGCGCGATAGTCGGAATCCGATAGTCGGAATAAATGGTCGGGCCTGGAACGTTGCGCGTGGGTACCATGGACTTCCCAGTGGCGCGTCTTTTCCCGAGGGTGTGATTCCAAGGCCGTACGGCCGAGCTTATGTCCGAGATGTCCGAGCAGCAGAGCACCATCAAGATCACCATCCCCGCGGCGCATCCCATGGTCGCGGTCCTCGGGCACGGGGACGGCATCCTCCGGACGATCGAGAAGCAGTTGCCCTCGATCGACGTCCACGTGCGCGGCAACGAGATCACCGCCTCGGGTCCGCCGCAGGACGTCGAGCTGGTCCGCTCGCTGTTCGACGAGATCCTCATCGTGCTGCGCACCGGGGCCCCGCTCACCGAGGACTCGGTGCGCCGGTCGATCACGCTGCTGCAGGCGGCGGGCCGGGGCGAGGAGAGCCTGCGTCCGGCCGAGGTGCTCACCCAGAACATCCTGTCCAACCGCGGCCGCACGATCCGTCCCAAGACGGTGAACCAGAAGCGCTACGTGGACGCGATCGACAAGCACACGATCGTCTTCGGCCTGGGACCGGCCGGTACCGGCAAGACGTACCTGGCGATGGCGAAGGCCGTGCAGGCGCTGCAGAGCAAGGAGATCAGCCGGATCATCCTGACCCGGCCGGCGGTCGAGGCGGGGGAGCGGCTCGGCTTCCTGCCCGGCACCCTGTACGAGAAGATCGACCCCTATCTGCGGCCGCTCTACGACGCGCTGCACGACATGATCGACCCCGACTCGATCCCCAAGCTGATGGCGGCGGGCACGATCGAGGTGGCCCCGCTGGCCTACATGCGCGGCCGTACGCTGAACGACGCGTTCATCATCCTGGACGAGGCGCAGAACACCTCGGCCGAGCAGATGAAGATGTTCCTCACCCGGCTCGGCTTCGGCTCCAAGGTGGTCGTGACCGGCGACACCACGCAGGTGGATCTGCCCTCCGGGGTGCAGTCCGGGCTGCGCGTGGTGCAGGACATCCTCGAGGGCATCGAGGACATCGCCTTCTGCCGCCTGACCAGCACGGACGTCGTCCGGCACCGGCTGGTCGGGGAGATCGTGGACGCCTACGGCCGGTACGACGCGCGGCAGCAGGCCGAGCAGCCGCGCAGACCGGGCGGACCGCGCCGCGTGGGATGATGCGGGTTATGTCCATCGACATCAACAACGAGTCCGGGATCGAGGCCGACGAGGCCTCGATCGTCGCGCTGGCCCGCTTCGTCCTGGCCGAGATGGGCATCCACCCGCTGGCCGAGCTGTCCATCCTGCTCGTGGACGCGGGCGCGATGGAGCAGCTGCACATCCAGTGGATGGACGAGCCGGGCCCGACCGACGTGCTCTCCTTCCCGATGGACGAGCTGCGCCCGGCGCGCGCCGAGGACGAGAACGAGCCGACCCCGGGCCTGCTCGGCGACATCGTGCTCTGCCCCGAGGTCGCGGAGAAGCAGGCGGTCGCCGCCGGGCACTCCACCGCGCACGAGCTGGACGTGCTGACCACGCACGGGATCCTGCACCTGCTCGGCTACGACCACGCCGAGCCGGAGGAGCACGAGGAGATGTTCGGGCTGCAGAACGAGCTGCTCGAGGCGTGGGCCGGTGAACGGGGCACCGCCCCGTGAGTGACGTCGAGGCCTGGCTGCTGGTCGGCGCCGCGATCGCGGTCGTGGTGGCCGGGCTCGCCGCCAGCCTGGACGCCGCGCTGGCCCGGGTCTCCCGGGTGCGCGCGGACGAGATGGCCGAGCAGGGGGTGCCCGGCGCGGCCCGGCTGGTGCGGGTGACCGCGGACCCGGCGCGCTACTTCAACCTGGTGCTGCTGGTCCGGGTCAGCTGCGAGATGGCGGCCGCGGTGCTGGTCACGCTCGTCTGCGTGCGCGAGTGGGGCATCACCTGGAAGGCCGGGGTGCTGGCCGCGGTCATCATGGCGGTCATCTCCTACGTCGCGGTCGGGGTCAGCCCGCGCACGCTCGGCCGGCAGCACGCGCCGCGGATCGCCGTCGTGGGCGCGGCCGTGCTGATCCCGCTCAGCCGCATCCTGACCCCGCTGACCAGGGCCCTGATCGTGCTCGGCAACGCGCTGACCCCCGGCAAGGGCTTCCGCGAGGGGCCGTTCGCCACCGAGGCCGAGCTGCGCGCGCTGGTGGACATCGCCGAGCAGCACAGCGAGATCGAGGCCGAGCAGCGCCGGATGGTGCACTCCGTGTTCGAGCTCGGCGACACCCTGGTGCGCGAGGTGATGGTCCCGCGCACCGACATGATCTTCATCGAGCGCGGCAAGACGCTGCGGCAGGCGCTGACCCTGGCGCTGCGCAGCGGCTTCTCCCGGATCCCGGTGGTCGGCGAGAACACCGACGACGTGCTCGGCATCGTCTACCTCAAGGACATGGCCGGGCGGGTGCACGAGCACCGGGCCGGGGAGAGCGTGGAGCTGGTCGAGTCGGTGATGCGGCCCGCCACCTACGTGCCGGACTCGAAGCACGCCGACGAGCTGCTGCGGGACATGCAGGCGGAGCGGATCCACCTCGCGGTCGTCATCGACGAGTACGGCGGCACGGCGGGCCTGGTCACGATCGAGGACATCCTGGAGGAGATCGTCGGCGAGATCACCGACGAGTACGACGAGGACCGGCCGCCGGTGCAGTGGCTGGGCGAGCCGGGCGACCTGCGCACCGGCGCCCGGGTGACCGCGCGGCTGGACCTGGACGAGCTCGGCGAGCTGTTCGCCCGGGACCTCGAGGACGAGGACGTGGAGACCGTCGGCGGGCTGCTCGGCAAGATGCTCGGCAAGGTCCCGATCCCGGGCGCCACGGTCGAGGTGGACGGGCTGAGCCTGGTCGCCGAGTCGGCCGAGGGGCGGCGCCGGCGGATCGGCACGGTGCTGGTGCGCGAGATCGCCCCGGAGCCGGACGAGAAGCCGCAGACGGACTGATCCGCCGTCAGCCGCGGCCGCCGCTAAGCTGGCCGCATGAACGCTGAGCTGGACCCGGAAGACGCGAAGATCATCACCCTGGCCCGCGGGGCCCGGGCCCGGGCGGGCGCCGAGAGCGGCGCGGCGGTCCGGGACGAGACCGGCCGCACGTACGCCGCGGTGGACGTGAGCCTGACGGCGGTCTCGGTGAGCGCGCTGGAGTTGGCGGTGCTGACGGCGGTCTCCTCGGGCGCGACCCGGCTGGAGGCGGCGGCCGTGGTCAGTTCGGCGGCCGGGGACCCGGACTCGATCGAGGGCACGCTGGACGCGGCCTGGGAGCTGGACGCGGTGCGCGTGCTGCTGGCCGGGCCTGACGGGGCGTTGGCACAGGTCTACCTGAACCCGGGTAAGGTCACGTCGGTGTAGCGATCCCGGCATTGTCCGCGACCGCGCACTAACCTTGGGGTCTGTGAGCGAGCTTGCGAGCGAACCATTGTGCACAGTGCGCGCGCGAGCGTGCGCGCCGAGCGCTAGCGAGGCGGGCACGTGAGCGGATACGAGCCGGACAACCTCTTCCCGGAGCAGTCCTCGACCTACGGCGGGCTGCGCGGCAAGAAGGCCAGGAAGTCCAAGCGGGGCGGCGACGATCCCGGCTGGATGCTGCCGGAGGGTTCCGACGAGCAGGAGCCGCGGCGTCGGCGGCGCTGGGGGCGGATCATCGGCCTCACGGCGCTGGGCGTGGTGCTCGCGCTGATCATCACGTTCGTGGCGAGCTGGTTCTGGGCCTCCGGGAAGGTCACGCACGTCGGCGCGCTGACCGACTACTCGACCCGTCCCGCGCAGGGTGTGGGCACGAACTGGCTGCTGACCGGCTCGGACAGCCGGGATTCGCTGACGCCGCAGCAGGAGTCGCAGCTGCACACGGGTTCGGCCGCCGCGATCAACGGCGCGCGCACCGACACGATCATGATCCTGCACTATGGCGCGACCGGCCCGGACCTGATCTCGATCCCGCGCGACTCGTACGTGGCGATCCCGGCGTATACGGACTCGAAGGGCGTCTCGCACTCCGCGTCGCACAACAAGATCAACGCCGCGTACGACCTCGGCGGGCCGCAGCTGCTGACGCAGACGGTCGAGGAGAACTTCAACATCCGGATCGACCACTATCTGGAGATCGGCTTCCTCGGCATCGTCAACATGGTCAACGAGGCCGGCGGCGTGAACATGTGTCTGAAGTCGGCGATCCACGACAGCAAGTCGGGCGCGAACCTCGCGGCGGGCTGCCAGACGCTGAACGGGACGCAGGCGCTGGCGTTCGTCCGCTCGCGCTACTCGCTGCCGAACTCGGACATCAGCCGGATGTCCGACCAGCAGCAGTTCATCAAGGCCGTGGTCGCCGCCGCGGACCGGCCGGGCGTCTACCTGAACCCCTTCGCGCTCTACCCGTTCCTGGGCGCCGTGCTGAACTCGGTGGCGGCGGACAACGGCACCGGCCTGTCCGACCTGCTGGACATGGCCTGGCACGCGAAGCCGCTGGGTTCGAGCGGGGGCACCACCGGGACGATGCCGATCGCGAACGAGGGCTTCTTCGTGTCCGGGATCGGCGACACCGTGGAGATCGACAAGACGAAGGCCGCCGAGGTGATCGCGGCCGTCAACCAGGACAAGGCCATTCCGTCCGGGCTGCTCAACTCGCTCGGCTGAGGCGGCGCGAAAACCCCCGGGAAAAGCGCATCGCCGCACCGGTGCGGCGGCGCGGCGATGTCTGTTTCTCTCGCCGTCGGGACTCAGGGGCCCGGCGGACGTTTTGGGCCCCGGCGCGCTCACGGCGCCCTGCGGGGTCCACCCTCATCCATCAGCGTGGCCCAGGTCACTCGATTTGTCAATTGCGGCAACAAAATCGCGATACTCAACCACGCTCCGTCACCCCCTGTGATCTTGCGGATCCTCCGGGCGGTTCCGGAAGGCCGCTCGGCGCACAGCGCGGAAAATTACTTGACTTCTTAACGCATCCACCGGGTGGACGGCTGGCGCTGCGTTCCTTCTTGGGCTACGGTAACGTAACTTACGCATCCGTAACCGTAGCTTTCGCATGCGCCGTCCAGTCCAGGAGATCCTGTGAGCCTCACCGCAGACCACCCCCAGGCCCCGAGCACCCCGCTGCGCGGCGACCTGAGCCAGACCGCGGTCCTGCTGGAACTCGAACCGGTCGTCGAGACGAACCTCAACCGGCACCTCGCCGCCGCCAAGGAGTGGTTCCCGCACGCCTACGTCCCGTGGAGCGAGGGACGCGACTTCGACGGGCCGCTCGACGGCGAGGCCTGGGACGCGAGCCAGTCCCGGATGAACGAGACCGCGCGCACCTCGCTGATCCTCAACCTGCTGACCGAGGACAACCTGCCGAGCTACCACCACGAGATCGCCACGCTCTTCGGCCGCGACGGGGCCTGGGGCACCTGGGTGCACCGCTGGACGGCCGAGGAGGGCCGGCACGGCATCGCGATCCGGGACTACCTGCTCGCCAGCCGTGCGGTGGACCCGGTGGAGCTGGAGCGGGCCCGGATGACGCACATGTCGCAGGGCTACGTCTCGCCGAACTCGCACCACCCGATCAACTCGATCGCCTACGTCTCCTTCCAGGAGCTCGCCACCCGGATCTCGCACCGCAACACCGGTTCGTACTCCGGGGACAAGATCTGCGACCAGCTGCTGCAGAAGGTCGCGAACGACGAGAACCTGCACATGGTCTTCTACCGCAACCTGCTGTCCGCGGCCTTCGAGCTGGCGCCGGACCAGGCGATGCGCGCGGTGGTGGACGTGGTCAAGAACTTCCAGATGCCGGGCGCCGGAGTGGAGAACTTCGGCCGCAAGTCGGTGCAGATCGCCGTCGCGGGCATCTACAACCTGCGCATCCACAAGGACGAGGTGCTCGCCCCGGTCATGCGCAACGTGCGGGTCTTCGAGCGCGACGACCTCGGTCCCGCGGGCGAGGCGGCGCGCGAGGAGCTGGCCGGGATCATGGACGCGCTCGAGTGCGCGGCCGTCCGCTTCGAGGAGAAGGTCGCGGCGCGCCAGGCCCGCGCGGCCGCCCGCTCTTAGCGTTAGTCCGTCCCGGTCACGGTTCCACCGGCGTTAACTAAATACTCTTATCAATATTCAGCCTTGAAGAGTAAGGCTGGGTGACCTCTTCGGCTCACGGGCGTTGCGCCGGGAAGGCGGGTTCTTTGGCCCGCCTTCCTCCGACTGATCAGTAGAGGTCCCCATGTACGACTTGGCCAAGCGCAGCCTGGCCTTCACCGTCGCCACGGGTGGCCTGCTGTTGACCGGCACCGCGTACACCCCGGCCCTCGCGGCCGCGGGCGTAGGCGCCAACCAGGGCCCAGCGCAGGCCCAGGGTGTGCAGAGCGACGCGAACGCCACGTCGTCGCCGGTCACCGCGGCAGGCCCCTCCGGCGACGTTCAGGCTCCGCCAGATCTGCTGGCGCCGAGCGCGCTGAACCCGAACGTGACCGCGCCCAAGCCGCGGTCCGCGTCCTCGGGTCCCGGTGCCGTCTCGACGTCGAACACGAACCGCTCCGGCGGCATCGCGTCCGGCAACAACATCCAGATCCCGATCAACATCGGGCTCGACCTGTGCGGCAACAACGTGAAGGGCGCGTCGGTGCACGACGTGTCCGGCGGCGGCAACTGCTCCAACCCGAGCGGGTCCGCGGCGAGCGGCACCACCAGCCACTCCGGCGGCATCCTGTCCGGCAACTCGGTCCAGGCTCCGGTGAACGTGCCGATCCTGGCCTGCAACAACAACGTGCTCGCCGCCGCGGCGCACGAGCACGAGGGCGGCGCGAACTGCTCGGCTCCGGGCGGCACCCCGTCTGGCCCGGGCGCGCCCGGCGGCGGCGGTTCCGCGGCCAACCAGACCACCGACCACTCCGGCGGCATCCTGTCCGGCAACATCGTGCAGGCGCCGGTGAACGTGCCGGTGGACGTGTGCGGCAACAACGTGAACGCGGGCGTGGTGGAGAGCCGCGAGTCCGGTTCCCAGTGCACGAACTCTGCGGAAGGCAGCGCGCCGACCACGCCGGGGGCCCCGGCGCCCGGGTCGGGGGGCGCCAGCGCCACCGCAGCATCCGTGGACAACGGGGGCATCGGCTCCGGCATGATCGTGCAGACGCCGATCAACGTGCCGGTCAACGTCTGCGGCAACACCGCGAACGGCCTGTCGGCGCACGACCAGGTCGGCGGCGGCACCTGCGCCGAGAACGGCGGCGGCTCCAGCGCCATCGCCGGCTCCAACGGCAACGCGGGCGTGCTCTCCGGCAACATCGCCTCCACCCCGATCGAGGTCCCGGCGAACGTCTGCGGGACCGAGGCGCTGGCCGGCGCGACCCACGTGGCCGACCAGAACCCGGCGTGCGGCACCTCGACCCCGGGCAGCACCCCGCCCGGCACCACCTCGGTCGTGGTCAGCTCGAACAACGGCGGCATCGGCTCGGGCAACAGCGCCCAGACGCCGATCCAGGTCCCGGCCGAGGTCTGCGGCACCAACGCCTCCGCGGCGGGTGTCAACGACTCGCAGACCGCCACCGACTGCGCGAACGGCGCCCGGAACACCATCGTCACGGTCACCTCGAACAACCCCGGCGTCGGCTCCGGCAACAGCGTGCCGGTGTCGGTGAACGTGCCGGTGGACGTCTGCCAGAACAACGCGGACGTGGCGAAGGGCCCGGACAGCACCACGGTCTGCTCGAACAACGTGCCGGTGACGGTCACCACGCCGCCGACCACCCCGCCGACGACGCCGTCGACCCCGCCGACCACCCCGTCGACGCCGCCGACGACGCCGAGCACCCCGCCCACCACGCCGAGCACGCCGCCGACCACCCCGTCGACGCCGCCGACCTCGCCGAGCACCCCGCCGTCGACCCCGCCGACCACTCCGTCGACGCCGCCGACCGGCCCGAGCACGCCGCCCCCGCCGCCGATGACGACGCCGCCTCCGCCTCCGGGCACGCCGTCGACGCCGCCGGCGCACGCGGCCCCGCCGCCGCACCACCTGGCGCACACCGGTGCCGACATCGGCATCGCGCTCGGCGTGGCCGGTGCCGCGCTGCTCGGCGGTCTCGGCCTGCGCGCCGCGGCCCGCCGCCGCGAGGACGGCGAGTGAGCAGCAGTCAGTAGTGCCCCGGACCGGGACGGCGTTATCAGCGACTAGCGCCGGAACGGGCCCGGGGAGGCAGTAGCAACGTGAACGGCCCGACGTGTTCAGCGACACGCGTCGGGCCGCTTGCGTTTCCGGCGCGGCGCAGCCGGTTCGGGCGGATTCCGGGCCGAGCGCCCGTTTTCCGGTTCATCGGAACTTAGTATCTGACGTCGTGTTACGACGTGAGGCGGTACCCGCGCGCGCGAGCATCGCGGGCCGGGCCTTCGACATCCTCGGCGAGCTGCTGATCACCTTCGGCGTGCTGTGCGCGCTGTACCTGGTGTACCTGCTGTGGTGGACGAACGTGGCCGCGGGCATGCAGAACCGCGCCGCGTCCTCCGCGTTCCAGCACACCCTGAGCACCGCGCCGGCCTCGGCCGCGCCGACCGACGACCTGGCCGACGGCACCAGCTTCGGCTTCGTCTACATCCCGGCGCTCGGCCCCGGCTGGCGCGCGCTGCTGACCCAGGGCACCGAGCGCACGCAGGTGCTCAACACCGGCGCCGTCGGCCACTATTCGAACCCGGAGACGTCGATGCCCTGGGACACCACAGGGAACTTCGGCATCGCCGGGCACCGCGACGGCCACGGCATGATCTTCCGGGACCTCGACAAGCTCAAGCCCGGCGACAGGGTCTACGTGCAGACGCTCTACGGCTGGTACGTCTACCAGCTCGACCGCGAGGCGCCCTCGGTGTCGATCAACGACGTGGACGTGCTCGCACCGGTCCCGACCGGCTCCGGATTCACCAAGCCGGGCCGCTATCTGACCATGACCACCTGCACGCCGATGTACGTGGACTCGCACCGCCTGGTCTGGTGGGGCCACTTCGTGCAGAGCACCCCGCGTGACGTGGTTCCGCCTGGTCTCGGAGGCTAGTTCGACACCGGTTCGATGCTAGGTTCGCCGTCATGGCATTGATCGACATGAGCCTGGCTGAGCTGCGGGAGTACCGTCCCGAGCGTAGTGAACCGACCGACTTCGACCAGTTCTGGGCCGCGACCATCGAGGCGGCGCGCAGCCACCCGATCGCGCTGGAACACACGACCGTGGACAACGGTCTGCCGCTGATAGCCGTGGACGACGTGACCTTCGCGGGGTACGGCGGCCAGCCGATCAAGGCCTGGCTGGTGCGTCCCGCGCAGGCCGCGGGGCCGCTGCCGTGCGTCATCGAGTACTGCGGCTACGGCGGCGGCCGCGGCCTGCCGCACGAGCAGCTGTACTGGGCCGCCGCCGGGTACGCGCACCTGCTGATGGACACCCGCGGCCAGGGCGGCGGCTGGCGGGTCGGCGCCACCCCGGACGACGGGAACGAGGGCGCGGGGCCGAGCGTGGACGGCTTCATGACCAAGGGCATCCAGTCCCCGGAGACCTACTACTACCGGCGGCTGTTCACCGACGCGGTCCGCGCGGTCGAGGCGGCCCGCGCGCACCCGGCCGTGGACGGCTCGCGGGTGTTCGTGAAGGGCGGCAGCCAGGGCGCCGGCATGGCGATCGCCGTCGCGGGCCTGGTCCCGGATCTGAGCGGCGTGGTCGCGGACGTGGCGTTCCTGCAGCACTACCGGCGTGCGACCGAGATCACGGACTCGTACCCGTACCGGCAGATCACCGACTTCCTGGCCACGCAGCGGACCGAGGTGGACAACGTCTTCCGCACGCTGTCCTACTTCGACGGCGTCAACTTCGCCGCCCGCGCGAACGCCCCGGCGCTCTACTCGGTGGCGCTGATGGACGACGTATCCCCGCCCTCGACGGTCTTCGCGTCCTACAACCACTACGCCGGGCCGAAGGAGATCGTCGTCTACCCGTACAACGGCCACGACGGCGGCGGCCCCTTCTGCGACCCGACCGCGCGCGAGTTCCTGGCGAAGCTCAGTTCGTGAAATCGAGTCGGGCCCGGTCGCTGAGCGGCCGGTAGCCGATGCGCTGGTAGAGCCGGTTGCTGATCGGGTTGGCGAGGTCCGTGAAGAGCAGGACCTCGCCCGCCCCGAGTGCGCGGGCGGCGCGGGTGGCGGCGATCGTGGCGCCGGCCGCGTAACCGTGGCCGCGCAGTTCCCGCGGCGTGTAGACGGGCCCGATGCGGCTCATGTCGGCGACGACGGGGGTGTGGCCGGCGAGGGAGACCGGGGTGCCGGATTCGTCGAGCCAGAGCCAGAAGATGCCCTCGGCGACGCGTCCCTCGGCCATCCGGCGGGCCATGCCGCGGACGTCGCGCGGTACGGCGTGCTCGGTCTCGTCCCAGAAGGCCTCGATGTACTCGGCGAGCAGGTCCACGTCGTCCTCGGTCGCGAGCCGCGGCTTTCCGGCGGGCGCCGGGTCGGGCTCGACGAGCTCGTCGAGGCGGTAGAGCCGGAAGCGCTCCAGGACCCGCGGCGCGTTGCCGGTGCGCGCGGTCCACGCGGCGCAGAACGGGGCCTCGCAGTCCGCCGGCAGGTTGATCTCGCGTCCGTCGAGTTCGGATCCGGGGGCGAGGATCAGGTCCACGAGGCTTTCGACGCTCTCGTTCGGCACGTCGGACGCGACGAAGGCGTAGGGCGGCGTACGCAGCAGCGCTCCGGTCGGGGTTCCGGCGTCGTACCAGGTCAGCAGCTGCGGAGCGCGGTCCCCGAAGGCGTGCGGGCCCTCGGACCTGAGCCGGTCGAAGACGGTCAGCAGCAGCGTGTTGCGGACCGGCTCGGCGGCCAGCATCGGCATCGTCGTGCGCGCGAACTCCGCGACGCTCCCCGCGACGACCCACCCGTTCTCAGGCATCGGCTCAGCCCTTCAGCAGCCCGTTGATGACGCCGTAGCCCATACCGCCGGCCACGGATTCGTACGTGCCCGACGCCAGCAGCTCGCGCGCGGCGCGGTCGACCACCCCGTACGCGGCCAGCGGGGTGCCCGCGCCGAGGCTGACCCGCGCGACGCCCAGCGCGCCGAGTTCCGCGACGGACAGGCCGCCCGGATGGCCGCCGACGTTCAGCGGGGCGTCGATCCCGGCCGCCAGCGCGCCGATCGTCTCCGCGTCGTCGGCTCCGAGCACGAACACGCCGCTGGCGCCCGCGTCGAGGTACGCACGGGCCCGGCTGAGGGTCTCGGCGACCCGGCCGGACTCCGCGCCGACGCCGCGCAGGAACACGTCGATCCGGGCGTTGATGTAGAGCGGGATCCCGGCGCGGTCCGCCGCCGCCCGGGCCGCCGCGAGCCGCTCGGCCTGCTCGGCGACCGGACGCAGCGCGGCGCCGTGCCCGTCCTCGATGTTCACGCCGACCGTGCCGGTCTCCAGCACGTGCGCGATGGTGTTCGCGACGTCCGCGGAGGTGGCGCCGAAGCCGCTCTCGATGTCGGCGGTGACCGGCAGCCCGTCGCTCGCCGCCACGATCCGGCCCAGCAGTTCGAGCATCAGGGCGCGGTCCACCTGGTCCCCGTCCGCGGCGCCGAGACCCCACGCGACGCCCGCGCTGGTGGTCGCGATCGCGGAGGCGCCGGCGGCGGCCACGATGCGCGCGCTCGCCGCGTCCCAGACGTTCGCCAGGGCGAGCGGCGCGGCGGGGTCGTGCAGGGCGCGGAAGCGGGTGGCGAGCCCGTGCTGCTGAGTCGTCATACGCGCATTGAATCAAGCTTTCTGCGGTTGCGCCGATGAATTCATGCCGTAGACCTCGCCGACCACGCGCATCGACAGCCCGATCCGGCGCACGGCCGCCGTCACGGCCTCGGCCGACTCGCGCGCGGCGATGACGGCCATCGGCTCCGCGCAGGCCCGCAGCGCGTCGATCGCGTCGGCCGGGTGCATCTCCTCGCGGCCGCGCAGCCGATGCAGGCGACGGTGCAGGACGAACGAGGGGGCCACGAGTTCGAGCTGTGCGAGGTGCTCGGCGAAGCGCTGATGGTGCACGGGGAATTCGTCGGGGGCGTCGAGCGCGGTCCGCCGCGCGTCCCGGAGAGCGCCCATGCAGCCCTTGATACGTCGGCCGAGGACGTGCGTGCTCTTGATCGGCAGGACGAACCAGGCGACCGCGACCCCCAACGCGCCGCCGATCACGATCTGCAGCAGGCGCTCGCCGATCAGCCCGGGGTTGCTCTCGCCGAAGTAGCCCTGCAGCAGCGAGAGGACCGACGTGACGCAGGCGGCCCAGTAGGCGTAGTTGATCGTGCGCAGCCAACTGCCGACTGCGACCACCACGAGGATGATGGCGATCGCGATGTCGTCGTGCGCGGGCAGCAGCCCGGAGACGAGCGTGGCCACGATCGTGCCCAGACCGGCGCCCGCGATCCGCATCAGGCACTTGTGGATGACGTCGCCCCGCCCCCGGTTGCCGCTGTTCACGATGAACGCGGTCAGCACGATCCACGTCCAGTGCGGATCGAAGACCGTGCGCCCGATGACGAACGCGATCGCGAGGGACAGCGTCATCTGGATCGCCATGCGCGTGCTGGCCGGCAGCCGCGTGCCGCGTGGTGTCGGCCGCGCTGGGCTCTGCTGCGGGGCTCGCGGCGGCCTGGCGACGAAGCCGGTCCGCTCGGCGACGGCCTGCGCCGCCCACACCCAGCCGTAGGCGACCAGGGCGGCGATCGCGCTCCACATCATCGAACGCCAGGTGGAGAGCGACTGGCCCGGCAGCACCGGCACCGGCGTGATCAGCAGGGTGAGGAACGGCAGCGCGATCAGCGTGCCGATCCGGGTCGTCAGGCCGCCGAAGCGCCGCATCCAGATCGAGAGCCCGAGCGCGGCGGTGAACAGCGCGTCCGCGACGTTCGGATGCTGCACGAACAGCCGGGCCACCTCGGTGCAGGCGACCGAGACGAGCGGCAGCGTGCCGAGCGCGGTCAGCCGGTTCGTCAGGCCGCGGTGCCGCTGCGTGCGGCCGAGGGTCATGCCGAGCACGGTGGTCAGCACGACGATGGTGGGTCCGAGATGCTGGAGACTGTCCAGCAGCAGTCCGGAGCCGAAGCAGAGCAGCAGCGTCGCGGCCTGCACGACCGCCGGACGCAGATTACTTCGTAGTGCGAACGATATGGAGGCCATTCCCCATCAGTTCCCCTCGTTTGGCCGCCTGCCCGTCCTCGATATAGTAAGAGATAGCGTACTACTATGACCAATGAGTTCGACGCGGAGCTCATCGCCCAGGTCCGCCGCGGCGCGTCCCGGCTGGCCCGGCGGCTGCGGATGGAACGCCCCGCGGACTCGATGTCGCCCACCAGGATCGCCGTGCTCGCACATCTGCGCAGGTGGGGGCCCGCGACGCCGGGGGAGCTGGCGTCCGCCGAGCGGATGCAGCCGCAGTCGCTGACCCGGGTCATTGCCGACCTGCAGGAGGACGGGCTGCTCACCCGGCGGCGGGACGAGGCGGACCGCAGGCAGTACGTCCTGGAGATCACCGAGGCGGGCACGTTCGAGCTGGCCCGGGACATGGAGACGCGCGACGCCTGGCTGGCCGAGGCGATGGACGGCCTCACCGAGACCGAACGGGGACTGCTCTACCTGGCCGGGAAGCTGATGGATCGGCTCTCCGGCCTCGGGATGTCACCCCACCAGGTACTTCGCGTTGCCGACGAGGGCGGGGCCGAGCGTGAGGAGGTGGGTCTCGGCGAGCAGCATGACGATCAGGCCCAGTGAGACGAACGCGAACGAGGATTTCAACAGTCTGCGGCGGCCGGCGACGACGGCGAGGCAGATTATCGCCCAGGGCAGGAAGGCCAGGCCGTAGCGGCCGGAGACGTCCAGGAAGTACTCGTGGTTCTCCAGGTAGACCTGCGCCTCGACCGCCAGCGCCACCGACGCGATGCCCGCGAACGTGGCCACGCCGAGCGCCCAGCCCCAGGAGCGGGCCCGGCTCGCGGTCATCACGGCCAGCGGCGCGCCGACCAGGACCACGCACAGCAGCGTCGCCCAGATCGACACGGTCTCGCCGTTGATCGAGTCCGGCAGGTAGTACTGCGTGGTGAGGTTCCGGAACGTGCCGAACGTGTTGCTGAGCAGGTCGCCCGCCCGCGAACCGGTCAGCGGGTCGCCGTTGGCGAGGTTCGGGTTCACCCAGTTCGCCACGCCGCGGCCGTCCTGGAACTTGGCCCAGCCCTTGAAGACCACGAGGAACGTGACCGCGATGGCGACGCTGACCGCCAGCGGCCGGATCGCGTCGCGCCAGGCGGCCCGGTCGTCCCGCTCGCGGTAGAGCACGCCGAGCGCGAGGAAGAACGCGACTCCGGCGACGACCAGCAGCGGCAGGCCGTTGAGCACCTTGGTCCCGGTGGCGAACGCCGTGGCCAGGATCGGGACGACGAGCCCCATGTTCTTGTCGATCAGGATCCGGGCCAGCGCGTAGAGCCCGAGCGCGCCGCAGAGCGCGGCCGGCGCGTCGCTGGTGATCTGGCTGGTGGAGGCGAGCACGCCCGGGCACAGCGGCAGCAGCGCGGCGGCGGCCAGCGCGTACGGCCAGCCGACCCGGAACCTGCGCGCGGCCAGGTAGAGCACCAGCATCGCGGCGAACAGCCAGAGCGCGCCGAGGTCGCGGCCGATGGTGATGAAGTTGTGCGCCCCGGGTATCAGCGGGCTGATCGCGCGGTCGAGCATGCCGGTGATGAAGTAGTACACCGGCGGGTCGCCGAAGGTGTAGATCTGCGACGTCGTCTGGAAGGTCGAGGCGTCGAAGCCGGTGCAGTCCGCGGAGCCCGTGGCGGCCTGCAGGTCGTGGCAGTACCACTCGTAGCGGATCTCCTTGGGCGTCAGCTCGCCCTTGTAGGGGACCTTGAAGTGCGCGATGTCGTAGAGGTACCCGGCGTGCACCGGCTCGTCGGTGATCGACATCTGCGGGCCGTTCGCCACCGCGATCGTCACCAGCGTGACCGCGAGGCAGGCGAGCACGAGGGAGACCAGCAGCAGACGGCGCGTCGGATCCCCGCCGAGCGTGCGCCGGCCGTCCGGCCGAGGTGCCTCGACCTTGGCCCGCCACGCGGAGATCGTCCCGAGAAGTGTCATCGCCCAGCCTTCAGCACGTAGGTGCGCCGAACGCTAGGGCCGGTAGCTTAAGCGAACGTTAGGACGCTCGCCTGACCTGCCCCGGAGTGCGTCCGCGCGGTCACGCCTTGACACCGTCACAGTGTCGGCTCGATCTTCACGCAGTTCGGGTCGCTGGTCTGCCCGCCCCAGCTGACGGTCCCGCAGAGCCACGAGCCCGCCTGGAACACGTCCTCGTCCGGGTTGATCGTGAAGGTCCAGTCCGCGGCGCCCTGCGCGCATCCGACGTGCCCGGAGTCGCTGTAGTGCGTCCCGTCCGCGTACATGCCGAAGACGTGCGCGGCCACGTCGCAGAACGTCGTCGGGAAGTAGGGCGCCGTGGTCGAGTCGTACGAGACCTCGACCGACCTCACCCACTGCCCGCGCCCGACCACGGAGACGCAGAGCGAGTTCCACGTCCCCGGCCCCGGCGCGCTCCCGCACTCGACCGCGTTGCGCGGCTGCGGTGTGGGGGCGGCCTGCGCGGTCGCGGCGGCTCCGAGCAGCAGAGCCCCCGCGCCGATACAGGACCCGGACAGCTTCATGATCGACGTCCGCATGGCTTCCATCTCCGCACGCGGCCGTGCACGTCGCAAGCCGGTCGGGCCGTTCGCGCTACAGCACGTGCTGCCCCTTGCCGAGCGCGATGATGCCGTTCGCGGAGGCGTGGTAGAGCTCGCGGTCGCGTTCCGGATTGACGCCGACGGTGGCGCCGGGCGGGACGACGATGTTCTTGTCGAGGATGGCGCGGCGCACGATCGCGCCGCGGCCGACCCGGACGTTGTCGTGCAGGATCGAACCCTGCACGACGGCGCCCTCCTCGACGATGACGCCGGGGGAGAGCACGGAGTTGGTGACCTGGCCCGAGATGATGCAGCCCGGCGCGATCATCGACTCGCTGCCTATGCCGCCCGCGACGAACTTGGCCGGCGGCAGCTGCATGGTGTGCGTGTAGAGCGGCCATTCGCGGTTGTAGAGGTTGAAGATCGGGTGGATCGAGATCAGGTCCATGTGCGAGTCGTAGTAGGCGTCGAGGGTTCCCACGTCGCGCCAGTAGCCGTGGTCGCGGTCGGTCTCGCCGGGGACGTGGTTCTGGTCGAAGTCGTAGACCTGGACCTGGCCCTCCTCGGTGAGCATCGGCAGGATGCTGCCGCCCATGTCGTGCACCGAGTGGTCGTCGTCGGCGTCCTTGGTGAGCGCGTCGATCAGCACCTTCGTGGAGAAGACGTAGTTGCCCATCGAGGCGTAGACCTGGTCGGGGTTGTCCGGCAGGCCGGGCGGGTCGGCGGGCTTCTCCAGGAACCGCTCGACGTGCAGGCCGTCGGAGCCCGGGGTGATGATGCCGAACGAGGACGCTTCGGCGCGCGGGATGCGGATCCCGGCGACGGTGGCCCCGGCGCCCGACTCGATGTGCTGCCGGACCATCTGGCGCGGGTCCATCCGGTAGACGTGGTCGGCGCCGAACACGACGACGTAGTCCGGCTGCTCGTCGTGGATCAGGTTGAGCGACTGGTAGATCGCGTCCGCGCTGCCGAGGAACCAGCGCGGGCCGAGCCGCTGCTGCGCGGGCACCGGCGTGACGTAGTTGCCGAGCAGGTTCGACATCCGCCACGTGGTGGTGATGTGCCGGTCCAGCGAGTGCGACTTGTACTGCGTCAGCACGCAGATGCGCATGATGTCGCCGTTGACGAGGTTCGACAGCACGAAGTCCACCAGCCGGTACATGCCGCCGAAGGGCACGGCCGGTTTGGCCCGGTCGGCGGTGAGCGGCATCAACCGCTTGCCCTCGCCGCCGGCGAGCACGATTCCGAGGATCGAAGGTCCGCCGCGCATCCGCCGCCCCTTTAGCTAGCTACTGCAGGATCTGCTCGTACACCGCCATCGTCCGGCGGGCGATGGCGTCCCAGCCGAACTCCCGCACCGCGCGCTCCCGGCCGGCCTCGCCCATCCGCGCGGCGGCGGCCGGGTCGCCGGTTACGCTGTCGATTGCCTCGGTGAGGGAACGTTCAAACGCCGCCGGGTCCGATTCGTCGTACCGGACGAGGTGCCCGGTGACGCCGTCCGCCACCACTTCCGGGATGCCGCCGACGGCCGAGGCGACGACCGGGGTGCCGCAGGCCATCGCCTCCAGGTTGACGATGCCGAGCGGCTCGTAGATCGAGGGGCAGGCGAAGACGGCGGCGTGCGACAGGAGTTGGATCACCTCGGGGCGCGGGAGCATCTCGGGGATCCACAGCACGGTGTCCCTGGTGCGTCGCAGCTCGTCCACGAGGCCGCGGAACTCCTGGTCGATCGCGGGGGTGTCCGGGGCGCCCGCGCACAGCACCAGCTGCGTGGCCGGGTCGAGGTTCCGGGCCGCGCGCAGCAGGTGCGGGACGCCCTTCTGCCGGGTGATGCGGCCGACGAAGAGCACGTACGGGCGCTTCGGGTCGACGCCGTGCTTGAGCAGCGCGTCGGTCTCCGGGGTGGGCCGGTAGAGCTCGGTGTCGATCCCGTTGTGCACCACGTGCACCCGCGCCGGGTCGAGCGAGGGGTAGCAGTCGAGGATGTCGCCGCGCATGCCGTTCGACACGGCGATGACCGCGTCCGCCGCCTCGATCGCGGTCCGCTCGGCCCAGCTGGAGACCGCGTAGCCGCCGCCCAGCTGCTCGGCCTTCCACGGCCGCAGCGGTTCGAGCGAGTGCGCGGTCATCACGTGCGGGATGCCGAAGAGCAGCTTCGCGAGATGGCCGCCCATGTTGGCGTACCAGGTGTGCGAGTGGACCAGGTCGCGGTCGGCGACGGCCGCCGCCATGTTCAGGTCGATCGACAGGGCGCGCAGGGCGTCGTTCGCGTCGGCGAGGGCGGGGTCGGCGGCGTGCCGCTGGACGCCGGGCACGCTCTCCGTCTCCCGCGCGCTGCTCCAGGCCTGCACCCGGACGTCGGCGAGCGCGCGCAACTCGCGGGCGAGGAATTCCACGTGAACGCCCGCGCCGCCGTAGACGTCGGGAGGGAACTCCCTGGTCAGCAAGCCGATTCGCATAGGGAAGAACATAGCGGAGCGCGCCGGTCTGGGCTACGTACCAAAATCAAGTTAGTAGTTAGTAACCAGTAACATGGCCGCATGGCGACGACGACGGCGAAGAAGATGACGGCGGACCAGCGGCGGGCGCAGATCCTGGCCATCGCGGCGGAGGAGTTCGCGCTGGGCGGGCTGCACGGCACGTCCACCGAGACGATCGCGCGGCGGGCCGAGATCACGCAGGCCTATGTTTTCCGGTTGTTCGGCTCGAAGAAGAACCTTTTCATCCAGGTGGTGACGGAGGCCTTCGACCGGCTCGTGGACGGCATGCGGGACGCGGCCGGGGAGCGGACCGGGCTCGCGGCGCTGGCCGAGATGGGCCGCACGTACGACGAACTGCTGGCGGACCGCACGGCGCTGCTGCTGCAACTCCAGGGCTTCGCGGCGGCCAGCGACCCCGAGGTGCGGGACGCGGTGCGCGACAGGTTCTCCCGGATGTGGCACACGGTCGCGGACACGACGGGGCTCGATCCGGTGACCGTGAAGTCCTTCCTGGCGTTCGGGATGCTGCTCAACAACGGCGCCGCGCTCGGGGTGCGCGAGGTGGACGAACCGTGGGCCGCCGGCGTGAGCACGCGGATCCAGCGGGGCCTGTTCGAGCACATCAACAGCGAGACGAACCGATGACCACGACGGTCGAGGAGCATCGGATCAGGGCCCTGCCGAGGGCGCTGCTGTTCATCGCGTTGGTGGCGGCGATCTCCACGAGTCTCGGCTCACCGCTGATCACGAGCGTCGCCATCACGCTGCACGTCTCGCTTGCCGCCGCGCAGTGGACGCTGACCGTCGCGCTGCTCATGGGCGCCGTGGCCACGCCGGTGCTCGGCCGCCTGGGCACGGGCCCGCGGCGGCGGCCGGTATTCCTCGGCACGCTCGGCGCGGTGGTGGTCGGCAGCGCGCTGGCAGTGCTGCCCGCGCCGCTCGGCGTGCTGCTCGCTGGCCGCGCGGCGGTCGGGTGCGGCCTGGCGATGGTGCCGCTGATGATGGCCGCCGCCCGCGAACATCTCGACAAGGAGCGCGCCGCGTCCACGATCGCGATGATCTCGGTGGCCTCGACGGTCGGGGTCGGCGTCGGCTACCCGCTGGCCGGATACCTCACGGACGTCGGCGGAATCCGCGCTGCGTACGCGGTCGGGCTGGTGCTGACGGCGCTCGCGTTCGCGGTGGCCGTCCGGGCTTTCCCCGACTCGGCGCAACCGGCCGCACCACGGCCGGACGCGATAGCCAGCGTGCTGCTCGCGTCCGGATTGTTGGTCCTGCTGCTGATCCTCGGCGAGCCGGCGCTCCTGCAACGGCACCTCGGCATGGCCGGACTGCTGGCGCTCGTCGCGGTCGGGCTGCTCGTGGGGTGGGTGCTGCGCGAGCGACGGCTGGCCGATCCGCTCGTGAACCTGCGGCTGCTGCGGCATCGCGCCGTCGCGGGGGCCAACGCGGCGATGCTCGTGGCCGGCGCCGGGATGTACCTGCTGCTCAGCTGCATCACGCGCTACGTGCAGACCCCGCACTCGGCCGGGTACGGCTTCGGGCTCAGCACGTTCACCGCGGGCCTGTTCCTGGTGCCCTTCTCCGTGCTCGGATTCGTCGCCGGGCGGGTCAGCCCACGTGTTCGGCAGCGGATGTCGGCGCACGCGCTGCTGATCATCTCGACGGTCGTGGTGCTCGCCGCGTTCCTCGTGTTCGCGCTCGTCCGCACCAACCTGGCCGGACCGCTCGTGTCCATGTCGCTGCTCGGCTTCGGCGTCGGGGCGTTCTCCGCCGCGATGCCCGCCGTCATCCTGGACGTGACGCCCGCTCAGGAGACAGCGAGCGCGATGAGTGTGAACCAGGTCGTGCGCAGCATCGGGTTCTCGCTGGGCAGCACGCTCAGCGCCCTGATTCTCGCTGCGTACACGGAGACCGGCGCGCTGTTCCCGAGCAGCCGGGGCTACGCGTCTGCGGCCTGGATCGGCGTCGGCGTGACCGCCCTGGCGCTGCTGATCGCGGCTACGAGCCGAGCCAGGCCAGCGCGGCGATGACCAGCGCCTCCACGCCCGTGCTCAGCGTCGGCTCCAGCAGCGGCGCGAAGTTCGGGGCGTGGTTGGCGGGCAGCTTGTCGATCGTGCCCTCGGTCAGCGCCTGGAACACGACGTCGGGTTCCAGGCCGCCCCAGAACCAGAAGACCGTCGGTACGCCGAGGGCCGCGCCGAACACGCCGACGTCCTCGCTGGCCGTGACCGGCGGCATCGGGAACAGGTGGTCGGCGCCGAAGTGCTCACCGAACGCCGCGAGCGTCTTCGTCGTCGCGTCCGGGTCGCTGACCAGCACCGGGGCGCTCTCGTCCCAGCTGATGTCCGGCTCTTGGACGGCGGCGCTCGCGGCGGACTCGGCGCGCACGATGCGCTCGATCGCGTCCACCACGATCTTTCGGGTCTGCTCGGTCTTGGAGCGGATGTTGATGCCGAGCTCGGCCCGCTCCGGGATGATGTTGGCCTTGCTCCCGGCGGCCAGCCGTCCGACGGTGACCACGGCGGTCTCGGACGGCGGCACCTCGCGCGCGACGATCCCCTGAAGCCGGGTGACGACGTTCGCCGCCATCAGCACCGGGTCGATCGAGGCCTCGGGGCGCGAACCGTGCCCGCCCCGGCCGTGCAGCGTCACGTTCACGGTGTCGGACCCGGCCATCAGCGGCCCGCTGCCGTAGCCGATGTACCCGGCGGGCAGCGGCGCAACGTGCTGCCCGAGCACGATCGACGGCTTCGGGAAGCGTTCGAACAGCCCGTCGTCCACCATCCCGCGCGCCCCGCAGGCGAGCTCCTCGGCGGGCTGAAAGACGATCAGCAGCGTGCCGCTCCACTGCGACCTGGCCGAGGCGAGCAGCGACGCGGCGCCGACCAGGCACGCGGCATGCATGTCGTGCCCGCATGCGTGCATCACCGGCACCTCGTGGCCGTCCGCGTCGACGGTCCGCACCTCGCTCGCGTACGGCAGCCCGGTCTTCTCCTCCACCGGCAGCGCGTCGAAGTCGGCCCGCAGCATCACCGTCGGCCCGTCGCCGTTCCGCAGCACGCCGACCACGCCGGTCACGCCCACCTGCTCGGCGACCTCGTACCCGAGCGGCCGCAGCGCCCCCGCGAGCACCCCGGCCGTCCGCGTCTCCTGCAAGGACAACTCCGGGTGCTGATGCAGGTCCCGGTAGAGCTCCGCGAGCTCCTCCCGGATCGCGGCCAGACCATCGATCGCCACGTGCGCCACGCTCGCCTCCATCAACAGCTGGACTCGGCCGTCACCGTATCACCGCAGGATGATCACGGCGCCTCGAGACCGCCGTCCGGTCGGCGCACGTTCGCGGCCCAGCGCTCGTGCAGGAACTTCGTCGGCGGGAAGCGCCCGGCCGCCTTCTCGTCGAGGTCCACGCCGAATCCGGGCTCCGCCGACGGCGTCAGATAGCCGTCGCGGACCATGGGAGTGCCGGGGAAGACCTCGTGCGTCGCGTCGTCGTAGGTGTGCGACTCCTGATATCCGAAGGCGGGCGTCGAGACGTCGATCGCGAGGTTCGCCGCGACGCCGACCGGCGAGACGTCGCCGGGGGAGTGGAACGCCGTGCGCACGCCGAGCAGTTCGGCGAGCGCGACCACCTTGCGCGTGGGCGTCAGGCCGCCGATGGCGGACGTGTGCAGCCGCAACAGGTCCACGCCCCCTTCCCGCACCAGCCGGACCGCGTCCGTCACCGAACCGATCTGCTCGCCGACCGCGATCGGCACCGGCGAGGCCTCGCGGACCTCGGGCAGCCGGTCGTAGTGCTCCGGCGCGATCACGTCTTCGAGGAACGACAGCCGATACGGCTCCAGCGCCCGCGCGAGGACGATCGCCTGCTTGGGCGTCAGGCGGCTGTGCACGTCGTGCATGAGGCTGATCCGCATGCCGAGCCGCTCGCGCGCGGCGGCGAAGAGCGTGGGCGTGTCAGCGAGGTATTGGTGCACGTCCCAGCCGTCCGGGAACGGGGAACGCGGATAGCCGCCACGTGATCCGGGCGCACCGTACGTGCCGAGGCCGGGACCGCCGAGCTGGAGCCGGACGTGCCGATAGCCCTCCTCGATCAGCCGCTCGGCCTGAGTCAGCGCCTCGTCGATCGTCGCGCCGGCCGCGTGCGAGTAGACCTCGACGGCCGCGCGGCTGCGTCCCCCGAGCAACTCGTACACCGGCATCCCGGCGCGCTTGCCCGCGATGTCCCACAGCGCCTGGTCCAGGCCGGACAACGCGTTGTTGAGCACGGGACCGTTGCGCCAGTATGAGGAGTAGTGAATCAGCCTCGTGATGTCCTCGATATCGGCCGGATGCCTGCCCACGGCCAGCGGCCCCACATGCTCGTCCACGGCGGCCGCCACCGCCGCGTACCGCTGCGTGAAGGTGGCGCAGCCGAGTCCGTAGAGCCCCGGCTCCGAGGTGTCCACCCGCACGACCACCAGAGGGATCCCCTCCGGCGCCGTGACGATGGCGCGCACCCCGGTGATCCGCAGCCTGTCGCGCGCGGGCCACGGCGGCTGCGCCTGCGGCAGACCCCCGTCCGGCCCGAGCAGTCGGTTCGGGTCCTCCGCGGCTGACGGCACGGCTGACGGCGTAGATTCGCTGGCCACGCAACGACTTTAGCTAACATTTCGCCGTGTGAAGGTTCTCGTCACCGGCGCCGCCGGAACCCTCGGACGCGAGGTCGTCAGACACCTGCGATCGCGCGGATGGACGGTGCGAGCCGACGACCGCGTGCCACTGGATCCGGCTGACGCCGACACCGATGCCTTCGCCGACGAGGTGAGCTGCGGCGATCTCCTCGACGTGGACCGGGTGCGCGGGCTGGTCGACGGTGTCGACGCCGTCGTGCACGCCGCCGCGATCCCCGCCCCGATGCTCGGCACCGAGCAGGAGATCTTCACCAACAACGTCATGTCCGCCTACCAGGTGCTCGACGCCGCCGGCCGTGCGGGCGTGCCGCGGATCGTCTACGTCTCCAGCCTCTCAGCACTCGGATTCGCGTTCGCCCCGCACACCCTCTCGCCCGAATCCGTGCCCGTCACCGAGGACCATCCGTACGCCGCCGAAGACGTGTACGGACTCTCGAAGTACCTGGGCGAGCAGATGGCCCAGACCGTCGCGATGCGCTGGGAGACCACCGTGGTCAGCCTGCGATTCCCCTTCCTGGGCCACGGCGAGCGGCTGCGGCACCACCTCGAACGCGTCGCCGCCGACCCCGGCTACGACAGCCGCGGCCTGTGGGCCTGGCTGGACACCCGCGACGCGGCCCGCGCCATAGAGGCCTCGCTCACCACCCGCCCGCTGACCGGCCACCACGTCATCCAGGTGGTCGCGGACGACACCTCCTCGCCGCTGCCGACCGCCGACCTGCTGCGCCGCTACCACCCGAACAGCGTGCTGACCGCCCCGATCGAAGGCTGCGGCACGACGTTCGCCACGACGCGCAGCCGCCGACTCCTCGGCTTCACACCGATCCACGGCTGGCGCGACGGCCGCGTGGATCTCGATATCGCCTAGCGGGCCCACGACTCCCGTTGTATGCTCCCCAAGTCCGCTGCACCTCTTACGGATACGGGGAATCAGCACGATGCGCACGTCGGGGACCTCCAGCATCGCGGACCGCGTCAGGCACGGCCTGCGATCGACCTTCGGCGGCCTGCCCGCCGCGTTCTGGTGGATCTGGCTCGGCACCCTCGTCAACCGGCTCGGGTCCTTCGTACTGCCGCTGTTCGCCTTCTACCTCACCGGCCCGATGCACCGGAGCGCCGCCTTCGCCGGCGCCGTCGCCGCGCTCTACGGAGTCGGCGCGAGCGTGTCCGGCATCGTCGGCGGCGTCCTCGCTGACCGGATCGGCCGCAAGCCCACCCTCGTCGCCTCGCTGACCGCCAACGCCGCGAGCATCATCGCCCTCGGCTACGCACGCTCCCCGCTCTGGCTCTGCCTCGGCGCGCTCACCGTCGGCCTGGTCACCAACGCCTTCCGCCCCGCCACGTCCGCCATGATCGCCGACATCGTCCCCGACGACCGGCGGGTGCGCGCCTACGGCCTGAACTACTGGGCCATCAACCTCGGCTTCGCCGTGGCAGGCCTGTCGATCGGCCTAGTCGTCGAATTCGGCTACCTGGCCCTCTTCTACGCCGACGCCGCCTCCACGCTGCTCTGCGTAGTCCTGATGATCCTCTTCGTCCACGACACGACGCCGCGCGCGGCAGCGCAAGCCACCCACGAGAAGGACCGACGAAGCGAGGGCCTGACCACCGTCCTGCGCGACCGGGTCTTCGTCACCTTCGTAGCGATCTTCTTCCTCCTGGCCCTCGTCTTCCAGCAGTCCACCGCCGCCCAGCCGATGGCCATGGCCCACGACGGACTCACGGCCGCCGAGGTCGGCTACATCAACGCCATCAACGGCTTCCTCATCGTCGCCATCCAACTCCCGCTGGTCCGCTGGTTCGAACGCTTCCCGGTAGCCCGCGTCCTCGCCGCGTCCGGCATCGTCCTGGGCGTGGGAATGGCCGTCCCCCTGTTAGGCGGCAGCGTAGGAATCTTCGCCCTCTCCGTAGTCATCTGGACCGTGGGCGAGATCGGCTGCACCCCCATCTCCTCCGCCCTGACGGCCCGCCTGGCCCCCGCCCACCTACGCGGCCGCTACCAGGGCGTCTACCAGATGGCCTGGACCGGAAGCTCCGTGCTGGCCCCCCTCACCGGCGGCGCCGCCTTCGCCGCCTTCGGCGAGAACCCCGTCTGGATCGGCTGCCTGGTGCTCTCCGCCGTGGCCGCCATCGCGATCCTCCGCCTGGCCCCCGCCCTCACCCGCCGCATCGCCCGAGCCGAGACGCACCGCACCACCCCGGCCGAATCCCCCGCGCCCGCGCCCGCCCCCGCCTCCGCTTAGGAGCCGCCACTCTCACCCTCACTAGGGTCTCTCGGACTGTTCACGATCACCGGCCGAGGTGCGTACGGCTCATCGCCATACCGAATCGCAGCCGCCGTCATCGCCTCGTACACCGCCATCGCCGCCGCGTCCACGGCCGCGATCGACCGATCCGACAGCCGCCGCCGGAACAGCCGCACCAGGAACGACCCCGGGACCTCGAAATCGCACACCCGGGCCCGCGGAATCGCCACCGCCACGAACTCCGGCAGCAGCGCCGCCCCCAACTGCCCCGACACCATGGCCCGCGCAGCCATCTGACTACCCGCCACGTGCTCCACGCTGGGCGAAACACCGTGCGCCGCAGAGAACCGCGCGAACGCATGCGCCCGAGCCGTGCCCGCAGGCGCCCCCACCCAAGGCCGCCCGTCCAGATCGCCCGGCCCCTCCACCGTCCGCCAGGACCCGGACTCCGGCACCACGATCCGATACCGGCTCTCGAACATCACGAACGACTGCACGCCGACAGGCACCGGAATCGCCGCGTCCCGATCATCCGAGACCAGCAGAACATCGAGCTCACCCATCCGCAGCGCCGGCAGCCCGTCCGCCGCGTACGCCTCGACCAGCCGCGGCTCGATCCCCGGATACCGCTGCGCCAACCAAGGCAGCGCCGTGGCCGCGATATCCGGAATCGCCGACACCATCGCCCCGATGCTCACCGCCCCCCGAGCCTCCCCCACCATCGCCGCCAACTCGAGCGCCGCGTCCCCCAACGCAGCCCCGATCCTGCTGCCGACCCCCGCCAGCACCCGCCCCGCCGCAGTCATCTCCGCCCGCCCCCCGGCCCGATCCACCAGCGGCACCCCCACATCCGCCTCCAGCCGACTCAACTGCTGCGACACCGCCGACGCCGTAGTCCCCAACCCCCGCGCCGCCGCCGCAATCCCACCCCACTCAGCAATCGCCGCCAACGTAAGCAGCCGCCTAGGATCCAGCTCCACACCCGCCAGGCTACCCACTCCGCCTTAGTGCCCGGATCCCCGTCGGAGCCGCCGAACCAGGAAGAAGACGAAGCCGACGAGTACGGCGGCGGCCGTGGCGATGTCCCGAGCCTCGTCTCCGAGCAGTGCTCCGGTGGCCGCGCAAGCCGATATGGCCATCGGCGGCCACGTCCACGGGGTGGCGTCCCGGATCACCTGCGGCGTACGCACGACCGCGACACTAGCCGAGGTCCTCACCGACCTCGACAGCCACCTCCCTGATCTGTACCGTTTGCAGTGCTTTGCCGTGGGGAGCCGGTGCAGTGCAGTCAGGAGGGGCGGGATCTGATGCAGCAGATCTACTCCCTGCCCGGAAACAGCGGCGAGGGCGTTCCGATCGACGCGTGCCCAACGTGCCTCAATAGCAAGAGCAAGAAGGAGCAGTGGTCGAAGCTCCAGAGGTTCTCAAGGTCAAGATTCCTTTCCTGTGAAGAGGATTCGGATCACCAGTTCTGCGTCGAGTGCAGGGCGCCCGCCATTGAGGACGGCCGGGGATCGTTGTCGTGTTCGGTGGATCCCGACCACTCACGAACGCGCTAGGTGCGGACATGGCCGTGTTCGGTGACGCCGTGCAGTCGCTCAGCGGGTCTCGGATCGTCGGCGACTACTTCACGATCATGGGTTTCATTCCGTCGACAGTGCTGACGAGCTACGCCATCGTGCTGGTGAAAAGCGGCGCGTGGAGCGGAAAACACGTCGATTTCGCGCGTGCCGTCTCAACGCTCGATGCCAGGGACGCCGTCGTACTCGGATTCGGCAGCATGGCGATCGCACTCGCGCTCTTCCCACTGCAGTTCCGCATGATCCAGTGGCTTGAAGGCTACTGGGGCCGATCATGGGTCGCCATGCGGTTGGCGGGCGCGGCGACGGCACGGCACCGCGTGCGCTATCGGGCCTTGGTCCACTCGGCTGCCCGCTACCAGGCCCACTTCAACAACACGAGTCCAGATGTGCATCTGCGCAGATCCGTCGCGAAGTCCGCCTCGCGAGCTGACTTACGGGCGTTGCTCGACGGTGCGGAAGCCATACGGCTGGCTACGTACTATCCCGAGTCCATGGTGGACATCATGCCCACGCGGCTCGGTAACGTACTGCGTCGGCACGAACGCACTGCCGGAGCCGTTTACGGTCTCGATGCCATGGCTGTGGTCCACCGATTGATGCTCGTTGCCGACGAGAAGCACACCGCCTACGTCCGGACGCAGCGGGCGAATCTGGACCTGGCCGTGCGAACGTCGATCACTGCGCTCCTGGCCACCGTCGTCACCATCGGCTTCATGTGGTCTGACGGTTGGTGGCTCCTTCTCGCGCTGGCGCCGTACTCCCTCGCATTCGCCGCCTATCTGGGTGCCGTCCGTGCGGCCTACGACTACGGCCTGAGCTTCGCGACGCTCATCGACCTGAATCGTTTCGCGCTGTACGAGGCCCTGCACCTGCCCATCCCGCCGACGTACGGTGCCGAACGTAGGCAGAACGAGACGCTGGCCAAGATGCTGCGGATGTCGATCGACCCGAGGGACGAGCCCGCGCAATGGCTCGCCTATAAGCATCCTGATCCTGAAACGCCGAAGCCACCCGCCGCGTCCTCTGCCTGACCCCGACCGGCCGCCGCGTTCACTGGGGCGTGCCGCCGATGTGCCCAGGCAGCCGCTGTTCCCTGAGCAGCTGAACGAGTTCCCGGCCGTCGACCAGCTTGAGCGGCAGCTTCTCCGCGAAACGATGCGAATCCGGGCCGAATCCAGATGTCGTGACCAGAATGCCCATCGCGGCCCCTTGAGCGATCACCGTGCCGTACAGCTCGCGGACCACGGCCGGGCTGACGGTCTTCCGGTACCGCTTGACCTGGATGACGATCTTGCCACCGGTCAGCGGGTCGGGGTCGACGGCGTAGACGTCCACGCCTCCGTCCCCGCTGCGACTGGTCGTCATCACATCGAAGCCGCGGCACTTGAACAACTCCGCGACGAGCTGCTCGAAAGCCAGCGGATCCATCTCAAGCAAGTCGATGTCGTCGTCGGCCGAGTCCGCGGCCCCGCCCTCGTGCCGCTGCTCACCGCGCACGGACTCCGGCAGCCGGTACGGGATGACGGCCTGCAACTGATCGGGCTTGGCCGAGAGCCGACCACCGAGACCCTCGATACAGCTGACCGGGTCGGCATGCCGGAGGTCGACGGCCGCCAGGGCATCGCGTTGCACGGCGAGGGACACCAACGGGAACTCCGCTTCGCGCCCCGTCGCCGGATCCGTGGCCGTGACGACCCCGGTGAACGCGATCGACTGCAGGCACTGTGCGTAATCCGCAGTGAAGAAGCGGTAGGCGACCCGGAGAACGGACTGCGCGAGAAGGTTGCGGTAGATCTCGCGGCGCTCGGTAACCGGGCGGTCGATCGACTTCTCCTGGTCGGTGCTCTTCACGTACCGGTATCGGCTCGTCTGCGGCACGACCTCGACGGCCGGCACCTGCCAAGCGATGACGAGCTGGCGACTCGAAGCGTCCCACGCGGCGCGACGTTGGCTCGGAAACGAGTCCGGCCACTGTTCGTTGGCCGCGACGACGGAGAAGAACTGAAGCACCCCATCCGCATCGCCGTATCCATAGCGAGCAGCGACGTCGTCCATCGCCTGATTGCGTGCTTCGACGCGCGCCTGCTCCCGGCTGACCCACTGCTGGAACTCGTGGTGGTACGCCGTCAGCTTCTGGAGACGCTCATTCTCGAGCTGGGAGGCACGGTGCCAGTCAGCCTCGTACGCGGCACGCGCCCTCGCGACCGCCGCATCGTATTCGGCCCGCGCTTTCGGAGCTCGTGCCATGATTCCCGTCGGCGCGGCCACCTGATAGTCAGTGAGCCTGGGTTCGACGACCGGCACACCGAGTTGCCCCGGGTTGAACTGCGGTGGAGTAAAGGTCGACTTGCACTGGTAGATCCGGAACGGCTCCGCGGCCAACACGACCGACAGCAGTTGGCCGAGCGCCGCGACCTCGCCCTCGATCTGCCGATTGCGCTCGGCGACGTCGGCCTCTCGCTGCTCCTGATACCTCAGCAGCGCGGCTCGATCGTGTTGGGCTCGCGCCCGCTCAGCCGCGCGTTGCGCACGGATCTGCTCCTGCTGCATACGGTGCCACTGGCGAGCCTGTGCCTCCTGGGCACGCTGAGCCCGCCGCTGCGCCTCGAAATACGCGGACACGATCTGCGAACTGACGCTGCGCGCCACCGACCCACCCCTTGCCACGAGCCATTGTCACCGATGCAGACCGCCCACCAGCGGTCATCCATACAGTAGAGCCCTGATCTGGCTCACGCTGGCATGAGGTCCCTTCGTTACATCCACGCCGACCACATGCGTACGCCCCAAACCGACATGGCCGCGCACGCGACTGCCGAGGGCGGCCAGCGGCGGCCACCCTCGGCAGGATTCGTGCGGATTCAGATGTCGGTGACGCTCGGGCGTCGGCCCGGGGCGGCGTCTACTTCTCCGCCGCCATGCTTGCGCCGAGGGTGTTCAGGGCCTTCTGAACCAGAGCCTGGGCCTTGGAGCTCAGGTTGGAGTTGGTGCCGTTCACGACCCAGGACGGGCCGGAGAAGATCGCCACGGTCACGCCGTTGTCCACGCCGCCGGTGGTGCCGCTGTCGGGGATGCCGAGCAGGCTGGCCGTCTTCACGGACGCCTCGCCCAGTTCACGGGAGTCGTTGTCCGAGGTGGTCTGGTCGTTCCCGGTCTGCGTGTCGCCGAAGATCGCGCCGATGACCTTGCCCTTGTAGAAGACCAGCGCGAACTGCCGGCCCTTGATGTTGTGCTCCTTGTAGAAGAAGTGCGGGCAGGGGGACTTCCGGTCCCAGCAGTCGTCTCCCAGCACGAAGAACGGCACGTGGTGCGCGGCCAGCTGCTTGCCGTTGCTGTCCTGGAACGTCGTCTGGTCCTGGTGGTCCGGATCCGGGTCCGGGTCGCTGCCGTCGTCGTCGATGGCCATGCTGGACGTGTAGACGAAGACGCCGGACGCGGGCTGGTACACGTTCACGTTCATGGCCCGCGTCATGGTGTTGATGTGGGGCTTGGTGTTGACCTTGGTCGAGGACGTCGAGTGCGCCTTGATGCCGGCCAGTACCTCGGCGGCCGTGTACGTCGTGCTGGCCGGCGCGACGGCGGCCGCGTTCGCGACGGTGGCGCGGGTGGGCGGGGTCGAGGCGACGGCCGAGTGCAGGAACGCGAGCTGGGTGCCGATCGCGAGGGCCGCGGCGGCCGCGACAGTGAAACGCATGCGGTGGGTGCGCTGCGTGCGGTGCGAAGACATGAGTGGGTTGCCTCCGGAGTTGGTTAGTAAACTTGACTAATCAGAATGGAACCACCCGGGGGCCCGGCGCGCAATCGCCCAAGCAAGATCATCATGAGGAATTAATGGCAGCTTAAAAAATCGCGATCTTGGCGGCTGGGCGGCGGGTGCCCGAGGCACCTGACCTAGCTGAGGTCGTCGTCCTCGTAGCCGGGGTGGTCGAGGCCCCAGCGGCCGGAAGCATCGCGGGTGACGAGTTGGAAGAGGGATTGGTCGCCGAGGAGGATCCGTGCGGAGGTGAATTCGACCTCGAGGAACGTCTGCGGCCACCAGTTCTCGTCGTCTTGGAAGACGAGGGGGTCGGCGGCGACGGCGTGGATGACGGTTTGGTTGATGAGGTCTTCGCGCTCGGGGACGTCGAGGTCGTCCGATTCGTCGCGCGCGTACGCCTCGTAGACGGCCAGCACTGACTGCAGTGCCGCCACCGAGGTGTTGATCCGCTTCACGTGGTGGACGGGCTCGTCGGGGGCGCCGTAGCGCATCCAGACGGAGCCGTCGGCCAGGCTCAGCCAGTAACTGTTGTTCTCGCCTGCCCACACGTGGCCGAGGAAGGCTGCCTTGCCGCACTCGGGTAGGTCGGCCTCTTCCAGTTCCCGGTCGGCGAAGCGAACGAAGTGGTCGAACACGCCGTCTGGCAGGCCGCGGCTGGCGAGTGTTGCTATTGCGCACTCAGGTGCGCCAGTCGCGGCGAGTCGCTCGGCGTCGTAGGGGCGCCAGGCGGGCACGCTGTAGTCGAACGGCTCGGCTTCGATGCGCATGTTCACTCCGTCGTCGCTCTTTGGGCAGACTCAGAGCGCGTCCGGGTTCGCGGCGGTTCGGCGCCTGAGGACCAGCATCACGAACAGGACCGAGAAGTTCAGCAGCGCCACGGACACCCTCACCGCGACGTACCCGCCGTTCTCGACGATGTTGGGGGCGACCACGGCGATCGCGATGAGTACGACGGACGCCGCGATGACCGCTTCGCAGACCAAGGCTCCGAGGCTTCTGCGCAGCAGTCGCAAGCCCAAGACGTCCGACCCCCTCCTCGCCGACCTCGTCGAGGCCGCGATCGCGATGAGCAGCACCGTCTCGCAGCCGATCGCGAGTGCTCGGATTCGCTCGTCCCCGCCCGATTTGCCCGCGGCGACGACGACCGTCCCGGCCACCGCCAGCCAGCCCAGACACCACAGGCGAAGCAGCAGCAGGACTTCGAGATTGCGTTGCACCACCCGGTCCTGCGGGTTGGCTCCCAGCCCGCTGCGGAAGCGTCGCGTCGCGCTCGTGAAGCGCCCCTGGCTCTGATCGAGCAAGGCGAGGCCGTTGAGTGACGGCGTGTGCTGCGGATCGATCTCCAATGCGCGCAGAAACGCTGCACGCGCCTCGTTCTCGCGGAATCTCATCGCACGCAGCGTGACGCCGCACAGGTAGTGCGTCTCCGGGTTCTCCGGCGCCAGTCGACGTGCCTGTTCGGCCGCGGCCAGTGCCCGGTTGAGGTTCACGCGGTAGAGGCTCTGGGCTAGCGCCGCGTACGCCCGCCACTCCTGGGGCGCGAGCCTGACCGCCTCGGCCGCGGCGGCCGCCGCCTTCCGGTGGCTCTTGATCCGGCGCAGGGCCATGGACAGGATGCGATATCCGTGTTCGGCGGCCGGGTCCGCGGCGACCGCTGCCCTGGCGACGCGCACCGCCTCGCGATGCTCGCCGAGTGCCGCGTGGCAACGGGAGAGCAGGCGCAGCGCGGCGGCATTATCCGGCCGGGCGGCGAGCACCGATGCCGCGACCTCGCGTGCCTGGGCGGCACGGCCCAGGTCGAAGAGTTGCTGGGCGCGTTTCAGATCGGCGTCGGGGTCGTTGCCTGCATAGGTGTTCATAGCAACCTACGTGCTTTGAGGTAGTCGGCCAGTTCGTCGTACGCGCCGGATCCGTTGGCGTACAAAACGACGTTTCGGGCCGCCTCGAGCCAGGCACTGATGGAAGGGCGGACCTGCGCGAGAACGGATTCGATTTCCGTCATGGTGATCGGGTGTACCGTGCCGCTGGCTGCGGAGTACATCAACGCGAGTTCCGCAGCGCTGTCGCAGACGTGTGCGAGGTCGGCGCCGGAGTAGCCGTCGGTACGCTTCGCCAGTTCGTCCAGCCTCAGTCCGCTCACCGGCCGACCCTTGAGATGGTGGCGCAGGATCGCCTCGCGTGCCGGTCGATCGGGAGGAAGCACCAGCAGCGTTCGGTCCAGGCGGCCAGGGCGGCGTAGTGCCACGTCCACGTCCCAGGGCGCATTTGTGGCGGCGAGCACGAACACACCCTCGTCAGCAGTGTCCACGCCGTCGAGCTCGGTCAGGAACTGGTTGACGACGCCGCGCGCGGCACTGTTGGCCAACTGGCTCCGCTTGCGGCCGAGCGCGTCGATCTCGTCGAAGAACAATACGCAGGGGGCGTTGCGCCGGGCTGCGACGAACACGTCCCGCAGGTGGCGCTCGCTGTTGCCGATGAACATGTCGAGCACGTCGGCGAGGGTGACGGCATGGAACCGGGCGCCGAGTTCACCCGCGATCGCACGGGCGATGAACGTCTTGCCGCAGCCCGGCGGCCCGTAGAGCAGCAGGCCGCCTCGCAGGGATTTGCGAAACGCCCGGCTCAACTCCGGGTTGCGCATGGGGGCGAGAAAGGCGGCGTCGAGTCGGCGCTTGACCTGCTCCATGCCGCCGACGTCGGCGAGGCGGACAGTGCCGGGAACAGCGTCGGAGACGAGGTCCTGCTCCGGTAAGACACGGTCGGCGGCATACCCCGGCGGAACAGCGTCGGCCAAGTCTTGGGCGGCGCGATCCCAGTCGTGGCCGTGGCCGTGGCCGTGGCCGTGGTCGTGACCGTGGTCGTCATCGTCGGACGGCAGGGCGGGCGACGTGGCCAGCGCGCGCCGCATCGCGAGGAGAGCGGGAACGTTGTTGGGTTCCTGCCCGAGCAGGACGCTCAGCTGCGAGATGGCCTCATCGTTGCGGCCCGCGTCGAGCAAGTGGTTCACCAGCAGCAGGCGCAGCGGCACGTCCGTCGGCGACACGTCCACAGCGCGCAGCAGACTCGCGATGATCCCCGCCTCGTCAGACATCGAGCACACCACACCCCTCCGCGGCCCGTATATCCACCCCCGACCGCTGCCTCCATTGTCGCTCGGAAAGCGCCGACGGCATAGTGCTTTGCAGCGCCCTCAACCAGCTCCGCGAGCGTGGGGCACGACGGCTTCCCGGCCGGCAGGAGACGACCAGATAAGGAACTCAGGCCTCGAACAGCCGCCGTGCCCAAGAGTCGACTGCGCGCGCGACTTCGATGGGCGTGCCCTGGCGCAGCACGTGCTCCGATGCGATGAGCGAACAGGTGAAGAAGCCCTCCTGCACGTGCGTCAGTGACAGCCCCTGCCCGTACGCCCGAATGATCGCCTCAGCCTCAGCCACCTCCGCGTGCGCCCCATCACGGATCTGCTCGGCAAGGAAGCGGAGGCTTTCCGCGCCACGCTCGTCGCGCGGGTACTCTTCGGCGCCGTACGGGCTACGTGCGAGAGTCCTCATATAGTCGGCTAACTCGGCGTCTGCCCAGTCGTAGTCAAGCCGCGCAAGCAGTTCGAGTTGCCGACAGAAGATGGATAGTCGCGACTCTACGTACGGGATGCGATTGTCGAGTTCCCAGCGAGAAGCCTCGTTCCGGGTCACTGCGACGAAGACCCACGAGAGCCACTCGTGCAGATCGCGGGTTGAGCGGTGGTCGAGCTCTTCTCCACGCTCGACCACGATCCAGTGCATCTCTCCGTCGCCGACCTTGGCGAACGGAACTGCGGCATCCTTCGGCACGAATCCCGGCAGCGACTCGGGGGAGGCCTTGATGATCTCGGCCATGTGCAGCATGCGCTCGGTCATCAGCGCCCGCAACTCGGCGTCGTTCATGTGGTCTCCCGGTGATCTAGGTCGTTCTTCGTCAGCAGTAGACCACGAAATGACGAAGGCCCTTCACGCAGGTGAAGGGCCTCAAGTGCCTGAACGATCGTGGTGCCCCCGGCAAGATTCGAACTTGCGCCACCGCCTCCGGAGGGCGGTGCTCTATCCCCTGAGCTACGGGGGCGGCAACGGAGAGAACTGTACCAGTTCCGGGGAAGGGGCCGCGCGGGGGTTTGGGCGGGGGTACCTTGGGGCGTGTGACCACCACTCCCTCTTCTTCGTCCGACGACACTGTTGACCTGCGTGCTTCCGCGGACTTCGCGCGGCGGCCGCGGGTTCTGGTGGTGGACGACAACGACGTCATTCGGCAGCTGATCGCGGTGAATCTGGAGCTCGAGGGGTTCGAGGTGCATCTCGCGGAGGACGGGATGGACTGCATCGAGCAGCTTGAGCGGGTGCAGCCGGACGCGATCACGTTGGACGTGGTGATGCCGCGGCTGGACGGGTTCGCTACGTTGGCGCGGCTGCGCGGGTCCGTCGCCACGAAGACGCTGCCGGTGGTGATGGTCACGGCGTGCGCGCAGGACAGTGACCTGGCGCGGGGGCGGGAGCTCGGGGTGCAGGCATACTTGACCAAGCCGTTCGACCCCGCAGAGCTGGTCCGTACGGTAAGGTCGGCCGTCTTAAGTCGAGCTTCAGCTTTTTCTGCTCCGACCCCTCGTCCAGACGGCTCTTACAAATAGACTGTGTGACCATGACCCTAGTGTCCGACCAAGAATCCGCAGGCCCGCCGCCCGAAGGCGGCATCTCGCCCGCCCCTTCGGCACCGGCCACGGGCGAGCCGAGCCTGGCCGAACTCTATCTGCGCACCGCGCACCGCATCCGCCGCCGCTCCGCGCCCTCGTACGACCAGTTCGGGCTGACCGAGGCGCAGGCGCGGGCGCTGCGGGTGATCTCGCGCTACGAGCGGCCGCGGATGGCGGACCTGGCGCAGGCGCTCGAGGTGGTGCCGCGTTCGATCACGTCCATGGTGGACACGCTCGAGTCGGCCGGCTTCGTCGCGCGGCAGAACGACCCGACGGACCGGCGGGCCACGATCGTGGTGCTCACCGACGCGGGGCAGGACGTGCTCAGCCGGGTCGGGCGGATGCGCGCGGAGGCCGCGGAGCAGCTGTTCGGCAAGCTCGGTGTCGCGGAGCAGAGCGAGCTGCGCCGGATCCTGGAGATCCTGGACGCGGGCGAGGAGCCGCTGCCGCCGCGCCGTCCGGGCGGGGGAAGGCCGCAGGGTCGGAGGTAGTGCGGAGGCGGTAGGGGAGTGTTGTGCCCGTCCGCGGGCGCACCGCGTCCGCGTGCCGGTCAGGATTGGGGCGCGGCCGGGCCGGTCCCGTAGCCTTGGACCGTGACCCCCGCTGAACTCTCCGCCACCGTGCTCGCCGCGATCCGCTCCACCGTGGACGCCGGGGAGCTTGCCCTGCCCGCCGACGTCCTGGCCTCGCTGGAGGTCACGGTCGAGCGGCCGAAGAACCGCGACCACGGCGACTACGCCACGAACGTGGCGCTGCAGCTGGCGAAGCGGGCCGGGAAGCCGCCGCGCGCGGTGGCCGAACTGCTGGCGCCGCGGCTGGCCGAGGTGGCGGGGATCGCGGCGGCCGAGGTCGCCGGGCCCGGCTTCATCAACGTCACGTTCGACACCGCGGTGCAGGGCGAACTGGCGCGCACGATCGTCACCGCGGGCGAGGGCTACGGGCGGACGGACACGTTCGCCGGGCAGAAGATCGACCTCGAGTTCATCTCGGCGAACCCCACCGGGCCGATCCACATCGGCGGCGTGCGCTGGGCGGCGGTCGGCGACTCGCTGGCCCGGATCCTGCGCGCGAGCGGCGCCGAGGTCGTCTCCGAGTACTACATCAACGACGCGGGCACCCAGATCGACAAGTTCGCGGCGTCGCTCAAGGCGGCGGCGAACGGTCAGCCGGTGCCGGAGGACGGGTACGTCGGCGAGTACATCGCGGACATCGCGGCGGAGATCGTGGCGGGGACCCCGGGCGTCAAGGAGCTGCCGGAGGACGAGCAGCTGACGGTCTTCCGCGAGGAGGGCCTGCGGCTGATGACCGCTCAGATCAAGCAGTCGACCGAGGACTTCGGGACGCATTTCGACGTCTGGTTCTCGGAGAAGTCCCTGCACGACTCGGGCGCGGTGGAGCAGGCGCTGGACCGGCTGCGCGAGCAGGGGCACGTCTTCGAGAAGGACGGCGCGGTCTGGCTGCGGACCACGGACTTCGGGGACGACCGGGACCGCGTGCTGGTGCGGTCGACGGGGGAGAAGACGTACTTCGCGAGCGACGCGGCGTACTTCCTGAACAAGCGGGACCGCGGGTTCTCGCCGGCGATCTATCTGCTGGGCGCGGACCACCACGGGTACGTGGGGCGGCTCAAGGCGATCGTGGCCTGCGCGGGCGCGGATCCGAACAAGGACATCGAGGTCCTGATCGGGCAGTTCGTGAAGATGCTCAAGGACGGCGAAGAGGTCCGCATGTCCAAGCGCGCGGGCAACATCATCACGATGGACGACGTGGTCGAGTGGATCGGTGTGGACGCGGCGCGGTACGCGCTGGTGCGGCAGTCGACGGACTCGAACATCACGCTGGACATCGACCTGCTGACGCGTCAGTCGACCGACAACCCCGTCTACTACATCCAGTACGCGCACGCGCGGATGTGCTCGGTCAAGCGCAACGCCGCCGAGATGGGCATCGACAAGGGCGCCGCCGCGGACTTCGATCCGGGGCTGCTCGGCCACGAGAAGGAGAACGCGCTGCTCGGCAAGCTCGGCGAGTTCCCGCGCGTGATCGCCGAGGCGGGGGAGCTGCGCGAGGCGCACCGGGTCGCGCGCTACCTCGAGGAGCTGGCCCGCGACTACCACCGGTTCTACGACGAGTGCCGGATCCTGCCGAAGGGCGATCTGGAGCTGCCGATCGAGCTGACCCGGGCGCGGATGTGGCTGGCCGAGGCTGCGCAGACGGTGCTGGCGAACGGGCTCGGGCTGCTCGGCGTCTCGGCGCCGGAGCGGATGTGAGCGTCATGATAAGCAGTGAGGGGAACGAGCGATGAGCCGAGCAGCGCACCCGGCGGGGCCGCGGTACGCCGACGTGCTGCCCGCGGGCGGGGTCGGCGCGCCGCCCGCCGATCTGAACGCGCTCGACCCGAAGGTCTGGCCGATCACGGCGGGCCGGGACGAGGAGTCCGGCCAGCTCACGCTCGGCGGGCTGGGCGTGCGCGAGCTGGCGGTGCGTCAGGGCACGCCAGCGTACGTGCTGGACGAGGCCGACTGGCGGCGCCGCGCGCAGACCTGGCTGGCCGCGTTCGGCGACTACAACCGCGACGAGCCGCCGGTGCACTACGCCGGCAAGTCCTTCCTGTCCAAGGCGATCGCCCGCTGGGCGGCCGAGGAGGGGCTCGGGCTCGACGTGTGCAGCGGCGGGGAGCTGGCCGTGGCGGTGGCCGCGGACTTCCCGGCGCAC
>DATJIF010000087.1:0-38819 GCA_035493475.1 Actinospica sp.
CTGTTGTCTGGGGTGGGGTCCGGTTGGGGTGCTCTCCTCGCCTGGCACCGAAGGCGACCAGGAACCCGCCGGGGCCGCAAACAGCGGTGGCTCCCGCTGGTGTAAATATCTGCTTCGCTGTTTGCACCCCCGGCAGAACCCTGGTTACCGGGCTACGCCTGCCAGGCGAGGAGAGCACCCCAACCTCCGAGGATCGCTATGCGCTGCGCTCGGCCCGAGACCTGTCTGCGTGGCACACCGATGTGAAAAATCGCATCACCATCCGCACTGGCCAGAAACGACAACCTCCTACCAAAGCAACGATTCGCCCGCCATCGAGGTTCCCGGGGAAGTACATCAGAGACGCGCTACGGTCTGGCGCACCGATGTCGTTTTTCCCATCGATGGCCGAACCGGTGAGGCCCGGACCGAGCGCTGCGGCAGAAATTCCCCCAGCCACCGCTGTTTGCGGCCCCGGCGGGTTCCTGGTCGCCTTCGGTGCCAGGCGAGGAGAGCACCCCAACCGGACCCCACCCCAGACAACAGGACAACCGCAGCCGGGCGGTGTTGTTGGGTGCTGTCTGAGCCGGCCCGCCGGAGGCGCTTTTGATCCTTATCGTTTCCGGGGCGAAGCGAAAAGTGCGTGATACAGAAACGCCGCAGGGGCGCGGACGTAGTGACCGAGGTACGAGGGAGCGTAGGTAGCGGGCCGTAGGCTCCCGAAGGAGCGGAGCGACTGTAGGGCCCGGTTGAGTAGGGCGGGTGGGCGGGGTATGTAATCGGCCCGGACGCAGTCGGCGGCGCGGAGCGAGGGACGAGCGCAGTGCCGGTGACGTAGGTAGGGCCGACCTCGAAACGGCGTGCCCCGTCCATCTGCGGGACGGGGCACGTGTGGAGCGCTGCGGGGAGCGGGTTCAGCCGCTGTAGGGGAGCGCGGAGAGGAGCTTGACGGAGATCGACTTGCCGTTGGGGAGCTCGTAGCTGGCGGTGTCGCCTACCTGGTGGCCGTTGATGGCCGCGCCGAGGGGGGACTGGGGGGAGTAGACCTCCATGTCGGTGGCGGAGGCCTCGCGGGAGCCTAGGAGGAACTCGAGCGTGTCGTCCTCGTCGCCGTCGAAGGCGATCTTGACGACCATGCCGGGGCCTGCGGTGCCGGCGGCGGTGGGGGGCGTGCCGACCTGGGCCTTCTCGAGCATCTGGGCCAGCTGCAGAGCGCGGGCGTGCATCTTGCCCTGCTCCTCCTTGGCGGCGTGGTAGCCGCCGTTCTCGCGCAGGTCGCCCTCTTCGCGCGCAGCCTCGATCTTCTTGGCGATCTCGACCTTGTACGGACCCTGGAGATAGTCCAGCTCGGCCTTCAGCCGGTCATACGCTTCCTGGGTAAGCCAGGTGACGTTGTCACTGGTCTGGGTCACGATGCTCCTCGTAGGGTCGGATGGTGCTCTCAGCGCGACGGGCTCCGTACACTCCGGTACCCGCCGAAACTACGAGGCTAGCAAGCTTCGCCGACATTTTCCTAGAAGAGGTGGTCCGGGTGGCCGGGCCACGGGGCGGCCGCGTAGGGCCACGGCCCGGCCACTGTCAGTGGAACGGTCAGGAAACGGCCGTGCAGCTGGACACCTGGGCGGTGTTGGGCGTTCCGGTGGTGTTCACGGTGTAGACCATGTCCTCTTCGGAGCGTCCGGCCGGGACCACGACGTTGGCGGAGCCGATGACCGAGCCGTGCACGTCCTCGGCCTGCAGGGTGCAGGCGACGCGCTGGTCGGCGGACTTGTTGACCTGGAAGGTGACGTTGATCGAGGTGCCGTCGACGGTGTACGAGATGACCGTGGCCTGGATCTGCGGGTTCGCCTGGTTGTAGGCGATGTAGCCCACCACGCCGCCGAGTAGCGCGAGGCCGAAGACGGCGAGGGTGATCTTGCGGGTCCGGGACATCCCGCGCTTGACGCCGTAGCGCTCCGCGAAGCCGGGGTCGCTGTAGCCGAGCGGGGGGAGGGAGGCATCGGGCTCGCCGGTCGCTCCGGAGTTGGTGCGCGTCACGCCCGCGCCGATGCCCGCGCCGCTGGTCATGCTGCTGTTGCTGCTGTTCGTGCCTTTTCTGGTGTCCGCGCCCCAGCCCGTGGTCTCCGGCGTGCGGTCGGTCATGTCGTCGCTCATTGTGCGGCCCCTTGGCTGTACCGGGAAGTTTCTGCGGCCGGCCCGTGCTCTTGTTGAGGGCAGCGGAGGAGAGGGCGCGTCGTTGTTTCGCGATTCACCCCGGCCGTCCGCCACTATAGAGACTCCGCGTGTGGAGTTAACGGCCAGGTACGAGGGAGCAGGGACCGGTGGAGGACAAGCTGCGGCTGATGGCGGTGCACGCCCACCCGGACGACGAGTCGTCCAAGGGGGCCGCGACCATGGCCAGATACGTCGCCGAGGGGGCCGAGGTGCTGGTGGTCACCTGTACCGGCGGCGAGCGGGGGGACGTGCTCAACCCGCGTCTGAAGGGGAACGAGGAGATCGAGCGCAACATCCACGAGGTGCGGCGCGCTGAGATGGACCGGGCGCGCGAGATCCTGGGCGTGGACCAGGCCTGGCTGGGCTTCGTGGACTCCGGGCTGCCGGAGGGCGACCCGCTGCCGCCGCTGCCGGAGGGCTGCTTCGCGCTGGAGAAGGTGGAGACGGCCGCCGAGCCGCTGGTCAGACTCATGCGCGAGTTCCGGCCGCACGTGGTCACCACGTACGACGAGAACGGCGGCTATCCGCACCCGGACCACATCCAGTGCCACCGGGTCAGCGTGGAGGCGTTCGACGCGGCGGGCGACCCGGACCGCTACCCGGACGCGGGCGAGCCCTGGCAGCCGCTGAAGATGTACTACAACCAGACGTTCACCAAGGCCCGCATCATGGCGCTGCACGCGGCGATGCTGGAGCGCACCGGCAGCTCGCCGTACGAGGGCTGGATCGAGCGTTTCAACAGCGAGGAGGGCCAGCAGCGGCCGGAGCGGGAGATCACCACGCACGTGCCCTGCGGCGAGTACTTCGAGCTGCGCGACCAGGCGCTGCTGGCGCACGCGACGCAGGTGGACCCGGACGGGCCGTGGTTCTCGGTGCCGATGGAGATCCAGCGCGAGGTCTGGCCGACGGAGGACTTCGAGCTGGCGCGCAGCCTGGTGGACACGACGATTCCGGAGGACGACCTGTTCGCCGGGATCCGGTAGGCGAGAGGTCGGGGCGTCCGCCGAGCGCGGCTGTTGCCGGACTGAAACCGGCGGTGGCGTTCCGGTCAGATCGAGCGGCTACGATGTCCCGCATGAAGATCCTGGTCACCGGCGGAGCCGGATTCATCGGTTCCGAGTACGTCCGCGCGCTTCTGACCGAACGGCTGCCCGGCTCGGCCGGCGCGGGGGACGTCGTGACGGTCTACGACAAGCTCACGTACTCGGGGAATCCGGCCAACCTGGACCCGGTTCGCTCGCACCCCGGCTTCTCCTTCGTGCAGGGCGACATCAACGACGCCGCGCTGCTCGACGAGGTGCTGCCGGGGCACGACGCGATCGTGCACTTCGCGGCCGAGTCGCACGTGGACCGGTCGATCAACGGCGCCGCGGACTTCGTGATCACGAACGTGCTCGGCACCCAGACGCTGCTCGACGCCGCGCGCCGGCACAAGATCGGCCGCTTCCTGCACGTCTCCACGGATGAGGTCTACGGCTCGATCGACGAGGGCTCCTGGACCGAGGAGTGGCCGATCCAGCCGAACTCGCCGTATTCGGCGGCGAAGGCCGGCTCTGATCTGCTGGTGCTGGCCGCGCACCGCACGCACCACTACGACGTCGTGGTGACGCGCTGCTCGAACAACTACGGGCACTACCACTTCCCCGAGAAGATGATCCCGCTGTTCATCACGAACCTGATGGACGGCAAGCACGTGCCGCTGTACGGCGACGGCGGCAACGTGCGCGACTGGCTGCACGTCTCGGACCACGTGCGCGGCATCCACCTGGCGCTGACCAAGGGCCGCGCGGGCGAGGTCTACAACATCGGCGGCGGCACCGAGTCCACCAACAAGGAGCTCACCGAGCTGCTGCTGAACGCGACCGGCCGGGACTGGTCCTTCGTGGACTACGTCGAGGACCGCAAGGGCCACGACCGCCGCTACTCGCTGGACATCGCGAAGATCTCGAACGAGCTGGGCTACCAGCCGGAGGTCCGGTTCGAGGACGGGCTCGCCGCCACGGTGGCCTGGTACCAGGAGAACCGCGCCTGGTGGGAGCCGCTGAAGGAGAAGGCCGCGCTGTGAGCTCCGCCGCTCAGAACGACGCGCGCTGGCTGGTCGTCGGCGCCGGGGGCATGCTCGGCCGGGACCTGACCGCGCTGCTGGCCGCCGAGGACGTCGCGTACACCGCGCTGACCCGGGCCGAGCTGGACCTGACGGACCCGGAGGCGGTCAAGGCCGCGGTGTCCGGGTACGACGTGGTGGCCAACGCCGCCGCGTGGACGGACGTGGACGGCGCCGAGGAGCATGAGGACGCGGCGAGCGCGATCAACGGCGCGGCGGTGCGCAACCTCGCGGCCGCCTGCGCGGATTCCGGCGCGCGGCTGCTGCACCTGTCCACGGACTACGTCTTCCCGGGCGACGCGGCCCGGCCGATCGCCGAGGACGCGCCGACCTCTCCGCTGAACGCCTACGGTCGCAGCAAGCTGATCGGCGAGCAGGCGGTGCGCGAACTGCTGCCGGAGAGCGGCTACGTGGTGCGCACCGCGTGGCTGTACGGCAGGCACGGCAAGAACTTCGTCGCCACGATTCTGAACGCGGCGGAGAAGCGCGACTTCCTCGACGTCGTGGACGACCAGCAGGGGCAGCCGACCTCGACCCCCGCACTCGCCCGGCAACTGCTCGCGCTCGGGCGGGCCGCGTACGCCGGGACCGCTCCGGCCGGGATCTACCACGGCACCTGCGCGGGGCGGACCACGTGGTTCGGCCTGGCCCGCGCGGCCTTCGAGCTCACCGGCCTGGACCCGGAGCGGGTGCGGCCGACGACCAGCGACAAGTTCGTCCGGCCCGCGCCGCGTCCCGCGTACAGCGTGCTGAGCCATGACGGCTGGGCCGCCGCGGGCCTCGCGCCGATGCCGGACTGGCACGACGCGCTGCGCGAATATCTGACCCCTGCGACAGAGGCCTGAGAGAGGGCGCGGCGCCATGGCCGGATCCACCCCCGGTATCGACGTGATGATGCCGTACTACGGCGACGTCCCGCTGATGCAGGCGGCCGTGCGCAGCGTGCTCGCGCAGACCGACCCGGACTGGCACCTGACGGTCGTGGACGACGGCACCGCGGCCGGGGTGCCGGAATGGTTCGAGCAGCTCGCCGAGCCGCGCGTCACGTACCTGCGCAACGAGCGGAACCTCGGCATCTCGGGCAACTTCCAGAAGTGCCTGGAGCTGGCCAAGCGGGACCGCGTCGTCATCATGGGCTGCGACGACCTGCTGCTGCCGAACTACATCGCGACGGTGCGCGCGCTGGCCCTCGCGCACCCGAACGTCGGGCTCGTGCAGCCCGGCGTGCGCGTCATCGACGAGAGCGGGGAGTCGGCCTCCAGCCTCGCGGACACGATCAAGCGCCGCTTGTACGCGCCGAAGGAACTGCTGCACGGCACCGAACCGGTCGTGCTCGAGGGCGAGGAGTTGGCGCTCAGCCTGCTGCGCGGGAACTGGCTCTACTTCCCGTCGCTGTGCTGGCGTACGGACGCGATCCAGGCCACGACCGGATTCCGCGAGGATCTGCGCGTGGTGCAGGACATGGCCGTGGTCCTGCAGCTCGTGGAGAGCGGCGAGGCGCTGGTCGCGGACGGCGTGGAAGCTTTCGAATACCGGCGGCACGCGGAGAGCGAGTCCTCGCGCGCGGCCGTGGACGGTTCGCGTTTCGACGAGTCGCGGCGCTTCTTCACCGAGACGGCGCGCCGGATGGACGAGATCGGCTGGCACCGGGCCGCGCGGGTTTCCCGGCGGCACCGCTCCACCCGGCTACACGCCCTGACCCTCGCCCCGACCGCCCTGCGCCAGGGCGACGCCGCGGCCTTCCGCCGGCTCGTCCGCTACGCCGCGTCCACCCGCTGAGGCCGCGGCCTCCTCGGCGACGGCCGCGCGCAGGTCGTCGTCCGGGGCGATCGCGTCCCGGATCGCCATGGCCCGGGCCAGCCGGGTCAGCCGCTTCTCGGTGTCCTTGAAGCGCAGGTACGTGTTGAGCGCGAAGAAGCCGAAGATCACCGTGAGCATGTAGAGCAGCAGGTCCGTACCGCGGCCGACGCCGACCCGGTTCGCCAGCCAGGTCATCACGTCCGGCTTGAGCACCGCGAGCACCCCGAAGGCGCAGAACAGCAGGAAGCCGATGCGCTTGAACGCCTGCAGCCGCGCCGTGTGCGACCGGCGCAGGAACAGCACGAACAGCAGCACCGCGGCCAGGATCAGCAGGGCCTGGATCAACACGGCGGTCAGCCTCTCCGGCGTAGGGCGAGGTCGAACATGATGTTCACCCCGTTGAGCAGGGACTGCCCCTTGGACATCGAGTACTCGGTGTACTTGATGGTCACCGGCACCTCGCGCACCCGGAAGCTGGAGCGGGACAGGAAGTCCACCAGCTCCGAGGCGTGCGCCATGCCCGCCTGGGTGATGTCGACCTTCTCCGCCACCGCGCGGTTGAAGGCGCGCAGCCCGTTGTGCGTGTCCGTCAGGCCCAGGCGCCGCGAGGAGCCGCTCACCGTGGCGATGGTCCGCAGCACCAGCTTCTTGAGCGGCGGCACCTCGTGCGCCGACTCCAGGAAGCGCGAGCCGAGCACGACGTCGGCCTCCTTGGTGCGCAGCTCGCCGATCATGTTCTCGACGTCCTCGACCTGGTGCTGGCCGTCCGCGTCGAAGGTGACGAAGTACTCGGCGCGCGGCTGGGCGAGCGCGTAGCTCAGGCCCGTCTGCAGCGCGGCGCCCTGGCCCAGGTTGATCGGGTGGCGCAGCAGGTGCGCGCCGCTGCCCAGGATGCGCGCGGCGGAGTTGTCCCGGCTGCCGTCGTCGACGCAGACCACGTTGGGGAAAGTCCGCAGCACGTGGGCGAGCACGTCCGCGATCACCGTCTCCTCGTTGAAGACGGGAATCACCAGCCATACGTCCTGAAAGTCCTGCACCCGTCAACCCTGCGATCGTCAAGAGGTGCGCACCGCCCAGACCAGCGGGCGGAACACGATTGCGCCGATCCTAACAGGCGAAACTGACCGTGGACTAAAGTCCGCGGGCCGTCCGGGCCGGGTCTGTTCGCGTCGCTCGACCCGGTGGTACAGTCGGCCGTTCTTACCCATGGTTCAACCTGGCGCCCTAGACTGGCCCGCGCCGACGAGGGCGTCGGTTCAGTTCATGCCGGGTTTGCTGAGGAGTCACGTAATGGGTTCGCAGGCGTTGGGGTCGCCCGCCGAGGCGGCGAACTCCATCGGGTCGTCGGCACCCGCCAGCACCGACCGCGGACCTGCGCGTCCGCGGCCGTGGATCGTCGTCGCGCTGTTCGCGGGCGCGTGGATCGTGCCGGTGCTCACGCACGTCACCAAGACCGACCCGCTGCTGGTGCTGCTGATCGTGTTCGGCACCGGCGGTCTGGTGCGGGTCGGGTCGACCGTCGTGGACCGTCTCTTCGTCACGATCGGGCTACTGATCGGCGCCGCGATCGTCGGCGGCCTGCTGTTCTCGCTCTGGCCCTTCGGCCTGCAGCCGATCGCGCTGGCCGGGGTCGCGCTCACGCTGCTGGTGGCCGCGTACGTCTGGTTCGCCGCGCCGCCGCCCTGGCGCACCTGGCCGCGCCGGATGCTCGGCAGCGACGTGGTACTGCTGCTCGGCCTGATCGCGGGCTTCCTAGTCGCCTACTGGCCGAGTTGGAGCACCGTCGCGGGCAGCAAGCTCGGCTACGCGGGCATGACCGGCGACCGGCTGCGGCACTTCAGCCTGTTCGACGCGATCCACCGGTACGGCGGCTACACCTTCCTGATGCAGGGCAAGGTGAAGAACGTCGTGGACCCGGGCGTGCTCGCCGTCTACCCGCCCGGACAGCACTATCTCTACGCGCTCGCCGACATCTTCCTGCGCTCGAACGTGAACCCGGGCAACGCGGCCGGCGAGATGGAGCGCTACCAGGTCTGGGTCAGCCTCGGCTACGGCTTCATGATCGCCACGGTCGCCTGGGCCGCGCGCTGGGTCGCCGGACCGATGCTCAAGGGCTGGCGCCGGGTGTTCCTGACCTCGGCGATCGCCGCGTACCTGTTCGCCGGCGCGTTCACCGAGGCCGTGTGGTCCACCTGGGACCCGCAGGTGGTCTCGATGGCGCAGATCGCGATCCTGGCCGCTATCTGCTTCCGGCCGCCGCGCGACTGGCGCTGGCACGCGGCGCTGATGGCGCTGCTGTTCATCGCGGTCTGCCTGACCTATGAGCTGTACGCCCCGTTCGCCGCGATACTGATCGCCGTCTCGCTGTTCGGCTACCGCAAGCGGCTGCTGCCGCACTGGAAGGCGCTGCTGGTCGTCACGGTCCTGGCGATCCCGGCCGCGGCCAGCGAGTACATCGCGGCCAAGGACGCCGGACTGAACGCGACCTCGGCAGTGCAGGCGACCGGCTTCACGATTCCGCTCAGCTGGCTCGTGATGACGATGCTCGGCGCCTTCGGCCTGCTCGGCTTCCTCACGCGCTCGGCCCGCCGCCGCCCCTCGGCCGTCGTCGGCCTGATCGCGGGCGCGCTCAGCACACTGGCCGTGCTCGCGATGATGGCGTACATGTTCCACACCGTCGGCGCGGTGAGCTACTACTACTGGAAGGTCGTCGAGGCCTGGGCCGTGATCGTGATGGTGGGGGCCGGTTCCTTCGGCCACCTGCTGCCGCGGCCCCGGCTCGCCGTCTCCGGCTGGAAGGGCTTCGGCGTCGGCGTGTGCGCGTTCCTGCTCGCGGTCGGCGTCACGCGCAGCTTCTGGTGGTCCACGGTGCTCAACAAGATCCCCACGGCCGCGAACGCCGCGAACTCGGCGACGCTGTGGCAGCCCGGTACCGGCGCCACCTGGGCCTCGACGTGGATGGCCGACCGGATCGCGCCGGACAACATCGCCGTGCTCGGCGCGCTGGAGCACCAGCACCTGCTGATCAGCGACGTGCCGACGGTCACGCTGATCTACACCGACCCGCTCAGCAACGTGAACATGACGCTGCAGCTCGCGGTGCTCAACCAGCGCGCCGGGACGATGAGCTCGATCATCTACGGCTCGGCGACCGACACGAACCGCGGGCTCAACTCCAGCGACCACCTCGTGTGCGCCGGGCAGAACGGCGCGGCGTGGACCGCGCAGCAGACGAAGAACCTGAGCGAGTTCGAGGCGGGCCTGAAGGCGGTCGGCGAGCCGGTGCGCGTCGTCGTGGCCACCAGGCAGCTGCAGGACAAGCTGGAGCAGTGGGGATCGCAGAACCCGGGCACGATCCACGACGTCGTGTACCTGTCGGAGTTCCCGCCGGTCTGCTGACCCGCCGGACACGCCCGACTGCACATCACCCGCCCGAGTGCCGGTCCGCTTTCCGCGCGACCGGCACTCGCGTCGTGTCAAGGCTCCGCGCGGCACGTTGCCCGTCACAGGTCGGTCACATGTTGTCCCCGACTGTGTACGACGGTTCAGAGCCTGCTGAAGTGCTCATTAAGCTGAAGCCGCCCTTAACCGTCCAGTCCCCGCCGGGATGCCGGCCGCTGCCGCCGGAGCCCGCCTGCACCGAGGAACGGCCCACGTGCTCGAAGAAGCCCCCGCCCGGCCCGTCACGGCCACGTCGACCGCGACCGAGGACGTAGTAGAGGTGCCCAGCGTCGAGGAGGAGACCCCGGGCTCCCGCCCCGCCCGCGCGCCGCGCGTTCTCAGGGGCCTGCGTCGGGCCGCGCTCTCGCCGTGCAGCTGGATCGTGGCGGCGTCCTTCACGGTCTACTGGATCTTCGCCTACAACGAGTACATGCAGCAGAAGGCCGGGGCCTGCGACCTCGGCATCTTCTACCAGGCCACGGCCGGCTGGGCGTACCACCTCTACCCGTACGTGCCGATCAAGGGCTACGCGCAGATCGGCGACCACTTCTCGCCGATCTACGTGCTGCTGGCCCCGGCCATATGGATCCACAACTCGCCGGCCACGCTCGTCTTCGCGCAGGTCGTGCTGCTGTGCCTGTCCGGGATCCCGGTCTACCTCGCGATCCGGCGGGTGTGGGGGGTCCCGGCGGCCGCGCTGCTGCTGATCGCCTACATGTTCAGCATCGGCATGCAGGGCTCGATCAACTTCCCGGTGCACGAGGTGATGTTCTCCGCGCCGCTGATCGCCTGGGGCCTCGAGCGCGCGCTCGCCGGACGCTGGACGTGGGCCAGCATCCTGATCGGCATGACCGCCTTCGTCAAGGAGGACATGGGCATGCTGATCGTCATGTTCGCCCTCTGGCTGGTGTTCAACCGCAAGTGGCGGCACGCGGCGGTGCTCGCGGTCTGGGGCATCGGGATGTTCCTGGTGACCGTGAACCTCATCATCCCGCACTTCAACCCGTCCGGCTTCACGTACGCCGACGACTACGCCACCACGCTGCACGCGACCACGTTCACCGGCGAGGTGCAGGCGATCGTCGAGCACCCGTTCCACACGCTGCAGCTGATGTTCGGCGGCCCGGAGAAGGCGCAGCTGTGGTCGCACGTTCTGCTGCCGGTGCTGTTCCTGTGCTGCGCCTCGCCGATCTCGCTGATGGCGCTGCCCTCGCTGGTCACCTCGACGCTCTCCGGCCGGGTCGGGCACACCGAGTGGTCGTGGAACCTGTACTACGAGATGGCGCTCATGCCGATCATCTTCCTCGGCGCCATGGACGGCACCAACCGGATCATCCGCGGCGTGCGCAGGATCGCGAAGTGGAATGAGGCGCGGGGTCTGGACTGGCTCGACCACCGCCTCGTGCCGCCGATCGCGGGCGTCGTGCTCGGCCTGTTCGCGCTGAACGTGACCTGGTCGGTGACGCAGACCGAGTCGCTCGGCTACTGGATGAACTCGAAGTACGCGTTCACCGCGCAGCCCGGCCAGATCGCGGACGTGACCGCCGCCCTCAAGTACGTCCCCTCGGGCGTCGAGGTGCGCGCCACCAACAACCTGCTGGTGCCGCTCGCCGCCCGGGACACCGTGACGCTGATCGGCTCGAAGGTGGAGAAGGGCTCGTGGGCCGCGATGGACCTGGCGAACCCGGGCTGCCCGGTCTCCGCGGACTTCACCCCCGGCTACCTCAGCATGCTGCAGAAGTCCGGCTTCCAGATCGTCGACGAGGAGGGGCCGATCGTCATCCTGCATCAGGCCTAGTAAGGTCGGACAGTCCGATGCGGCGCCGGCACAGGGGCACTCACCGGCATCGTGGCACACCTCACAAAATCAGCCTTGGGGGCAGATTTTGCTTCAGCACCAGACGACGCTGCCTGGCGCGCAGCCGCAACCCACGCACGCGATGGACGCCGACTCCCCGGGCGTCCCCGTGCAGACGCGCGAGGAGCAGCGCGCCGACCAGCAGGCGGCGGACGCGGCGCCCCGCGGGTCGGCGGGCTTCTCCCGGCTGCCGTCGCTGACCGGCCTGCGCTGGCTCGCCGCCTTCATCGTGTTCGGCTACCACATCGGCACGCTCGGCGTGATACACCGCCCACCGTCCCCGGCCGGGGCCCCGCCGAACCCCGGCGGCACCCTGCTGCGGTCCTGGGAGGCGGTCTTCGGCCAGGGCGACATCGGCGTGGCGTTCTTCTTCGTGCTGAGCGGATTCGTGCTCACCTGGGTGGCCAAGCCCTCCGACACGCGCACGGCCTTCTGGCGCCGGCGGGTCGCGAAGATCTACCCGAACCACGCCGTCACCTGGGCCATCGTGCTCGGCATCGGGCTGTTCTGGGGCGACAAGGTGAGCAAGGTCGTCGCCCTGCTGAACCTGGCGCTGGTGCAGCCCTGGTTCTACGGCTCGTACCACGGCGCGGGCATCGGCTACAGCGTGAACACGGTGAGCTGGTCGCTGGGCTGCGAGGCGTTCTTCTACCTCAGCTTCCCGTTCGTGGCCCCGCTGCTGCGCCGGATGAGCGTGAACCAGCTGTACTGGACCGCGTTCATACTGATCGGGCTGACGTACTGCCTGCAGCAGTGGCAGTTCTACATCTTCCCGCACGCGCCGGTGCGCTCGTACTGGTTCGTGTACATGTTCCCGCCGGTGCGCAGCATCGAGTTCTGGCTCGGCGTGGTCACCGCGCTGCTGGTCAAGCGCGGACGCTGGTACGGCCCCGGCCTGTGGATCGCGACGCTGTTCGCGGTCGGCGTGTACTACCTCAACGGAACGAACTGGATCCCGCTGAACCTGCACACGATCTACTTCGACCTGGCCTGCTGCGTCCTGATCGCGGCGGCCGCGCAGGCGGACCTGACCGGCGCGTGGTCCCCGTGGCGCTGGCGGCCGCTGGTGTTCCTCGGCGAGATCTCGTTCGCGTTCTACCTCGTGCACGTCGAGCTGATCCAGAACATCATGCGCGCCTGGCGCCCCGGCGGCTGGCACGGCGTGACCGCGATGCTGGTCGTCCCGGCGCTGCTCGCGTGCGGCATCGGGCTGGCGTATCTGCTGTACAGATTCGTCGAGATGCCCTGCATGAAGTTGCTGCGACCGAAGAAGAGCTAAGAGCTAGGAGGAGCTAAGAAGGGCTGAGCCGCCCGACCGTCCAGCCCTCATAGCTCGCGTAGTAGACGTAGCGTGCATGGTTGCTCCCGGCGGGCAGCGTCGCGTTCAAGGCCGCGACGTCGCCCGCCATGTCGCCCGTCAGGATCCACGGCGGCGCCACCTGCGTGTGATGCAGATTGATCGGACGCACGTGCCCGCCGGTGTACGGATCCGACGGCCACGGCATCAGCACGTCGGCTCCGGCGGGCACCTCGCCGAGCAGTCGTTCCTGCGCGTGCACCGAGTCAGAAGGCTGCCAGAGCGCGCTGCCCGCCAATCCCCATAACGGAAAGAACGGCAGCAGCCCCACGCTCACGACCAGCGCAGCCACGGACCAGCCGACCCGCAGCCGTGGCCGCCGGAGTCTGCCCGCCCCGTCCGCCGCCGCCAGCACGACGACCGCGACCAGGAACGCGTTGTAGTGGTACGCCGTGCCCCAGTAGAAGCGGATGTCGGCGAAGTAGCGTTCGAGCAGTAGCGGCACGGCCAGCAGCACGATCCACGAGCGCAGGCAGAGAAACAGCACCGGCAGCATCAGCAGCAGCGCCGTCGTCACCTTCACGTGCGGGTCGATCAGCTCCGTGACCAGCAGCCACGGACGCCCCAACACGTGCACCGCGGCGGCGAGGGGAGTCGCGCCGAGCTCCCCGTACTGCCAATTGCGCATCGACGACCCGCCCTCAAGCGGCATCACCACGCCGATGATCAGCGCCATCGCCCCGAGCCCGGCAGCCGTGAACCACACACCGACCCGCCGATCCCCGCGAATCAGAACCCAGACGCCCGTCATCGCCACGACGAGCCCCATGTCCTCCTTCACCAGCAGCAACAGCCCCGCCGCCACCGCCGCCCCCCGCCACTGCCGCACATCGGCCCGCTCCACCAACACGCCGATCAGCAACGGCGCGAACGCCACCTCGTGAAAGTCGAACGCCAGCGCCGACTGCAACGGCCACGCCAACAGATAGACCGCCGCCACCGCATACGCCGCCCCCACCCCCACCCGCCGCCGCGCAAACGAGAAAATCGGCACCGCGGCCCCCGCGAACAACGCCGCCTGCGCGAACAGCAGGTTGTACGCACTGTTCGACACCCAATAAAGCGGCGCGAGCACGACAAGGATCGGACTGAAGTGATCCGTCCACTCCAACCGCCCCGGATCCAAAGCGGAGCCATGCCGCATGCTCGTCACATAAGGCAGCTGCAGATGCGCGTACGCCCGCACCGTCTGATCGAAAATCCCCAGGTCCCACCCGAAGTACCCGCCCTGCCGAAAGCGCAGGTACGAATACAGCGCATGACAGAGCCCTGCCACCCCCGCCATTGCCCCGACCCCAAGCCACCCGCCGCGCCCGCCGCCGCCCTCAACCGGCCGCGCACCCACCCCACCCCGCTGCCGCCCAATCCTCCCCCCGACCACCGCCGGCGCCCCCACGACGTCGACATCCATCCCGATCCTCCCGTTGCACCGACCTGCTATCGCTCTCAGTGTGCTGGCAACGACGCTCCGGACTCGGCGCCGAAACGCGCCGTGACAGGACCATTACGGAAGATCTGAAAAACCAGAAAGAGCGGTTGTGGCGTTCGCTTGGCCGTTCCAGCGCGCTCGGCTCGCGGCGCGCTCGATGAGGGTCAGTCAGAACTGCTGCTCCGCGACGGTGGCAAATAGAGCGGCGCCCGATTCGTGTTCGGCGTGCCATGTGCCGCGCGGCTGCGGCACACGCTTGGCTCGGTGCCTCGTGTTGCTGTGTCCGGTGTGCGTGGGTGGTCGGACTGTCCGCGCCCCACCCACCCGCCCTGCGCCCAGGTTCCAGCGTGCTCGGCTTGCGTCGGCGGCTCGCGGCGCGCTCGATGAGGGTCAGTCAGATCGGTTCGCTGACGGCCTGCTGCGGTTCGACTTTTGCTAGGGCGTGGCCCAGTCACCGATGCAGGTCAGCAGGGGTGGGATTTCAGCTCCGGGCCACCAGTCTGGGTTCTCCGGGCCTTGGATGGGGATGACGCAATGTTCCTCGGGGAGGGCCCAGGTGATCGTGTCGGCCAGGAACTTCGCCAGGCTGGAGTGCACGAGGGTCCAGGAGCCGCAGAACCAGATCATGATCGGCCAGTCGTCGGGCTCGCCGATTGTCAGCCAGAAGAGGCGGTCGCCGGCGATGTTGCCGCCCCAGCAGAGGAGGTCTGCGGGGCCTGTGATCAGTGCTTCGTCGGGGGTCGGCTCGGTCATCGAGTTCTCGGGCAGCAGGGCATTCTCGGCCTCGAGCTGTGAGAATTCCGCGAAGCCGGGGAATCCGTTCGGCATGTCGATTTGAGGCCGCCGCAGTGAGGGGCCTCGGACTGTGAGATAGCGGTGGAGCTCGAAGGATCCGTATCGGTCGATGATGGCGCGATAGTCCGTGGGGAATCTCAGGCCGGCTTCGGGGAGAGCCAGCTCCCAGGGAGTTGGGGTGACGTGCGTCGGGGGATCGCCGAGCAGCGCGAACAGCCGCTCCAGATCTGATGTCGGCATCGGCTCAGTGCAGGGAGGACGTGGCCGGGTCGGGGGAGTGGGGCTGGGGGACCGGGGGAGGGGTGGCGGCGCGGTGGCGCATGCTCCACCAGAGGTCGGCGGCCAGGAAGACGGCGGTGACCAGGGGGCCGACCAGGGCTCCGGCGGCGGTGATTTCGAGGGGCGGGCCGTTGATCGTGAAGATGGGGAGGGTGGCGACCACGCCGAGGGACCAGCCCACCATCACGCTCTTGTGGCGGTTCATGGCGATGAGGCCGGGCTGCAGGATCATCGCGATCATCATGAACATGGTCGCCCCGGCGAAGGTTGCGAGGAACCAGCGGGGGAGGTCGGTGAGGGCGTGCATGACGTCGCGCATGACCCAGGGGCCGATGGTGGCGCACACGAGTACCGCGGCCAGGCCGATTCCGGCGCAGATGGCGACCAGGAGCAGGGTCTTGCGACGCACCTCGGCTACGTCGCCGCGTTCGGCGGCGGTGGTCAGCTTGGGGAGCAGCGGGGTCTGGATGGGGAGCAGGGCGACGATGCCGATGCGGGCCAGGCCTACTGCGGAGTTGATCGCGGCGGCGAGGTTCTGAGTGTGGGTGTCGGCGTGTTGGTAGCGGGCGATGACCAGGAGGGAGACGGCGTTGAGGAGTAGCTGGTTGGCCAGGGTGGCGCCGGTGAGCAGGCCTAGGTTGGCTGCGGCGCGGCCTCCGCTCTCCTCCGCGGCGGTGCTGGGCGGGTTGTCGTCGCTGTCGTGCGGGGAGTCGAACTCGGCGTACTGGGGGCGGTACCAGATCTTCGGCAGCACGATGCCGATTACGGCCGAGAGCACGGGGCCGAGGGCGAAGAACAGGCCGTAGAGCCACACGTCGCGGTTGCCGATCGCCAGCAGCAGCACGCACGGCAGCATGCGGGTGAACGACTCGACCAGCAGCGTGATCGAGAAGACGTGGAAGTCCTGCTTGCCGGACAGCGTGCCGCGCACCTGGAACGAGACGACCGCGCCGAGCAGGCCGACCATCAGTTCCACGTACATGACCCAACTGCTGGCCAGGAAGTGGTTGGTGAGCAGCGGCGAGAGCGCGAGGCAGCCGACGAGGGTCACGCCGACGAACCAGGCGGCCTGCTTGACCTGCCTGCGGATCACCGGGGCGGTGGGCAGCCGGTGCACGATCGCGCGGCTGACGGCGCGCACCATCTCCTGCTCGATGCCCGACATGACGCCGGTGCTGATCGCGGCCAGCAGCGTGTTCAGGCCCTGCAGGCCGAGCACGTACTGCGGAGAGTGCTTGAACGCCAGGTTGACGATCAGCAGGTAGACCGAACCCGAGAAGGCGGAGACGATCAGGCCCACGGCGAGGAAGACGGTGGGTCGGCGCAGGAACTCCAGGACGCGGCGCATGACCAGGTGATATTAGCGTAGCCGCGCCTGGAGCGGATACGCTCGGGCGTGTGCAGGAGATGAAGATCGTCGCGGTGCTCACCGCGTACCACCCGGACGAGCGGCTGGCCGCCGTGGTGGACTCCTCGCTGCGGGACTGCGCCGCCGTGATCGTCGTGGACAACACCCCGGAGCCCGCCCCCTCGCTCGCCGCGAAGCTGGACGATCCGCGGGTGACGGTGCTGCCGGTGGGCCGCAATCTCGGGCTCGGCGGCGCGCTGAACCTCGGGGTGGCCGCGCTGCCGGACGACGCGGACGCGGTGCTGCTGATGGATCAGGACTCGGTGCTGCCGGACGGCCTCGTCGCCGGTCTGCGCGCGCACCTCGAGTCCGATGAGCGGATCGGGATCGTGGCGCCGACGCCGTGGGACGCGGCGCACGACGCGGCCTACAACTTCGGCACCGAGGGCAAGACGGTCGAGGACGCGACGGCCGTGATCACCTCGGGCATGCTGGTCCGGCGCGCGGTCGTCGACCGGTGCCCGTTCCGCGCCGACCTGTTCAACGACTTCGTGGACATCGCCTTCTGCGTCGATGCGCGCAAGGCCGGGTTCCGCGTCGTGCAGGACTTCACGCTGAAGCTGCCGCACTCGATGGGCAACCGGCAGGAGCACGGCGTCGGCCCGGTCACGGTGCGCGTGACGCACTATCCGCCGTGGCGGCACTACTGGATCGCGCGCAACGGCGTGCAGTATGCGAAGGACTACGACCGGCGCCGGCCGCAGGGCATGGTGTCGATGGCGGTCTTCCTGGCGCGCAAGTTCCTGTCCGTGGCCTGCTGGGGTCCGAAGCGCGGCGCGCAGTTGGCTGCGCTGAGCCGCGGCGTGCTGGACGCGCTGACCGGGCGTTATTCGCTCGGTTATCTGCCGGAGGGCGCGTACCCGCCCGGGGTGAGGGACGCGGACTGATGGGCTCCGAGCGGAAGATCGCCGCGGTCGTCACGGCGTACCACCCGGACGAGCGGCTGGCCGCGGTCGTCGAGTCGGCGCTGTTGAGCTGCGCGTCCGTGGTGATCGCGGACAACACGCCGGGGGACGCGGAGACGCTGGCGGGGAAGCTGGAGAGCCCGCGTGTCACGGTGCTGCGGACGGGGAGCAACCGCGGTCTCGCGGGTGCGCTGAATCTCGGATTGGCCGAGGTGCCCGCGGATGTGGACGCGGTGCTGTTCCTGGACCAGGACTCGGTGCTGCCGCCGGAGCTCGTCGCGGGTCTGCTCGCGCACTTGGACGACGCGTCGATCGCCGTGGTCGGGCCGACGCCGGTGGACGCCGCGACCGGCGACCGCTACGAACGAGCCGCCGACCGGCACGCAGCCGTGGACGACCGGCCGAGCATCATCACGTCCGGCATGCTGGTGCGCCGCTCCGCCTTCGAGGACGTGCCGGGATTCCGCGCCGACTTCTTCGTGGACTGCGTCGACTCGGACTTCTGCCTGCGGGTACGTCGTTCCGGCCACCGCGTGGTGCGGGACGCGGCGTTGGTGCTGCCGCATTCGATCGGCTCCGGCCGGGACCACCGGCTCGGCCCGCTGAACGTCAGGGTGCTGCATTACCCGGCGTGGCGGCACTACTGGATCGCGCGCAACGGAATCGTGCTGAGCAGGGAGTTCTTCGGCACCGAGCGCGGCTTCGTGCTGACCAACGCGCTGTTCATGGCCCGCTGGCTGCTGGTGACGGCGCTGTTCGACGAGCATCGCGGCAGGACGGTCCCGGCGGTGCTGCGCGGCCTGCTGCACGGGCTGACCGGCCGCGTCGACCTCGGCCGCTACCTGCCCGAGGGCGCGGAGTACGAGCCCGCCGCGAGTGCTAATCTGCCGGGGTAACTCGGGCGTACCCTCAGCCGAAACGTCTTGAACGTGATGGAGTAACGCGGACATGACCGCCTCACCAGTGTTCAACCTCGAGAAGTTCCGCGCCAACGCCGAGGAATGGTCCGCGCGCTACGCGGCGAACAAGCCGTTCCCGCACATCGTGCTGGACGACATGCTGCAGGTCGGCCCCGAGTTCGCCGACGAGCACTTCCCGCAGCCGGACTGGTCGGACTGGCGGCCGCTCGGCGACACGTACCAGATGCAGAAGTACACCTGCGACGACATCGCGAAGATCCCCGAGCCGCTCGCCCAGCTGATCAACGAGCTCTCCCAGCCGTCCTTCCTGCGCGCGCTGGAGAAGGTCACCGGCATCCCGAAGCTGCTGGTCGACCCGTACCTGGTCGGCGGCGGCCTGCACCTGAGCGGTCCGGGCGGCATCCTCGGCAAGCACACCGACTTCCACATCTACGACGCGATGGACCTCTACCGCCGCGTCAACGTGCTGGTGTACCTGAACGAGGGCTGGGAGGAGTCGTTCGGCGGCTGCCTCGAGGTCGGCGACCTGAGCAAGGACGGCGCGCTGGTCGTGCCGGACTGGGGCCGCGTGATGATCTTCACCACCGATGACAAGTCGGTGCACGGCTTCCCGAAGCCGATCGTCGAGGGGCACTGGCGCCGCTCGGTCGCGCTCTACTACTACACCGCGCTCGAGGCCCCCGGCTTCAGCGGCGACGCCACGACGCACTGGCGCGAGCACGGCCAGCAGACCGGCGTGGCCCGCAAGGTGCGGATGGGCCTGTTCAAGTTCTTCATGCAGACCTCGCGCGCCTTCTCGCTGCTCGCGCACCTGAGCAACCCGAACCAGGGCGCCGGCTGGTGGAAGAACCGCCAGGACCGGCTGAAGCAGAACGCCGAAGAGGGCCGCTGAGCGTGCTGCGCATCACCGCCATCGTCACGGCCTACCATCCGGACGAGCTGCTGCGGGGGGTCGTCGAGTCGGCGCTGCGGGCCTGCGACTCGGTCATCGTCGTCGACAACACGCCGGGTGACGCGCCGTCGCTCGCCGAGGGGATCGGGGACGAGCGCGTCACGGTGCTCGGCGGCGGCCGCAACCTGGGCCTGGCCGCCGGGCTCAACCGCGGCCTCGCGCACCTTCCGGCGGACGCCGAGGCGGTGCTGCTGCTGGATCAGGACTCGGTCATCCCGGACGGCATGATCGAGGGCCTGGCGAAGGTGCTCGGCGATCCCAGCGTCGGCATCGTCGGCCCGAGCCCGGTGGACGCGGACACCGGCCGCACCTACGAGACCATGGCCGACCGGCGGCACGAGCAGGTGGACGACCGCGACCTGGTCATCACCTCCGGCATGCTGGTGCGCCGCTCCTGCCTGGCCCGGGTGTCCGGCTTCCGCGAGGACTTCTTCGTCGACTACGTGGACGTGGACTTCTGCCTGCGGATGCGGCGCGCCGGGGTGCGCATCGTGCGCGACCTCTCGCTGGAGATGCCGCACTCGATCGGCGACGTGCGGGTGCACCGGTTCCTGGGCCGGGAGATCCGGGTCGGGCACCAGGCGGCGTGGCGGCACTACTGGAACACCCGCAACGGCGTGGTCCTGATTAAGGAGCACGTGCGCCGCAATCCGGTGTGGGCGGCGGCGAACGCGCTGTTCCTGGCCCGCTGGTTCGCGTACATCGTGCTGTTCGAGCCCAAGCGCGGCACGGACGTCCCGGCCTATCTCAAGGGTCTGCGAGACGGGATCACCGGGCACGTGGCGCAGGCGTACATCCCGGCCGGCGCCGAGTACCACGGCTCACAGGGCTGATACGTACACCCAGGCACCGTCCTCGCGGGCGAAGGTGCTGTTCTCCCGCATGGACTCCTCGGCGCCGCCGCGCTCGCGGTGGTACGCGCGGAACTCGACCGTGCCCGACGTGTGGAACGGACCGCCGTCGCTCGTGTTCAGGATCTCCAGCCGCGTCCACTGCGTGCGCCGGTCCAGGTCCAGTCGCGCCGGACGGGTGCTCGAGTGCCAGGACTTCAGCAGGTACGCCGCGTCGCCCTTCGCGAAGGCGCTGAACCGGGAGCGCATCAGCTGCTCGGCGGTGGACGCGCGGCCCTCGCCGGCGTGCAGCGGACCACAGCACTCGGCGTACGCCTTGCCCGAACCACAGGGACACGAAGTCTTTGCCATGTGCCCATTGTCCGCCTTCGACGCGCTGCGCGTTCCCGGGTCAAGACCGCTCAGCCGACCGGGCTACACTGTCGGCCCATGCGCGGAATCATCCTGGCCGGGGGTACCGGCTCGCGGTTGTGGCCGATCACCAAGGCGATCTCGAAGCAGCTCATGCCGGTCTTCGACAAGCCGATGATCTACTACCCGCTCTCCACCCTCGTCATGGCCGGGATCAGGGACATCCTGATCATCACCACGCCCGAGGACCAGGCCGCGTTCCAGCGGCTGCTCGGGGACGGCTCGCAGTTCGGGATAAACCTCGAGTACACGGTGCAGCCGCGGCCGGAGGGCCTGGCCCAGGCCTTCGTGCTCGGCGCGGACTTCATCGGCGACGACCGGGTCGCCCTCGTGCTCGGCGACAACATCTTCCACGGCGCCGGGCTCGGCACGCAGCTGCGCAAGAACGCCGAGATCGACGGCGGCCTCGTGTTCGCCTACCAGGTCGCCAACCCGACCGAGTACGGCGTGGTCGAGTTCGACGAGGACGGCCACGCGATCTCCATCGAGGAGAAGCCCGCCAAGCCGAAGTCCCGGTTCGCCGTGCCCGGCCTGTACTTCTACGACAACTCGGTGGTCGAGATCGCCCGCGACCTCAAGCCCAGCGCGCGCGGCGAGCTGGAGATCACCGCGGTCAACGACCACTACCTGAAGGCCGGGAAGCTCACCGTCTCGGTGCTCGACCGCGGCACGGCCTGGCTGGACACCGGCACCTTCGTCTCGCTGGTGCAGGCCTCCGAGTACGTCCGCGTCATCGAAGAACGTCAGGGCCTGAAGATCGGCTGCGTCGAGGAGGTCGCCTGGCGCGCCGGGTTCCTCAGCGACGAGCAGCTGTACGAGCTGGCCCAGCCGCTGCTCAAGTCGGGCTACGGCAACTACCTCGTGAACCTGCTCGAAGCCGAAGGAAACTGAAGACACATGAAGATCACGCCGCTGTCCATCGAGGGCGCCTGGTTGATCGAACCGCAGAAGTTCGGCGACCAGCGCGGCTACTTCATGGAGTGGTACCGGCACGACAAGCTGGCCGAGGCGGTCGGGCACCCGCTGCGGCTCGCGCAGGGCAACCTCTCGGTCTCGGCCAAGGACGTGGTGCGCGGCATCCACTTCGCCGACGTGCCGCCGTCCCAGGCCAAGTACGTCTCCTGCGTCAGCGGCACGCTGCTGGACGTCATCGTGGACCTGCGGGTGGGCTCGGAGAGCTTCGGCGCCTGGGAGTTCGTGCAGCTCGACGACGTGGACCGGCGCTCGGTGTACGTCTCGGAGGGCCTCGGCCACGGCTTCGTCGCGCTGAGCGACGACGCCACGATCCACTACTGCGTCTCGGAGACCTACAACCCGACCGCCGAGCACGGCATCCACCCGCTGGACCCGGACCTCGGCATCGACTGGCCGACCGAGGTGCCGATCCTGTCCCCGAAGGACGAGGCGGCCCCCTCGCTCGCCGAGGCGCTCGAGTCGGACCTGCTGCCCAAGTACTCGGACTGCATTGCTTACACTGCTTCATTGAACGGCTGAGCGCCGCACTGCTGAGAGGACCGGTGTCATGAAGAACCTGGCGGTCAACCTCGACCCGAACCAGGTGTCCCCGGGCCTGCTCGGGTTCATCATCGTCTGCATCCTGGGCGTGGGCGTCTGGCTGCTGTGCCGCAGCATGGGCAAGCACCTGACCAAGCTGGACGCCGACTACCAGGCCGAACAGGCCGAGCTCGCGGAGGCCGAGCCCGCCGACGAGCCGCTGGTGCCCGCGCAGCAGAAATAGCCGCACCCGCGCGCGTCCCGATACGCGACAATGGACCCCATGGGTCGAGTCACGGGCGTTTCGGTGCTGCGCGGGGTCGCGGTGCGGCGGGACGGCGAGTCCGTGGAGATCACCGGCTCCCGGCTGCGCGCGCTGCTGGCCCTGCTGGCCGTGGCCCCGGGCGAGGTGCGCCGCGCCGAGTACCTGGCCGACCAGCTGTGGAACGGCGAGCCGCCGAGCGCCAACGCGCTGCAGGCGCTCGTCTCCCGGCTGCGCCGGGTGGTCGGCGCCGAGACCGTGGCCTCCCGCCCGACCGGCTACCTGCTCGACGTGGACCCGGCCGCGGTGGACCTGTGCCGCTTCGAACTGCTCGCCGAGTCCGGCTCCCCGCAGGCGGCGCGCGAGGCGCTGAACCTGGCCGGCCCGGAGCCGCTGGCCGAGTTCGCGGACGTGCCGGACCTCGCCGGGCTGGCCCGGGTCGTCGAGACCGAGTGCGGCCGGCTCGCGCTACTCGCCGAGCAGGGCCCGCCGCCGGTCGTCGAACCGCCGCCGGCGCAGCCCGCCCCGCGCCCCGTGATCACGCACCGGCTGATCGGCCGGGACGCCGTGCTCAGCGAGATCCAGGACCGGCTCGGCCGCACCCGGCTGCTCACCCTCACCGGCGCGGGCGGCTCCGGGAAGACCTCGCTGGCCCGGGCCGTCGCCACCGGGCACGCCGTGGCGCACGTCGCGGAGCTCGCCCCGGTCGGCGCGCAGGCCGTGGACGCCGAGGTGTACGCGGCGGTCGGCGGCCGGGAGAACGTGATCAACACGGCCGAGCGGGCCCGGCTCGCGGCCAGCCACGACGACTCGGCCCGGCTGCTCGACGCGCTCGGCGACCGGCCCGCGCTGCTCGTGCTGGACAACTGCGAGCACGTGATCGACGCCGCGGCCGGGCTCGCCGCGAAGATCCTGGCCGCCTGCCCGCGGGTGACGATCCTGGCCACCAGCCGCGAACCGCTCGGCGTGCCGGGGGAGCAGCGGCTTCCGGTCGCCCCGCTGGCCGTGCCGCCGTGCGAGGCCGCGGAGGACCGGCTCACCTCGTACGCCGCGATGCAGCTGCTGCTCGAACGCGGCCGCGCGGTGCGCCCCGGGCTCGGCGCCGCCGGGGAGGACGGCGCGGCGCTGGCCGAGATCTGCCGCCGGCTGGACGGGATCCCGCTCGCCCTGGAACTGGCCGCCGCCCGCTTCAACGTGCTGACGCCGCGCCAGGTCGCCGAGCGGCTCGACGACCGGTTCCGGCTGCTGACCACCGGCGCGCGCACCGCGCTGCCCCGGCAGCAGACGCTGCGCGCGGTGGTCGACTGGAGCTGGGAGCTGCTGTCCGCGCGGGAACGCGAACTGCTCGCGGTCTGCGGGGTCTTCGCGGGCGGCGCAGCCTTGGAGGACCTGGAGGGGGTCTGCGGTCTGGATGCTCTGGACGTGCTGGACCTGACCGACCGGCTCGTCTCCAAGTCGCTGGTGCTGGCCGAGCCCGCCGCGTCCCCCGCCGGCGCCGACCACGGCATGCGCTACCGGCTGTTGGAGACGATCCGGGAGTACGCGCTCGAGCGGCTGGCCGAGCAGGGCCGGGAGAAGGAGGTGCGCACGCGGCACGCGAACTACTTCGCCGAGCTGGCCGAGCGCGCCGACCCGCAGCTGCGCGGCCCGGGCCAGGTGGAGTGGATGTACCGGCTGGACGCGGCCGAGGACAACCTGCGCGCGGCGCTGGAGTGGGCGCTGTCCGCGGACGACGCGGTCTGCGCGCTGCGGCTGTGCGACGGACTCGGCTGGTACGGCACGATGCGCGGCAAGCAGTTCGACCGCTACCGGGTGCCGCAGACCCTGGAGCTGGCCGAGCGGCTCGGGGTGCCGCACGACGCGCGTTATCTGCGAGTGCTGACATTCGACGCCCTCTACTGCTTCGAGCGCGGCGTCACCCTGGAGGAGGGCGCCGCGCGGTTGGACCGGGCGCGGGAGCTGTCCCGCGCGGGGGAGTGGCGGGACGCGCTGTTCTCGCTGGCCGAGATCGCCGGCGCGCTCTACACCGAGCCGGACACGATCGAGGAGGTCATCGAGCGCGAGTGCGCCCGGATGGCCGAGCGGGGCGAGCAGTGGGGCCTGGCCGTCGCCCGGATGCTGCAGGCCAAGATCAGCATGGACGACCCGGTGCTGGCCGAGGCGCTGACCGAGCAGGCCCTGGAGATCTTCCGGCGGCTCGGCGACCAGTGGGGCATCGCCAACTGCGGGCAGACCGTGGCCATGCTGGAGAGCCAGCGCGGCGCGCACCGCGAGGCGCTGGCCGCGATCGAGGACGTGCTGCCCGCGACCCGGCTGATCGGCTCGGCCACCGACGAGGTGATGCTGCTGGTCATGGCGGCGAACGAGTACCTCAGCCTGGGCGAGCGCGAGCAGGCCCGGCGCACCCTGTCCGAGGCGCACGAGATCTCCCGGGCCCGGCCGGAGAGCCACGCCCAGATCTACCTGATGACCGCCGAGTGCGTCGGCGCCCGCCGGGACGGCCGGCTGGACGCGGCGCAGGCCTGGCTGGACGAGGTCGCGCGCGCCGCCGGCAAGTCCTTCCTCGGCCCGGTCAAGTCGCTGCTGGCCACCCAGCAGGCCTGGATCACGCTGGCCCGCGGCGACCTCGCCGAGACCGGCCGGCTGCTGAAGGAGTCCTTCGGGTTCTCCATCGCCTTCCACTACGACCGGCCGGACATCGGCGCGGTCGTCGAGGCGCAGGCCGCGCTGGAACTGGCCCGCGGCGACGCGCGGCAGGCGGCCTGGCTGCACGGCCTGTACGCGGTGGTGCGCGGCCGCGAACTGCCGCTGACCGTGACCCCCGACCTTGCCGAGACCGCCGCCGCGGTCCGCGCCGCCGTCGGGGACGAGGTGTACGACGCGGCCTATGCGCAAGGCCGCGCCGTGCAGCCGGACACCGTCCTGCGGACCTGCGTCGAACTGTTCGGCGCGGATCCGGGGACGGCGCCCGGCGCGTGGCTGCCCCGGCTCGGTCAAGGCACCGACGCTCAGATGTGACGGTTGTAGGCGCGCAGGGCCAGCGGCGCGAACACGATGCTCATGCCCAGCGCCCAGGCCAGCGTGATCCAGGCGTCGTTACCGAGCCCGAACTGGCCGCCGACCATCATCGCCCGCGCCGAGTCGGCCGCCGTCGTCAGCGGATTGACCTTCGCGAAGGCCTGCAGCCAACCCGGCATCGTGCTGACCGAGGTGAAGATGGACGAGCAGAACATCAGCGGGAACAGCGCGATGTTCAGCACGCCCTGCACCGCCTGCGGGCTGCGCACCACCGTGCCGACGTAGACCGCGAGCCAGGACACGCCGAAGCCGAGCGCGAGCAGCAGCGCGATGCCGCCGAAGAACTCGAGCACGTTCGTGTGCACCCGGAAGCCCAGGCAGGTCGCCACGATGAAGGTGATCAGGCTGGCCAGCAGCAGCCGCAGCACGCTGGAGACCAGGTGCGCGGTGAGCACCGAGACGCGGGCGATCGGCAGCGAGCGGAAGCGGTCCATCAGGCCCTTGTCGAAGTCGGAGTTGAGCTTGATGCCCACGCCGATCGAGCCGAAGGACAGCATCTGCACGAAGATGCCCGGGATCAGGTACTCGATGTAGTTGCCGCCGGTGCTCGCCTTCAGGCCACCACCGAACACGTACGTGAACATCACTGTCATGATGATCGGGAAGAAGGTCACGTCCAACAGCTCTTCGGGCGTGGCCTTGGTGGAGAGCAGGTTGCGGCGGATCAGGGCCCCGGTGTGCCGCATCGTGTCCCGGAAACCGGTGTGCGAGCTGAGGTTGCTCGGCGCGAGGGTGCTGGTCGCGGCGGTCATCGCGTTGCCTCCACGGGAACGTCGTTCGAGTCGTCCGTCACGGACGGGATCGGCTGCGGCGGCACGGCGGTCTTCTCGCTCACCGCGCCCTTCTTCTCGGTCAGGGTCAGGAAGACCTCGTCCAGCGAGGCCGTCACGGTGCTGACGTCGGCGATCGCGATCTCGCGGGCAGCGATCTCGCCGAGCAGCCGCGCCACCTGCGCGTCCTCGGAGACCGGGCCGCCCAGCGTCTGCGGCGCCACCTCCTCGGCCGCGCCCAGCACGTCGAGCAGCACCTCGCGCAGCACCGGCAGGTCGGCCGCCACGACGGTCCGCAGCCGGATGCTGCGCCCCGCGATGCGCTCCTTCAACTCGTCGGCCGTGCCGCGCGCGATGAAGCGGCCGTGGTCCATCACCGCGATGTCCTGCGCGAGCGCCTCGGCCTCCTCCATGTACTGCGTGGTCAGCAGCACCGTGGTGCCGCCCTCGGCCAGGTCGCGCACGATGTCCCACAGGTCGTTGCGGCGCGCCGGGTCCAGGCCGGTGGTCGGCTCGTCCAGGAACAGCACCCGCGGCCGGCCCACCAGCGAGGCGGCCAGGTCCAGCCGCCGCCGCATGCCGCCGGAGTACTGCTTGGCGATCTTCTTCGCGTCCTCGTCGAGCCCGAAGACGGCGAGCAGCTCCTCGGCGCGCTGCTTCGCCTCCTTGCGGGGCATGTCGAGCAGCCGCCCGATCATGTAGACGTTCTCGAAGCCGCTGAGGGCCTCGTCCACCGCGGCGAACTGCCCGGTCAGCCCGATGACGCGGCGCACGGCCTGCGCGTGCTTGACCACGTCGAGCCCCGCCACCCGCGCCGTGCCCCCGTCGGGGCGCAGCAGCGTGGACAGCATGCGCACGATCGTGGTCTTCCCCGCCCCGTTCGGCCCCAGCAGGCCGAATACCGACCCGGCGGGGACCGCGAGGTCGACGTGGTCGACCGCGGTCTGCTCGCCGAACCTCTTCACCAGGCCCTCGACCTGGATCGCGATCTCCTCGGATCCGTACTGTGTATTCATGGGGACCACTGTGCCGGGCACCCCTGACACGTGGCTGACGAGCTGCTGATACGACGAACCTAGCGCCAGCGCGGCGCTGACAGCTCGCTGACGTGCCCCTGAACGCCCGGAGCCGCCGTGGTGAGCACGGCCAGGAACGGATCGGTCTCGTCGAGCTGCTTGAGCGACAGCTTCCGGGTCCGCCCCGGGCGCGCGCCGTCCACCAGCACCTTCTGCAGATAGCCGCCGCCCCACGTGTGCGGGAAGACCCTGCGCACCGAGAGCAGCGGCACCTCGACCCGGCGGAACGGCGCCACCCACCGCAACGTCGTCCGCGTCAACTCGACCCGATACGGCCGCCGCCAGCCCCACATGTAGATCGAGCGGGCGGCGAGGCAGAGCATCAGCGCCCAGAAGACGACGCGCAGCGGATGGTCGGTGAACGCGTCGACGACCAGCCGCGTCGAGCCGTACGCCACGATGACCCCGTCCATGAAGTGCTCACGGAGGAGAAACCGGACAAGCCCCTTCCGCTCCCGCCCGCACACGGCGATCAGCGCCTCGGGGACCTCCACTTGGACCCGGTACTCCGGCGGGACCTCGTCCTCCGGAGCCGCGTCCTCGACTATCGCGTCAGGCATCTGCGATGGTGGAACTGACCGGCGTGCCCCGCTCCACCGTCCGGCTGACGGTGCACAGCCGATCGTGCGAGAGCCGCACCGCCCGCGGCAGAATCGCGCGCGCCCGATCGCCCTCGGGCCCCTCCGGGAACTCCACGTGGAAGGTCACCGCCAGATTCTCCATCCGGCTGCCCTCCTCGTCCGCGATCTTGTCCCCCTGCACCGCGACACTGAACCGCACCGGCTCCGCATGCCGACTCGTCGCCACATCCGCGTCGATCGCCGTGCACCCGCCGAGCGCCGCCAAGAGGAGTTCGACCGGCGTGAAGTCCGCGTCGTCCCCACTTCCGAACTCGATCCGCCCGCCCCGCACATTGGTCGCCGCATACCGCCCCGTGCCGATACGCTCAACCGTCACCGCGCGCAAAGTCTCGCTCTCGCTCATGCCGCGAGCCTACTGGCCACGCATGAATTTCTCCCTCGCACCTCCGGCGGGAGCTTCGCCTTCACCTGCGCTTGCGGGTGCCGAAGAGGCTGCGGGCGATCTCCTTGCCGACGGCGGTGGCGAGGTTGTGGGCGGTCTTCTGGCCGAGGATGGCTTCGAGCGGGGAGACGTGCGGGGCCGGCTTGGGGGCGCTGCGTGGCCGGGCCTCGGCCTTGGTCTGTTCCTCGACTTCGGCCTGCTGCTGACGCTCCGCCTGGGCCCGTTCCAGGCGTTCGTAGGCTGATTCGTTGTCGACGGACTGGCCGTAGCGCGGCGTGAGGGGGGATGCGGCGATGGCGGCGCGCATGGCGGTCTCGTCCATCGGGCCCATTTCGGACTGGGGGGCGAAAAGCCTGGTCGGGGCGACGGGGGTGGGGACGCCGTCCTCGGACATGACGGTGACCACTGCTTCGCCGATGCCGAGGGAGGTGAGGGTCTCGGCGAGGTCGTAGGTCGTCTTGGGGAACGTCGAGACGGTCGCCTTGAGGGCCTTCGCGTCGTTCGGGGTGTAGGCGCGCAGAGCATGCTGGATGCGGTTGGCGAGTTGGGCCAGCACGTCCGAGGGCACGTCGGTCGGGGTCTGCGTGACGAAGAAGACGCCTACGCCCTTGGACCTGATCAGCCGCACGGTCTTGGTGACCGACTCCAGGAAGGGCTTCGGGGCGCCGTTGAACAGCAGGTGCGCCTCGTCGAAGAAGAACACGAGCTTGGGCTTGTCCGTGTCGCCGACCTCGGGCAGCGCCTCGAACAGGTCCGCGAGCAGCCACATGAGGAACGTGGAGAACAGTTCGGGCTGCTCCTGCACGGCGGGTAGTTCGAGCACTGAGATCACACCGCGGCCGTCGGGGGCGGTCCGTACGATGTCTGATACGTCGAACTCGGGCTCGCCGAAGAAGACCTCGGCACCGCGTGCGGCGAGACTGGAGAGCTCGCGCAGGATGACTCCGGCGGTCGCCGCGGAGACTCCGCCGAGTTCCTTGAGTTCGTTCTTGCCCTCAGCGCTGGTCAGATAGGCGACGACGGCGCGCACGTCCTTGAGGTCGAGCAGTTCGTAGCCGCGCTCGTCGGCCCAGCGGAAGATCAGTTCCAGGCACGAGGACTGCGTCGGGTTGAGTTCGAGCACCTTGGACAGCAGCGTCGGCCCGAAGGACGTCGGCGTCGCGCGCACGGGGACGCCGTCGCCTAGGCCGCCGAGGCACAGGAACTCGACGGGGTAGCCGGTCGCCTTCCAGTCCTGGCCCAGGGCTTCGGTGCGCGCTTCGAGCTTCTCGCCACCCTTGCCGGGCACGGCGAGTCCGGACAGGTCGCCCTTCATGTCGGCGAGGAAGACGGCTACCCCGGCGTCGGACAGTTGCTCGGCGAGACCCTGCAAGGTGCGCGTCTTGCCGGTGCCCGTCGCGCCCGCCACCAGGCCGTGCCGGTTCATCATCGCGAGCGGCAGGCGGATGCGCGCGTCGGGGTGCGGCTGGCCGTCCGCGAGGAGCGCGCCGACGTCGATGGTCGCCCCGTCGAAGGTGTAGCCGGACTTGATGGCCGACGCCAGGTCGGTCGCGTTGTCGAGATCCGCCATGTTCTCAGTGGATCACGCACCCGGTGGTCCGGCGACCGCGCACGCGTCACCTGATCGGCCGTCGGTGCGTCGCGGGCGGCCGGGCGCCGACATAGATTTCGCGGGAGATGCCACGAATATCCACACCTAGAGAATCGGGCCGGGCGATGGCGAGGCGAGGTCTGAGCGGGCGTATGGCGGTGGCGTGCGTGCTGGTGCTCGCGGGCGGCGGCGCGGTCTGCTCGTCGGCGTACGCGGTGAGCCCGATCACCCTCTCGCCCGGGCAGATAACGGACCAGGTCGGCGCGCTGGGATCCGCGCGGAACCAGGTGCAGACGGCGATCGACCAGCTGTACAGCGCGAAGGGCATCGATCTGCACGTCGCGTACGTCAAGGACTTCTCCGGCGAGTCGCCGACAACGTGGGCGGACGAGACCGCGCAGCGCAGCGGCATGGGGGTCAACGACGTGCTGCTGGCCGTCGCGACGTCCGCGCGCCAGTACGGCTTGAGCGTCGACAGCGGCTTCCAGATCAGCCAGTCCGCCTTGAACCAGGTCGCGACCGTGGCCATCGAGCCCTCGCTGCGCAACAGCCAGTGGGCCGCCGCCGCGATCGGTGCCACGCAGGGTCTCGCACAGGCGGCTGCAGGCCAGGTCGTGACGAAGCCGACCTTCGACTCATCGGTTCTCGGCACCGGCACTACGTCGTCGTCCTCTTCGAACTCGTCGACCAGTTCGACGTTCTGGATCGTTCTCGGCTTCCTGGCGCTGGCCACGGTGGCTGTCGTCGGGTTCCTGCTCTACAGCAGGCGAAGGGCCGCGGCACGACCGGCCGGGCCCGGGCAGGCGTCCGGCCCGTCGATCAAGGAGCTGGAGGAGCAGGCGGCACGGATGCTCGTCGAGACCGACGACGCGATCCGCACGAGCGAGCAGGAACTCGGGTTCGCCATCGCGCAGTTCGGCCAGGAGTCGGCGACGGGATTCAGCACGGCGCTCGACACGGCCAAGCAGGAACTCGCCGACGCGTTCCGGCTCCGCGCACGGCTCGACGGCGACACTCCCGTCCCCGAAGTCGAGCGCTACCAGGCGTTGCGGCAGATCGTGGAGAAGTGCACGCGGGCCAACGCCGCCCTCGACGCCCAGACCACGGCGTTCGAGGACCTGCGCGACCTCCAGCACCGCGCGCCCGAGGTGCTGGCCCAGCTCGACGCGCTCCTGGCGGGTGCGCCGGAACTGATTCAGAAGTCGAACACGTCCCTCAGCGCCGCGGCCGCGCGTTTCTCCCCGCAGGCGCTCGAACCCGTTGCGCAGAACCCGGAGCAGGCACGCCAGCTGGTCACGTTCGCGACGGGTGCGATCGCGCAGGCGAAGTCGGATCTGGCCGCGGACCGGCAGGGCCAGGCGGCCGTCGCCACCCGCACCGCGCAGGAGGCGCTCGGCCAGGTCGGACAGCTGACCTCGGCCGTGGATCGGCGGCTCGCGGACCTGGAGCAGGCGCGGGACGGCCTCGCCGCGATCATCGCCGAGGTGGACGGCGAGATCGTCCAGGGGCGCGGACTACTCGAAGGCGCCGACGCTACGGCCGTGGCCCGGCTCGGCGGACTCGAGCAGGAGGCCGCCGTGGTCAAGGCCGAGGTGCAGTCCGGCCACGGCGATCCGCTCGACCAGCTCGGCCGGCTTCAGGCAGTGGACGCGCAGCTCGACGAACTGCTGCTCGGCCTGCAGAGCGAGCACGACCGTCGCGCGGGCGCCCGGGCGATGCTGGAGCAGGCGCTGCTCGGCGCGCGCAGCGACGTGGCCGCCGCCCAGGACTTCATCACCACGCGGCGCGGCGCGATCGGCAGCCAGGCCCGCACCTTGCAGGCCGAGGCCGAGCGGCGGCTGTCCACGGCGATGAGCCTGCAGGCCACCGACCCGACCGCCGCGCTCGAAGCGGCCCGGCAGGCCAGCTCGTACGCGCGCTCGGCCCAGCAGCAGGCCAGTTCGGACCTCAACGGATTCGGCGGCGGCATGGGGATGGGCGGCGGCGGCAGGTCAGGCTCCGCCGGGGGCGGGATGGCCGGGGGAGCACTCGGCGGCCTGCTCGGCGCCGTGCTCGGCGGCATCGCGACCGAGGCGATGCGCTCCGGCGGCGGCCGCTCGCGCGCCGGACCCGCGGTCCGCCAGCCCGGCGGCTTCCAGGGCGCCCCCGGCGGCGGCCGCAGGAGCACCGGCGGCCGGTTCTGACCCGCAGTCGCCACGCAGTTCCAAGTCCCAACCCGTGCGAAGGAGAACACCTCATGAGCAGCAAGCAGTCGATCTTCGGCAGGGTCGCCCAGCTAGCCCGCGCGAACATCAACGCGATGATCGACGCGGCGGAGGACCCGGGCAAGATGCTCGACCAGCTCATCCGGGACTACACCGAGAACATCTCCGAGGCGGAGCAGGCCGTCGCCCAGACGATCGGCAACCTCCGGATGATGGAGGAGGACCTCGACCAGGACAAGAAGGCCGCGCAGGAGTGGGGCGGCAAGGCCCTCGCCGCGAGCAAGAAGGCCGACGAGCTGCGCGCCGCCGGCGACTCCGCGGGCGCCGACAAGTTCGACGAGCTCGCCAAGGTCGCCATCGGCAAGCAGATGGACGCCGAGCAGCAGGTCACCGACGGCACCACGCAGGTCGACACGCAGAACGACGTGACCGAGAAGCTCAAGCAGGGCCTGAACGAGATGAAGGACAAGCTCGCCGACCTCAAGAAGCGCCGCGACAACCTCGTGGCCCGCTCCAAGACCGCCCAGGCCCAGTCCCAGGTGCAGGACGCGGTCAAGTCCATCAACATCCTCGACCCCACCAGCGAGGTCTCCCGCTTCGAGGAGAAGATCCGCCGCGAGGAGGCCCTGGTCAAGGGCAAGGCCGAACTCGCCGCCTCCACCCTCGACTCCCAGTTCAACAGCCTGGACACCCTCGCCAAGGACACCGAGGTCGACGCCCGCCTAGCCGCCCTCAAGGCCGGCCGCGCCGACGGAGCCGCCGCCGCGACCCAGTCCGCCCCCGCCACCCCGGCCCGCACCGCCACCCCCTCGGACGGCGGCACCGGCTGACGCGGCAGGGGGGGGGGCAGGGGGGCGCGCGTGTCGCGAACTGACCCCACGTCAGTACGATCTGTACGATTTTCGCCACTCTGGGTATCTGGAATGTGAGCGCAAACTCGGTAGAGTGAGGCCGTGAACCGACTGGCGGCCGCGACCTCGCCGTATTTGCTTCAGCATGCTGACAACCCGGTGAGCTGGTGGCCGTGGGGCGAGGAGGCGTTCGCCGAGGCCAGGCGGCGCAATGTGCCGCTGTTGATCTCAATCGGCTATTCGTCGTGCCACTGGTGCCACGTGATGGCGCACGAGAGCTTCTCGGATCCGACCACGGCCTCGGCGATGAACGCGGGGTTCGTGTGCGTGAAGGTGGACCGGGAGGAGCGGCCGGACGTCGACGCCGTGTATATGACGGCCACGCAGGCGATGACCGGGCACGGCGGGTGGCCGATGACGGTTTTCGCGGACCATCTGGGGCGGCCGTTCTTCTGCGGCACGTACTTCCCGCCGCGGTCGCGCGGTTCGGTGCCGGGGTTCCTGCAGGTGCTGGCGCAGGTGGCGGCGGCCTGGGCGGGCAAGCGGGACGAGGTCACGCAGGTCGGCGAGGCGGTGGCGGCCCGGATGGCGGAGCTGGCGGTGCCCGTGGGCGGGCGGCGGCAGTCCGTTGAGGCGCCGGCGGCCGTGGAGTTGGACGCGGCCGTCGAGCGGATCACGGCGGAGTACTCGTCGGATGAGGAGCACGCCGGGATCGGTGCCGGGTTCGGGGGCGCGCCGAAGTTCCCGCCGTCGATGACGCTGCTTCAGCTGCTGCGGCACCACGCGCGCACCGAGTCGGCGGCGTCGCTCGCGATGGTGGCGCAGACGTGCAACGCGATGGCGCGCGGCGGCATCTACGACCAGCTCGGCGGCGGTTTCTCGCGGTACGCGGTGGACGCGACGTGGACGGTGCCGCACTTCGAGAAGATGTTGTATGACAATGCCCTGCTGCTCCGGGTCTACGCGGTGCTGTGGCGGACCTCGCCGTCGCCGCTGTATCGGCGGATCGCGGAGGAGACCGCGGGCTTCATGATCCGCGAGCTCGGCACGGCGTCCGGCGGGTTCGCGTCGGCGCTGGATGCGGACACGGACGGGGTCGAGGGGCTGACGTACGCGTGGACGTATCGGCAGCTCGCCGAGGTGTTGGGGGAGGACGACGCGAAGATCGCCGCCGCCGCGTACGAGGTGACGAAGGCGGGGAACTTCGAGGACGGCAAGTCGGTGCTGCGGCTCGCGGCCGAGCCGAGCGGCGAGGCGAAGAACCCCGAGGACGTGAAGCGCGTCGCGGCGAAGTTGCGGGTCGCGCGGGCGCAGCGGCCGCAGCCGGGGCGGGACGACAAGATCGTCGCTTCGTGGAACGGGCTGGCCATCTCGGCGCTGGTGGAGGCGTCCGCCGCGCTTGGCCGGTCTGATCTGCTGCGTTCGGCTGTGCGGTGCGGGCAGCTGTTGGTTGATGTGCATCTGGAGGACGGACGGCTGGTGCGGACCTCACGCGACGGCAAGGCGTCCGAGAATCCCGGCGTGCTGGAGGACTACGGCTGCGTCGCGGAGGCGTTCGTCGCGCTGCACACGGCGACCGGTCAGCGTTCGTGGCTCGATCACGCGGCGACGCTGCTGGAGACGATCCGCACGCAGTTCCGCGCGGACGGCGGGCTCTACGACACCGCCGCCGACGCAGCTCCGCTCTACTTCCGGCCGAGCGATCCGACCGACAACGCGAGCCCGTCCGGCACGTCCGCCGCGGCAGCCGCCTTCGCCGCGTACGCGCAGGCCACCGGCTCGCAGGACGCGCTGCACGACGCGTACTCGGCGCTCGCGGCCTCCCGGGCGCTGGGCTCGCAGGCTCCGCGGTTCGCCGGTTACGGACTGGCCGTCGCGGAGCAGTTGATCACGCCGGGACAGCCGACTTAGCCGACAGGACCGCTATCGCCACCGCGATGTAGTGGCAGCAGAACGCGGCGATGGTGAACGAGTGGAACAGCTCGTGGAAGCCGAACCAGCGCGGCGAGAAGTTCGGCTTCTTCATGCCGTAGAAGACAGCCCCTACCGAGTAGAGGATGCCGCCGGTCGCGATCAGGACGACGACCGCGACGCCGCCGTGGTGGAGGAGCTGCGGCATGAAGAAGACCGCTGCCCAGCCGAGCGCGATGTAGCAGGGCACGTAGGCCCAGCGCGGCGCGTCGATCCAGAACATCCGGAAGCCGATGCCGATCAGCGCGCCGCTCCAGACGAGTGTGAGCAGCAGTTCCGCCGAGCCGCGGGTGAGCAGCGTGACGGAGATCGGGGTGTAGGTCCCGGCGATGATCAGGAAGATGTTCGTGTGGTCGAAGCGGCGCAGTACCGCCTTGACCCGCGGGTTCCAGTTGACGGTGTGGTAGACGCCGCTGACGCCGAACAGCAGCCAGGACGAGACGGCGAACACGGTGCACGCGACGGCCTCGCCCGCGCTCGGCGCCAGGCAGATCAGCACGATCCCGGCGGCCAGGGCGAGCGGGAAGGTGGCGGCGTGCAGCCAGCCGCGCAGCTTGGGTTTCAGTATGGCTGTGGCGGAGGACACACCCGTTACCGGCGTTAGCTCGGTCACAGGCCGCACCTGCTCTGATCACTTCGAGTCATGAGATTGGTCACACCCTGTCGTCGGCGGCCCGCTTTCTCGTGGACCAGAACTCGTCAGAAAATTGGACATATCCGCTGCCCCGGAGGGGGCAACCGGTCCGAAGCGGGCTCAACTCCAGAGTAACTTACGGGACCGTAGGTTTGCCAAGGCGACCTTCGGCACTATCCACCATTCGGGACGGCGTGGTTATAGTCCAAAGCACCCTCAATCAGCGCCCGGGTGGTGCGGACCCCCGGCGTGACCTTTGGAGTGCGCACGATGACGTTCGCGGTGACAGCCCCACCGACCACGCATGCCGGCCTGATCGCCTGGGTCGACCAGATCGCCAGCCTCACCCAGCCGGATGACGTCGTGTGGTGCGACGGCTCCGACGCCGAGTGGGCCCGGCTGACCGAGCAGCTCGTCGAGGCGGGCACGCTCAAGCGCCTGAACCCGGCCAAGCGGCCCAACTCCTTCTACGCGGCCTCCGACCCCTCCGACGTGGCCCGCGTCGAGGACCGGACCTTCATATGCTCCGAGCGCGAGCAGGACGCCGGCCCGACCAACCACTGGATGGCCCCGGCCGAGATGCGCGCGACGCTGAACGGCCTGTTCGAGGGCTCGATGCGGGGCCGCACGATGTACGTCGTGCCGTTCTCGATGGGCCCGATCGGCTCGCCCCTCGCCGCCCTCGGCGTGGAGATCACCGACTCGGCGTACGTCGCGCTGTCCATGCGGGTCATGACGCGGATGGGCCAGGCGGTGCTGGACGAGCTCGGCACGGACGGCGAGTTCGTGAAGGCGGTGCACACCGTCGGCGCGCCGCTGGAGCCGGGCCAGGCGGACGTGCCGTGGCCCTGCAACACGACGAAGTACATCACGCACTTCCCCGAGGACCGGGAGATCTGGTCCTTCGGCTCCGGCTACGGCGGCAACGCGCTGCTCGGCAAGAAGTGCTACGCGCTGCGCATCGCCTCGGTGATGGCCAGGGACGAGGGCTGGCTCGCCGAGCACATGCTGATCCTGAAGCTGACCCCGCCGAGCGGCGAGGCCAAGTACATCACCGCCGCGTTCCCCTCGGCCTGCGGCAAGACCAACCTGGCGATGCTCACCCCGACCATCCCGGGCTGGAAGGTCGAGACCGTCGGCGACGACATCGCCTGGATGCGCTTCGGCGAGGACGGCCGGCTCTACGCGATCAACCCGGAGGCCGGGTTCTTCGGCGTCGCGCCCGGCACCGGCAGCTCGACCAACGCCAACGCCATCGCCACGCTGGACGCCAACGCCATCTACACCAACGTGGCGCTGACCGACGACGGCGACGTGTGGTGGGAGGGCCTGACCGACGAGAAGCCCGCGCACCTGACCGACTGGCGCGGCGAGGACTGGACCCCGGCGTCCGGCACCCCGGCCGCGCACCCGAACGCGCGGTTCTGCGTGCCCGCGGGCCAGTGCCCGACGATCGCCTCCGAGTGGGACGACCCGAAGGGCGTGCCGATCTCGGCGATCCTGTTCGGCGGACGGCGGGCCACCGCGGTGCCGCTGGTCACCGAGTCGAAGTCCTGGCGGCACGGCGTCTTCCTCGGCGCCAACGTGGCCTCGGAGAAGACCGCGGCGGCCGAGGGCACCGTCGGCGAACTGCGCTACGACCCCTTCGCCATGCTGCCGTTCTGCGGCTACAACATGGGCGACTACTTCGCGCACTGGCTCGAGGTGGGCGAGAAGGCCGACACCGACAAGCTGCCGAAGATCTACTCCGTGAACTGGTTCCGCAAGGGCGCGGACGGCTCCTTCCTGTGGCCGGGCTTCGGCGAGAACAGCCGGGTGCTCAAGTGGATCGTCGAGCGGCTCGAGGGCAAGGCGGACGGCGTCGAGACCCCGATCGGGCTGGTGCCGCGTCCGGAGGACCTGGACCTGGCCGGCCTGGACCTCGCCCCGGCCCGGCTGGACGAGCTGCTCGGGGTGGACGCGGAGACCTGGCGGCGCGAGGCCGACCTGATCCCGGCGCACTTCGACCGCTTCGGCGGCCACCTGCCCGCGGAGCTGTGGCAGGAGCACCGCGACCTGATCGCCCGCCTGGGCTAATCCCCGGCCGGACGCTGGTCCGTAAGGGGTGCTCCGCGCGCTCCGAAGAGATCTTCACTACATCCTCACAGCCGTCCCGGGTTGGATTAACCCGGGGCGGCTGTGCTGCGGGATAGGGTCTTGCGTCATGGGATTGCGCGACCTGGTGTACGGAGCCTACGAGCGCCGGCTCGCCAAGCGGCTCGACCACGAGGATCGGCGGCCGCGGCACATCGGCGTCATCATGGACGGCAATCGGCGCTGGGCGAAGACGGTGGGCGAGGAGATCGCCACCGGCCACCAGCGCGGCGCCGACAACATCCACAACATGCTGCGGTGGTGCGAGGAGGCCGGGGTCGAGGTCGTGACCCTGTGGCTGTTCTCCACCGACAACCTGAACCGGCCCGCGGACGAGGTCGAGGACCTGCTGCGGATCATTGAGGGCGCGGTGCGCAGCCTCGCCGAGACCGGACGCTGGCGTATCCGCACGGTCGGCGCGCTGGACCTGATGCCCGGTGACTTCTCCCGCAGCATCAAGGAGCTCACCGCGGAGACCGTGGACAACCCGGGCCTCGTGATCAACGCCGCCATCTGCTACGGCGGCCGCAAGGAGATCGCCGACGCGGTCCGCTCGCTGCTGTTCGAGCACGCCGACCGCGGCACGTCGATCGAGGAACTCGCCGAGATCATCGACGTCGAACATATTACTGAGCACCTCTACACGGCCGGCCAGCCCGAGCCGGACCTGATCATCCGCACGTCCGGCGAGCAGCGGCTGTCCGGCTTCATGCTGTGGCAGTCGGCGCACTCGGAGTTCTACTTCTGCGAGGCGTACTGGCCCGCGTTCCGCCGGATCGACTTCCTGCGGGCGCTGCGCGACTTCGCCCAACGTCAGCGCCGCTACGGAGCGTAAGTCCCTGACAGCCTTGCGCTGCCGTTTTTCGCTCCCCCGGATGGGGTAAAGCCCTGGTAAGGGCGTGTCCGCCCAGGGATACGCCATACAGAGCCGGAGCACTAGTGGCCACATCTGATCGGCGCACTTACGTCCTGGACACCAGCGTTCTGCTGGCCGACCCCACCGCGGTGACCCGCTTCGAGGAGCACGAG
>DATJIF010000088.1:0-7517 GCA_035493475.1 Actinospica sp.
GGTCCCCGTCCGCGACGCTCGAGCGCCCGGGACGGGGTCAGCTACAGCGACGACAACAGCTGCGGGAGATGAGCGTGGGCAGGCTCGCGCCGCGCTCCGACCGGTGATCGGCCGGGCGCGCTCCGAGGGTGACCCGTTGCCCGCTCATGATGCGACGAGGGTAGCACGGCGTTCGGCCACGTTCTGTGCACGCTCCCGGACCCGGGCGGCGTCGAGCGAGCGGGCGGCTACACGCCGTGGTCAGAGGGTTGTTCACTCGATCGGGTGCAATTCGTCGGACCAAGCCCTTTCGACGGGCTCTTCGACCCGGCCGACCGCGCCGCAGGTGACACCGCTGCGGGACACGCCCCGCGACACCCGTTCGCGCTGCTCCCTCCGAGTGAATAAGGCCCCCGCTATCAGATCCCGGCTTGACGCCCGTGGAACGACGCGCGTGTAATTTCCATCAGGCCACCGCATTGTGACGCCGCGTCATCAGTGGTGGTCGCGATGGGCACGGGCCGTGTTCGCAGGGCACGGCGATGGCGATGAATGTACGGACGATGCCGGGGCAGCGGCGGATGGACGAGCCTCCGCGCGCCGTGCGTGGCACACAGGACGGGAGGCGAGGACATGACCGAGGTCTTCCCGCTGCTCGGCGGCTTCGACGAGGAGCTCAGCTGGCAGGAGCGCTCTTTGTGCGCACAGACCGACCCGGAGTCCTTCTTCCCGGAGAAGGGCGGCTCGACCCGCGAGGCCAAGCGGGTGTGCCTGGCCTGCGAGGTCAAGGCCGAGTGCCTGGAGTACGCCCTCGCCCACGACGAGCGCTTCGGCATCTGGGGCGGGCTCTCCGAGCGGGAGCGCCGCCGGCTGAAGAAGAAGGCTGCCTGACTCTCGGGCGGTCGGAACGCCGTCGGAACGAGGCCGCCGGAGCCTCGCGTTTTGTCCCGGATTTCCGTATCAATACGGACAATTCACGTGACGAAGCCCCGATTTCTCGCCGCGTCTACTAGGGTGGGGCAACCGCCGAGCCGCGCGCGAGCGTAGAACTCGGCGGGGGATGAAAACGCCGTCGAGACCCGGGTCGTCGCCTCGCATGTCACAGTTCGCACCGCCTACACGCTCCCGCGCGTACGCCGCCAACCCGCACGAAGCGCTGCGCCGCCACGTCGTGACCGCCGTCCTGGTCAGCCACGACGGCGAGCGCTGGCTGCCCACCGTGCTGGAGGCGCTGCTCGGCCAGCAGCGCCCGGTGCAGCGCGTCATCGCCGTGGACACCGGCTCCCGGGACCGCTCCGCCGAGCTGCTGCGCGGCGCGCTCGGCTCGGACCTGGTGCTCGAGCGCAAGCGCTCCACCGGCTACGGCACCGCCGTCGCGTACGGCCTGAAGAACTCCGAGCCGGTCGGCTACGACGAGATGGGCTACGAGTCGGACGCCCCGATCGAGTGGGTCTGGCTGCTGCACGACGACAGCGCCCCCTCCCCGGACTGCCTCGGCCAGCTGCTGCTGACCGCCGAGGAGTACTCCGCGGAGCACCCCAGCGACCACGTGGCCGTCGTCGGCCCCAAGGTGCACGGCTGGTACGACCGCAGGCAGCTGCTCGAGGTCGGTGTCACGGTCGCGGGCAACGGCCGCCGCTGGACCGGGCTGGAGCGCGGCGAGCACGACCAGGGCCAGTACGACGAGGTCCGCCCGGTGCTCTCGGTCGGCTCGGCGGGCATGCTGATCCGGCGCGACGTGTGGGACCAGCTCAAGGGCTTCGACCGGGCGATCTCGCTGTTCCGCGACGACCTGGACTTCTGCTGGCGGGCCAACAACGCGGGCTACCGGGTCATCGTGGCGCCCGAGGCGGTCATCCGGCACGCCGAGGCCTCCGCGCGCGAGCGCCGCCGGGTGGACGCCGGACCGAACCGGCCGCAGCTGCTCGACCGCACCCACGCGCTCTACGCCGTGGCGGTCAACAAGCCCTCGATCCTGTGGCCCTTCCTCTACCTGCGGCTGATCGTCGGCACCTTCTTCCGGGTGCTCGGCCACCTGATCGCCAAGAGCCCGGGCCTGGCCTCCGACGAGTTCTTCGCGATGCTCGGCTTCGCCGCCCGCCCCGACCGGATACTCCGGGGCCGCGCGGCCCGCCGCAGATTCCGCGAGGCCGACCCGCTCGAGGTGGCCATGCTGCTGCCGCCGCGCGGGGCGCTGACCCGGGCGGCGCTGGACAACGTCTGGACGCAGATCCGCGGCGACAAGGCGGTCGACGGCGGGGTCAACGCCTCCCGGCACGGCTCGGCCGAGTCCGGCCCGGTCTCCGAGGAGGCCGAGTCGCTGGAGACCGACTCGGTCGGCCTGCTCAAGCGGCTGATCCGCAAGCCGATCATCGCGGTCGGCCTCGGCCTCACGGTGGTCGCGCTGATCGCCGGGCGCTCGCTGCTGTTCGGCGGCACGCTCGCGGGCGGCGCGCTGCTGCCCACCCCGGGCGGCTCCAGCGACCTGTGGCACGAGTACGTCTCCGCGTGGCACGGCGTGGGCCTGGGCACCAACAACGAGGCGCCCGCCTACCTGGGCCTGCTCGCGCTGCTCGGCACGATCCTGTTCGGCAAGGCCAGCCTCGCCGTGCTGGTGCTGCTGCTCGGCTCCGTGCCGCTGGCCGGCCTGAGCGCCTCCTACGCCTTCAAGCGGGTCACCGACTCGGCCGTGCTGCGGATCTGGGGCGGCTACGCCTACGGACTGCTCGCGGTCGCGCTCGGCGCGGTCGCCACCGGCCGGCTCGGCTCGGCGGTGGCCGTCGCGCTGCTGCCGCTCATCGTGACCACGGCCGCGAGCGCGATCGGCAGCCGCAGCCAGAAGGGCAACACCCGTTCGGCGTGGACCTGCGCGTTCATGCTGATGCTGGCGACCGCCTTCGCCCCGGTGATCTGGGCGCTGACCGCCTTCGCGGGCGCGATCGCGCTGGTCTCGGTGGCCTGGCGCACCCGCTCGAACCTCTTCGTCACCGCGACCCGGATGGCGATCATCCTGGGCACCCCGCTCGTGGTGCTCTCGCCCTGGTCGCTGACGCTGCTGCGCAACCCGGGCTCGTTCCTGACCGAGCTGGGCGCCACGGGCTACGGCCTGAACTCGCCCGCGTCCACGCCGCTCGGCCTGCTGCTGGGCGACCCCGGCGGCCCCGGCACCTACCCGTACTGGTTCGGCGCGGGCCTGCTGCTGACGGCGCTCGCGGCGCTGCTGCGCGGCACCCGGCGTCGGGTCGTGGTCTCCGCGTGGATGATCACGCTGCTCGGCTTCGGCTCGGCGCTGTTCCTGACCCGCACGACGGTCACCGCGACCGACGCGGCGGTCGGCGCGGTGCCGTGGCCCGGCGTGTCCACCGCGCTGCTCGGCTTCGGCCTGATCACCGCGACCATCGTCGGCGCCGAGGGCGCGCGCGAGCGGATCGCCGGGGCCGCGTTCGGCTGGCGCCAGCCGGTCAGCGTGCTGGTGACCGCGGCCGCCGTGCTCGCCCCCGTCGCGGCGGGCGGCTGGTGGCTGCTGCGCGGCGCGGACAACCCCGTCACCCGGGTCACGGCGGGCCTGCCGCAGTACCTCGCGGCCGAGAACGAGAGCGCCGCGCAGGTGCGCACCCTGACGCTCACCGCGGGCGCGAACGGGACGGTGGCCTACACCGTCGCCCGCGGCACCGGGCCGATCATCGGCGACGCGGACGTGCACCTGACGTCGGCCCAGACCGCGAAGCTCAACGGCGTCGTCGGCCAGCTGCTCTCCGGCAGCGGCGGCAACGTCGCGCAGGGGCTGGCGAGCCTGGACATCGGCTACATCTGGGCGGCCGCCTCGGTGCCCGACGCGATCACCCACAACCTCGGCAGCACCTCCGGCCTGACCCAGGACATGCTGACCGGCAGCACCGGCAACTCGACCGAGTACTGGCAGGTCAACGGCACCGTCGGCCGGATCACCATGCAGGACGCGAAGGGCGCGGCGCTCACGCTGGCGTATCAGTGCACGGGCTCGACCTCGAACCCGGGCACGGCGGCGCAGGGTTCCGCGGCGGTCTGCTCCCAGGACGTCACCGCCTCGGTGAACGTCCCGGCGGGCGCCTCCGGCCGGGTGCTGGTGCTCGCCGAGGCGGCGTCCGGCGGCTGGACCGCGAAGGAGAACGGCCAGAAGCTGCCGTCCACCACGCTCGCCGACGGCCTGCAGGCCTGGACCCTGCCGTCCGGCTCGGGCACGGTCAGCATCGGCTACCAGTCGTACACGCACACCTTCTGGCTGCTCGGCGAGGCCCTCGCGTTCGCCGCGGCGACCATCATGGCGCTGCCCTTCGGCCGTCGGCCCGAGGACGAGCACGACGAGGAGGACGAGTACGCGGAGGCGGCCGCGGCGGCGGGCGAGCCCGGCAAGATGGAGCCGGACCCCGAGCCCGAGCCGGTCGCGGCGGCGCCCGCGTACCAGCCCGCCGCGCCGTACGAGCCGGCCCCCGCCTACGAGCCCGCGCCGGCGTACGAGGAGCCGGCCCCGGAGCCCGTGCACATGCCCATGCAGGCCGAGCCGCCCGCCGTGGAGAGCTACGAGGCGCCGGTCTACGAGACTTCGCAGGCCGTCAACGCCGACGTCTACCAGCAGCAGCCGGAGAGCGCCGACTACGGCTACGACTCCGGCGCGTACCAGGGCTACGAGCAGTCGTACGAGGCGTACCCGCAGCAGGGCTACGAGCAGTACGGCTACCAGGAGCAGCCGCAGCCGCAGCAGCAGTACGCCGCGTACGAGCAGTACGGGTACCAGGAACAGCAGCAGTACCCGTACGAGCAGCAGCAACAGCAGCCGTACGAGCAGCCGCAGCAGCCGTACGAGCAGCAGCAGTACCAGGACCCGCAGTACCAGCAGTACCCGCAGGAGCAGTACCAGCAGCACGAGCAGTACCCGGCGAACCCGGAAGAGCAGCAGCACTATCCGGAGTTCGAGCAGTACCCGGGCTACGGCACGGGGCAGCAGGAACAGCAGCAGTACGGTCAGCAGGAAGGCTGGTAGGGCCCGGTGAGCGAACAGAAACCCACCCGGCTCGGTCCGGTCGCGGGCGTCGGCCGGCGCGTCCAGGTCGCCGGCATCGTCATCGGCGCGCTGGTGATCGGCCTCGGCTACGGCTTCGCCAAGCCCGCCGCGTCCTCGGCCACCGCCGCGGACAAGTCGGTGTCGCAGTCCACGACCACGCCGGTCAGCGCCGCCACCGTCGTCTGCCCGCTGGTCAAGGACAGCAGCTCGACGAACATCAGCACCTTCAGCCCCGGCACGGTGTCGGTCTCCGGTACCTCGTCGGTGTCCGTCAAGCAGATGGGCGGCGGCAGCAGCCTGCTGACCGCGGGCAAGGCGGGCACCCTGGCGACGGCGACCGGAGTCTCCGGCGGCTCGGAGGCCGCGACCGACGTGAACAACCCGGTGATCGCCACGGCCACCGGCGCCGACGCGGCCGGGTTCACCGTCACCGAGACCATGCCCTCCGGCTCGTCCAGCGGCACGCACGGGCTCGCCTCGACCGACTGCGGCAGTCCGGACACCGACTTCTGGTTCGTCGGCCTCGGCACCGACTCCGCGGGCTCGTCGTACTCGATGCTGAACATGGCCAACACGGACAACCAGTCGGCCAGCGTCACCATCACCATGTACACGGCGGGCGGCCAGCTGGCGGCGGGCGAGAACGCCACGTCGCTGCAGGGCATCACGCTCACCCCGAACTCGCAGAAGTCCGAGCTGCTCGGCACCCTCGACGCCCAGAAGCAGGGTGCGCCGTACGCGATCCACGTGGTGGCCAGCTCCGGCCGGATCTCCGCGTCCATGCTCGACTGGGACGGCAGCGGCGGCGGGCGCGACTTCGTGGCCAGTCAGAAGTCCGCGACCACGCTGGTCTTCCCGGGCGTCCCGCAGGCCGAGGACAACGAGAAGGTGCAGCTGACGCTGCTCGCCCCGACCGCGGCCGCCGCCGTGACGCTGCGCTGGGTCGGCCACTCGACGATCGAGCCCGCGGTCGGCTCCTCGTTCTCCGGCAACCTGACCCAGGGCAAGACGACGACCGTCGACCTCAGCTCGGTGCCCACCTCCGGGGAGTACGCGGCGCTGGAGGTGTGCGGCGCGAACAGCGCGGCCAACCAGTGCCTGCCGGTCACCGGCAGCGGCAGCGCCATCCCGGTCGTCGGCGAGCTGAAGATCACCCAGTCGGACAAGGGCGGCCAGGACACCGCGTACATCAGCCCGGTGCCGGCCCTGAGCGGTGACGGGATCGTCGCGGACAACACCTCGAACTCGACGCTCACGCTGACCAACACCGGCAGCAGCGCGGCCCAGGTCAAGCTGACCGAGACCGGCTCCGGCAGCAGCCCGGCCACCGCGTCCACCACGATCTCGGTGCCCGCCGGCCAGACCGTGAACGCCTCGCTGTCCGGCCCCAAGGGCGCGAGCGGGAACTTCGCGATCGTGGTCACGCCGCTGAACGGGGCGCAGCACATCTACGCCGGTCGGATCTACGCGACCGGCAGCCAGCTGAGCATCCAGGCGCTGACCACGGCCGCCGAGACGGTGACCATCCCGGCGGTCGGCCAGGACTCCTCCGGCCTGGTGCCGCAGAACTAGATGGTTGATTCGGGGGTATGCCGGGGCGAAAAGGCTGATCGGCGGCGCCTGGCCGCGCGCCGCGACCCTCCACAGACGACCGAGTATGCGCCGGGTCGCGGCGCACGCCCAGGCTTGCCGCTGAGCCTTTTCGCCCTGCGACGAGATTTCCGCAGCCCACAGACGTTCCAGCGCCCTCGGCTTACCGGCCTACCCCCGAATCAACCATCTAGCGCCGGCCGCGAGGGACCGGCGAGGGCTGAGACCGCCTCAGTCCTCGTCCGTCTCCGGGTCGATGATCTCCGGGTCCAGACCGAGCAGCTCGGCCACCTGCTCCACCACGACCTCGTACACCAGCGGCACGAGCTCGGCCTGCGTCGCCGCGCGCACCTCCGTCGGCCGCCGGTAGACCACGATCCGGTCCGGCTCCCCGCGGGCCGCCCGGATGGCCCGGCCCAGCGGCACCGGATCGGCCGACCAGTACTCGGCGCCCGGCGGCGGCACCTGCTCCACCGCGAACTCCACCGCGGCCAGCTGCGGCCAGCGCTGCTCGAGCCGCTCGACCGCGTCCAGCACCAGATCGTCGAACTTCTCCGCGCGGGTGAGGCTCAGCGGCAGTTCGGCCGGCGCCAGCGGCCCGCGGATGCCGCGCCCCCGCCGGTCCCGCGTCTTGCGGCGACGCGGCTGGCCAGGCGGCGGCGAGGAGGGGATACCCGACTTACCATGCACGCCACTGACAGTAATACACAGTCAGGCAGTTCGCGTTTGTGTGAAGAACGACGGGCGCGGCGTATGGCCGCCCGGGCCCGTATCGCAATACACTCGCGCACGTGAGCCTTGTCCGTCGCTGTTCGCGCACCGCCTGTGGTCGCCAGGCGGTCGCCACGCTGACCTATGTCTACGCGGACTCGACCGCCGTGCTCGGACCGCTCGCCACCTTCGCCGA
>DATJIF010000089.1:0-3549 GCA_035493475.1 Actinospica sp.
TTGAGGCGAAGGCGGATCGCGCGCCACTCCGACGGAGTGTGCTGCCGACTGGCACGGCCCGCGAACGGCACGAGGCCGCCGGGGCCGGGGACCGCGAGCATTCCGGCGGCGGCCGCGGGTGCGGGTAGGTCCAGGAAGCCCCGGCTGCCGTCCTCGGCCTCGTACCGCTGGCCGGCGTCAAGCCGGACGCACGGGCCGCGCTTGATCCAGTCGGCCGCCGCGCGCGGAACGCCGAGGGCTTCCGCGACCGCGACCGTGAGCAGTTCCCCGGCCCCGGCGACGACCACCTCGCGGCCGTCGGCCGCGATCGCGTCGATGGTGCCCGACCCGATGTCGGCGACCAGCGCCCCGGGCAGCATGCCAGGTGTCATGGCCGCGCCCAGCCGGGCGGCGGCTGGCTCGGTTAGCGGAGAGGTGACCGGAATGCCGAGCAGGCTTGCCAGCTCCGTCGCGGCCGATCCGGCGTCGGTCGGCTGCCGGTGCAGGGCCGCGACCAGGAACGCGCGGCCCAGGCTGCCCCGCCTGGCGGTTGCGGCCTCCGCGGCGGCGGCGAGGTCCACGGTGAAGACGTCGTCCAGCTCCGCGTCGCGCCGCGACGGCGGGTCCGGGGCGGCGGGCTGTGGGGCTGGCATCGCATCCGGGGTCAGCCCGACGACCGCGTTGGAGTAGTCGAGCAGGGAACGGCTGATCGCGGCGGCGTCACCGATGTCGCGCTCGCCCAGGCCGAAGGCTGCGCCCAGCGCCACCGGGTCGGCCAGCGTCGTCAGAGGATGACCGGGCGGCCGTACCTCGACCGCGAGCAGTGTGCAGGACGCCGCGGCGGCCGGGTCCACCTGGTCGATGAGCGGAAGGCAGCGGACCGCGGAAGGCAGCCGGTTGGCGACGAGAACAGCCTCGTCGCTGGCGACGAGCACGGCGCTGACCCGCGTCCCCACCGCGAGCAACCCGCGAATGGCGGCCGCGGCGTGGTCGTAGCGCGTTTGCGGTGGCACCACCACGATGACCGGGCCGGCGTGATCTGAAGTCCCGGCTTGATTCCCGAGTAGGAGCGGTACGCCGACACCGGTGCCAGCGCCGCCAGGCGTGGCAACGCCTGCCGCGAGGACACGGAGATGGCCCGTCGACGGCGGCGCGTTCGGGACGATGCGCACGGACGTATCGACTGGACGCAGTGGCGCGATCCGCGCCTCGTTGACGACCGTGCCCGTCTGGCGGGCAACCCGGCGCACCAGGGCGGCAGCGGCACGCAGTGAGTCTGGCGACCCCTTCCGGCCGCGGGTCGGGGCACGCCCCGCGCCGAGAATGGCGCCGTCGGCCACGATGACGACCTCGGTCGTCGCGTTGCCGACATCGACCCCGGCGATCGCCGTCATCGCGAGTTGACGGGCGGCTGGGATGACGGGCCGGGCCCGGTGGCGGGAGGCTGGGGCGGGGGGCTCGAGGTGACTGCGGCACGGGCGAGCCGGCGGCGTGCGTAGATCTCGGCGGCTTCTGCGACCAGAGCGGCGTTGAGGGGGAGTCCGCGGGCAGCCAGCGACCCGGCAAGCGCGGTCAACTCCGTGATGGTCGAGCGCCCTGGGCGCAGCGCCTCGTAGATCGCGAGCACTTCCTCGTCGGGCAGCCGCGTCAGCTCGGCCGCACGCCGCAAGTTCGCCGCGAGCTGCGGGTTGCCGTGCTGCTGGGCGATCACCGCCTGGCGTTCCAGGGTCTCGGGGTGGATCCGCAGATCCGCGAGGCCGGCTTCACCGACGCGGACAGCGTCGAGCGTCAGGTCGTCCACCGCCCGTCCGGACAGCGCCCGTGTCTCGGCGTTCACAGCAGCCCCTCCAGCGATAGCTCGACCGCTGCCGCGCCAGGCACCACGCGGGCGCGCTCCAGTTCCATCAGGGCGATCACCGTGGTGTGATAGCGCGCCTCGATGGCCTCGTCGGAGTACGGATTGCGGGCCGGGTTGGGGGTGGCGCCCTTGGCGTGCCTGGCGGCGTTCGCGCCGAGCAGCCGGTAAAGGTCCAGCGTCACCGACGGCGCGACCGAGTACAGCTCCAGGTTGGCCAGCGGCGCCAGGTCGCGGCGGTGGATCAGCGCGGTGCCCTTGCCCTGCAGGCCGATCCCGATGCCCGACCCGGACAGCCGCGCGGCGGCCAGGCCGATCTGTCCGAGGTCGACCGTGGCGGGGAAACGCACCACCCGGCCGACGCACCCTTCCTCCTCCAGGCCTGCCAGCATCTCCCGGAGCACGTCCGGCACGGACAGACCCGACAGGCACTGCCAGACGTCCACGCCGAGCGCGGGAGAAACGCCGATCACCACGTCGCGAGGGTCGATCCCGGCGCTGGCCGCCCCGGTCGGGCGGAGCAGGTCGGGGACGCCCGCCGCCGACTGGGACCAGCGCAGGTCGTCCACGCCACGCACTTGGCGGATCGCGTCGATCTCGGCCTGCCGCGCTGGCGGCGGAACATAGCCCGTGCCAGGGCCGGCGTAGTCGTTCGGGTCGGTGACGAGGGAAAGCACGGACAGCCGCTCGTCGAAGATCGCCGACGTCTGCAGGTAGTCCCCGGCGAGCCTGGCCCGAACAAAGGCCAGGGCCCGTTCCGCGTATTCCGGATAGCCGCATTCGTCGAGGGCGGCCACGATGTCCACCACGGTTAGCCCGCGGTGACGGATGGCCTGGGCAGCCCCAAGCACGGCGAGCGTGTCGGTTTCCCCGAGGTCCTTTGACCCGGCGGCGTCGGCCGCCTCCTCGACGTGCGGGAAGTCGGCTAGGCCAAGGTAGCGGTAGACGTCGGCGCACACCTGCGCAGCCTCGCGGCGCAGCTCGAGCAGCTGGCCGGGCGGCACGGTCCGCAGGCCGCCGTCCACGCCCCAGTCCCGCTGCATCGCCAGGAAGTCGTCGATGTCCTCGGCGTTGAAGTTGCTCGGGCCGAACATGTTGTCATACCGCTGGATGGATCCGAAGCCGCTGAACACGAAGTCCGATCCGGCCAGGACGATCGGCAGGGTCCGGGACGTGCGACGCATGTCCGACTCGCTCATCAGCGCGTCATTGCCGGAGCAGGATTCCAGGTTGCGGGCCATCACCATGACGTTCTCGGCCATCAGCTCGCGCAGCCCGGACGGCACGGAGGCCGCGACGGACGCGCCGTCGATGCCGCCGTTCTGCACGCCCTGCGCGCCGATCGCCCGGGCCAGCGCGACACAGCGGGACTCCAGGTAGAGCATCGACTTGGCTTCGGCGCCCGCCATCAGGACCTCCGCGCCCGCGCCAGAGGAGACCCGCATCTTCATGCCGCGGGAAGCGTACGCGGAGGTGAGGAACGCCTTGGACCACGGGGTGTCGTCACCATCGGTGAACACCTGCTCGGTGCCGTACAACGAGACGGTCTCCGCATAGGAGGTCAGGCCACGCATGCCGAGCTCAAGCTCGGCGGCCTCCTCCACCGAGCACTGGATCAGCACGCCGGGCGTGGCTACGGTCGCGCCGATAAGGCAGGCGACCGCGTTGGAGGGCGCGTCCGCGAGCACCGGCACGGTCGTCTCGACCTCGCGGAA
>DATJIF010000090.1:0-3517 GCA_035493475.1 Actinospica sp.
TTCTCGTAGTTCAGGTCCGGCTGGTGCGAGAAGAACCGGTGCCAGTAGTACTGCTTGCGGACCGGGTCGAAGCTCCAGTTGGAGGTCTCGGTGTCGACGAAGATGATCCGCGCGTCGCCGAACTGCTTGTCGTCGTCGGCCCACGTGTAGTAGTCCCCGTACGGACCCTGCGGGTCGGTCCGCGAGGCCTGGAACCACGGGTGCTGATCACTCGTGTGGTTCATGACGAAGTCGATGATCACACGGATGCCGCGGGCGTGCGCCGCCTCCACGAACTCGACGAAGTCGCCGAGGTCGCCGAACTCCGGGAGCACGTCGGTGTAGTCGGCCACGTCGTAGCCGCCGTCGCGCAGCGGGGACTTGAAGAAGGGCGGCAGCCAGATGCAGTCGATCCCCAGCCACTGCAGATAGTCCAGACGCGAGGTCAGGCCCTTCAAATCGCCGGTCCCGTCGCCGCTGGCGTCCTGGAAGGAGCGCACCAGCACCTCGTAGAACACGGCGCGCTTGAACCAATCCGGGTCGCGCTCGCTCTTGGGCAGGTCGAGCGGGCTGTCGGAGACAGGCTCGTTGACGATCACGGTCACTCCTTGGCGTCAGGAGGAGCACCACACGGTGCCAGGTGGATGAGCACCCCGTGCCGCCTGCCGTTCAGCGCCGGAGGGTCAGCAGGTGCGCGGGGTTCTCGTGCGGGTCGAGGCGGATGTAGTTGTCCCGCCCCCAGTGGTAGGTGCCGCCGCCGAGTTCGTCGTGCACGACGAAGCGGTCCGACCAACCGAGGCCGAGTGCGGGCAGGTCGAGGGAGACGGTGGCCTCCCGCGTCTGGTGCGGATCCAGGGTGACGACCATGATCATGGTGTCGCCGTCCCCGTCCCGCTTGGAGTAGCACAGCACAGCATCGCTGTCCGTGTGATGGAAATGGAGATTACGCAACCCTTGGAGGGCACGGTGATCGCGCCGGAGGTTGTTGAGTCTGGTCAACAACGGGGCGAGCGACCTGCCCTCGGCCTCCGCAGCGGCCCAGTCACGCGGCCTGAGCTGGTATTTCTCCGAATCCGCGTACTCCTCGCTGCCCGGTGCCGCTGGCAGGTTCTCGCACAGCTCGTATCCAGAGTAAACCCCCCAGGACGGTGCCAGCGTCGCCGCGAGGATCGCGCGGATCTCGAAGGCGGGGCGCCCGCCGTACTGGAGGTAGGCGTGCAGGATGTCCGGGGTGTTGACGAAGAAGTTGGGCCGCAGGAACGAGGCGGTGTCCCGGGACAGTTCGCTGAGGTACTCCTCCAGCTCCGCCTTGCTGTTGCGCCAGGTGAAGTACGTGTACGACTGGTGGAAGCCGACCGCGGCCAGGGCGTGCATCATGGCCGGGCGGGTGAAGGCCTCGGCGAGGAAGAGCACGTCCGGGTCGGTGGCGTGGATCCGGCCGAGCAGCGTCTCCCAGAAGGCGACCGGCTTGGTGTGCGGGTTGTCCACCCGGAAGATCCGCACGCCGTGCTCCATCCACAGCCGCAGAATCCGCTCGGACTCGTCGATCAGGCCCGGCATGTCCGTGTCGAACTCGATCGGGTAGATGTCCTGGTACTTCTTCGGCGGGTTCTCCGCGTAGGCGACGGTGCCGTCCGGCCGGTGCTTGAACCACTCCGGGTGCTTGGCCACCCACGGGTGGTCGGGCGAGCACTGCAGCGCGAAGTCGAGGGCGATCTCGAGCCCGAGCTTCTCGGCCCGGTCCACGAAGTGGTCGAAGTCCTTCATGGTGCCCAGGTCGGGGTGTATGGCGTCGTGGCCGCCGGCCGGGGAGCCGATGCCCCAGGGCGAGCCCGGGTCGTACTCGCCGGCGTGCAGGGTGTTGCCGCGTCCCTTGCGGAAGGTCGTGCCGATGGGGTGGATCGGCGGCAGGTAGAGGACGTCGAAGCCCATCGAGGCGACCCCGGCCAGCCGCTCGGCCGCGGTGCGCAGGGTGCCGCTGCGCGGCGGGCGCCCGCCGGTGGGGTCGACCACGGCGCCCTCGGAGCGCGGGAAGAACTCGTACCAGGCCCCGTAGAGCGCGCGCTCCCGGTCCACCCGCACCCGCAGCGGCTCGCTCGCGGTCAGGTGCTCGCGCAGCGGGCGCACGGCCAGCGCCTCGTGCACCGCGGCGCCCTCGGCCAGCGCCAGCCGCGCCTCAGGGCTCGCGCCCTCGTCGCGCAGCGCGGCGGCGGTCGCGGCGAGCAGGTCCTGCCCGGGGAACTCGACGTCGTGCTCGTCGCTGATCACCGGCTCGGCCGCGGCGGCCCGCTCGAGCAGCGCCGCGCCCTCGGCGAAGACCAGCTCGATGTCCTGGCCGGCCGGGACCTTGGCGCGGGCGACGTGGTACCAGGTGGCCACCGGATCGGCCCAGGCCTCCACCCGGAAGGTCCAGTCACCCACCCGGTCGGCGCTCACCCACGCCTCGTAGCGGTCCGTGCCCGGCTCCACCTCGCGCATGCGGTGCCAGCCGTCCGGCCGGCCGTCCGGTCCGATCAGTATGACGTTCGCCGCCACGGCGTCGTGGCCCTCGCGGAAGACCGTGGCGGAGACGGGGAAGGGCTCGCCGGGCACCGCCTTGGCGGGGCGGGCGCCGTCCAGGATCCGTGGCTGGACGTCGAGCAGCGGGATGCGACCGATCACACATCCTGTTCTATCCGAAACTACGCGCGCGTACTACCGGAGTGAGCCGTCGAACGTGTGTACCGCCGGAGCGACACGTTCACCGAATGGCTTCTTGAACCCCCGCAATCCCTTACGCGCGCCGGGGGGTGGGACTAGGCTCGATCACCATGAAGGCGATCCGGCGCCTGACGGTGCGCACAGTCCTGCCCGAGCCCCTCTCCGCCCTCACCGAGCTGGCGACCAACCTGCGTTGGTCCTGGCACGAGCCGACCAGGGCGTTGTTCGAGGCGATCGACCCCGACCAGTGGGAGGACGTGCGGCACGACCCGGTGCGCCTGCTCGGCGCGGTGCGCACCGAGCGGTTCGCCCAGTTGGCCGCGGACGAGCGGTTCACCGGCCGGGTCGCGGCCGCGGCGGAGGACCTGCGCACCTACCTGAGCCAGCCCAAGTGGTACCAGACCCTTGACGCCCCGCCGCGCTCGATCGCGTACTTCTCCCCCGAGTACGGCCTGACCGCGGTGCTCCCGCAGTACTCCGGCGGCCTCGGCATCCTGGCCGGCGACCACCTCAAGGCCGCCTCCGACCTGGGCGTTCCGGTGATCGGGGTGGGCCTGCTGTACAAGCGGGGCTACTTCCGGCAGTCGCTGTCCAGGGACGGCTGGCAGCTGGAGACCTATCCGCTGATCGACCCGGACAACCTGCCGCTGCGCAAGCTGCGGGACGCCGGCGGCGCCGCGGTGCGCGTCACCATCGGGCTGCCCGAGCTGCGCGAACTGGTGGCGCAGGTGTGGCTGGCGCAGGTCGGGCGGGTGCCGCTGCTGCTGCTCGACACGGACATCGAGGAGAACGCGAACGGCGGCCGGGACGTGACCGACCGGCTCTACGGCGGCTCCCC
>DATJIF010000091.1:0-8830 GCA_035493475.1 Actinospica sp.
GGGCGCGCCACGCGCCTCTGTCCGAGCCGACTCCTCCTGTCTCCGCCCCGTCGTCGTCTCGGCTCGCGCCGGTTTGTCGAAGACCCTGGCATCAGGCGAGTCATGACGTCGAAGCCGTGATGCCAGCCGCAGGTGCCACCCATGGCCAGACACCCATCGACTGCACCTGCGGTCTCGGTCGCGTGCGAGGCCCTCTGTGAGGATTCACTAACAGGGCTTTATTCCGGATGACGTTGTTCGGTAATCGCCGCGGGTTGAAGTGGTCCTCACCAGCGGCGACGAGGTATCAAGACCTCGGCGCCCGGCATGGAGGATGGTCATGCCCGAGATGTATTTCCAGGTGCGTTGGCCCGACGGGTCGACCGAGCGCTGCTATTCGCCTTCGACCGTAGTCGCGGACTATTTCAGCGCTGGTACGGCGTATGACCTCGCTGATTTCGTGGAGCGGAGCCGCACGGCGCTCGGTATTGCGGGGGAGCGGGTGCGGGAGAAGTTCGGTTTCTCCTGCACCGGCGCCTCCGAGCAGCTCAGGCGGATCGAGCAGGTGGCTTCGGCGTTCGACGCCGTCACGGGAGCCGAGGTCACGGTCGAGTCGCTGACCGGCGCGGACGGGAGCGCGCGATGAACGCCGTAGCCCTCGCCGGGGTTCACTATCCAGTGGCCGTGGTCGGCGGAGGCCAGGCGGGTTTGTCGATGAGCTACTGCCTGCGGCAGCGCGGCATCGAGCACGTCGTGGTCGAGGCGAACGCGGTAGGGCACGAGTGGCGCGAGCGACGCTGGGACTCGTTCTGCCTGGTCACGCCCAACTGGCAGTGCAAGCTTCCCGGCTTCCCCTACCGAGGCGACGATCCCGACGGCTTCATGGTCCGCGAGGAGATCATCCGCTATCTCCAGGACTACGTGGCGTATTTCCAGCCTCCGCTGGTGCAGGGGGTGCGCGTCGTTCGGCTGCGCAGAGCCGTCAGCGGAGTGTTCGAGATCTCGACGAGCGCGGGGGATTTCACTGCCGATCAGGTGGTCGTGGCCACCGGGCCGTATCACACTCCGTCGGTTCCGGCATTGGCCGGACGGCTGCATGAGAGCGTCGAACAGATTCACTCCTCCGGGTATCGCAATCCGGATCAGCTTCCCGAGGGCGCCGTGCTGGTGGTCGGCACCGGTCAGTCCGGCTGCCAGATCGCCGAGGACCTGCACCTGTCCGGTCGTCGGGTGCACCTCGCCGTCGGCAGCGCTCCGCGCGTGGCGCGTTTCTACCGGGGTCGCGACTGCGTGGCCTGGCTCGACGAGATGGGCCACTACGCCAAGGGCATCGACGCGTTCGATGATGCAGAGGCGGTACGCATGCGGGTCAATCACTATGTCACCGGCCGCGACGGTGGCCGCGACATCGATCTGCGGGCCTTCGCTCGTGACGGGATGCTGCTGCACGGTCGGCTGACCGGCGTGAACGGTGCAAGGCTGGAATTCGCCGATGACCTGAAGACGAACCTCGACCACGCGGACGCGGTGGCCGAGGGCATCAAGGACGCCATCGACGCGCACATCGCGGCGCGCGGGATCGACGTCCCGACCCAGGCCCGTTACGTGCCGGTTTGGGAGCCGGAGGAGCAGCCGGGCGAACTCGATCTCACGACGGCCGGGATCACGTCCGTCATCTGGTCGACGGGGTTCCGGCGGGATCATCGGTGGGTTGAGATACCGGCCTTCGACGGCCGCGGCTATCCGATGCACTGGCGGGGTGCCACCAGTTGCCCGGGGCTGTACTTCCTGGGCCTGCCTTGGCAGTACAGCTGGGGCTCCGGGCGCTTCGAGGCGGTCGGCCGGGATGCGGAGTTCCTCGCGGACCACATCGACGCCGGGCGCCGCTTGGCCGACGTGTGCGGCACGCTCACCGGCGCGCCCGTGTCCGTCTCCCCGGCACTTCCGGTGGGGTGAGGGATGATGGGACGCGCCATGGCCTACGACGCTCACCGTCACATCGGCATACTGCCCGCCTACCCCTTCTACGGCGGTCCCCCGGTCAACCCGGACGTCACCGCACGCGCCACGATCAGGGAACTCATAGCCGACCTCGACCGGGAGGGCACTGAACGGGCGCTGGTGATTCCCAACTACGGGGTACCGGACCCGGCGATCGCCTTCTCCTTCAACGAACTGGCGGTCGAGGCGGCGCAGATTGACGACCGGATCCGCGCCGGACTGTGGGTCTCCCCGCGTGCGCAGGACGCCGAGCTCACCGAACGGGCTCTCGCGCTCGCCGGCGAAGCCGGTGTACGAGCCCTGAAACTGAGTTTCCTGCTCGGCGGCCGGGCCACGGATCCGGCCTGCCGGCCGCAGTTGGACCGGATATTCGCGCAGGCCGAGCGCTTCGGCCTGGTGGTGCACGTGCACACCTCTCCGGGTGCGGCCTCAGACATCGACGAGGTGGGCCACCTGGTGGAGTGGTACGCAGACCGCGTGCCGGTGCATCTGGTGCACTTCGGCGGCGGGATGAGCGGGCACATCAAGCTCATCGGCTCGCGCTTCTTCGACTGGATAGAGCGCGGCAAGCGCGTGTACACGGACCTTTCCTGGGCCATCGGATTCGCCCCCGCCTGGTTGGCGCGGGAGATCGAGCGGCGCGGCGTCGGCCACGACCGGGTGCTGTTCGCCAGCGACCAGCCCTGGGGCGACTTCGCCGGCGAGTTCGCACGGATGGCCGCCGCGACCGGCGGTGGCGCGCTCGCCGACCTGGTCTTCCGCGACACCTTCGCCGCGCTCTACGACCGAACGACCCTCCCGCCCATTTCCGCCTCCGACCGTTCCACCTCTGATTCCCCTACGCAGCAAGGAGAGCAAGCATGACCGTCGAACTTTCCGACATCGAGAAGCAGTCCCTGAACGAGATCCCGCATCCCTCGCTTCCCGAGGGCTCGAGCATCTACGGCTCTACCAAGGTGTTCCCCGACTACCAGGCCGAGAACGGCGAGACCTACTTCACCCTGGTGCACGGGATCGCGCACGAGTCCTCGGTCAGCTTCGTCGCCGTGCTGCAGGCCACCCGCGCACTGCGCAAGGGCTTCGAGTCGGCGATCTACTTCTACGGCCCCGGCTCACTCAACTGCCTGGCCACGCGCGGGTTCCCGACCACCGGCAATTCGGCCTTCCCGGGCGAGCACAACATCAACAACCAGCTCAAGACCTTCATCGCCGAAGGCGGAAAAGTGTACTGCTGCCGCTTCGGCCTTTCCCTGCACGGCGCCCGCGAGGAGGACCTGATCGAGGGCGTCATCCCCGCCCACCCGCTGGACGTGCAGGACGCGATCATCCACTACGCGCGCAAGGGCGCGATCATCAACTCCACCTACCAGCTCTAAGGGGTTCGACGTGAGCGTTGGCACCGAGACCACGCCTGCGGCGTCGCCGAATGCGGTGGACGTGCGCATCCTGACCAGGGCCGAACTCGCACTGCAGGGAGTGCGCGTCGAGACCCCGGTGCGGCGGCCGGACGGAGCGGGACCCAGCGACGACGGCCATGTCCTGGTCGACGGTGCCAACGCCGCGTTACCCACCAATCCACGCAGCCCGTATTCGGTGCGCGAGGGCCGGGTGTGGCTCGGCGAGCAGGACACCGGCCTGACCCTCACCCCCGTGGCGCGGCCGAGGTTCTACGATCTGGCCACGGCCGACGGCGTCCCCTACGAGCACATCGCCCGGCTGCACGGAGCGGACGTGCTTGCCACCACCGTCGTGCAGACCTGTATCCGGTACGCCGAACCGGACCGCTGCCGGTTCTGCACCATCGAGGAGTCGCTGCGGGCCGGGGCGACGGTCGCCGCCAAGACTCCGGCGCAGCTCGCCGAGGTGGCAGAGGCCGCCGTACGGCTCGACGGGGTCAAGCAGATGGTGATGACCACCGGCACCACCTCGGGCCCGGATCGCGGCGCACGCACCCTCACCCGATCGGTGCGCGCGGTGCTGGACGCAGTGCCCGGACTGCCGATCCAGGTTCAGTGCGAACCGCCCGGCGACCTCGCGTGGATCGGTGCCCTGCACGAGGCCGGCGCCACGTCGATCGGCATCCACGTCGAAGCGCTCGAGGAAGGGGTACGCCGCCGTTGGATGCCCGGCAAGTCCACGGTCCCGATGGCCGAGTACGAGGCCGCGTGGGACGAGGCGGTGCGCGTGTTCGGCCGCAACCGCGTCTCCACTTACCTGCTCGTGGGCCTGGGGGAGAACCCGGATGCCTTGATCGAGGGTGCCGGGCGTCTGGTCGAGCGGGGCGTGTACCCGTTCGTCGTCCCGTTCCGCCCGATGAGCGGCACCCTCGCCGCCCGCGACGGTGTTCCCGCGCCCACCGCCGAGCTGCTGCGCCACGTGACCGAGGGCGTCTCCCGGCATCTTCGGCTCGCCGGGATGACGGGTGCGGATCAGAAAGCCGGCTGTGCGGCCTGCGGAGCGTGCAGCGTACTGCAGACGGCGGGAGGCTGAGCGCGCATGTACCTCGACGGCATCGCGCCCCCGGTCGCCTTAGATTCGACTACTGATATCCTGGCCCTGCTCGGTGACCGCAATACCCTGGCACGGGTTCCCGAGTTGCGGATCGAGCAGGCCGAAGGACCGGCCGAGCTCGCCGCCTACCGGCGGCTGCGCAGTGAGGTCTTCGTGCGTGAGCAGGGCCTGTTCCCGGGCAGTGACCTCGACGCCCGCGACGAGGATCCGCGCACGGTGGTCCTCGTCGCCCGGGATCGGAGCGCCCGGATCATCGGCGGCGTCCGGCTCGGCCCGGTGCGCGAGGGCCCTGATCTCGGCTGGTGGCAGGGCGGGCGGCTGGTGGTGGCACCCGGAGCACGCGGCCGGCGTGATGTGGGCGCCGCTCTCGTCCGCGCCGCCTGCGCGCGGGCCGAGAGCGAGGGAGTGCTGCGGTTCGAGGCGAACGTGCAAGCCCGCAACGAAGTCTTTTTCGCGCGTCTCGGTTGGCGACGCGTACGCCCGATCACCGTCGCCGACACGCCCCACGTGCTGATGCGCTGGCCCATCCACCGCATCGCCGCCCTTGCAGCGGCGGCCAAGTCTCCGCTCGGTCCGCTGCTGGCGGGAATGCACCCGGGCGGTGCCGGATTCGTCGGCGACGACGGAGCCCCTGTGCCCGGCACCGAGCTGATCGCCGCGTGCGATGCGATCATCCCGTCGATGGTCGAGCGGGATCCCGAATGGGCAGGCTGGTGCGCTGTCCTGGTGAACGTCAACGACCTGTCCGCGATGGGCGCGAAGCCCCTCGGTCTGCTCGACGCGCTCGGCGCGAAGGACGCGGCGCACGCCGCACGGGTGCTCACCGGACTGCGGCGAGCGGCCCAGGCGTACGCAATCCCCGTGCTCGGCGGACACACCCAGCTCGGTGTTCCAGCGGCGCTGTCGGTGACCGCGCTCGGCCACGCCACGCATCCGGTGCCGGGCGGCGGGGGTCGGCCCGGGCACACGGTGCGGCTGACCGCCGACCTCGGCGGCGGCTGGCGCGCCGGTTACCGGGGCCGTCAATGGGACTCGACCTCGCACCGCACCGCCGAGGACCTCAAGACGATGATCGGAGCGGTCGCGGCAGCCCGGCCCGCCGCCGCCAAGGACGTGTCCATGGCCGGGATCGCCGGAACCCTCGGCATGCTGGCCGAGGCGAGCGGCTGCCGCGCGGTACTGGACGTCTCCGCCGTACCACGGCCGCACGAGGCGACCGCGGGCGACTGGCTCACCTGCTTTCCCGGCTACGCGATGCTCACGGCCGATGCCGCGGGAGCACCGCCGTTGCCTGCCGGCCCCGCCGTCGGTGCCGTGTGCGGAGAACTGACCGAGGGCCGCGGCGTCGGGCTGCGCTGGCCCGACGGAGAAACCACCGAAGCCGTCGCCGCAACGGTGACCGGAATGGGAGCAGCATCATGACCGCCCTGCGCATGGCGGCCGTCGCCGCCGAGTTCGGCCGCGACCTCGAGGAGGACTTCGCCGTCGTGGAACGCCTGATCAAGGAGGCACGCGCCGCGGACGTACGGCTGCTCGCGCTGCCCGAGGCCTGCCTCGGCGGCTACCTGCTGAGCCTCGATGACGACGCCGAACTCGATCAGGGGCCACCCGCGCTCGCTCCCGACGGTCCGGAGATCCGCCGACTCGCCGCGCTGGCCGGAGAGATGACCGTCGTCGCAGGCTACTGCGAGGCCGGTGCCGACACGCGCTACAACAGCGTGGTGTGCGTGACCGGCGACGGCGTGCTCGGCAACCACCGAAAGGTCCACCAGCCGTTGAGTGAGGACGCCAGCTACGCTTCGGGTGACGGCTTCCAGGCCTTCGACACGCCGGTTGGCCGGATCGGCATGATGATCTGTTACGACAAGGCCTTCCCGGAGTCCGCGCGCGCCCTCGCGCTGGACGGCGCGGAGATCGGCGTGTGCGTCTCCGCATGGCCCGGCGCCCGCACCAACGCCACGGCCCAACTGGAGAAGGATCGCTGGAAGCGCCGCTTCGACCTGTTCGACCGGGCCCGCGCGCTGGAGAACCAGATCGTGTGGCTCTCGGCCAACCAGTCGGGCACGTTCGGGTCGCTGCGCTTCGTCGGCAGCGCCAAAGTGGTCGACCCCGGCGGAGAAATCCTCGCCGATACCGGCGTCGGCGGCGGAATGGCCCTCGCCGAACTCGATGTGGCACAGGCCCTGGCCACCGCCCGGCGGTCGATGGGGCACCTGCGCGACAGGCGCCCGGAGGCCTACGGAACCGTGCCCGCGCGAGTAGCGGGCGTATGAGAAGCACGATCAGGCTCGCGGCCGCATCCGCCCACTTCGGCCGCGATCTGGACTTCGATCTGGCGAGGATCGCGAAACTCATCGACGACGCCCGCGGTGAGGGAGCCGACCTGCTCGTACTCCCGGACGCCGCCCTCGGCGGCTACCTGGCCGACCTGCGCCACCCCGACCCGGGGGCGCTGCCCCCGGCTCTGGAACCCGACGACCCGCTGATCGGCCGGGTCGGCGCCCTGGCCGCGGAGATGGTGGTGTGCCTCGGCTACTGCGAGGACGGCGGCGACGTGCGCTACAACGCAGCCGTCTGCGTGACCGGCGACGGTGTGCTCGGCCGGCATCGGAAGGTCCACCTGCCGGTGGGGGAGACCGCCGCGTACGCGCCCGGCGACCGCTTTGACGCCTTCGACACCCCCGTGGGCCGGATCGGCATGCTGATCGACTACGACAAGACCTTCCCCGAATCCGCCCGCTCGCTGGCCCTGGACGGCGCCGAGATCCTGGCCTGCCTCTGCGCCTGGCCGACCAGCATCACCAACCGAGCCCCGCGGATGGCTCAGGATCGGCAGGCCAGGCTCTTCGATCTCTACGACCAGGCCCGCGCCGCCGAGAACCAGCTCGTACTCGCCTCCTCCAACCAGACCGGTGCCATGGGCGGCATGCGTTTCCTCGGGCAGGCCAAGGTCGTCGGTCCCGGCGGCGACATCCTCGCCCGCACCTGGGCCAAGGCAGGACTGGCGGTCGCCGAAGTCGATGTCGCCGGTGAGATCAAGCGCGCCCGGCACGTACTGCGCCACCTGAGCGAGCGCAGGCCCGACGTGTACCGGGAGCACGCCACGTGAGAATCGCCCTGCTGAGCTACTCCACCAAGCCGCGTGGCGGCGTCGTGCACACCCTCGCCCTGGCCGAGGCACTCGCTGCAGAGGGCGAGGACGTCACCGTCTGGACACTTGGGCGCCACGGCGACCAGTCGTTCTTCCGCCCCGTCGACCCGGCGGTGAGCCTTTGCGTAGTACCGTTCCCCGACGGTCCGGACGGCGAGAGCGTCGGCGAACGCATTCTGCGTTCCATCAATACCCTGCGCGATGCCTTCACCCCGCACGCGGCCGAATACGAGATCGTGCACGCCCAGGACTGCATCAGTGCCAATGCGGCCGGCCGCTGCGTGCGCACCGTCCACCATCTCGACCGGTTCACCACGCCCGAACTCGCCGCCTGCCATGAACGCGCCATCATCGAGCCGTATGCCCACATCTGCGTCTCGGCGGCGGTGGCCGCCGAACTCGAAGAAGGCTGGGGCGTCAAAGCGTCGGTGATCCCCAACGGCGTGGCCTATGCACGCTTCGCCGCCGCAGCCGTTGACCAGCCGGGACAAGAGCGATGGCACGATCGGCTCGGCCGTTACGTGCTGACCGTCGGCGGCATCGAGCCGCGCAAGGGCTCGATCGATCTGGTCGAGGCGTACGCTCTGCTGCGCACCGCGCATCCCGGCCACCGGCTGGTCGTCGCCGGCGGCGAGACGTTGTTCGACTACCGCGACTACCGCGCCCGCTGGGATCGACGCGCCGAAGAACTCGGCGTCGAACCGATCGTCCTGGGTGCCGTGCCCGACGGCGATCTGCCGTCCCTGGTCGCGGCGGCCGACGCTTTCGCCTTTCCCTCGGTGAAGGAGGGCTTCGGCCTCGCCGCGATGGAAGCCCTCGCCGCGGGCGTCCCCCTGGTCGTGCGGGACCTGCCGGTCCTGCGCGAGGTCTTCGGCCGCGCCGCCCGCTTCGCCGGAACCCCCGCCGATTTCGCCACAGAACTCGACCGTGCCCTCTGCGTCGCCGACCCCGACCGGCGTGCCGCCGGACAGCGGCTCGCAGCCAGCCACACCTGGGCGGCGGCCGCCCACGCGCACCTCGATCTCTATCGCTCTCTCGCCTGAGGGGAACACAAAGTCGAGCTCGAACACTCCCGTTCGACGACGTCCGTGTCCATGGCAAGGCCGGCACCCTGCCGAGCAGACGCCGTCATCGGCACCGCCGCCCGCCTCGCCGTCGACGCCCTGCGCAAGGGCGCAACCCGCTGAG
>DATJIF010000092.1:0-2649 GCA_035493475.1 Actinospica sp.
CGAAGGAGCGCAGCGACTGTAGGGCCGGTTGAATAGGGCGGGTGGGCGGGGAAAACGCCCGAACGTAGGAGTCGGCACGAAGCGAGGAACGAGCGCAGTGCCGACGACGTAGGCAGGGCCGCACGTCAACCGCGAACCGCCGACAACCGCAGACCACCAGCGACACGCGGAGGCCGCCCCCACGTGCGTGGGAGCGGCCCTGGCGAAAAAACCGCGATATTCGGCCGACCGGGTGAAGAACCCGGCGGTTGTCCGTGCGACCGAGTGGAGAACCCGGCGAGCTTTCGGCCGGACGGGTGAACCGTCCAGCCGTCGGCGGGTGTGCGCTGTCTAGCGGGTGAACTCGGCCAGTGCGGCCTGCGCCTGCTCGAGCCACTCGCGGCGGGCGCTGATGGCGGCCTCGGCGTCGGCGACCTTGCGGGCGTTGCCGGAGGCGGTGGCCTTCTCGAGCTCCTTCTGGAACTTCTCGATGGACACCTCGAGCTGCCGCACGGTCGCCTCGGCGCGGGCCCGCGCCTCCGGGTTCGTGCGCTGCCACTCGGCCTGCTCGGCGTCGGCCACGGCCCGTTCGACGTCGCGCAGCTGCCCCTCGATCCGGCCCTTCGCGTCGCGCGGGACCGGGCCGACCTCCTCCCAGCGCTCCTGCAGGGTGCGCAGCGCGGACTTGGCCGCCTTCAGGTCGGTGACCGGCAGCAGCGCCTGCGCCTCGACCAGCAGCTCCTGCTTCCTGGCCAGGTTCTCCTTGAAGCCCGCGTCGCGCTTGTCCAGGTCCGCGTTGCGCGCGGCGAAGAAGCCGTCCTGCGCGGCCTTGAACCGCACCCACAGCTTGTCCTCGACCTCGCGCTGCGCGTGGCCCGCCTTCTTCCAGCGCTGCATCAGGTCGCGGAAGCCCTGCGCGATGTCGGCCCAGTCGGTCGGCTGGTTGATCGGCTGGCCGGCCAGCTCCTCGGCCTCCTCGACCAGCTCCTCCTTGCGGCCGCGGGCGACCTCGCGCTCGGCGTCCAGCTCGGCGAAGTGGGCCTTGCGCCGCTTGGCGAAGGCGGAGCGGGCCGCGGCGAAGCGGTTCCACAGCTCGTCGTCGCTCTTGCGGTCCAGCCGGGGCACGGCCTTCCACTCGTCGACCAGCGCGCGCAGCCGCTCGCCGGTGGACTTCCACTGCCCGGACTCGGACAGCTGCTCGGCCTCGGCTACGATGGCCTCCTTGCGCTGCGCGGCCTCGACCAGCTCCCTGGCCCTGGCCTCCTTGCGCGCGCTGCGCCGCTGCTCGGCGAGTTCCTCGAGCTTGTCCAGGCGGCCGAGCAGGGCGGCGAGGTCCCCGATGGCGTGCGCGTCGGTGATCGCGCCGCGCAGCTCGGCGATCGAGCCGGCCGCGTCCTTCCCGCCGTCCCCGCGCAGCCGCCGCTCGAGCAGCTCCACCTTCGTCTTCAGGCCGTCGTACCGCGTCTGGTAGAACGCCAGCCCCTCGGCGGGCGTACCTGCCGCCCAGTTGCCGATCTCGCGTTCGCCGCCCTCGGCCGTGCGCACGAACACGGTGCCGTCAGCAGCCACCCGACCCCAGGGGCTGGCGGCCTCCGCGGCCTTGCTCGCGTCGGGGCCCGTCTCGGCCGCGCCGCTCACCGGTGTGGTGGCCTGCTCGCCGTCGGACACGGTTGTCCTCCAAAGTTCAAAACGGACGGACTCCCGCCCGCACCGGGCACTCTACATGCGAGTCCGGTACGGGCGGGAGGGTGAATCCCGCAAAACTGCTCAGCCCTGCTTGATCGTGACCTTTTCGATCTGCACGGATTCGTTCGGGGCGCCGTCGCCCTGGGCGTTGGCGTTGTTCGAGCCCTTTGCGGCGATCGCCTGCAGGACGTCGAGCCCCTTGGTGATGGTGCCGAAGGGGGTGTAGCTCGGGGGGAGCGGCGAATCCTTGTACACCAGGAAGAACTGGCTGCCGTTGGTGCCCGGGCCGGCGTTGGCCATCGCCACGCTGCCGGCCTTGTAGGTCACCGTGCCCGAGGAGTTCGGCGTGCCGAGCGAGGTGAGGTTCTCCTCCGGGAAGACGTAGCCGGGGGTGCCGGAGCCGGTGCCGGTCGGGTCGCCGCACTGCAGCACGTAGATGCCGCTGGTGGTGAGCCGGTGGCACTTGGTGTTGTCGAAGTAGTTCTTGCCGGCGAGGTAGACGAACGACTCGACGGTGTACGGCGCGTCCTTGCCGTCCGCGGTGAACACGATGTCGCCGCGGTTGGTCGTGAGGGTCGCGGTGTACGTGGTGGCGCCGGCCGCGCTGTAGGTGGGAACGCCGACGTTCTTGGCGGCCGTGCCGCACTTGGTGAAGCCCTTGGTCTCGTCGGCGATGGAGGTCACCTGGGGGCACGGCGTGCCCGATGCGCTGGCGGCGGCGCTGGCGCTGCTCGAGCTGGTGCTCGAGGCCGTGGCGGCCTTGGTGGGGGACGAGCCGGTGGTCGCGAGGACGCCCGCGACCACGCCGCCGATCACCGCGATCGCCGCGATGCTGGAGACGACGGCGACGCGCTGCTTGCGCTTGGTCTCCCGTTGCTTCTGCCGCATCTTGGCTTGCACCCGCTCGTAGCGGGCCCGCTCCATAGCCCGTTGGCGGTCCTTCGTGCTGGCCACGTCCGTGTCTCCTCGTCGCTGTCCGCGCTG
>DATJIF010000093.1:0-8879 GCA_035493475.1 Actinospica sp.
TCAGGGCACGCCCGCGTACGTGCTGGACGAGGCCGACTGGCGGCGCCGCGCGCAGACCTGGCTGGCCGCGTTCGGCGACTTCGACCGCGACGAGCCGCCGGTGCACTACGCGGGCAAGTCCTTCCTGTCCAAGGCCGTCGCCCGCTGGGCCGCCGAGGAGGGGCTCGGGCTCGACGTCTGCTCGGGCGGCGAGCTGGCGATCGCGCTGGCGGCCGAGTTCCCGGCGCACCGGATCACCTTCCACGGCAACAACAAGACGGTGGACGAGCTGTCGCGGGCGCTCGACGCGGGTGTCGGGCGCTTCGTGGTGGACTCGCAGCAGGAGATCGAGCGGCTGGCCTCGCTGGCCGCCGAGCGCGGGACCGTCGCGCAGGTGATGGTGCGGGTCACGGTCGGGGTCGAGGCGCACACGCACGAGTTCATCGCCACCGCGCACGAGGACCAGAAGTTCGGCTTCTCGCTCGCGGGAGGGGAGGCCGCCGAGGCCGTGCGGCGGGTGTTCAAGCACCGCGGCACGCTGGACCTGGTCGGCCTGCACTCGCACATCGGCTCGCAGATCTTCGACACCGCGGGCTTCGAGACCGCCGCGCACCGCGCCGTCGGGCTGCTGGCCGCGATCCGCGAGGAGCACGGCGTCTCGCTGCCGGAGCTGGACCTCGGCGGCGGTCTCGGCATCGCGTACACCAGCGAGGACGACCCGGAGGACGCGTTCACGATCGTGGCCGCGCTCAAGGCGATCGTGGCGCGCGAGTGCTTCGGCTACGGCCTGCCGACGCCGCGGATCACGGTCGAGCCGGGCCGCGCGATCTCCGGCCCGCCCGGGGTGACGCTGTACGAGGTCGGCACGGTCAAGCCGCTGGAGGGCCTGCGCACCTACGTGTCGGTGGACGGCGGGATGAGCGACAACATCCGCACCGCGCTCTACGACGCCGAGTACACCTGCGTGCTCGCCTCGCGCACCTCCGAGGCCGAGCCGATGCTCGCCCGCGTGGTCGGCAAGCACTGCGAGTCCGGCGACATCGTGGTGAAGGACACCTGGCTGCCCGCCGACGTCGGTCCCGGCGACCTGCTCGCGGTGGCCGCGACCGGTGCGTACTGCCGCTCGATGGCCTCGAACTACAACCACGCGCTGCGTCCGCCGGTGCTCGCCGTGCTGGACGGCGCGGAGCGGGTGCTGGTGCGCCGGGAGACGGAGGCGGACCTGCTCGCGCTCGATCTCGGCTGAATAGCGCGTTCGGCGGGTCGCGGGCCGCAAGACTTTCGGTCTCATTCAGTGGACGTCGTGGGACTTCCGGCGACCGACAGGTGAGACTGGTCAGACACACGGTGGATACGAGAGGTTTCACATCATGAGCGAGCGCCCACTCAAGGTGGCGTTGTTGGGGTGCGGGGTCGTCGGCTCCGAGGTGGCCCGGCTCATGACGACGACGGCCACGGACCTGGCCGCGCGGATCGGCTCGCCGGTCGAGCTGTCCGGCATCGCCGTGCGCCGCCCGGGCCGCGCCCGCGACCTGCCGGTCGACTCCGGGCTGTTCACCACCGACTCCCGCGAGCTCGCGGCCCGTCCGGACAACGACGTGGTCATCGAGGTGATCGGCGGCATCGAGCCCGCGCGCAGCCTGATCCTGAGCGCCATGGAGGCCGGGGCCAGCGTGGTGACCGCGAACAAGGCGCTGCTGGCCGAGCGCGGCGCCGAGCTGCACGCGGCGGCCGACAAGTTCGGCGTGGACCTCTACTACGAGGCCGCCGTCGCCGGGGCGATCCCGCTGCTGCGCCCGCTGCGCGAGTCGATCGTGGGCGACAAGGTGGAGCGGGTGCTCGGCATCGTCAACGGGACCACGAACTTCATCCTGGACCGGATGGACTCCACCGGCGCTGGCTTCGACGAGGCGCTCGAGGAGGCCACCGAGCTGGGCTACGCGGAGGCCGACCCGACCGCGGACGTCGAGGGCTTCGACGCCGCCGCCAAGGCCGCCATCCTCGCCTCGCTCGCCTTCCACACCAAGGTGACCGCCGCGGACGTGTACCGCGAGGGGATCACCCGGGTCACCGCCTCCGACGTGGCCTCGGCCCGGGAGATGGGCTCGGTGGTGAAGCTGCTGGCCATCTGCGAGGTGGACGCGGCCCGCGAGTCGGTCACCGCGCGGGTGCACCCGGCGATGATCCCGCGCTCGCATCCGCTGGCCGGGGTGCGCGAGGCGTACAACGCGGTCTTCGTCGAGTCCGAGGCGGCCGGGCAGCTGATGTTCTACGGTCCGGGCGCGGGCGGCACGCCGACCGCGAGCGCCGTGCTCGGCGACCTGGTGGCGATCTGCCGCCACCGGGTGAACGGCAGCCGCGCCCACGGCGTGTCCGCGTACGCCGACCTGCGGGTGGGCCCGATGGGCGAGGCGCGCACCCGCTACCACATCTCGCTGGACGTGGACGACAAGGCGGGCGTGCTCGCGCAGGTCGCGCTGATCTTCGCGCAGCAGGACGTGTCGATCCAGACGGTCCGCCAGGAGGGCCGCGACGACGACGCGCGGCTCGTGGTCTCCACCCACGCGGCGACCGACGCGGCCCTGAGCGGCACCGTCGAGAAGCTGCGGGCGATGCCGACGGTGCGTGCCGTGGCGTCCGTGATGCGCGTTGAAGGCGAATAAGGAGTCGAGATGACAGCGAGTCAGCGCGTCCGCGGCCCGTGGCGCGGGCTGATCGAGGAGTACCGGGACCGGCTCCCGGTGTCGGCGGACACCCCGGTGGTCACGCTCGGCGAGGGCGGTACGCCGCTGGTGCCGGCCCAGGCGGTCTCCGAGCTGACCGGCTGCGAGGTCTACCTCAAGGTCGAGGGGATGAACCCGACCGGCTCCTTCAAGGACCGCGGCATGACGATGGCCATCTCCAAGGCCGCCGAGGCCGGGGCGAAGGCCGTGATCTGCGGTTCGACCGGCAACACCAGCGCCTCGGCGGCGGCCTACGCGGTGCGCGCCGGGATGATGTGCGCGGTGCTGATCCCGGACGGCAAGATCGCGATGGGCAAGCTCAGCCAGGCCCTGGCGCACGGCGCGAAGATCCTGCAGGTGGCGGGCAACTTCGACGACTGTCTCACCATGGTGCGCGAGCTCGGCGAGAAGTACCCGGTGGCCGTGGTCAACTCGGTCAACCCGGACCGGCTCGCCGGGCAGAAGACCGCCGCCTTCGAGATCGTGGACGCGCTCGGCGACGCGCCGGACGTGCACGTGCTGCCGGTGGGCAACGCGGGCAACATCTCCGCGTACTGGATGGGCTATTCGGAGTACGCGCGGGACGGCATCGCCACGAGGCGGCCGCGGATGTTCGGCTTCCAGGCGGCGGGGGCGGCCCCGTTCGTCTCCGGCGCGCCGGTGGCCAACCCGCAGACGGTCGCCACCGCGATCCGGATCGGCAACCCGGCGTCCTGGGACCTTGCGGTCGCCGCGCGCGACGACTCCGGCGGCCTGATCGAGGCGGTGACCGACCGTCAGATCCTGTCCGCCTACCGGCTGCTGTCCGCGCAGGAGGGCGTGTTCGTCGAGCCCGCCAGCGCCGCGGGCGTGGCCGGGCTGCTCAAGCTGGCCGAGGAGGGCCGGCTCGACAAGGGGCAGCGGATCACCGTGACCGTGACCGGCAACGGGCTCAAGGACGCCGACTGGGCGATCAACGGCGCGCCGCGGCCGCCGAAGGTGGCCTTCGACACGGTCAGCGCCGCCGGGGCCCTGGGGCTCGCGTGACGTTCGACGCACGACTGCGCCGGGGTCCGGTCACCGTCCGTCCCCCGGCGACGAGCGCCAACCTGGGTCCCGGCTTCGACGCCTTCGGCCTCGCCTTGGAGCTGCGCGACGAGGTGACCGTCGAGGTCACCGACGGCGGCCTGGAGATCGAGGTCAGCGGGGAAGGCGCCGAATCCCTGCCGCTTGACGACAATCATCTGATCGTCAGGTCCCTGCGGGCCGCGTTCGGCCGGCTCGGCGTCAACCCGCCGGGGCTGCGGGTGCGCTGCGTCAACCGGATCCCGCACGGCCGCGGGCTCGGCTCCTCCTCGGCGGCGATCTGCGCGGGCATCATGGCCGCGCGGGCGCTGGTCACGGACGGGGAGCTGGTGCTCGACGCGTACGGCGCGCTGGACCTGGCCAACGAGCTCGAGGGCCACCCGGACAACGTCGCGCCCTGCCTGGTCGGCGGCTTCACCACGGCCTGGCAGCAGCCGGACGGGGTGGACGTGCTGCGGCTCGACCCGGACGCCGCGATCATGCCGGTGCTCTTCGTGCCCTCGCAGCCCCTTTCCACGCACGTCGCGCGCGGCCTGCTGCCCAAGGACGTGCCGCACGCCGACGCCTCGTTCAACGCGGGCCGCTCCGGGCTGCTCGCGCTCGCGCTGACCGCGCCCGGGCTGTCCGCGGAGCGACGCAGGGAGCTGTTGTTCGCGGGCACCGAGGACCGGCTGCACCAGGGCTACCGGGCGCCGGCGATGGCGGCGAGCGCCGAGCTGATCGCGCGGCTGCGCGCGGCCGGGCACCCGGCCGTGGTCTCCGGCGCCGGCCCCTCGGTGCTGGCCTTCGGCGTGGCCGGGACGCCCGCACTGCGCGCGGAAGAGTATGCTCGCGGCGGAGATCCGCGGGTGGGCGGCCCGAACTGGGGCGCCGCGGAACTGCCTGTCGCGGCCGTCGGGGTCGCCGTCGACGAGGACAAGGTCGGTTGAACGGGGTTCTAGCCGACGAAACGCCGTGCTTACAGAAGGTGGGGAATGCCACTTCGGCGAGAAAGTGTTAGTCTGGTAACCGCAACCGGTGTTCGCGGCGGTATGTGGGCTGAGTAGATCCTCCCGACAGGAACTTCGGCAGTCACCGTTCCCGCCAAGCGATCGAGCACCGTTGCTCCCTCCCCTGGCAGTCCCGTCACGGACGTCCCGTGCGCGCGGCCGTATCGCGCCGCCACCCGGACGGCCCCTCGACAGCCAGGACCTCTCAACCCATGGCCCTACCGGTCGGACCGGCTTTCCGCGCGGTTCCCGGGGGCACGACCGGTCGTCGTTCCGGCACACAGCCGCGCGGCGCCCGCTCCAGGGAAGGACCCTTCGTGAGCGATACCACCGAACTGACCACCGCGCGTCGCCGATCCACCGGCGGCGGCTCGGGCCTCGCGGCCCTGCTGCTGCCCGAGTTGCGGCTCAAGGCCGCCGAGCTCGGTGTGAAGGGCGTGACCCGTATGCCCAAGAGCGCCCTGATCGAGGCGATCGAGCAGCGCCAGGGCGGTGTGCAGTCGGAGGGCGGCGGCACCTCGCGCGGCAAGAGCGCCGCGGCCGAGGCTCCCAAGGAGAAGAAGTCGCAGGCCCCCGCCGCGGCCGAGGAGACCGCCGAGGCGGCCCCGGCCCGTGAGCGCACCCGCGGCCGGCGCGCCGCGTCCGCGCCGCAGGCGAGCCCGCAGCAGACCCAGCAGCGGATCCCCGAGCAGCAGCGCGCCGAGGCGCCCGCTCAGACCACCCAGACCGAGGCCCCGGCCGAGCGGCCGAGCCGCCGGTCCCGGCAGCAGGCGCAGGCCGCGGCCCCGTCCGGCGAGTCCGCCGCCACCGCCGTCGTCGACGCGCCGGCCGCCGCGCAGCCGCAGCAGCAGGCCCGCGGCGAGGCCCAGGCCGACCAGCAGGGCGACCAGCGTCCCTCGCGCCGGGAGCGCGAGCGGGAGCGCCGCCGCGGCCGCGACGGCCAGGGCGGCGGCAGCGGCCGTGAGGACCGCGGCGACCGCGGCGACCGTGGTGGCAACCGCCAGCAGAGCGGCGGCCAGGGCGGCAACCGCAACGAGCAGCAGGGCGGCGGCGAGGACCGCGGCCGGTTCCGCGAGCGCGGCCGCGGCCGTCGCGGACGCGACTTCGAGAACCAGGGCGGCGCCGAGCCGCAGTTCGCCGAGGACGACGTCCTGATCCCGATCGCGGGCATCCTGGACGTGCTCGACAGCTACGCCTTCGTGCGCACCACCGGCTACATGCCCGGCTCCAACGACGTCTACGTCTCGCTGGCCCAGGTGCGCCGGTACGGCCTGCGCAAGGGCGACGCGATCGTCGGCGCCGTGCGCCAGCCGCGCGAGGGCGAGCGCCGGGAGAAGTTCAACGCGCTGGTGCGCCTGGACTCGATCAACGGCCTGCCGCCCGAGCAGGTCTCGCAGCGCCCGGACTTCAACAAGCTCACCCCCCTGTACCCGCAGGAGCGGCTGCGCCTGGAGACCGAGCCCGGCAAGCTGACCACCCGGATCATCGACCTGGTGGCCCCGATCGGCAAGGGCCAGCGCGGCCTGATCGTCTCGCCGCCGAAGGCCGGTAAGACGATGGTGCTGCAGGCGATCGCCAACGCGATCACCACCAACAACCCTGAGGTGCACCTCATGGTGGTGCTCGTGGACGAGCGCCCCGAAGAGGTCACCGACATGCAGCGCTCGGTCAAGGGCGAGGTCATCGCCTCGACCTTCGACCGGCCCGCCGAAGACCACACGATCGTCGCCGAGCTCGCCATCGAGCGGGCCAAGCGGCTGGTCGAGCTCGGCCAGGACGTCGTCGTGCTGCTCGACTCGATGACCCGCCTCGGCCGCGCCTACAACCTCTCCGCCCCCGCGTCCGGCCGGATCATGTCCGGCGGTGTGGACTCGACCGCGCTCTACCCGCCGAAGCGCTTCTTCGGCGCGGCGCGCAACATCGAGAACGGCGGCTCGCTGACCATCCTGGCCACGGCGCTGGTGGAGACCGGCTCCAAGGCCGACGAGGTCATCTTCGAGGAGTTCAAGGGCACCGGTAACCTCGAGCTCAAGCTGGACCGGCGCCTCGCGGACAAGCGGATCTTCCCGGCCGTGGACGTGGACCAGTCCGGCACCCGCAAGGAGGAGATCCTGCTGGGCGCCGAGGAGCTGGCGATCATCTGGAAGCTGCGCCGGGTGCTGCACGCGCTCGACCAGCAGCAGGCGATGGAGCTGCTGCTCGACCGGATGAGGAAGACCAAGTCGAACGCCGAGTTCCTGATGACGATCCAGAAGTCGACGCCCGGCGGCGGCGAGTAGCAGTGGTTTCACGCGGTGGGAGGTCGGGAATACCTGGCCTCCCACCGTTGTAGGATGGTACGTCGGTCCCGGTTCCCGTCCCGCGCTCCCGCGGTGGCGACCCGGTGCCATTCAAGACTCTAGGAGCATCCATGAAGCCCGGTATCCACCCCGAGTACGTAGCCACGACGGTGACCTGTGCCTGCGGCAACACGTTCGAGACCCGGTCCACCGTGGCCAGCGGCAAGATCAGCTCGGACACCTGCTCGCAGTGCCACCCGTTCTACACGGGCAAGCAGCGCATCCTCGACACCGGTGGTCGGGTCGCGAAGTTCGAGGCGCGCTTCGGCAAGAAGAAGTAGCGCCCTCGACGGCGCCGGCGCGGCGGGTGACCAAGACCCCGCCTCGCCGGCGCCGTCTGGCGTATCCGGCCCCGTGCCGGTGACCCGTTCATCCAGTCTTCCGAAAGGCAGTGGACCCAGGTGTTCGAAGCGATCGAGGAGCTTCTCGCGGAATACGCGGAGCTCGAGACGCGCCTGGCTGACCCCAACGTCCACGCCGACCAGGGCCTGGCCCGCAAGCTGGGCAAGCGCTACGCGGAGCTCGGCCCGATCGCCGAGACGTACAGGGCGTACCAGGCCAACGGCGAGGACATCGAGGCGGCGCGCGAACTGGCGGCCGAGGACTCCTCCTTCGCCGAGGAGGTCACCGCGTTGCAGACCCGCCGCGGCGAGCTCGAGCACCGGCTGCAGGAGCTGCTGATCCCGCGCGACCCGAACGACGAGAAGGACGTCATCCTCGAGATCAAGGCGGGCGAGGGCGGCCAGGAGTCGATGCTGTTCGCGGGCGACCTGCTGCGGATGTACCTGCGCTTCGCCGAGCGTCAGGGCTGGAAGACGGAGCTGATCGAGTCCACCGACTCGGATCTCGGCGGCTACAAGGACGTCTCACTGGCCGTCAAGTGGCGCGGCACGCCGCAGCCGGGCGAGGGCATCTGGGCCAGACTCAAGTACGAGGGCGGCGTGCACCGGGTGCAGCGCGTGCCGGTGACCGAGTCGCAGGGCCGGATCCACACCTCCGCGGCCGGCGTGCTGGTGCTGCCCGAGGCCGAGGAGGTGGACGTCGAGATCAACGCGAACGACCTGCGCATCGACGTCTTCCGCTCCTCCGGGCCCGGCGGCCAGTCCGTGAACACCACCGACTCCGCGGTGCGCATCACGCACCTGCCGACCGGCGTCGTGGTCTCCTGCCAGAACGAGAAGTCGCAGCTGCAGAACAAGGAGTCCGCGATGCGGATCCTGCGCGCGCGGCTGCTCGCCTTCGCCGAGGAGGAGGCCGAGAAGGAGGCCTCGGACGTGCGCAAGAGCCAGATCCGCACGATGGACCGCTCGGAGCGCATCCGCACCTACAACTTCCCGGAGAACCGGCTCTCCGACCACCGCACCGGCTTCAAGTCGTACAACCTGGACCAGGTGCTGGACGGCGACCTGGACGCGGTGATCCAGTCTTGCGTGGACGCCGACCTCGCGGCGAAGCTCGCCGGGAACGGGGACTGATCCGGCGATGACCACCCCCTCCGAAACGGACCGGGCGACGATGCCGGGTCTCAACCTGCTGCTGTCGGAGGTCGCGCTGGCCGCCGCGCGGCTGGCCGAGGCCGGGGTGGACTCGCCGCGCGCCGACGCCGAGGAGCTCGCGGCCTGGACGCACGGGGTGACCCGCGGCCGGCTGCACACCGTGCGGGACGGCGACTTCGACGCGCGCTACTGGGAGGCGGTGGCCCGGCGGGAGAACCGCGAGCCGCTGCAGCACATCACCGGCCGCGCCTACTTCCGCTACCTGGAGCTCGAGGTCGGCCCCGGGGT
>DATJIF010000094.1:0-19277 GCA_035493475.1 Actinospica sp.
GGGCAAGCGGATGGCGCTGCCGCACTCCAAGATCCTGATCCACCAGCCGTACACCGAGACCGGCCGCGGCGACCTGATCGACCTGGAGATCCAGGCGGCGGAGATCCTGCGCATCCGCACCACGATGGAGCAGATGCTCTCGCGGCACACCGGCAAGTCCGAGGAGGACGTGCGCGCCGACGTCGAGCGCGACAAGTACCTCACGGCCCAGGAGGCACTCGAGTACGGGATCGTCGACAGCGTGCTCTCCACGCGCGCCGACGCGCTCGCCAGCGGGGCCTGACGGGTGATCGCCGAGCGGGTTCCGGGCGTGGTCCGGACCCGCTTGGCCCCGCAAGGGCCCGCGAAGCGGTACCTTCAGATAAGCGAGTCATCCACCACACCACTCCGTTAAGGAGACCGATCCAGTGGCACGCATCGGTGAGGGCGACCTCCTCAAGTGCTCTTTCTGCGGGAAGAGCCAGCGGCAGGTCAAGAAGCTGATCGCCGGACCCGGCGTGTACATCAGCGACGAGTGCATCGACCTGTGCAACGAGATCATCGAGGAGGAGCTCGCCGGAGTGGCCGAGCACCGGTGGTCGGAGCTGCCCAGGCCGCGCGAGATCTGCGAGTTCCTGGACACCTACGTCATCGGCCAGGAGGACGCCAAGCGCGCCCTCGCGGTGGCCGTCTACAACCACTACAAGCGGATCCAGGCGGGCGACACCAGCCGCTCGAACCGCGACGAGCAGGTGGAGATCGCCAAGAGCAACGTGCTGCTGCTCGGCCCCACCGGCTCCGGCAAGACCTTCCTGGCGCAGACCCTCGCGCGGATGCTGGACGTGCCCTTCGCCATCGCGGACGCCACGGCGCTGACCGAGGCGGGCTACGTCGGCGAGGACGTCGAGAACATCCTGCTGCGCCTGATCCAGGCCGCCGACTTCGACGTGAAGAAGGCCGAGACCGGGATCATCTACATCGACGAGGTCGACAAGATCGGCCGCAAGTCGGAGAACCCCTCGATCACCCGTGACGTGTCCGGCGAGGGCGTGCAGCAGGCGCTGCTGAAGATACTGGAGGGCACGATCGCCGCGGTTCCCCCGCAGGGCGGTCGCAAGCACCCGCACCAGGAGTTCATCCAGATCGACACGACGAACATCCTGTTCATCGTGGGCGGCGCCTTCTCCGGTCTGGAGCGGATCATCCAGGCGCGGGTCGGCAAGCAGGGGATCGGCTTCGGCGCCCAGCTGCGCAGCCGGGCGGAGCTCGAGGCGGAGGACGTCTTCGCCGAGGTGATGCCGGAGGACCTGATCAAGTTCGGCATGATCCCGGAGTTCATCGGACGGCTGCCGGTGCTCACCCACGTGAGCAACCTGGACTCGGCCGCGCTGCGCCGGATCCTGGTCGAGCCGAAGAACGCGCTCGTGCGCCAGTACCAGCACCTGATGGCGCTGGACGGCGTGGAGCTGGAGTTCTCCGACGACGCGCTGCAGGCCCTGGCCGACCTGGCGATCCTGCGCGGCACCGGCGTCCGGGCGCTGCGCGCGATCATGGAGGAGGTGCTGATGTCGATCATGTACGACGTCCCCTCCCGCCGCGACATCGCGCAGGTGCTGATCACGGCCGAGACGGTGCGCGAGCGCGCCATGCCGACGCTGATCCCGCGGGACTCGCCGTTGCGCGGCGGCCCGAACCCGCGGCTGCCCCGCGAGAAGTCGGCCTGACGGACCATTGAAAAGGACCACCTGCCCGCGTGGGCAGGTGGTCCTTCGCGTTGTCGGTCAGCTCTCGGCGGCGGCGCGGACGGCGTCCGCGACCGGGGCCGCGGTGCTCGCCGAGGTGCCGTCGAGGTACTGCAGGGTGCCGAAGCTGGCCTGGTCGTACCAGACGCAGATGGTCACCTTCGTGCCGCTCTCGTCCTTGGAGCCGCAGCTGAGCGCGCCGTCGCTGGCGTTGGTCGACTCGGTCTGCGCGTTGCTGACGCCGGCGCCGGTCATGATCTCCGAGACCACGTCCGCGGCCGAGCCCGAGGCGGTCAGCTGGCTCTGGTCGGAGGCGCTGAGGTCGGACATCGCCTGGTCCACCAGGATCGTGGTCACGTTGTTGCCGCCGCCGTCGTTGTACGCGGCGAGCACCGGGTCCGGGTAGAGCTCGGCGTCCGCGGACAGGCTCGACTTCATCGAGGACACGGCCTGCTTGGCGACCGAGTTCGTCAGCAGTGTCAGGCCCTGCACGCTGGACGGGGCGCTCAGCGTCGTCGAGCCGCCGGAGCTGCCGGTGTCCGTGGAACTGGCGCTCGCCGAGGCGGTCGGGCTGGTCACCACCGAGTTCGACGCGGTCGGCCCGGCCACCGGGGTGTTGTGGTGGTTGCCGGTCAGCACCACGGCGGCCGCGATGCCGCCGCCGACCACCACCAGGGCGCCGACCAGGATCGCCACGAAGGTGCCGTTGCCCTTCTTCGGCGGCGGTCCGCTCTGGTACTGCGCGAACTCCGGCTGGCCGTACTGCGGCTGCTGCCCGTACTGCGGCTGCGATCCCGAGGCGCCGAAGGGGTTCGGCTGCGCGGGCTGCCCGTACGGGTTGTTCTGCTGCGGCATCGGCTGCGTGTAGCCCGAGCCGGAGCCCGAGTTGTACGGCGCGCCCCACCCCTGCTGCGACTGGTCCTGCCCCTGCTGGGGCTGCCCACCCTGCTGCGGGTAGGGCTGCTGCGGCTGCTGCTGGCCGTACGGGTTGTTCGGATCGTACGGCGGTTGCTGCTGTTCTCCCCACGACATGCGGTAAACCTACCCATTCGCCGGACCACACGAAGGCGTAGGGGCGTAACGGATACATACCGGTCTTGCCGAGCCCGTCGGCTCCGTACAATCGTGTGCGTGACCGAAACCACTTCCCCCCAGAACCACGGCAGCCACGCCGCTGCCGCCGCCCTGCCGCCGCAGTACGCGCCGGCCGAGGTAGAGGGGAAGCTTTACGAGGGCTGGGTATCCAGCGGCTACTTCGAGGCCGACGCGAAGAGCGACAAGCCCGCGCACACGATCGTGATCCCGCCGCCGAACGTGACCAGCGTGCTGCACATCGGCCACGCCCTCGACGTGACCCTGCAGGACTCGATCACCCGCCGCAAGCGCATGCAGGGCTTCGAGGCGCTCTGGCTGCCGGGCACCGACCACGCGGGCATCGCCACCCAGAACGCGGTGGAGAAGCAGCTCGCGAAGGAGGGCCTGTCCCGGCACGACCTCGGGCGCGAGGCCTTCGTCAAGCGCACCTGGGAGTGGAAGGAGGAGAAGGGCAGCGCCATCCTCCACCAGATCCGCAAGCTCGGCGCGAGCGTGGACTGGTCCCGGGAGCGCTTCACCTTCGACGCCGGCCTGTCCCGCAGCGTGCTCACGATCTTCAAGAAGCTGTACGACGACGGCCTGATCTACCGCGCCGAGCGGATCATCAACTGGTGCCCGCGCTGCCTGACCGCCCTGTCCGACGCCGAGGTGGAGCACCACGACGACGACGGCGAGCTGGTCTCGATCCGCTACGGCGAGGGCGACGACGCGATCATCGTGGCGACCACCCGGGCCGAGACGATGCTCGGCGACACGGCCGTCGCGGTGCACCCGGACGACGAGCGCTACCAGCACCTGATCGGCACGACCGTGGAGCTGCCCTTCACCGGGCGGCGGATCCCGATCGTGGCCGACGCGCACGTGGACCCGGCGTTCGGGACCGGCGCGGTGAAGGTGACCCCGGCGCACGACCCGAACGACTTCGAGATCGGGCAGCGGCACGGCCTGGAGAACCTGGTCGTGATGGACGAGCGCGGCGTGATCACCGTGCCCGGGCCGTTCGAGGGCCTGGACCGCTTCGAGGCGCGCCCGGCCGTGGTCGCCGCGCTGCGCGAAGAGGGCCGGATCGTCGCCGAGAAGCGGCCGTACGTGCACGCCGTGGGCCACTGCTCGCGCTGCGACACGGTGGTCGAGCCGCGGCTGTCGATGCAGTGGTGGGTGAAGGTGGGCCCGCTGGCCGCCGACGCCGCCGCCGCGGTGCGCGAGGGCCGGGTGAGGATCCACCCGAAGGAGCTGGAGCCGCGCTACTTCCAGTGGGTCGACAACCTGCGCGACTGGTGCATCTCCCGGCAGCTGTGGTGGGGCCACCGGATCCCGGTCTGGTACGGCCCGAACGGCGAGATCGTGTGCGTCGGCCCGGACGAGGACGCACCGGGCACCGAGGCCGAGGGCTGGCGGCAGGACTCGGACGTGCTCGACACCTGGTTCTCCTCGGGCCTGTGGCCGTTCTCCACGCTCGGCTGGCCGGACGACACCGAGGACCTGCGCAAGTTCTACCCGACGTCCGTGCTGGTCACCGGCTACGACATCCTGTTCTTCTGGGTCGTGCGGATGATGATGTTCGGCCTGTACGCGATGAAGGACCGCGGCCCCGAGGGCTCGATCCCGTTCCACACCGTGTCGCTGCACGGCCTGGTCCGCGACCAGTTCGGCCGCAAGCTGTCCAAGTCGCTCGGCAACGGCATCGACCCGCTGGAGTGGGTGGAGAAGTACGGCGCGGACGCGACCCGCTTCACCCTGGCCCGCGGCGCCAACCCGGGCGTGGACCTGGCGACCGGCGAGGAGTGGTGCCAGGCGTCCCGGAACTTCTGCAACAAGGTCTGGAACGCCACCCGGTTCGCGCTGATGAACGGCGCGACCGTCGCCGGGCTGCCGGAGCGCGAGCACCTGTCCACCGCGGACCGCTGGATCCTGTCCCGGCTCAGCGCGGTGACCGCCGAGGTCGACGCGCTGATGGAGGACTACCAGCACGCGAAGGCCTGCGAGGCGCTCTACCACTTCGCCTGGGACGAGGTCTTCGACTGGTACGTGGAGCTGGCCAAGGCGCCGCTCGCCGCCGGCGGGCAGCCCGCCGCCTCCACCCGCGCGGTGCTGGGCCACGTGCTGGACGTGACGCTGCGGCTGCTGCACCCGTACGTGCCCTTCGTGACCGAGGAGCTGTGGAAGACCCTCACCGGCGGCGAGTCGATCGTGGTCGCGGCCTGGCCGCAGGCGGACGACACGCTGCGCGACCCGGCGGCCGAGGCGGACATCCTGGCGCTGCAGGAGGCGGTCACCGAGGTGCGCCGGTTCCGCTCGGACCAGGGCCTGAACGTGGGGCAGCGGGTGCCCGGGCGGCTGGCGCTGCAGGGCTCGCTCGCCGCGCACGAGACGGACCTGCGTTCGCTGGCCCGGCTGACCGAGCCCGAGGAGGGCTTCGCGGCCACCGCGACCCTGCAGACGGCGCTGGCGACCGTGGAGCTGGACCTGTCCGGCACCATCGACGTGGCCGCCGAGCGGGCCCGGCTGACGAAGGATCAGACCGCCGCCGCCAAGGAGATCGCGCAGGCGAACGCGAAGCTGGGCAACGAGGCGTTCCTCGCGAAGGCCCCGGAGGCCGTGGTCGAGAAGATCCGCACCCGGCTGGCCACCGCCGAGGCGGACCTCAAGCGGGTGCAGGCGCAGCTGGAGGCGCTGCCGAAGGCCTGAACCACCGGATCCACGAGAACGGCCGCGGGCCGTTCTGCTGAATCCGGATGAACGATCGATCGCCCCCGGCGCCGCGTGCGCCGGGGGCGATCGCTTCTTGACGGAGTGTGAGCGCTCTGCTTTACCACCGCCCGGGGGCGGTTAAACCTGGCGGGGGACGCGAAGTGGCGCAGGATTTGACCCTGGGCGCCCGTGGTGAGACGCTAGAAGCCCGCGCACCTGCCCATTTCGCGCGAGGGACGCCAGTGGAAGCTGTGCCTGTGCGGAGAGCGTCGCACACCCCTCCAGCCCCGCCGCGTGCCCCTCGCCGTGCCCAGGACCATTCGGGCGAGGCGTGGAACACAAGCCACCGTGGCATGCGCCGACGGTGAAAACAATGGCGACACGACCGTCCTGACCGGCCGTGTCGGTCCACTCGACGTGGAGGACCCTGGAATGGCTAAGGCACTACTCGGACACATCGGGGGCACGGACCCGCGGATGCTCGCCGAGGTCCGTAGGCTGCAGCAGCGAGTACGCGATCTCGAGGACGAGCTCGGGCGCGCGAAGGCGGAGAACGACGTGCTGGCCGCGGCGGTGCACGGCGACTCCTTCGACCGCGAGCTGCTCGCCGCGGTGAAGGACCGGGAGCCGGCGCTCACCTGAGCCGCCGTGCGGGCCCGCCGCACCATCCACAACTCAAGCACCGGTGTCCCTCGGGAGTGATCCCGAGGTGGACACCCGGAAGAATCGAAGGGACGCCGAGGCGTCCCTTCTGCTCTTCACGGCATCTCGGCCGGTAGGCTGAGTGGAGTAGTCGGTAAGCCACTGGACAGGAACTCGGGACGACGTGCACCTGAAAAGCATGACCCTGCGCGGGTTCAAGTCCTTCGCCTCGGCCACCACCATGCGCTTCGAGCCGGGCATCACCTGCGTCGTGGGCCCGAACGGCTCCGGCAAGTCGAACGTCGTGGACGCGCTGGCCTGGGTCATGGGCGAGCAGGGCGCGAAGTCGCTGCGCGGCGGCAAGATGGAGGACGTCATCTTCGCGGGCACCGCGGGGCGTCCGCCGCTGGGCCGCGCCGAGGTCAGCCTGACGATCGACAACACCGACGGCGCCCTGCCGATCGACTACACCGAGGTCACCATCTCGCGGATCATGTTCCGCAACGGCGGCTCCGAGTACGCGATCAACGGCACCCCCTGCCGGCTGCTCGACATCCAGGAGCTGCTGTCCGACTCCGGCATCGGCCGCGAGATGCACGTCATCGTCGGGCAGGGCCAGCTCGACGCCGTGCTGCGCGCCGGACCCGAGGAGCGCCGGGCGTTCATCGAGGAGGCCGCGGGCGTCCTGAAGCACCGCAAGCGCAAGGAGAAGGCGCTGCGGAAGCTGGACGCGATGCAGGCCAACCTCACCCGCATCAACGACCTCACCACCGAGCTGCGCCGCCAGCTCAAGCCGCTGGGCCGGCAGGCCGAGGTGGCCCGGCGCGCCGTGGCGATCCAGGCCGACCTGCGCGACGCCCGGCTGCGGCTGCTCGCCGACGAGTTCGTCAACCTCAAGATGGCGTACGAGCAGGAGACCGCCGACGACCAGGCCGTGCGCAAGCGCCGTGCGGAGATCGAGCAGGAGGTCGCGCAGTGCCTCGCGCAGGAGACCGCGCTCGAGCAGTCCGTGCAGGAGCTCGTTCCGCACCTGGCCGCGACGCAGGAGGCCTGGTACCGGCTGTCCTCGCTGCGTGAGCGGCTGCGCGGCACCGGGTCGCTGGCCGGGGAGCGGGTGCGCAACCTCACCCAGCTGGCCCAGGGCGCGCAGACCGAGCGGCAGGGCCGCGATCCGGAGGAGATGGAGCGCGAGGCCGAGTACATCCGCGAGCAGGAGGACGCGCTCGCCGAGGAGATCTCGCAGGCGCAGGACGCGCTGGCCGACGCGGTCCGGCGGCGCGGCGAGGCCGAGGCGTCGCACGGCGCGGAGGAGCGCCGGCTCGCCGCCGCGGTGCGTTCGGCCGCCGACCGCCGGGAGAACCTGGCGAAGCTGGCCGGCCGGGTGGGCGCCGTCCGCTCGAAGCTGACCGCCGCCGACGCGGAGCTGGGCCGGCTGCGGGCCGCGCACGACGAGGCGCGGTCCCGGGCCGCGGCCGTGCAGCAGGAGTACGACGAGCTCAAGGCGCAGGTCGAGGGGATCGAGGACGGCGACGGGCTGGACGCCGAGGTCGAGGAGGCCACGACCGCCGTCGCCGAGGCCGAGGACCGGCTGACCGCGCTGCGCGCCGCCGAGCGGGACGCCGAGCGGGAGAAGGGCGCCTTCGCCGCGCGCAAGGAGGCCCTCGAACTCGGCCTGAACCGCAAGGACGGCGCGGGCGCGCTGCTCGCGGCGACCGACCGGCTCTCCGGCATGCTCGGCTCCGTCGCGGCGATACTGACGATCGAACAGGGCGCTGAGACGGCCGTGGCCGCCGCGCTCGGCGTCGCCGCGGACGCCGTGGCGGTCGCCTCGTCCGACGCCGCGGTCAACGCGATCCGGCTGCTGAAGGCCGAGGACCACGGCCGCGCCGCCATACTGGTCGGCGGCGCCCCCTATCAGGGCGCTGAACTGCCGGAGCTGCCGTCGTACGCGCGCTACCTCGTCGAGCTGGTGAGTGTTCCGGCGGAGATGAGCGCGTCCGTGCAGCGGCTGCTGCACGGCATGGCCATAGTGGACGACCTCGGCGAGGCCTCGCGGCTGATCGAGGCGCGCCCCGAGCTGGTCGCCGTCACCCGCGAGGGCGACGTGCTCGGCCGGCACGTGGCGCACGGCGGTTCGTCCAGCGCGCCGTCGCTGCTGGAGATCCAGGCCGCGGTGGACGAGGCCGCGGAGAAGCTGGCCGAGGCGATCGAACGGTCCCGGCAGCTGCGCGACGAACTCGAGCAGGCCACCGAGCACCAGCGCGCCGCGAAGCAGCATCTTGACGCGCTGGTCGCCGAGCGCCGGGCCGCCGACGCGCAGAAGGCCTCCGTGGCCCAGCAGCTCGGCCGGCTCGGCGGCCAGGCCCGCGCCGCGCTGGCCGAGGTCGAGCGGTACGCCAAGTCCGCCGAGGCCGCCGAGACGGCCCGGGAGAAGGACGAGGGCACGCTCGCCGACCTCGAACTCGAACACGAGGAGGCGGCCGCCGCGGCCGAGACCCTCGCGGAGGACGACGAGAGCTCGACGGAAGTGCGCGACGAGCTCGCCGCCGAGGCCACCGCAGCGCGGCAGGCCGAGATGGAGGCGCGGCTCGCCGTGCGCACCGGCGAGGAGCGGGCCCGTTCGCTGGCCGGCCGCGCCGACGCGCTGGACCGCGGCGCCGCCGCCGAACGCGAGGCGCGCAACCGGGCCGCGGAACGGCAGGCCGCCGCGAGCGCGCAGGTGCGGGTGGCGCAGGCCGTCGTCTCCGGCGTGAAGCAGACCCTTGCCTGCCTGGAGGTGTCGCTGGCGCAGGCCGGGGCGATGCGCGAGCAGGCGGAGAAGGAGCGGGCCGAACGCGAGGCGCGTCTCAGCCTGCTGCGCACCCGGGGCCGCGAGCTGGCCGGGGAGCTGGATCAGCTCACGGACACCGCGCACCGGGACGAGGTCGCGCGCGCCGAGAAGCGGATGCGGCTCGAACAGCTCGAAGAGAAGTCGATGGAGGACCACGGCATCGAGGTCGTGGCGCTGGTCGCCGAGTACGGGCCCGAAGTCCCGGTCCCGACCGTCGACTCGGACGGAGAGCCCACTTTCATCGAGTTCGTCCGCCCCGAGCAGGAGAAGCGGCTCAAGCAGGCCGAGCGCGACTACGCGGCGCTGGGCAAGGTCAACCCGCTGGCGCTCGAGGAGTTCGCCGCGATGGAGGAGCGCTACAAGTTCCTCAGCGAGCAGCTCGAGGACCTCAAGAAGACCCGCGCCGACCTGCTCCAGGTGGTCGACGACGTGGACGAGCGGGTGCGCCAGGTGTTCGCCGAGGCGTACGCGGACACCGAGCGCGAGTTCGTGGGCGTCTTCTCCCGGCTGTTCCCCGGCGGCGAGGGGCGGCTGTACCTGACCGACCCGGACGACATGCTGACCACCGGCATCGAGGTGGAGGCGCGTCCGCCGGGCAAGAAGGTCAAGCGGCTCTCGCTGCTCTCCGGCGGCGAGCGCTCGCTGACCGCCGTCGCGCTGCTGGTCTCGATCTTCAAGGCGCGGCCCTCGCCCTTCTACGTGATGGACGAGGTCGAGGCGGCGCTGGACGACACCAACCTGCAGCGGCTGATCGCCATCATGGAGGAGCTGCGGGAGAACTCGCAGCTGATCGTGATCACCCACCAGAAGCGCACCATGGAGGTGGCCGACGCGCTCTACGGCGTCTCCATGCGCGGCGACGGCGTGACCACGGTCATCTCGCAGAAGCTGCGGCACGACGACGGCAAGATGCGCGACCAGGTGCCCGCGCAGGCCGTGCCGGTGGAGGCCTAGGTCTTCACTTCCCCCATCCGCCTCGGTACCCTGCTCCGCATGACCGAGTCGGGTGGGGATGTCAGGCTTGTCAGGGAACTGCCAGGGGTGGAGCCCGGGCTGGTGCGCGCCCTGGTCGACGCGCTGGACGCCGTGGGGACGGCGTGCGTCACGTTTGGGGAGCAATTGCGGGCGGCGGGCGTGCACGAACACGCCTTCGGGAAGCTGATCGACGCGGCGAAGGTGCGCGACGCGTACCACGACCGGCTGCCGGCGACCCAGGTCAACCTGACCGAGGCGCGCGAGGTGGCGGGGGAGTTCGTCGAAGAGTTCAGCACGAAGGGGTAACGCGGGGGACACGTATGCACTGGACGCACCGTTACGACGCCGTGGCCGAGGACCCCTCGAGCTACGCGCAGCACGCCCCGGAGCCGGTGGACGAGGAGTCGCTCGCCGCCTTCGGGAAGAAGCACCTCTCACACTTCCACATACCGGCGATACCGATACCGGGCCTGAGCACGCTGGAGAAGAAACTCGTCTTCTTCATCTGCGACCACACCGGCATGCCGAACCCCTTCCACGCGCTCGAGCGGGTCACCGGCGACTGCGTGGAACTCCAGCGGGTCGAGAAGATCTGGGAGGCCGGGTACAACGACCTCGCCGACCGGATCGACGCGCTGCGCACCGCGGCCGACGCGCTCACCGCCGAGTGGGACGGACCCGAGTCCGACCGCTTCGAGCCCGCGCTGTCCGTCTACCTGGACGAACTCGACACGCTGGCGGGCTGCGTGCGCACCACGCACGAGTGCGTCCGCGCCGTCCGCAGCGAGGCGCAGCTGGCCGAGGGCACGATCCAGATGCTCATCAACATCCTCATAGGCTCGCTCGGCGGGATGCTGGTCGCGGAGTTCGTCACCGCGGGCACGGTCACCCCGGTCGCCGCCGCGCAGGCCCAGGTCGAGCTGGCCTACGTCGCCAAGAAGATCGCGTTCCTGGGCGGCAAGCTCAACATGGTGCAGTCGGACGTGACGAAGGTCCTCGACGCGATCCACGGCTTCAAGCGGCTCGAGGCGATGCGCTTCATCTTCGACCTGGCCGCGATCGAATAGCGCCTGGTTCGGGGCAGCCGTCCGGTTCCTGACAGAATAGACGACATGGTGACTGTGATCATCGGCGTGATCGCCGGAGTAATCTTCGCGAGCCTGGTGGCCGCGCTCGTCGTGCGAGGGGGCAAGAAGAAGGCCGCGCGCATCCTGCCCCCCGAGGAGCGGCGTTCCCCCGACGACCTGCGGCTCAAGCTCGGCGAGGAGGCGCAGCCGGCGGACGGCTCGGCCCAGGCGCTGCTGGAGGCCTCCGACTCGATCACGGTCGACGTCGAGCAGGCCGAGAAGCCGCGGATAGCGCTGGAGGAGCCGGAGCCGACCGCCGGCCGGCTGGTCCGGCTGCGCTCCCGGCTGGCCCGCTCGAACAGCGCCGTCGGCAAGGGGCTGCTCTCGCTGCTGTCCCGGGACAAGCTGGACGAGGACACCTGGGAGGAGATCGAGGAGGTCCTGCTCACCAGCGACCTCGGCATCGGTCCGACCCAGGAGCTCGTGGAGGCGCTGCGCACCCGGACCCGCGTGCTCGGCACCCGCAGCCCCGAGGAGCTGCGCGCGCTGCTGAAGGAGGAGCTGCTCAAGCTCGTCGACCCGAGCCTGGACCGCACCGTGCGCTCGCTGCGCGAGGACGGCGAGGGCCCGGCCGTGGTGCTCGTCGCCGGGGTCAACGGCGTCGGCAAGACCACGACCACCGGCAAGCTCGCCCGGGTGCTGATCGCCGACGGCCGCTCCGTCGTCCTCGGCGCCGCCGACACCTTCCGCGCCGCCGCCGCCGACCAGCTCGAGACCTGGGGCGACCGGGTCGGCGCCACCACCGTCCGCGGAGCCGAGGGCGCCGACCCGGCGTCCGTCGCCTTCGAGGCCGTGCGCCGGGCCAAGGAACTCGGCGTCGACACCGCCCTGATCGACACCGCGGGCCGGCTGCACACCAAGACCGGCCTGATGGACGAGCTCGGCAAGGTCAAGCGCGTCGTCGAGAAGCAGGGCCCGGTCGACGAGGTGCTGCTCGTCCTCGACGCCACCACCGGCCAGAACGGCCTCGTCCAGGCCCGCGTCTTCCGCGAGGTCGTCGACATCACCGGCATCGCCCTCACCAAGCTCGACGGCACCGCCAAGGGCGGCATCGTCGTGGCCGTCCAGCGCGAACTCGGCGTCCCCGTCAAGCTCGTGGGCCTCGGCGAGGGCGCCGACGACCTGGCCCCCTTCGACCCCGCGGCCTTCGTCGACGCCCTGGTCGGCGGCTGACGGCCGGCCGTTCGCATATTCGATTGACGTCGGCCCCGGCACTTTGGTGTGCTGGGGCCGTTCGCGTACCCGAGACACCGGAAGGAGGCGAGTCATGTTCAGCCCGCATCGCAACAAGCTCGCTTCGGAAGGTGTCCGGTTTTGGCTTTCGCACGCTCGTTCCAGTGCGCCCAGTGCGGCGCCGAGGTGTCGCTAGACGCGCCTGGGACTTCTCATCGCAACCACTGTCCGCGGTGCCTGTGGTCGAAGCATCTCGACCGCAACGTGCCCGGCGACCGCAAGGCCGAGTGCTCCTCGGGAATGGAGCCGATCGCCGTCACGGTGCGCGGCAAGGGCGGGTGGGTGCTGATCCACCGCTGCCTGAGCTGCGGGCGGCTGCGGCTCAACCGTACGGCGGGGGACGACAATCCGCTGCTGCTGTTGCGGCTGGCCGCGCGGCCGCTGACGCTCCCGCCGTTCCCGCTGCAACGGTTACAGGACTATGACTGACACAGTCCTTTGACCCGTACGATAATGAGTCGCTTTTATCAAGCACCAGCCATCTTCATACTGGGGGGTAACATGCGCCTGCGCACGCTTGGCGCGCTCACTCTTTCTCTGGCGCTCGCGGGATCTGTCGCGCCTATGGCCTCGGCCTCGGCCGCGACGGTCCCGCACACGACGACGCCCGGCAGTTCGGCCACGGAGTTCTACCTGGCGAGCGGCGACACGTACGAGATCGGCGAGGGCGTCACGATCGACAACACGAGCCCGACCGTCTCCGTGTCCGCGGACCTGGAGACCGTGACGGCGAGCGTTTCGGGCTACCAGTTGAGTCTGACGTCCTCGTCGGCGCTGACGGCCGGGACGACGTACGACACCGGGCTCTCGATCAGCTACAACGGCAACACGTGCACGTCCGGCAGCTTCACGGTCATCGAGATCAGCGCCACCGACGTGAACGCGACGTTCAGCTCGGACTGCAACGCCTCGGCGTCGGCGCCCGGCGCGGTCGGCTTCGTCCGGTACAACGCCACGCAGGCGACGCCGGTCCCGAGCCTGCCGAGCAGTGCCCTGCCGATCACCGATCCGCCGCACTCCGGCACCACCTCGGCCAATGCGGACGAGTTCTACATCCAGGACGCGCCCGGTGCCGAGATCAGCTTCGACAAGCCGATCGACTACACCGGCGCGTCGAACGTCGTGGTCAGCGGCAACTCGAGCAACGTGACGGTCACCGCGGGCGGGTACTCGACCGGCTGGACCTGGTCGATCTCGGCTCCGGGGAACCAGCAGTTGGTTCCCGGCACGTACCTGAACGCGACCGACCCGCTCACCGGCACGACCGGCGGCCTCTCGCTGTTCGACGCGGGCACCGGCTGCGACACGTACTACGGCAGCTTCACGGTCTACCAGATCGCGACGAACCCGGACGGCACCATCGCGCAGCTCAACGCGACCTACGCGTTCACCTGCCAGCAGGCGACGAACCCGGGTTGGGTCGGCTACGTGCGCTACAACGCGACCAAGGCTACCCCGATCGCTTCGCTGCTGACGGCGCCGGTGAAGGCGACCTCGGGCGCCGGCGAGTCCAACGGGCAGACCGACGTGACGCTGAGCGCGGCCGGTTCGAACGCCACCGCGGGCGCCTCGTACTCCTTCGACTTCGGTGACGGCGCCGCGCCGACGGTCTCGTCGAGCCCGACGGCGACGAAGCCGGAGTGGGAGGGCACGTACAAGGTCGTCGTCACGATCACCGACGCGGGCCAGACCACCGTCTCCACGACCCAGTGGGTGACGGTCGGCGACGGCTACCACGCGGTCACCCCGGTGCGGCTGATCGACACCCGCAAGGCCACGCAGGTCGGGCCGTACACCGGGCCGATCGGGGCGCAGCACGTGATCGACGTGACGCTGCCGAGTTCGGTCACGGCCTCGGGCCACGGCGCGGTCGAGGCGGTCGTGCTGAACGTGACGGTCACGCAGCCGACCGCGGGCGGCAACATCCGGGTCTACAGCACCGGCCTGTCGCAGAACCCGACGACGTCGAACCTCAACTTCGGCGCCGGCGAGACGGTCGCGAACCAGGTCACCGTGGCGATGACGCCGGGCGGCAAGGTCGAGCTCAACGTGCAGCAGAACTCGGGCTCCGTCCAGCTGATCGTGGACCTGCAGGGCTACTACGTGTCCGGCGACGACGCGACGAACTCCGGCTACGCGGCGCTCAACTCGACCCGCATCGTGGACACGCGTTCGAGCACCGGCGGTGTCGGCGGCCGGCTCTCGGCCTGGAAGCGGGTGCGGCTCACGCTGCCGTCCTCGGTGCCGACCGGGGCGAGCGCGGTGGCGCTGAACGTGACGGTGGTCAACACCTCCTCGTTCGGCGACCTCAAGGTCTACCCGGACTCGAGCACCCTGCCGAACATCTCGAACCTGAACTTCGCCAAGGGCAACACGGTGCCGAACCTGGTCGTCGTGGCCGTCCCGCAGAACCGGGTGATCGACTTCTACCTGGACAGCAACGGATCCGCCGACCTGCTCGTGGACCTCGAGGGCTACTACTCGACCTCGGCGACCGCGAAGTTCGTGCCCTCCTACCCGACGCGCATGTTCGACACGCGCACCGGCGAGGCGGGCGGCATCGTGAAGTCGGGTTACGCCGTCATCAGCTCGATGTCGTACTGGCTGCAGGTGCCGAACACGGCGCTGACCGCCGCCGTGTACAACGTGACGGTGACTCAGCCGCAGGGCAACGGGAACATCATCGTGTTCCCGAACACGGACACCACGCTGCCGTCCACCTCGAACGTGAACTTCGCCAAGGGGCAGACGGTGGCCAACGCGGCGATCGGGCAGCTGAAGGGGGACGGCCGCGAGGTCTTCTTCAACTACAGCTACTCGCCGACACAGCTGATCGTCGACTTCTTCGGCTACTTCGCCCTGCCGACGACGACCACGGCGCCGCCGACCTCGGCCGTGGCCGGGACGACGACGTGGTCCGGCTCGCACAGCTTCGTGCCGGGGACGAAGGCGTTCGCCGTCCGGTAACCGCGATGCCGACGCGGGTGTGAGAACGCGAGTGCCCCGGACCGCTTCGGCGTCCGGGGCACTTCGTGTTTCGGGAAGCTCAGTGCCGCTGCGGGAGCCGGCAGCTGGCGATGCCGCCGAGGACGACGTGCGCGGGCGGCAGTTCGGGCGGCGTGCCGACGGTGGCGGGTTCGCGCAGCCAGCGCACGCGGCTGTACGGCGAGCCGGGCAGCTCCACGAGATCGCCGCGGTGCAGCACGCGCAGCCGGCAGCTCTCGCCGAGCAGCGTCGGCACCGAGCCGAGCGTCTCGCACTGCACCAGGAAGCCGATCCGGTCCGTCGCCGGGGCCCAGAGCACCGGGCCGACCGGCACGCCGAGCCGTTCCAGCCGCAGCAGCGCGGCCCGGCCGGTCGCCGCGTCCGCCTCCACGACGTCGAAGGCCTCGCCGCTGACCGCGTGCACCCCGGCGCTCGGCAGCATGGACCACAGCGCCTGCGCCTGTTCGGGATCGGTCGTCGGCGTCGTCGAACCGGTGGTCACCGGCCAGCCGTAGGAGGAATAGCGGACAGCACACTGCCGCGCCGTCGCCCGGGTCGTTCCCTGCGCCGGACGGCGCACCTGCCGTGGCAGCAAGCCGAGGTTCGGCCCACGCATCACACGCCCCACAAAGTCTTGTCTTCCATCTTCGCCCGCTGCTTACACACGGCCGGGTACGCCGTTTTCCGCTGTCGGGCGCGGTCAGGCCGCGTCCCCGTGGCGACCGACCGCTCAACGATTCAAGCTAGCCATCGGTTGCCACGAACGCAGGATGTCACGGGTGGCGAATCCTGGCGCATTCCGGCAAACGCCTGCGCCGCTCCGCTCCAAGGCGTTACCGTCGCCTCACCATGAGCGACCTGGCAACCACGGCGGCGATCCATCGTGCCTGAACGCGTACCCAACGCCCTGTTCGCCTCCTGGTTCCAGCGCAGCGGCTGGTCCAAGGGCGAAGTCGCCCGCATGGTCAACCGCAGGGCAAGGGATCTCGGCGCGACACATGTGGCCACCGACACCTCGCGGGTGCGTCGGTGGCTGGACGGCGAGCAGCCGCGCGACCCGATCCCGCGGATCCTGACCGAGCTGTTCAGCGAGCGCTTCGGCTGCGTGGTCACGCTCAGCGACCTGGGCCTGCGCGAGCCGTCCAGCCCGATCGCGGGCACGCTGGCCGACCTGCCCTGGGGCCCGGAGCGCACCGCCGAGCTGCTGGCCGAGTTCTGCCGCAGCGACCTGCTGCTCGGGCCGAACCCGGCGCGCCGGGTGGGCGACGGCGCGCCGCCGCTGGCCGCGGGCACCGCGCTGATCGAACCGGTCAAACGCTGGCTGCTGCCGTACGTCCCGGCCCCGCAGCGCTCCCTCGACACGCTGGAGACACTGCCCGCCAACGGCCCGATTCCGGCGCAACCGCAGCGCGGCCGTCCGGGTCGGGCCGCGGTGCTCGCGGACCAGCTCGAGGAGACGCTGCGGGTCTTCCGGGACTGGGAGGCGGCGATCGGCGGCGGGATCCGGCGCTCGGCGGTGACCGGGCAGCTGTACGAGGTGGCCGAGCTGATCCGGCACAGCCCCGAGCCGGCGCATCCGCGGATCTTCCGGATCGCCGCGCACTACTGCCTGCTGGCCGGCGAGATGGCCCTGGACAGCGGGCTGCAGGCGGCGGCGCAGCGCTACCTCGTGCTCGGGCTGCACGCGGCGAAGGAGAGCTCGGACCGTAACACGATCGCCGTCATCCTGGCCGCGACGGCCCGTCAGCTCGTCGGCCTGAACCGGGCGCAGGACGCGCTCGACCTGCTGGCCGTCGGACGCTCGGCCGCCCGCGGCGACCTCGACCCGCTGCCCGCCGCGTTCGTGGACCTGGTCGAGGCGCGCGGCTACGGCGCGCTCGGCCGGATCGACCCGGCCCGGCTCGCCCTGGAACGCGCGCGCACCCTGCACGCCAAGGGCTGGGCCGCCGAGTACGGTCCGGGCGCGACTCCGCTCAGCAGCGCCAGCCACCCGTGGCCGCCCACCTTCACCCCGGCCGCGGTCCGGCTGGAGACCGCCCGCACCCTGCGCGACCTGGCCTCCAGGCTGCCGCAGCTGACCGGGGAGGCGGCCGCCGAGTTCGACGCCGCGGCCGCGCTCTACGAGCGGGACTTCCCGCGCCAGCTGCGCGGCCGGGTCGAGGCGCTGACCGGTTCCGCCGAGGCGCACGCCGTGCTCGGCCACCGGGCCGCCGCGGTGGCCGCGCTGCGCACCGCCGGGGGTCTGGCCGTGCGGATCCGGTCACGTCTGGCCGAGGAGCGGCTGCGCGAGGCCGCCTCGCGGGTTCGAGCGGCGTTCCCCGAGGAGCGGGAGCCCGGCGACGGCGCGTCCCCGGCCCCGTCGTTCACACACACGTAACCTTCTTGCCGATTCCGTCACGGTCGGGAAACAACGCAGGCGGCGCCCGGTAACGGTGCGCCGCGATCGTGTTGCACCATCGCACCACTCTCCGGACCTTGACGAGATCGCGCCAACAGAAGGAAACGTGACCTATGCCGACACTGGACACCGGGAACACAGCGTGGGTGCTCGCGAGCTCCGCGCTGGTCCTGCTCATGACGCCCGGCCTGGCGTTCTTCTACGGCGGCATGGTCCGCGCGAAGAGCGTACTGAACATGCTGATGATGAACTTCATCTGTATAGCCGTGGTCACCGTCGCGTGGGTGCTCTACGGATGGTCGGTATCGTTCGGTAACGCGAACGACGCGACCGGCAACGGCTTCTGGGGCACCTTCGTGCAGTGGGGGATGCACGGGATGTCGACCGGCATCCAGAGCGGCTCGAGCGCCACGCTCTACGGCGCCACCGGCGTCCCGCTGTTCGCGGTGGCCTGCTTCCAGCTGATGTTCGCGATCATCACTCCGGCGCTGATCTCCGGCGCCATCGCCGACCGCACCAAGTTCGTCGGCTGGACCGTGTACGTGGCCGGCTGGGTGACCCTCATCTACTTCCCGGTCGCGCACTGGGTCTTCTCGCCCAACGGCTTCATCAACGCCAAGCTGCACGTGATGGACTTCGCCGGCGGCACCGCGGTGCACATCAACGCCGGTGCCGGCGCCCTGGCCTGCGCGCTGGTGCTGGGCAAGCGGATCGGCTTCAAGAAGGACCCGATGCGCCCGCACAACGTGCCGTTCGTGATGCTCGGCGCCGCGCTGCTGTGGTTCGGCTGGTTCGGCTTCAACGCCGGCTCCGCGCTCACCGCGGGCGGCCAGGCCTCGGTCGTGTTCATGAACACCCAGGTCGCCACGTGCACCGCGATCGTCGGCTGGCTGGCCGCGGAGAAGATCCAGCACGGCAAGTTCACCACGGTGGGTGCGGCGTCCGGCGCGGTGGCCGGCCTGGTCGCGATCACCCCGGCGTGCGCCTCGGTCTCCCCGCTCGGTGCGATCTTCGTCGGCCTGATCCCCGGCTTCGTCTGCTGCTACGCGGTGAACCTGAAGAACCGCTTCGACTTCGACGACTCGCTCGACGTGGTGGGCGTCCACCTCGTCGGCGGTATCCTCGGCACCCTGCTGGTCGGTCTGTTCGCCGACCCGATCGAGGTCTCCGCCTTCACCAACGGCGCGCACAAGGGCCTGTTCTACGGCGGCGGCGTGCAGCAGCTGCTCGACCAGGCGGCGGGCGCGGGCATCGTGTTCGCGTACTCGTTCGTCGTCTCGTTCCTGCTGGCCAAGATCGTCTCCGCTACCATCGGCTTCCGGGTCAGTGCCGACGACGAGATCGCCGGCGTGGACCAGAGGGAGCACGCGGAGACCGCCTACGACTGGGGCGGCCTGTCCGGGACCCTGCACCGCGCCGCGGTCGGCGTGGCCGCGGCAACCGCCCCCGCTCCCGAGGCCGGCCCGGCCGGGGAGTCCGCCGAGGAGAAGGTCGAAGCCTGATGAAGCTGATTGTCGCAGTGGTCAAGCCGTACAAGCTGGACGAGGTCAAAACCGCCCTGCAGGCCTTCGGGGTGCACG
>DATJIF010000095.1:0-82632 GCA_035493475.1 Actinospica sp.
GCCTTCCTTGACGCTCTCGTATTGCGACACAAGGGTGATTAAGGACTTTGGTGTTTGATTAAGGCGATTGCGGGGCCTAACGTGCGGATAGGAAATCCTCCGCATGTGTGGTGCAAACCGGCGCCGCACCTACCCCCAAGGGGCACATCGTGAACAAGGCACAGCTGATCGACGCAGTCGCCATGAAGCTCGACATCTCCCGTCGTTCGGCAGGCGACACCGTCGACGCCGTTCTGGATGGCATCACCGGCGCGATCATCGGCGGCGACAAGGTGTCGCTGACCGGCTTCGGCACCTTCGAGACCACCCGCCGCGCCGCCCGCACCGCGCGCAACCCGCGCACCGGCGAGTCGGTGGCCGTCCCCGCCGCGACCGTGCCGAAGTTCCGGCCCGGCCAGGCCCTCAAGGACGAGGTCAACACCACCGGCGGCCGCAAGCGCGCCGCGGCGAAGAAGACTGCCGCCAAGAAGGCGGTGGCCAAGAAGACCGCCGCGAAGCGCACCGCGACCCGCGTCGCCGCCTCGGCCGCGCGTCCGGCGACCAAGGCCGCCGCCAAGAAGGCCACGGTCAAGCCCGCCGCCAAGAAGACCACCGTCAAGGCCGCGGCGAAGAAGGCCGCTCCGGCCAAGGCCGCCGCCAAGAAGACCGTCGCCAAGGCCGCGGCGAAGAAGACCGTCGCGAAGAAGGCCACGGCCCGTCCGGCCGCCAAGAAGGCCGTCGCGAAGGCTCCGGCCACCAAGGCCGTGGCGAAGAAGACCACCGCCAAGAAGGCCGCCGCGAAGAAGACCACCGCGCGCAAGCGTTAAGACCCGCGCGCACGTGTCAGGACCCGCGCGCAAGCGGTAGTCCGAATCGTCAATGTCCCCCATCGCCAGGCGCCGGCGGTGGGGGACATTCGCATTCTGCGGGGCCTGTAGACGACCCCTGAATCATTGTTCGCGCTATTCGAAGTCAGTCGCGGCCGGGATATCGGAATGAATCAGTCCGGCAACGGGAGCGTCGCGAGCGTCAGGGCCGTGATGCGCCCGGCGGTGTCCGCGCGCAGCGCCACCCGCTGGCCGATCCGGGCCAGCCGCAGCCCGCCGGCGTCGAAGGCCGCCGCGTCGTACGGCAGCTCCGTGCCGTCGTCGAGCAGCACGGTGCCGCCCCGGGTGGCCGGGTCGAAACTCCTGACGGTTCCCTGCATCAGCCCAAGTCCGATCTCGTGCGCGGTGTGGACGCCGACTCCCAAGCCTAACGCCGTCTCCAGGTCGGCCAGGGTGTCCACGTCCTGCCGTACGGAGCGGCCCACGCCGAACAGCTCGGCGGCGCCGCTGTGCGCGTGCCGGGCGCGTGATTCCGGGCCGAAGCGCGGATCCAGCGTGCCGTCCGCGGCCCCGAGCAGCAGCGTGGTGCCGCTGCCCGCCGCGTCCGGCACGAAACTGCGCCCCTCGATCGCCGCGGCCAGCTGCAGCACCGCGCCGAGCTCCTCGGTGCGCAGCGACGGCAGGTCGCCGGTGAGCGCGCCCACCCGCAGATCCGGCCGCTCGCTCCTGGACCGCCCGGCGCCGAAGACGATCGCCGCGTTCAGCCGGTCCGCGCCGTCCGCCGCCTCGGGTTCCGCCGCGATCCGCGCGCCCAGACCCGCGAGCCCGCGCGCCGCAGCGTCGTCCGCCGTCACCACCAGGACCTGCCCGACCTGCGGCGCGGCCAGCGCCGCCGCCACGCAGTCGTGCACGAACGCCAACGCCAGATCGGCCCGCCGCCCGGTGGGCAGCGGGGCCAGCCGGGTCTTCGCCGCGGACAGCCGCTTGACCGGAATCACCAGGGACCACACCGGTCCAGTTTTCCATGCCCGGCGTAGGGCCGGGATCAAGGTTCACCGGGGCCGCCTTGGCACAAGCCGGAGCGAGGCGCGAGGATAGGACTCGTCCGTCGTCTCCCCAAGCCACAGAGCACCGCTCTCGGAAGGACCCAAGGTGGCCCGCCGCAACCCGCCCGCCGGTTTGGCGTTCCTGTTCATCGCCGCGATCGCCCGGCCGCTGCTCACGCTGCTGACCAAGCGGGACTGGCGCGGCCGGGAGAACCTCCCGAAGACCGGCGGCGCCCTCGTCGTCGCCAACCACTACTCCTTCTTCGACCCGATGGCCGTGGGGCACTTCGTGGTGGCCAACGGCCGCACGCCCCGGTTCACCGCGAAGTCCGGCGTCTTCAAGCACCCGCTGCTCGGCAAGCTCTTCGTGGCGGCCGGCCAGATCCCGGTGCACCGCGGCACCCGCGACGCCGTCAAGGCGCTGCTCGCGGCGCAGGACGCGATCAAGCGCGGCGAGGTGGTGATCTTCTACCCCGAGGGCACCATGACGAAGGACCCTGAGCTGTGGCCGATGGTCGGACGCACCGGCGCGGCCCGGATCGCGCTGCGCACCGGCGTCCCGGTGATCCCGGTCGCGCAGTGGGGCGCCCAGGAGGTCTTCGCCCCGTACTCGACGAAGCCGAAGTTCTTCCCGCGCAAGACGCTCAAGGTGGTCGCGGGTCCGCCGCTCGACCTGTCGGCCTACCTCGGCCGCAAGGACCGCGGCGTCGAGCAGGAGGTCACCGACCTGATCATGGACGAGATCACCAAGCTGCTCGAGGGGCTGCGCGGCGAGAAGGCCCCGGAGGTGCGCTTCGTGCCGCCGCCCAAGGAAGTGGAGCCGTCCGCGGCGGAGGCGGAGGTGGCGGAGTGACCCGCGCCGCCGTCTTCGGGACCGGCAACTGGGGCACCGCCTTCGGCATGGTGCTCGCGGACGCGGGCACCGACGTGACCCTCGTGGGCCGCCGCCCGGAGCTCGCCGAGGCCATCAACACCCGGCACGAGAACCCGGACTACCTGCCCGGAATCCCGCTGCCCGAGGGCATGCGCGCCACGACCGACCCGGCCGAGGCGCTGCGGGACGCGGACTTCGCCGTGCTCGTCATCCCCGCGCAGTCGCTGCGCGCGAATCTCGCCGAGTGGGCCCCGCTGGCCGAGCGGCGCACGGTGTGGGTCTCGCTGATGAAGGGGGTCGAACTCGGCACCTGCATGCGGATGAGCGAGGTCATCGACGAGTGCACCGGCGTCGGCCCCGAGCGGATCGCCGTGATCTCCGGACCCAACCTGGCGCATGAGATCGCGCACCGGATGCCCGCCGCGGCCGTCGTGGCCTCGCAGTCCCTCACCGTCGCCGAGGAACTGCAGAAGGCCTGCCACACGCAGTACTTCCGGCCGTACACCAACACCGACGTCATCGGCTGCGAGCTCGGCGGCGCCATCAAGAACGTGATCGGCCTGGCCGCGGGCATGGCCGACGGCATGGGCCTCGGCGACAACGCGAAGGGCACGCTGATCACCCGCGGCCTGGCCGAGGCCACGCGTCTCGGCATGGCCGTCGGCGCCGACCCGTACACCTTCTCCGGCCTCGCGGGCCTCGGGGACCTCGTCGCCACCTGCGGATCCTCGCTGTCCCGCAACCACATGTTCGGCGTGCACCTCGGCCGCGGCCTGAGCGTCGAGCAGGCGACCGCGGAGGTGCGGCAGACCACCGAGGGAGTCAAGTCCTGTAGGTCGGTGCTGGAACTGGCGGAACGTCACGGCGTGGACATGCCGATCGCGCGTGCCGTGGTCGGAGTGGTGCACGAGGGCCACGCGCCGAAACAGATGCTCGCCGCGCTGATGGCCAGATCCGCGAAGTCGGAGGGCTTGTACTAGGGTCTGGGAGCTATGAACGACGAGTCGGCAGCCCCGCAGTCCAAGATCCGAGTCGCCGTCGTGTTCGGCGGACGGTCCAGTGAGCACGCGATCTCCTGCGTCACGGCGGGGAGCGTGCTGAAGGTGCTCGATCCGGAGCGCTACGAGGTGGTGCCGGTGGGCATCTCCACCGACGGCCGCTGGGTGCTCGCGGAGGGCCTCGGCGAACAGCTCGCGATCACGGACGGGAACCTGCCGCCGCGGATCGACGAGACCAGCGGGGCGCTCGTCACCATGGCCGCCGACCCGACCGCGCGGGAGCTGACCGTGCACGAGCCGGGGGCGGTGCCGAAGGTGCTCGGCGACGTGGACGTGGTGCTGCCGCTGCTGCACGGCCCGTACGGCGAGGACGGCACGCTGCAGGGGCTGCTGGAGCTCGCGGGCATCCCGTACGTCGGCTCGGGGGTGCTGGCCTCCGCGGTCGGCATGGACAAGGACGTGATGAAGCGTCTGCTCGCCGCCTCCGGCCTGCCGATCGGCCCGTACGTGGCGCTGCGGGCGCGGCAGTGGGACAGCGAGGAGGGCCGCGGCCGGGTGCTCGCCGCCGTCGCCGAGCTCGAATACCCGGTGTTCGTCAAGCCCGCGCGGGCCGGTTCGTCGATGGGCATCTCGAAGGTGCACGACGAGTCGGAGCTCGCCGCCGCGATCGAGTTCGCCCGCGGGCACGACCCGAAGATCGTGATCGAGGCGATGCTGCGCGGCCGCGAGATCGAGGTCGGCGTGCTCGCCGGACGCGACGGGGGCCGCGCCGAGGCCTCGCTGCCGGCCGAGCTGAAGGTGCTGGGCGGCCACGAGTTCTACGACTTCGAGGCCAAGTACCTGGACGGCACCACGGCGGTGGACCTGCCCGCGGTGCTCAGCCCGGAGCAGACCGCTGAGATCCGGCGGCTGGCCGTGGAGTCCTTCGAGGCGCTGGAGTGCGAGGGCCTGGCCCGCGCTGACTTCTTCCTGCTGGAGGACGGCCGCTTCGTGGTCAACGAGATCAACACGATGCCGGGCTTCACCACCACCTCGATGTTCCCGCAGATGTGGGCGGCGTCCGGGGTCTCCTACGCGGAGCTGGTGGACCGGCTGATCACCGACGCGCTCTCCCGGCCGGCCGGGCTGCGGTAGGCGTTATGCGGGGCTGACGTCGGCGCCGGACTTGCCGTCGGTGGTGGGCGTGCCCGCGATGACCGCGGGGGACAGGTCGGTGGGCGCGTCCATCCCCGGGTTGCCGTCGGCGAGGTTGTACGAGGAGGGCACGAAGACCTCGACGTACACCTCGCGCTGCGTCGTGTAGAACTCGTACCCGTTCGACACCGGCACCGGCAGCCAGGCGACTCCGTTCGCGTACACGGCCTGGGTGGACGGGTCGTAGTCCTTGCTGTTCGGGTTCAGCACGTCGGGGGTGCTCGCGCCGCAGGTGAGCACGATCGGGCTCTTGCCCCATGCCGCGGTCAGGTTCGAGTCGGGGGAGACCTTGTCCCGGCTCTGCCCGTCCACGGTCGCGGGCAGACGGGAGTGCAGGTCCGCGCAGACCTTCGCCACCCCGGCCGTGACGTTCGGCGGGGTCACCGCGACGGCGCGGTCGGCGCTCAGCAGGAGCCACGCGCACGCGCCGCCGACGGAGGCGGCGACGACCCCGGCGGCGGGAAGCAGGACGCGTAGTTTGTTCACCCGGTCATCCGAGGTTGACCACCGGGCAGGTCAGGGTGCGCGTGATGCCCTCGATGACCTGGATCCGGGCGACGATGAGCTTGCCCAGGTCGTCCATGGTCTCGGCTTCGGTACGCACGATCACATCATAGGGGCCGGTGACGTCCTCCGCGGAGACGACCCCGGGCAGTTCGGTGATCTGACCGGCCACCGCGGCGGATCGGCCGACTTCGGTCTGGACGAGAATGTAGGCCTGAACCACTTCGGAGCCCTCCACTCGGACTACGTGCGTATAGTCAATGAGAACTAGACAATGGCGAAACGTTACCGGCCCGACCCGGGGCTGCCGCAAGGGGGTCCCGGATGGTTACACACGTGAGGGTGGTTGCGGTGGTGGAACCGCCGCGCGGCGGTCCCTCTACAGTGGGACCCGTGACTGAGCGCAGCCCGGGGTCCAGCGGTGATTACACCTTAGGCCAGATCGGTGAATTCGGCCTGATCAACCGGGTGGCCAGGACGGTTCCGCAGGGCCGCGCCGTGCTGATCGGCCCGGGCGACGACGCCGCGCTGGTGCGGGCCGCCGACGGCCGCGTCGTGGCCAGCACGGATCTGCTGGTCGAGGGCCGCCACTTCCGCCGCGACTGGTCCACCGGCTACCAGGTCGGCCGCAAGGCGGCGGCGCAGAACCTCGCCGACATCGCCGCGATGGGCGGGGTCGGCACCGCGCTGCTCGTCGGCTTCGCCGCCCCCGCCGACCTGCCGCTGAGCTGGGCCGCGGAGCTCTCCGCCGGTCTCGCCGACGAGTGCGCGCTGGTCGGCGCCTCCGTGGCCGGCGGCGACACGGTGAGCTCGGACCGCCTGCTCATCGCCGTCACCGCGCTCGGCGATCTGGGCGGACGGCCGCCGGTGACGCGTGCGGGCGCCCGTTCGGGGGACATCGTGGCCTACGCGGGGGAGCTCGGCTGGAGCGCCTGCGGCCTGGACCTGCTGCTGAACGACGCCGACGGCCCCAAGCTCGCGTTCGCCCGGCACCGCAGCCCCGAACCCCCGTACGAACAAGGCCCCGCCGCGGCACGTGTCGGAGCCACCGCGATGCTCGACATCAGCGATGGCCTGCTCGCCGATCTGGGCCACATCGCCGAGGAATCCCGCGTGCTCATCGACCTGGACGCGGCCGGCTTCCCGATCGACGATCAACTCCGGGAAACCGCCCGGAAACGCGGCGTCGACGTCCTCGACTGGATCCTCACCGGCGGCGAGGACCACGCCCTGGCCGCCTGCTTCCCGCCGGACGCGCAGCTGCCGCCCGGCTGGCACGTCGTGGGCCGCGTCCTGGAGGCGGAGGCGGAGCACAGCCGCGGCCAGGAGCCCCCTGAGACGTCGCGCACGGCACCTTCGGCATCCGCGGCACCTTCCGCCCCCCTGGTGACCGTCAACGGCGCCCCCTGGGCCACCTCGGCCCCCGGCTGGGACCACTTCGGCTGATGCCGTCGTCCGCGGGCACCGTCGCCAGGGTCCTGACGATCGCCGGATCCGATTCCGGCGGCGGCGCGGGCATCCAGGCCGACCTGAAGACCGTTCAGGCCCTCGGCGGCCACGGCATGAGCGCCATCACCGTCGTCACGGCGCAGAACTCGACGGGTGTCCAAGGCGCCTGGCCGCTGCCCGCGGCCGCCGTCGAGGCGCAGTTCCGCGCCTGCGTGGACGACATCGGCGTGGACGCGGTGAAGACCGGCATGCTGGGCGGGCCCGACCTCGTCCGCACCGTGGCGGGTCTGATCAATACTCTGAACGAGCTAGTCCCGCTGGTGGTCGACCCGGTAGCCATCTCAAAGCACGGTGACACCCTGCTCACGTCCGACGCCCGAGAAGTCCTGCTCGGCGAACTGCTCCCGCGCACCACGGTCCTGACCCCCAACCTCGACGAGGCCGCGTGGCTCACCGCCACCCCCGTCCGCGACCGCGAAGACATGCGCACCGCCGCCCGAACGCTGCTCGAATACGGCCCGAGCTGGGTCCTGCTCAAGGGCGGCCACCTCGCCCACGACGACGCCGCGGACTTCCTCACCGACGGCACCGCCGAACACTGGCTGGTCGCCGAGCGAATCCCCAACCCGCACACCCACGGCACCGGCTGCACCTACGCCAGCGCCATCGCCACGCACCTGGCCCAGGGGCACTCCGTCCCCGAAGCCGTCATCGCCGCCAAGAACTACGTGACCCGCGCCATCGCCGCCGGATACCCCCTGGGAGCCGGCATCGGCCCCGTAGGTCATCCGGCGTCCCGCTAGCGAACTGTCGGTAGGACCCTGCCACACTGGTTTTGAATACTCGGACCTTGGGGGTGCGTCAGATGGATGAGACTTCGAGCGGGGCGGTCATGCTCCGCGCACTGGGGTACGGAATCTGCATGGGGGCGGTGACGGGCGGGCCGGGGATTGCGACGTTTTTCGCGTCGAGTGCGGTGGTCGCCGGGCCCGGGGTGCTCGGGTTGAGCCTGATCGTGACCGTGATCGGCGGGGTGCTGGGCGGCCTTGTCGGTCTGGCCGCCGCGGTGCTGCCGGGGATCGTGGTGGCGTCGGCGAGCGACTACTTCCGCAGGCACCTGCTCGTCGCCCGCCTCTGCACGGCGTTGATCAGTGGCCTCGAGGTAGACGTGGTGTTCGTGATCGGGCACCGCGGCTTCGGTGCCGCGGCCTCGACGGGTGGCGGTGTCGCGTTCCTCGTCGGCGCCTTCAGCCTGTTCGCGGCAGTGGGTGCGTACGGCACGAAGTATGTGCTCGATGGTCGGAAGTGCCGGGCCGCCGTCCGCGCGCTCAGGTATCTGCGGCGGATGTGCCCGTGCCGGCGATTCCGGGTGAGCGGCCTTTCCGCAGCAGCCGCTTGAGCGTTTTCGGGCAGCACTGAGGGCGGTGTCGCCGGGAGAACCCGGGGACACCGCCCTCAGCCAACTGCTCGCGCTAGCGCTGTGCTTCGGTCGGGGGCTCCCTAGCGGGAGACCTTGCCCGCCTTCAGGCACTTGGTGCACACGTTCTGCCGCTTCGGCGTGCCGTTCGGCAGGGTGGTGCGGATGTTCTGGATGTTCGGGTTGAAGCGGCGCTTCGTGCGGCGGTGCGAGTGCGACACGTTCATGCCGAAACCCGGACCCTTGCCGCAGACGTCACAAGTGGCAGCCACGGGACACTCCAAAAGCCGTACTTACAGGTGGACTTGCGCCCAGGCGTGTTCCGGGCAACCTCGCCAGGGTAACCCACGGATCCACCGCAGTGCCAATCCGGGGTGTGTACGCCTAAGGTGGGCTGGACTCACCGGCATAGCGACCAACGAAGAGAGAAGGGCCCGCCTCGTGCTCGAAGCCGTCGACGGGCTCGCGGTGCGCGCCTGGGCCAAGGCCAGTCTGGCCGCTCTCGGCCGGGCCCGCGAGGAGATCGACGCCCTCAACGTCTTCCCGGTGCCGGACGGCGACACGGGGACGAACCTGTACCTCACCTTCGACGCGGCCTGCGAGCGGCTCGACGCGACCGCGGTGTCGCCGTCCGGGAACGCGGCGGTCGGCGCGGCGGCGGCGCTGGACGCGCTGGCGGCCGGGGCGCTGGAGGGTGCGCACGGGAACTCGGGCACGATCCTGGCCCAGCTGCTGCGCGGTCTGGCCGACGAGCTGACCGAGACGGCGCGGGTGCACGGGCAGATCGCCCCGGCGGCGCTCGCGGCCGCGTTGGCCAGGGCGGATGACGCGGCGCGGTACGCGGTGGCGGTACCGGTCGAGGGGACGATGCTGTCGGTGGTCAAGGCGGCGGCGACCGCGGCGACGGAGCTCGTGCAGTACGCGGGTCCGGTGCAGCCGCCGTTTCCGGCCGTGGCCGAGGCGGCGCGGCAGGCGGCGTTCGACGCGCTGACGGCGACGCAGCACCAGCTTCAGGTGCTCGAGGACGCGGGTGTGGTGGACGCCGGGGGGCTCGGCGTCTGCGTGTTCTTCGATGTGCTGGCCGCTCTCGTCGGCGGCTATGACCCGCGTCGGGTCGCGCCGCGGGATGCCGGGCTGGCCGCGCTGTCCCTGCCGCGCCGATCGCTGCTGCGGCCGGAGCGCGGCGGGGCGAAGGCGATAGCGCCGGTCACGCTGTACCAGTCGCATCCGTTGATCGTGCACGAGCCCGGCCAGGGGGACGGGGTTCCGCAGGCTCCCGGCCTCGAACTCGTCTTCCTCATCGAGACCGACGCGGTCGACGCGCTGCGGGCCGAGCTGGAGCGGATCTGCGCGGTGGACGGCGGGGACTCGCTCGTCGTCGCGGGCGGCGCGGGGAAATATCGCATCCACGTGCACCTGCATCAGCCCGGTCCGGCGATCGAGGCGGCGCTGGACTACGGCCGTCCCCGCGACCTGCGCGTGACGGCGCTGACCGAGTGCGTGGACGTGCGCGGCACGACGGCGCCGCAGCAGCCCGTCGTCCCGGTGCCGGAGCTCCGGCCGGGCCGCGTCGTGCTCGCGGCGGCCGCCGGACCCGGGCTCGCGGAGCTGTTCGGCGAGGCCGGGGCGGTGCCGCTGGCCGGGCCGGGCGGACGTCCGCCGACGAGTGCGCAGCTGTCCCGGGCCGTGCTGGAGACCGGGGTGCGCGAGGTCCTCATCGTCACGGCCGACTCCGAGGGCCTGGCCCCCGCCTTCGCCGCCGCCGACCAGGCCGAGCGGGACCTGCCCGGCGTGCGCATCGCGGTGATCCCGGGGAAGGCGGCCGTGCAGGCGGTGGCGGCCATAGCGGTGCACGAACCCGGTCGGCGCTTCGACGCGGACGTGGTCGCGATGACGGCCGCGGCCGGTGCGACCAGGTACGGAGCGCTGCGGGTGGCCGAGGACGACGCGTGGACCATGGCCGGCGTCGCGCGCTCCGGGGACGTGCTGGGCTTCATCGAGGACGATGTGGCGCTGATCACCAGGACGGTGCTCGACGGCGCGTTGGCCGTGGTGGACCGGATGGTGTCGGCGGGTGGTGAGATGGTGACCCTGGTGACCGGGGCCGACCTCGGCCTGCCGACCGGGGATCTGGTCGACGCCGTCACGGCCCGGGTCCTGGCCCGGCGGCCGGAGATGGACGTGGTCGCCTACGAGGGCGGCCAGTCCGGTTGGCCGCTGCTGATCGGCGTGGAGTGAGATGAGCGTGGAGCGGGACGCGACGGCGGCCCGGCTGAGCGAGGTGCTCGGCGACCGCACGGCGAAGGTGCTGGCCAAGGGCCTCGGCCTGGCCACGGTCGGGGACCTGCTGCGGCACTATCCGCGGCGCTACGACGAGCGCGGCGAGCTGACCGACCTGTCGCAGCTGCCGCTCGACGAGGAGGTCACCGTCCTCGCCGAGGTGGAGAAGGTGACCAAGCGCCAGTTCCGCAGCCGCAGCGGTTCGCTCGTCGAGGTGGTCATCACCGACGGGACCGGCTCGCTGCTGCTCACGTTCTTCAATCGGCCGTGGCTGGACCGCGAGCTGCGCCCCGGCAAGGTCGGCCTGTTCGCGGGCAAGGTCAACAGCTTCCGCGGCCGCCGGCAGCTGGCGAATCCCGACTTCCAGCTGCTCGCCGAGGACGACGACACGGACGAGACCGTGGAGCGTTTCGCCGGGCGCCTGCTGCCGATCTATCCGGCGACGGCGGGCCTGCAGTCCTGGAAGATCGAACAGTGCGTCGGCATCGTGCTGCAGTCGCTGCCGGAGATGGACGATCCGCTGCCCGAGGAGATCCGTGCGCAGCATCGGTTGCTGGATCTGCGGACGGCGCTGGAGCAGGTGCATCGGCCGAAGGACGCCCGTGAGTGGAATGCGGCGAAAAAGCGGCTCAAGTGGGACGAGGCGCTGCCGCTTCAGGTCGTGCTCGCGCAGCGGCGGTCCGCGTCGATGCAGGATCGGGCGCATGCGCGCACGGCGAAGCCCGGCGGCATCCTCGAACGCTTCGACGCCCGGCTGCCGTTCACGCTGACGAGCGGGCAGCAGGAGGTCGCCGCGGACATCGAGCAGGATCTCGCGCAGACGCATCCGATGCACCGGCTGCTGCAGGGCGAGGTCGGCTCGGGCAAGACGATCGTGGCGCTGCGGGCCATGCTCACGGCCGTGGACAGCGAGGCGCAGGCCGTACTGCTCGCGCCGACCGAGGTACTGGCGCAGCAGCATCACCGTTCGATCATCGAGCTGCTCGGCCCGCTCGCGCGTCCGGGGCAGTTCGACGGCGACCCGGACGGCACGAAGGTCGCGCTGCTCACCGGATCGCAGGGGGCGAAGGAGCGCAAGGCGAACCTGCTCGACGCGCAGTCCGGCGAGGCGGGCATCGTCATCGGCACGCACGCCGTGATCCAGGACAAGGTGCAGTTCCACGATCTCGGCCTGGTGGTCGTCGACGAGCAGCACCGGTTCGGCGTGGAGCAGCGGGACGCGCTGCGGGCGAAGGCGAAGGGGGACGAGTCGCCGCACCTGCTGGTCATGACGGCCACGCCGATCCCGCGCACGGTCGCGATGACGGTGTTCGGCGACCTCGACGTCTCCGAACTCAAGGTTCTGCCGTCCGGCCGCTCGCCGATCCAGACGCACGTGGTGCCCGCGAAGGAGAAGCCCGCGTTCCTGGCCCGCGCGTGGGAGCGGATCCGCGAGGAGGTCGGGAAGGGGCATCAGGCGTACGTCGTGTGCCCGCGGATCGGCGGCGACGCGGGGGACGAGGCGGACGGCGACGGGACCGCGCCCGCGAAGCAGGCCGACGCCGAGGAGCGCCGTCCGCCACTCGCCGTGGTGGACATCGCCGCGGAACTGTCCGCCGGACCGCTGAACGGACTGCGGCTCGGCGTGCTGCACGGCAGGTTGACGCCGCAGGAGAAGGACGAGGTGATGGGCAAGTTCAACGAGGGCGAGGTGGACGTGCTCGTCGCCACGACCGTCGTCGAGGTCGGCGTCAACGTGCCGAACGCGAGCGTCATGGCGATCCTCGACGCCGACCGGTTCGGCGTCTCCCAGCTGCATCAGTTGCGCGGACGTGTCGGCCGCGGCAGCGTTCCCGGCCTGTGCCTGCTGGTCACCGAGGCCGATGCCGAGTCTCCGGCGGCCGAGCGGCTCAAGGCCGTGGCGGGCACGACGGACGGCTTCGAACTCGCCGAGATCGACCTGAAGCAGCGGCGCGAGGGCGACATCCTCGGCGTGGCGCAGTCGGGCCGCCGTTCCTCGCTGCAACTCGTCTCCGTGCTCGACGACCAGAAGCTGATCCAGGACGCTCGGCAGGCCGCGACCGGCCTCGTCGAGCGCGACCCCGACCTCACCGGGTATCCCGCCCTGGCACAGGCGGTGGCCGCGCTGACCGAGTCCGATCAGGCGAACTTCCTGGAGATGACGTAGCCGACGGTTAAGAGGTCGCGGTCAGCGGAGTGTCAGCTTGAAGACGCGGGCGCCGTGCTGCCAGGCGTTGCGCATGTCCTCGGGGACGGGGTTGCCCGCGGCGTCGAAGCCGACCTTGTTGAACTTGGCGAAGTTGCGATTGTCGCGGCACATCACGTCGAGCAGCGCGACCACGTCGGTCTCGTCCTTCGCGACGACGACGTCGGCGGTGCGCGGCTTGCCCTTGTAGGTGACCTGGAGCGGCTCGCCGGTGCGCAGGTTCTTGCCCCACGCGAACGGCGTGCCGACCAGGATGCCGCCCTCGTGCAGCGTGTACGCGACCGGGATGTCGATGTGCTTGCCGGACTTGCGGCCGACGACGTGCAGCGTGATCAGGCGCTTTCCGACGCCGCCGGAGATGCCCGGCGTCTTGAGCAGCGTGCGGATCAACGCGTTCAACGGCTTCTGGATGACCATGGTCTGCGCGAGTGGCGCGTTCGCGGAGTTCGTCTCAGGGCTCATATCCCGACGCTATGCCCGGGCGTACGGGGCGGGCAACGATATCGGGCGATTCCCGGCAAGTCCCCAGTCCGCGCACAGCCCGCTCACAGCTCCGGCGGCGCGCTCACCGTCCTGACCTCGAAGAACCGGTGCCGCCGCGGGCTGAAGTCGAGCAGCACGAAGTCGCCGACGGACAGGTCGTGCCAGATCCGCTCCGGGATCGCGAAGGTCCAGGTGAAGCTGGACGCGCCGTCGTCGAAGGCGCAGCAGTACGCCGGATCGCGCTCGCGGCCGCCGGGCACCGACCAGCGCTTGACCAGCTGGCACGGCAGCACGCGGCGTTCCGGCATGGATTCGCGGACCTGGCGCGGCAGCCGCCGCGAGTCGCCGAACCGGGAGCCGAGGCCGACGACCCGCCACACGCCGCCGTAGCTGGACCAGACGTGGTTCGCGGACAGCGGCATGATCCCGGCCCGGACGGCCTCGGGCATCGAACGGGGCGCGTCCGGGGCCGTCGCCAGGGACGCGTCGGCCTCCTGCACCGTCCGCCTGCCGGACTCGGACAGCCGCCAGTCGGACAGCCGGCCGACCGTGACCGACAGCAGGATGAACCCGAACAGCGCCGTGGCCAGCGCGGCGCCGAAACCGGGGCTCGGCCGGAACAGCACCGCCACGACCGTGCCGACCGCCGCGGCCGCGAGCAGCGTCAGACCGCAGACCACTGCCATCGTCTGCCGGGTGCCGAGCCGGCGCTCGATCAGACCCTGCTGCTCGGCCTGCTTGAGCAGCCCGGATTCGAAGCGCAGCCGCCAGTCCCAGAAGTCCGTGCCGTCCACGGTCGTGAGCACCGACAGGGGAGTGGGCGCCTCCGGCAGCGCGCGGGACTCCAGGCGTTCGAGCACTGCCACGCTCCACGGCGCGAGCCCGGCGCGGTCCGCGGAGCCCGCCGCGGGGGCCACGGTCGGGAAATCGCCGTCGTCGTGCTCGACCAGCAGCCGGCCGGAGCCGGCGAGCTCGATCACCGCCTGCGCCGCCACGGCCGGCGCGTACCGGATCCGGTTGCGCAGCAGCGCGGTGACCACCGGGTCGACACCGCCCGCGTTCAGCTCGGACACGGACCGCCTCCCTTCGCCCGTAGACTGGCCGGGTGACCAGGATCATCGCAGGCCGGGCCCGGGGAAGAAGGCTGAAGACGCCGCCGGGGCAGGGCACCCGCCCCACCTCCGACCGCGCCCGCGAGGGCCTGTTCTCCGCACTCGGTTCGCATCTCGGCGATGGCATGCCCGGGATCCGCCTCATCGATGCCTACGCGGGCTCCGGAGCCGTCGGACTGGAGGCCCTCTCGCGCGGAGCGGCCGCCGCGCTGCTGATCGAGTCCGACCGGCGGGCCGCCGACGTGATCCGGGAGAACCTGCACGCCCTCGGGCTCGCGGGCGGGCGGCTGGCGGCCGACCGGGTGGAGCGGCTGGCCGCCGGACCGTGCCCGGACGAGCCGTACGACGTGCTCTTCCTCGACCCGCCGTACGCGCTGGAGGCCAAGCCGCTGGCCGAGCTGATCACCGCCTTCGCCGAGCACGGCTGGCTGGCCGCGGACGCGCTGGTCTGCGTGGAGCGCGCGTCCCGCGATCCGGAGTGGGTCTGGCCCGCGGGCTTCGAGGGGCTGCGGGCCCGGGCGTACGGCGAGGGCATGCTCTGGTACGGTCACCGCCGTGAGCAGTGACGCTACGAACGAACCCCGCGCGGTGCGGCGCCGGGTCGTGTGTTCAGGTTCCTTCGACCCGGTGCACAACGGGCACCTCGACGTCATCACCCGGATGACCGGGCTGTTCGACGAGGTCGTCGTCGCGGTGGGCAAGAACGCCGGGAAGAACGGCCTGTTCTCGTACACCGAGCGGATGGACATGATCAGCGAGGTGACCGCGCATCTGCCGAACGTCACCGTCGGGGTGGTCGAGGGCCTGCTGGTGGACTTCTGCGCCGAGCGCGACATCCGGGTCATCGTCAAGGGGCTGCGAGCGGTCGGCGACTTCGACTACGAGCTGCAGATGTCCCAGATGAACCACCGGCTCGCCGGGGTCGAGACGCTGTTCGTGGCCACCAATCCGCTGTACAGCTTCATGTCCTCCTCGCTGATCAAAGAGGTCTGCAAGCTCGGCGGCGACGTCTCCGGGCTGCTGCCGGAATCGGTGCTGGCCAGGCTCACCGAGCGGCTGCGCAAGGACTAAGCGGACAGACCGTCACGTGTGCGCCACAGTACGCAATGCTTTGGTATATCGGGATAAAAGTCACTAGTCCCCCTGGGCCATACTTCCGCCTCGCCGTTCGGGGTACCGTGGACCGAGCGCCGCCACAAGGCGGCGCCCAGCCATGCCAGGGAGTGCAGACCGTTGGACGTCAACGCCAAGATCGATGAGCTCATCGAGATCGTGGAGAGCGCCCGCGCGATGCCGATGTCCACATCGTGCGTCATCAACCGGGCCCAGGTGCTCGAGCTGCTCGACGTGCTCAAGCACGGGCTGCCCGAGGAGATGGACCGGGCCCGCCGGGTGCTCTCGGACCGCGAGTCCGTGCTCGAGGAGGGCCGCCGCGAGGCCGAGCGGATGCTGGAGCGCACCCGCGGCGAGCGCGATTCGATCATCAACAACACGGACATCTCCCGCGAGGCGCAGGACGCGGCGAGCCGGATGCTGAGCCAGGCCCGACGCGAGGCCGACCAGATCCGCGCGGACGCCGACGAGTACGTGGACCAGAAGCTGGCCAACTTCGAGGTCGTACTCACCAAGACGCTGCAGGCCGTCGGCCGCGGCCGCGACAAGATGCGCGGCAGCAGCAACCCGATGGAGGAGCTCGGCCGGCATGTCGACGAGCAGGACGCGGTGGCGGCGGAGCGCAAGCGGTCCCGCGACTTCTCCGGCACCGGCGAGATGCCGAAGGTGCGCGAGTACGAGGAGGAGCCCGCGTTCGGCCAGGGCGGCGGTTACCAGGACAACGGCTTCCAGGACAACGGTTTCCAGGAAGGCGGCTTCGAGACCACCGGCGAGTTCACCCGGGTGGCCTTCGAGGAGGCCGACCGCCCCTACGAGCCGCACGCGCACGGCGGCTACGGGGACGAGCAGGGCTACGGCGAGGAGCAGGGCGGCGGCTACCAGGAGCCGTACTACCCGGCGGCGCAGAACGGCTACGAGCACCAGGGCTACGACCAGGGCGCGGTCCAGGGCTACGGCACCGGCGAGTTCGCCGAGCAGCCGCAGTACCAGGACGGCTACGACCAGTCCGGCCACTGGAACACCGGCCAGCAGCAGGCCCCGGCGGGCTACGGCGCCCCCGGCCAGCAGCCGCAGGCGCCCGGCGACTACCCGGCCGACGACACGTCGTACTTCGACACCGGCCTGATCGACGTCCGGCAGTTCCAGCAGCAGCACTACGGCTGAGCCGCCTGGACATCCACAGCCTGTGCACGGCGGGCCACCGACGGTAAACGTCGGTGGCCCGCCGTCGTGCGCCGTAGAATCGTCCTATGCCTCCCGTAGCCAAGCCGAAGCGTCCCGACGCGCGTTCACCCTTCGTCTTCGAGGTGCGCGAGTTCGGCCGGCGCCCCGGCGCGATGCGCCAGTTCGACCGTGATCTGCCCGCCGAGCAGCTGCTCGCCCGCGAGGGCGGCTCGCTGGAGGACCTGTACTCCGCCGAGGGCGCGGACCTGCTGCTCGATCTGCGCCTGGAATCCGTCGTCGAGGGCGTGCTGGCCACCGGCCGGGTCTCCGGCTCGCTGGTCGCCGAGTGCGTGCGCTGCCTCGACCCGGTCGAGGTGGAGGTGGACGCCGACTTCCAGGAGCTCTTCTACTACGACCTCGAGGACCTCACGGCCGAGGAGCTGGAGGAGGCCGTCTCGGTCGTCGAGGAGCTCGTGGACGTCGAGGCCCTGGTGCGCGACGCCCTGATGCTCGACCTTCCGCTGCAGCCGCTGTGCGAGCCGGACTGCCCCGGACTGTGCGCCGAGTGCGGCGCCTCGCTCGCCGAGGATCCGGAGCACCACCACGACTCCGTGGACCCGCGCTGGGCCGCCTTGGGCGCGCTGACCGGTGAGAGCACGTCCGCGGAGGACTGATTTCGTAAGACCCGCCGACTTCCGGTAAAGTCATCGGGTACACCTGATAGACGTTTGCAGTAACTGACCAGGAGTTTGAAGCCGTGGCCGTTCCGAAGCGCAAGAAGTCCCGCAGCCGTACCCGTTCGCGGCGCGCCCAGTGGAAGGCCGCCCCGCTGACCCTGGTCGCCTGTGACCGGTGCCAGGAGACCAAGCGTCCGCACACCGTCTGCCAGAACTGCGGCACCTACGACAAGCGCCAGGTGCTGGCCGTCTGAGCCGGCCCATGGCCCCCGCCTGACGGAAGACGGTCGTGACCGATTCCCTCAAATCGCCCACGCTCCTGGAGCAGCGGCTCGGTCTGCCGATCGACCCGGTGCTCCTGGAGCAGGCTCTGACGCACCGCTCCTTCTCGTACGAGAACGGCCACTGCCCGACCAACGAGCGGCTGGAGTTCCTCGGCGATTCGGTGCTGGGCGTGGTGGTCACCAGCACGCTCTACCACGCCCATCCGGATCTGCCGGAGGGCCAGCTCGCGAAGTTCCGCTCCCACGTGGTCAGCGCCAAGGCGCTCGCCGCGGTCGGCCGCGAGCTCGAACTCGGCGACTTCCTGCGCCTGGGCAAGGGCGAGGAGGCCACCGGCGGCCGCGACAAGTCCTCGATCCTCGCGGACGCCGTGGAGGCGGTGCTCGGCGCCGTCTACCTGGACCACGACCTCGACACGGTCGGCGACCTCATCCACCGGCTGTTCGACAAGCTGATCGAGGCCTCGGCCGGGCTCGGCGCCGGCCTGGACTGGAAGACCTCGCTGCAGGAGCTCACCGCGGAGCACTCGCTCGGCGTCCCGGCGTACCTGGTGGACGAGGACGGCCCGGAGCACGACAAGTCCTTCACCGCGCGGGTGCGCGTCGGCGAGCAGGACTACCCGTCGGGCCAGGGCCGGTCCAAGAAGATCGCCGAGCAGATCGCCGCCGAGCACGCGTACCGCTCGATCCGCAAGGAGCACGGCTCCGCGAAGGCCGAGCCGGACGTGCCCGAGAAGTCCAAGCAGGGCAAGCCGGTCAGGGACGTCGCCGGTGCCTGAGCTGCCCGAGGTCGAGGTCGTGCGCCGCGGCCTCGAGCGCTGGGTCGCCGGCCGCCGCGTGACCGACGTCGAGGTCCTGCACCCCCGCGCGATCCGCCGGCACCTGCCGGGCGCGTCGGACTTCGCCACCCGGCTCTCCGGCCAGCGCATCGTCGCCGCCGCACGCCGCGGCAAGTACCTGTGGCTGCCGCTCGACGGCGGCGGCGCGCTGCTCGGCCACCTCGGCATGAGCGGGCAGCTGCTCGTCCAGCCCGCCGACGCCGCCGACGAGATCCACCTCCGGGTCCGGCTGCGCTTCGACGACGACGGCCCGCAACTGCGCTTCGTGGACCAGCGCACCTTCGGCGGCCTGAGCCTGGAGTCGATGAGCGACGACGTGCCGCTGCCGATCGTGCACATCGCCCGCGACCCGCTGGACCCGCTGTTCGACGACGAGCTGTTCATCAAGGCTCTGCGGGCGAAGCAGACCGGCGTCAAGCGCGCGATCCTCGACCAGAACCTGATCAGCGGCGTCGGCAACATCTACGCCGACGAGTCGCTGTGGCGGGCCAAGCTGCACTACGAGGCGCCGACCTCCGCGCTCTCCCGGCCGAAGGCGCTGCTGCTGCTCGCCTCCGTCCGCGACGTGCTCACCGAGGCGCTCGGCCAGGGCGGCACGTCCTTCGACTCGCTGTACGTGAACGTGAACGGCGAATCAGGGTACTTCGCGCGCTCGCTGAACGCCTACGGCCGTGCCGACGAGCCCTGCGGCCGCTGCGGCAGCCCGATCCGGCGCGCCGCCTTCATGAACCGCTCCTCCTACTACTGCCCGCGCTGTCAGCGGAAGTAGGACGTGGCCCGCTCGGCGGGATGGAACAATGTCCCCATGAGCAGCGAGCACAGCCAGGAGATCGAGGCGCGGTACCGGGCCGCCGAGGCCGAACTGCTACAGCGGTGGCCGGAGACCCGGATGGAGCCGTCCAAGGACCGCATCGAGGCGATCCTCGACGTCCTCGGCCGCCCGCAGGACGCTTACCCGTCGATCCACATCACCGGCACCAACGGCAAGACGTCGACCGCGCGGATGATCGACGCGCTGCTGCGCGAGCTCAACCTGCGCACCGGCCGCACCACCAGCCCGCACCTGAGCGAGATCCGCGAGCGCATCTGCGTGGACGGCGAGCCGATCAGCCGCGAACGCTTCGCCGAGGTCTACACCGACCTGCGCCCGTACGCCGAACTGGTCGACGCGCGCCAGCCGTTCAAGCTCTCCTTCTTCGAGATGACCACGGCCATGGCCTACGCCGCGTTCGCCGAGGCGCCGGTGGACGTCGCGGTCATCGAGGTCGGACTCGGCGGCACCTGGGACGCCACGAACGTGATCGAGGCCCCGGTGGCCGTCGTCACCCCGATCTCGCTGGACCACACCCACCTGCTCGGCGACAACGTGCGCGACATCGCCGAGGAGAAGTCCGGCATCATCAAGCACGGCGCCGTCGCGGTCCTCGCGCAGCAGCCGGTCGAGGCGGCCGAGGTGCTGATGCGCCGCGCGGCCGAGGTCGGCGCCACCGTCGCGCGCGAGGGCATCGAGTTCGGCGTGCTGGAGCGGCAGCTCGCTGTCGGCGGCCAGCAGCTCACGATCAAGGGCCTGTCCCAGGAGTACGCCGACCTCTTCCTGCCGCTGCACGGCGCGCACCAGGCGGGCAACGCGGCGTGCGCCGTCGCCGCCGTCGAGGCCTTTCTCGGCGCCGGACAGGGCGGCGGTTCGCTGGATCCCGAGGTCGTGCGCGCCGCCTTCGCCAAGGTCACCTCGCCCGGCAGGCTGGAGGTCGTCCGCCGCAACCCCGCCGTCATCCTCGACGCCGCGCACAACCCCGGCGGCGCCGAGGCCACCGCGCAGGCGATCGGCGAGGAGTTCACCTTCGAATACCTCGTCGGCGTCTTCGCGGCGATGAAGGACAAGGACGTGCGCGGCGTGCTCGAGGCCTTCGAGCCGGTGCTCAACGAGATCGTCGTCACCCGCAACTCCACGCTCCGCTCGATGCCGGTGGACGAACTCGCCGCCCTGGCCGAGGACGTCTTCGGCGAGGACCGCGTCACCCGCGTGGAGCGCCTCGACGACGCGATCGACCGCGCCCTGGAACTCGCCGAGGCCGGCGTCCCCGACCCCAGCCTGGGCGGCGCCGGGGTTCTGGTCACCGGATCGGTCGTGACCGCCGGAGACGCGGGCCGCCTGCTGCGCGGCTGAGCCGATGAAGTAGCGTGGTGTCCCGCGGGTCCGTAGGTCCGTAGGCCAGCCCGTCAGCCGAGAGAAGGTGCGAGTCCCCATGCGACGTATGGCAGCAGCCGTCCTCGTCTTCGAGGCCTTCATCGCGCTGTTCTTCGGCCTCGTCGCGGCCAAGCTGGCCCCCGGCGGCGGCTGGCAGCTCGCGGTCGGCCTCGGCGTGGCCAGCGTGCTGCTCAGCGGTCTGCTGCGGTACCGCTGGGCCTACTCGCTGGGCTGGGCCCTGCAGGTCGCCTTCATCGGCGCCGGCTTCTGGGTGACCATGATGTTCCCCGTCGGCGTCGTCTTCGCCGCCCTGTGGTGGGCCGGCCTGCACTACGGCGCCAAGGGCGAGGCGATCAAGGCCGAGCGCATCAAGGCCTGGGAGGCCGCGCACGGCGAGTAAGGGCCGATTCGTCGGTATTCCCCCGGGGAGTCGGACCCCGGGTGTGACCTGGCGTGACCTAGGTCATAACATCTGTTGAACGCACCTCGTCCGCGACGACGGGGATCTTGGACCGTGGGCGCCTCGACGGTGGACGCCCACCACGCACGAAGGGACATACAGGTGGCGACCCTCGTGGAGCGCTCGCTCGTCTTGGTCAAGCCGGACGGCGTCAAGCGTGCCCTCACCGGCACCATCATCGAGCGGATCGAGCGGAAGGGCATCCGGGTCGTGGCCATGGACCTGCGCTCCCTCCCGCGCGAACTGGTCGAGGAGCACTACGCCGAGCACCAGGGCAAGCCGTTCTTCGAGCCCCTCGTCTCCTTCATGCTGAGCGGCCCGGTCGTGGCCATGGTCATCGAGGGCCACCGCTGCATCGAGGCCTTCCGCACCCTCTCCGGCGCCACCGACCCGGTCAAGGCCGCCCCCGGCACCATCCGCGGCGACCTCGCCACCGACGTCGGCACCACCGTCGTCCAGAACCTCGTCCACGGCTCCGACTCCCCGGCCTCCGCCGAGCGCGAGATCAAGCTCTTCTTCCCCGACCTGGCCTAACCTGGTCATTTCCGCAGGTCAGCGGCCTTGATCATTCTGGGCTGATGGCCCTGTTCCGTCCCTGTTCCGTCAGGCGATCGGCTGTTCCGTGAGGAAGGCGCCTCCCATGCGCCGGTCGATCGCCTTGATGGCTCGGTCGTGTGAGCCGGGGAGCATGTGCGCGTAGACCCGGAGTGTGAAGCCCGGGTCGGCGTGCCCAAGGTAGGCGGCGAGTTCCTTGATGGAGACGCCGTCCGCCAGCAGCACGCTCGCGTAGTAGTGCCGCAGCGCGTGCATCCCATGCTCCCGATCGGTCGCGTACTGCTTCCGCCCTCTGACCTTCTCGGCCGGAGGCTCCGGGATCACGGCCGCCTTCACGAGCGCCGGCTTCCACACGAAGTCGTTGAACGTGTTGGCCCGCAGCGCCTTGTCGTCGCTCCACCGGAACAGCAGGTTGTGCGTCCGCAGCTTCCCGTCGAGCTTCTCCCAGGGCAGCGTGTACGGCCCCGGCCGATACGCCTTGGCATGAGCCCTGAGGATGCTGGCTGCCCAATCGGATAGCGGCACCACCCGCTCCCGATCGTTCTTAGGCAGAGCGAAGACCTGCCCACCGCGGAGCTTCTTCACCTGACGTCGAACCCTGAGCACCTGCTCCTCAAAGTCGATGTCTTCGAGCGCGAGCCCGAACAGCTCGCTCTGACGCAGCCCACAGGCCGCCCCGATCGCAGGTATGGCTCGGTACATCCCCGGATGCGCCTCGATCAGCAGCTGCACCTGCTCGTCCGCCCAAGCCTCGACCTCCTTCCCAGTCGACTTCGGTACCTGGACGACCCGCGACTTCGTCGGATTCTTCTTGATCGACTCATCCGCGACCGCCAGCTCCATCACGCCCTGAAGCACGTGAAACGCCGTCATGATGCTCGACGGTGAGAACGCCTGCGCCATCTGCCCAATCCACGCCTGCACGAGCGACGGCGTGATCACCTTCAGCGGCTTGTGCCCGAACTCAGGAAGCACGTGCAGCCGGTATGACGCCTCGTACTTGATCATCGTGGACGGATCCACGACCCGAGAGTCCAGCCACCGCTGCCCGATCTCCGCGAACACCGTGAGCCCGGCCTTCGGGTCGATGTAGTCGCCCCGCACCGTGTCCACAGACATCCCATCGGCATGGTTGTCCGCGTCGATCTTCTTCTGGAACGCCTTCGACTTCTCCCGACCCTCCGGATCGACCCACACAGCCAGCCAGCGCTTACCGCGCCCGTGCCGCTCGGTCTTCTCCTTCCACGTCTCGCCAGTCTCGTCGTCCCTGTTGGTCGTGAACCACAGATCCTTGACGAAAGCCATCAATCCTCTCCTTTCTACTCATTCTTCTGAACTTCACGCAGCAGGGCCTGCAGCTCCTCTCCAGTCGCGCCACTGCTGATCGCCTGATCCAGCCTCTCGGCGAGAGACGACACTCTCTGCGCCGCCTGGTCGGCAAGCTCCTTGGTCTGAGCGTTGAGCTGACCGACGATCTCGCGAGCCTGGTTCTGCAGGACGTTGCGGGTGTACTCGGCTAGCGTCTGCTGCCCGTCCGGCGCCTGAACGTGCTCCAGCGTCGCCGCGAAGAAGCCACGTGGGTCGACGCCAGGCAGCGTCTGATCCCCGCGGATCCATCGCAGCATCAGATTGGGCCCGTCCACCCGCGCACCCGGAGCCACTTCGACCGGCGTCTCACTGTCCTCATCCGGCACGAGCAGGTGCACCGGAGGCACTCCGAGCACGTACGCGATGAGAAACAACTCGTCGACGCTCACTTCCCGCCGCCGCTTCCCATCCGCCTTCCGTCGCCCCGACTCGATGTTCGAGATGACGAACATGCTCAGCTCGGGAGCACCCGCTGCGGCAAGCTGGTCAGCAAGCTTCTGCGCCGACCATCCGCGCCGCTTCCTTGTGGCGCGGATGCGGTCGCCCACGACGTCGCTCATGGTCGCCGCAGGCGAGGCGTTCGGCGAGGACTTCCCGCCGGTCTCTGTAGTCATAGCGACTAGTTTCAGCGTTTAGCTTACATATTTCAAGTCCTTGGGTCACGATGAAGATCGCGCCGTACTTGCGGGGCAACTAGTCGAAACAACGAAAGAGGTCGTCATGACTACGTCAGAGCCGCTGTGGAGCCACCAGCAGACCGCCGATTTCCTCGGCATCCCGGCCGCCACGCTCTACCAGTTCAACCACAAGCGCACCGGCCCGCGGTCGTACAAGGTGGGCAAGCACCGCAAGTACACGCGCGAGGACGTGCTCGCCTGGCTCAAGACCCGTTCGTCCGACCCGGATGGCGAGTAACCGCCCACCAGGAGAAGCTGATCAAGATCAGCTTGCGGTGGTGACGAAATTGACGGAGGCAGACGTGGCCGAGGCGGTGGAAACGCTCGACCACATCACTATGGGCCGTGCCCTCATCGAGGGCACGGCCGTCTGCCTCTCCCGCTTGATCACCCGCTTCGTCCGCTACCAGGACGCGTGGTGGGGCAATGCCCCGTTCGCATGGGTGAAGCTGACCGACCGGGAATTACTCACCGACCTGGACACCATGGCCGTGAAGCTCGCCGCCGCCGACGCAGGCGTACGTAATTCAGCAGAACGGCACGCGCCGCTGAGCCACGGAGCAGGGGAGGAGGGTCGGTGACGACCATTGCAAGCTACGAGACCTTGGCCGCGCGCGCCGAGCGTGCAGTCCTCGGCGCACTGCTGCTGCGCCCCGACATCTACAGCGACATCGCCTACCTCGAACCGACGCAGTTCGCCGAACCGGCCAACGCCGCCCTGTTCGACGCGATCCGCGCCGAGTTAGCCCGAGAGTCCGACCAGTCCAGCAGCGCGCTGACGGCTCACCTTCAGGCCGCTCACGCGGCCGCAGGCGCCAGTTCCGACCTCGACCAGTTCATCGACGCCTGCCCGGATCCCGTCGGCGCGGCGGCGTACGCCCGCATGCTCGTCGAGGCAGACCTCTTCCGCACGATGGACGCCCACGCCGTACGGCTCGCCAGCGGCGCAGCTCCCGAGAGCCCGGAGTACCTGCAAGCCCTCGCGATCTTCCACGATGGGCCAACCCTCTCCCAGGAGGCCGAGCAGGCGCCAACTCCCGGGAGTTGGAAGGGGCACCGGTCCAATCGCGAAGAGCACATCCTCGCCGACCTCGTCCAGCACCCCGACCAGATCGAACCGGTCAGTGAAGTATTCAACGCAGCCATGTTCACGGCCGCAGCCCGCGACGCCCTGTTCGAAGCCCTTGTCAGCCTCAGCAAGCGCGGCGAACCCGTGGACACCCTCACAGTCGCGTGGGAACTTGACCGCATCCAGGCTGCGGGCCCCCACAGCGCCGGTGTCGACCCGACCGCCTACGTGGAGCGCCTTGCCGGCGTCCCCGTCGAACCCGGCACCGCTCTCGAAACCGCCCAGTTGATCGCCTTGCAGGATCAACTTGTCGCCGACCGCCAGGCGCGAGCCCGCCAATCAACCGGCCCGACGCACGCCGGCTACGTCGCCGAACGCGCCGTCGGCAGGGAGATCAGCCGCCGTCAGCAGCACGAGCAGCATTACCAGCCCCCGACTTACCACCCGCCGTCCCCTGACATCGAGCGCGGCCACGGCCCGCGCATGGGCCACTGATCCACCGGTTCAATCAAGGAGCCGCCCGGGAAGGATCTCAGCAAAACAGATTGCTGCGATCCTTCGGAGGCTGTGGTGGCGAAGCGCGACGACCGGATGACCCCCGCTCAAGTGATCCGGGAGTTGGCGAAGCAGCAGCAAGCCGAGAAGAGACGCGAGGCCGCCGAGGCGAAGAAGGCCGCCGATGCAGAGGCCAAGTGCCAAAGAGATGAGGCGCGGCGTCTGGAGGCAGAACAACGTCGCGCTCAGCGGGCGGAGGAGAGCCGAGAGGCAAAGGAGCGAGCGGAGAACGCGAAGGCCGTTGCCGCTGCGCTCCGCGGGATGGACAGCCGCGAGGCCCAGCGCGAACGCGAGGCCAAACGGCAGGCTGAGGCCGACGAACGTCAACGGAAGGCCGACGAGGTGCAAGCGCAGCGCGACGAGGCGGATCGGCTCACGGCCGAGGTCGAGGGCGTCGTCGTTCTAATCGACCGCATTTTGGCTGACCGTGACCGCGACCTATCGCATCTGAGGATGTCCACCGACGTTGACCCGATGGCCGACGACGGACAGCTGTTTGCTGACGCGGTCACCGAAGCGCTGACTGGCCTCAACTACCTGCAAGGCCGCGATGTGGTGACCGGGACGTACGAACCCGAAGCCCGTAGGCTCGTTCTCCAGGTTGATCTCCCGCCAAGGAATCGGATTCCGTTGGCGCGCGAGTACAAGTACGTGGCGTCCAAGCGCTCGATCGACCCGGTCGCGCGCAAGGACGCCGACGTGCAAGCGCTCTACCGTAGGCTCGTTGCCGGCATCGCCCTGAGCGCTCTCGACTACGCGATGCAGGTCACAACGCCCGAACTCGTTGCCGAGGTTGTGCTGAACGGGCATGCCCGAGAGGTCGATCCGGCCACCGGCCAGAAGATCAATCCGTGTCTCGTCACTGTTCAGGCCGAGCGTGCGCAGTTCGAGGCGCTCGTGCTCGACGCCCCGGAGCTCGACCGGATCCAGTGCCTGCATCACTTAAAGGCGCTGATCACCGAGAACCCATACGACCTGGTGCCGGTGACGCCGATCATCGACCTTGAGTTCCTCAAGAAGTACAAGCTCGCCGGCGAGGTTGGCGCACTCGCCGCGCTCGACCACCGCACGGACCTGATGACGATCTCGCCATACGAGTTCGAGCAGCTCATTCAGCAACTCGCCGAGGCCATGGGCATGAAGTCCTGGAACACCCAGTCCTCACAGGACGATGGGATCGACGCCATCGCCTATCGCGAAGAACCCTTCAACACAGGCGTCTGCGTCATCCAGGCAAAGCGGTACAGCAAGACCGTACCCGTCGAAGCCGTGCGGGCGCTCTACGGAAGCATGGCCCAGAAGAAGGCCGCTACCGGGATCGTCGTGACCACATCCACATTCGGCAAGGCCAGCTACGACTTCGCCAGGGACACCGGCCGCATCACACTATATGACCGCACTCACTTAAAGGCGCTCCTACTCGAACACATGGGCCTCGATGTCCTCATCGGTCCTGGCGACTCAAGGAGCGGGCGCTGACATCAATTGAGGTGCTGCGGCCAAGGGTGCCGTGACTTGGTTCGGCATCTGGTGGTCGAATTTGCTGCTTGGCACCTATGGGTGCAGGCGTCCCAACCAGCGACGCTTGGCCATAGCGCTGGCTGTCCACCGTGCTGATGTAGGTCGCGGACGGCTTGGCGCACATCGAGCTTGCCGATCTGCAAGATCCGTTGCTGTATCGAGCTGCCGTAACAGTTAGACGTACTGCTGGATCCGTGTGAGCAACTCAAGCTGAAGCCTCGTCGCTAGACCGGCCCTCAAAACGATCAAGCGTCGCTGAGAGTCGTTCCACTTCCTTGTGGCGGACCATCGCGGCTCGCCAGCGTGGCCGAACGAAGAAGATCGCCTGTACAGGCTCAGTCATCTCGACGATCATGCGCTGCCGTTCCTCTGCGCTCCGTTCCGAGATCCATACCATCCGGACCGCGAATGAGTACCGAAGCAGCAAGTCCCGGTATCCAAGGAGGTTGAGGTAACTGAGAGCGACACGCTCGAGGTTGTCGATCATCCACTTCGTGGCATCATCGATCTGAGCAACCCACCGATCGCGCTCATGCTTAAGCAGTTGGGCTTCGGCGTATGACCGCTCCGAGCCCGATGCGGTGGCGTTTAGCTTGGCGCACGCAGCAAGGATAGTGATCACGTAGCTGTTGAATTGGCGCCGATCTTCGTGAACCACCTCTGTCGCCTTGGTTCGGGCATTCGCTGCTGGCACGATCCGGTAGGAGCCCACAACGACGATCGCAAGGGCGATCACCACACTCCACACATATGACATGCGCCTATGATGGCGTGTCCGTCTGCGGGCGTCTGCTGATCCGCGCCAAAGCGCGCGATACCATGAGAGCTCAACTACGGCCTTGCACGTTCGCTCCGGACTCACGCGCGTCAGCGCTTTCGTATGCTAGTGCCCATCCGGCCGTGCCGTGCAATTCCTCCTGTCGCCGTCAGACCGATATCCGGACTGATTTCGGCGCTCCCCAAGTGGCTGGGTGTTACCGTCTGTAGCGCGCTCGCGTCCGAAGCCTCGAATTGTCGTAATGAGAACTGCCGTAAACTCAGGAGTATACGACGTTAGTCTGCATAGTGGTAATGCTGTGGCCCGCCGGATTTCCCAACAGCGTTCGGGCCATGGACTGCCGCTGCATCCTTTATGAGTGTCCCCATCCTCACAAATGAAGGCATTCGCAGATCAACCACCTTGCCGCTTGCGCTTTTGGCTTTGGCCCAGGGTAGATCAGCCTCGCGGATGCCATGCGGAGAAGGAAGACTTAACCTCCCATGAGCGTGCAGCAGCTTGCCCCGCTTGGCCAGCGAAGTGTATATCGTGTGGAGCATCCAGCCGTCCAGATCCTTCAGCTGGGTAACATTGTCCAGGGCGGGAAAATAGGACATAACCCCCGGAAAATTCATTCTGGTGATCCCGGCATCTCGGAATCGCGATATCCTTTCTTCGGTAAGATTTCCGTAGAGATACCGACGTATCTGCTTGATCATTACTAGATAGTCGCGGTCAATAGTTTGGGTTACGCGAGACGGGACGTGGTTTCCTTTTTCTATCTGCTCAAGGAGGTTTGCCCAGATTATGTATGATATTCTCTTCTTTATCCGGGCGGCCACGCTCTTGCGCATTCCGGTCGTTTGATGAGTAAAGCTGTATCCGACGAACTCGACCGAAGATTTAGTCTTCATTTCGACCGGCGCATCATTGGGTGCAAATATGCTCACGCCGCCCGACTTCTTGAGGTTGATCTTCGCGCCAATTTTGTCGCCAAGGACAGTCAGCGTATTAACTGCTTCGCATATGCGACCGTAGTCGTTTGACCAGATCAGAGTGTCATCGGCGTACCGCGCGAAGCCTACACCTAGCCGCTCGAGCGCTCGGTCTATCTCCCAGGCGGCGACGTTGGCAAGGAATAGGGAGATGGACGTACCTTGCGGAATTCCGACTCCGGGTTCTTTGAGCGCAGAGCTTACACGCTGGTAGGAGGCCTGTTCCTGGGGCTCGGTGTTCAGGTAGGATTCGAGAATGGACTTCTCGGAATCGGTGACGAAGAACTTCTTGTCCGATATGAGCTGCCAGAGGTAGCCGTGTGAAATTGAGTCGAAGTACTTCGTAAAGTCATACTCGGCTAGAAATATTCTCTTCTGATCTGCGAAGTCTAGTGCAATATGCTGGATCGCATCGTGTACAGTCAAGTCGCTACGGTAGGCGTAGGAGTAGCTGCTCATGCGAGATATGTTCTTTTTCAGAAGCGTCTTGTACACTTGCCGGCTTATTGTTGCATCCGCGATATTGAACACGCTCGTTTGACGGGTAGATCCGTCGGACTTTGGCACCGAGTATAGGACTGGGTTGAATGGTTGATAATTTCCATTCTTTAGGCCCATTCCGATCGCTCTGGATATCGACGCCGATGCCGCCCTCACTAAGAAGGGGTTGAATAGCCGGTCAGTATCCCAGTATGCGGGCCGGTGGATAGTGCCTCGGCTCAGCTTGCCGGACCTTCGTTCACGACGAAAGTCTTCTTGCCTTAGCTCGTAGGCATAGCGTTCAAATCGCCTGATGAGCTTGCCGCACTCGATCAGCAAGCTGCGCTCGAAATCCATGGCCTCCCCACCAATTTTGAGCGGCCGACTCGGGAATAAATTACATCTCACGCGGCGTCAGTTCTGACAAACGACGCTTCTGCTGGGGGAAGGACGCGTCCTGTTGCCCACATCAACCCGAGCCGGCCTACCCGCCCCTGGCGGGCTGACAGCAAGCCTACAGCCTGATTTTCGCATCTGCTGCCTGAGCTGCTGGATGGCCGATGGCCTGCTGAAAGGTTACGGCGCGCTGGGCTGTGGACATCCTATGCGGGGGCTAGACGGCGTCGCTGGAAAACAAACCGCTGGCACGTGTCGGCCTGCGTCGGAGCCTCCCTTGACACTGCAGGGCGGCGGCCCTGCTGTATCAGCCCTTGGCGTTAGAGAGCCGAAGCAACTAGCCGGGCAACTAGCGAGTTCACGAGTCGTACGTCCTTCTCGGACAGCCGTTCGACCTTCGCCGTGAGCATGTGAGCTGAGTTCGGCGGTGGTGCCACGCCGTACCACTCTTCGGCGATCATCGCGGCTACGTCTGCTTCGCGCCTCTTGAGCAGCTGTGCCATGCCTGGAAGGCACTTCGGCGGCGGCGGATTCACCGTGTCGCCTCTTATAAGAGTGCTGAACCAAGCACCCGATCGAGCATCCTCGGATGCGCGCGCAAGCTGGGACAAATTCATGTGGTCGTGCTCGTGGAGATGTCGGATGGCGTCCGTAAACGGCTTTTCGCTCATGCAGTACATTTTGATACGATATGATCCAATTGTCCACAGGTGGGCTTACTGCTCACGACCTGCGCGTATGCCTTGCCCTGAGCCATGCCACTCATTCCGGAACGCCAGCCCTGCCCATGGGACCACCCCATCCCCGAGCGCGACCTGCTGGAGGCATCTGCTTCTTCCTCCCATGCCCATCGCTTCGTCTGCCACTAGCCTGGCGCGGATTGAGGCGACGGCGCGGTGTTCCCAGCAGAACACGAGCCACGCGCCGGAATCACGCCGGCGTCTGCGTGGGCTGTTCGAAACTACTTTCGGATCCAGTTGCGCATACTATTTTGTCCCCGAGGATGCGGAGGTCGCTCCCAGTTCAAGCGGATCAAGCAGCGGATCGCGAGGTCGTTCCTACGGGCAGAGGAGTTGGACGCGGAGGAGTCAGGGATGCGCACCGAAGGCGACCAGCTCTACTACGAGACGCCCGGATGGAGGCCGTACGACCCCGCTGCACTCGAACGCACTGGGGTTCCGCAGGACGCAGTCGCCGCCCTCGGCGCGCGCGGACTGCCGCGCAACGCGTACGAGATCTTCATCCGTGACCCAGAGCGCGAGCTGACCGTGGCCGACCTGCCCGGCTGTGGGCCGGCGGCCCTCCTCGCCAACTACACCGACGGGGACAACAGCTACTGGATCAGCTTGACCGACGGCTCGGTCTGGATGCGCTGGGGCAGGCTGGACGAGCCTGCCGACGACAGTCAGCGCATCAACACTGGGGTTCCTGGCCTACAGGGCGTCCTCGCCGCTTGGTGCGACCTGAAGGCCACTGGTCTCGACGAGAACGACGAGGAGGAGTACGAGCAGGCCGTCAACTCCGCAGTCGTGAGTGCCGTCAGCAGCGACCCGGCTGCGTTCACTGATGACGAGGGCTGGTGGTCGAACTTCTTCCTCGAGCTCGAGTTCACCCTTCCGCGGATGCTGATCGGAGACGCCCATCTCTATCAGCTCGTACACCAAGACGAAGCAGGCCAATGGGTGCTCAACCACCCCGGCTTTGAGGACGACGAAGACTGACCCGCGTGCGCGGGCGATGTGCTAGCCGCGGTACTCACCGATGGCAGCGCTGAGAGCCTTCTTCGCTAGGTCGGTTGAGAGGAGGACGGAGTCGAGGAGGGGCTCCGCCAACTCTCCGACTCCAAGTCCGGAGGATGCGGCGAGTTCGCTGAGTGCTCGGTGGTCGCTTGCCTGCAGTTGGACGCCTACATTCGTGCGGCCGAGCAGCTCGCGGGCCGCGTATCCGTCTGCCGATTTCAGTGCCATCTCGACGGTGTGGGCGAGTGCTCGGTTCGCGGCCTTTGGGTGCAGTTCGGCCGCGAGGGCGACGACAGTCATTCCGAGTCGTGCGTGGTACGGGGCGTAGCCGGGGACTGGGTGCTGTTCCAGGAAGTTGTTCACCGTGCTCTCGGCGTCGGCGGCGGTGGCCGTATCGGCGGCGTGGAGGCACAACATCCTCAGACAGTTCGCGACATCGCGTTCCCATGGCTGAGTCAGGATGCTCGAATCCAGCAGTTCGACTGCTGTGCTGTCCTGGCTGTTCAGACACGCTGCGACGATCGAGGCTTGGCGTCCGTCCATGAGGTGTAGCCCGATTCCGCGGTGGCGGGCTGCGTGGCTGACCGCTTCGTCCCAGCGGGCATGGTTGGCGAAGGCGCGGATGCCGTCGGAGAGGCATGCCTTCCAAGCCCATTCGTGGAGCTTCTTGTGCTCGTCTCGTGTCCCTACGATCTTCGCGAGCTGGAGGGTGCGTCCATCGAAGTCGAGATCGATTCGCTCTTTGACGGCGTGGACCATGCGCTCCAGCAGGTCTACGACTTCGTCTGCGGCTCCGTCGCGGATATCGAGTCGGGCGAGGTTGAGGACGGGGGCGAGCATGTATCCGGCTTCGCTCACGCTGAGGGCGGGGCCGACGTCGCGGAAGATGTTGATCTGCTGCCAGCACAGGTCGCGGGCGAGGTCGGTCAGCCCGCAGTCGCTGACCAACAACGCGGCCTTGTTCAGGGCGTGTGTGCTCTCGGCGAGAACGTCAGCGCCGTCTCGCCGGGCATCTAGGGCGATTTGGGTGATCTCCGTGACGCGTTCGGCGAGCGTCGGGCAGGCGGGGCGAGGTCGGCTCAGCAGGGGGAACCGGCGGGAGATGGCCGCCAGAGTTGTCTTGTCCATGCTCAGACTCGGGGGAGGATCGCGAGCGCGGCGGCTCGTGCCAAGGTGCTCTGGGTGGTGGCGGAGAGGCCGAGGCGATTCCAGTGGAAGATCAGAACGTGGGTGAGGATGGCACGGATGCCGCGCTCCAGGGTTCCGTTGGTGGCCGCTTCGCCGAGCTCTCGTCCCGCCTTCTCGAACGCTGCGAGCCAGGGTCGTGCGTACCCGGCCGGGCCGTTAACTGCGAACAAGGGCGCGCCTTGATCGGTAGGCACGTTGAGCAGCACCTGTACATTGGCGGCAAGACCGCCGATCTGGGCGAGCGCTGCGGTGGTCAGGGCCGGCCTGAGGCGGGTGACGCGGTCGAAGACGTCGCCCCGTTCGAACAGGTCGAGCCCAGCGGCTTTCATCATGGCGTTGCAGAGCATGATGGAGATCTCGCGTCGGCCGAGTGCAGGACGCTCGCGCTGCGTGTAGTCGAGTACACCGCGGCTGTCGGCGCAGAAGAGCTCGTGGACCGCGTTGGTTCCGATGCCGCCGCCGAATGCGGCGATCTCGGGTTCGTAGATGGTCGGCCACCAGCGTTCGAGGACTCCGGCTGCCACCAGCTCGTTCAAGACGTGTTCGGTAGCCGGGGCCGGGTCGCTTGCTGTGCCGCGGATGCGTAGGCGCCAGCATGGGTGCTTACGGAGAAACCACCAGCCGGCAATGGCGCCTGCATCTTGGAGCTGGTTGAGGCGGGGGCCGAGTTCGCGCGCACCGACGGCTTCGGCCTGCTGCCAGTCCTGGAACTGGACGCGGACTTGAAACCAGTCGTGTTCGGCGCGCTGTTCGAGGGCGTTGTAGCCGGCGGCCTGGTAGGCGCGGATCGCTTCCTCCAACTCCTCGCTACTCGCGCCGACCCGCGCGGCGATCTGCGGGAGGTCGCCGCCGGCGAGCACGGACAGGACTCCGTTGGCGAGGTCGTAGGTGGGCGTGGTGGTCAGTTGATCAGTAGGCATGAGTCCCATCCCGATTTCGGTGCTGTGCCGTAGCGGAGGGTTTCGAGGGCGAGCTGAATTCCGGCGTGGCCGGTCAGGAGTCCGTCGTCGTCGGCTGCTGCTTGGCTGTGGTGGGTGAGGTGGGCGGCGAGGTCAGCGAGGCGGTCGGAGATCTCAGGCGTTATCGCGTCTTCGGCCATTCGCCAGGCTGTTTGGTAGAGGCCGGCGATGCCATGGCATAGGCCGGTACTATCGGTGCGCGCGAGCTGGGCATCGTTGAGGTTTGCCGCGAGGTCTCGTTCGGCCTGTTGCTGCCGTGAGGGATCGCCGAGGGCGACCGCGGCTAGTTGGAGCGCGCGGGTTATGCCGGGCGAGCCATAGCACCAGGAGAGCCGTCCTGGCGTGGGCTGGCTGGTGCGGCCAGTTCGCAGGTCGTCGTGGGTGAGCCACTGGGGCCACCATGGGCCGTTCGGCCCATCCTGGCGCCAGCTGTCGAAGAGGTCGATGATGCGGACGACCGCTTCGCGCTGGCCTTGGACCTCGATGCCCCGCCGGGTAGCCAAGGCGAGCGTGGCGAGGAGTCCCGCGGCGCCGTGGGCCATGCCGAGGTTGGCGTGTCCGCCGGGGGTGGGCATGATCGGGTCCGGGTCGTGGTCGACCCACCAGCCGGGGACAAGCAGATCGTCCTCCCGGCGTGGCTTGCTGAGCTCGACGAGGTAGGTGAGCAGCTCAGGGAGCACGGCGCTGTCGGGCATGGAGCGCACCATCAGGGAACAGATTCCGGCCAGGCCGTAGAACAGGTCGTAGTCCTTGAAGGTGAGTGCGATGCCGTGGGATCGGCGGTCGATGGCAGCTTTGACCCTGCGTTCGGTCACGGCAGCGACGTGCCGGTCGGCGACCTTGGTCGCTGTTTGGAAGCGGGCGCTGCCGTCGGAGCTTGCGGCGTGCAGTAGGAAGCAGATCGCGGGGACTCCGTAGTAGAGCCCAGCGTGACTGGCTGCGCTGATCGTTCCGGAGGTTGCAGTGCGGATGTGCTCGGCTGCCGACGTCCATGAGGCGGTGCCGTGCAGGGCGTGTTCGACATCGAGCAGGGCGGCGCCGGCGGCACCCGAAGCGAGTGATTGAGCTCGTGCCTGGTCGAGTTCGGCAGCGTCGATGGTCTCAGTGGTCATCGGTTGCTCATCTCGGTCAGGGCCAGGCGCCGCAGCGCGCACGAGCGGGCGAGCCTGTTCGTTGTGGCCTCGAACTCCGGGTCGACGCCGAGAGCGAGCACGTGGTGGTCGTGCAGGAGTGAGCGCAGCACGGTGGACGGATCGCGCTGCGCTGCGAGGACGCGGTGGTAGCGGGCCAAAGCGTCGTCCCTGATCAGCCAGGTTTGGGCGACAGCCGCACCGCCCGGCGTGGTGGCGAGCTCGCGGTACTGGTTAGACGGGTCGGCCAGGCGGAGAGTGGTCTCGCGCAGATGGCGGTCCAGCGGGCCGGTTTCCTGCTTGATCGAGTCCTTGAGCAGGCGGCAACCGGTGGCTGGGTCGGGGGCGAAGGCGGCGGAGAGGGCGGTCATCGACGCGGCGGCCAGTGCCTGAGCCGGGATCGAGGTTGCCTTGGCCATAGCGATCTCCGCGACGGCCGCGGCCGTATCGGTGGCGAATACGCGCTCTGCCACCCGGAGCGCCGTGTCCTCGCCGTACCGGCCCGGCTGCTCCTGGTAGGAGACGATCGCCATGCGCGAGAGCAGCCCTCGGGCTTGCAGGTTGTTTCCCCATTGCGCCAGCTGGTCGGCGACGGTGCCGTAGTGGCTCGCGTTGGTTAGTCGGATGCAGAGCGAGATGTGCTGATCGGTGTCGAGCCGGATCAGATCGCGGTAGCGGCGTGCCCACCAGCGCAGCACGCGGTCATCGCCGAGGCTGGCGATGGCGTTCGGCAGATGCTTAGAGAGGATCTCGTCGAAGCGGGCCGGATTGCCGATCAGCTCGACGTGGAGCACATCGCCGTGGCCAGCGTTCAGCGCGGAACTCGGTCGCACGAGCCTAGCCGGTGGCCGTCTTGCTGGAGGGTCGCTGAGGCACAGCGAAACCAGTAGTTGAGCTGGGCGACCAAGCCATCCGTCCACCTCTGGGCCACCGGCTTCTCGGAGCTCAAGCCGACCTGCGCGGTCGAGGTGCGTGCGCAGGAGGGTGCGATCGATCGGCTCGGAGAGATCGAGCGGCAAGCGCAGTTCGCCGTCGCACAGCACGACGTGATTGGGCACCCGCCACTGCTCGGCCCAATCCTGTAGACGCTTGTCCCAGTCTGCGGCCCTGTTGTTGCCGAACTCGGTGGGGTCCAGCAGCCAGCGGGCCGGGGCAAGGATGGTGCGCCGATACCTAATCCGCGGCGTGTAGGGCAGGGTGCGGGCTGCTCCGAAGTTGAACGGCGCGTACACGGCGCTGCGGGCTTCGGAGACTTCGGATAGGAACCGGGCCAGCGGAGGCGTGTGAATAGTGGCTTCGAGGGCGTGGGGCGTACGCGTGGTCACGCGTCGGCCGGTGGGCGTGTGGACGAGGTAGAGCTGATCGGCGTCCGCAGTGACGCCGAGCTCTTCCACTGTTATCGCGCTCGCCGGATCCATACGGCCGAACTCGGAAAGCTGGATCACGTTGGGAAGCAGTTGGGGGACGCGCACGATGTTCTCGTTATGCAGGCGGCGTGGCGGAAACGAGAGCTGCACTGTCACCGCGTTCGGGGCCTCGGCTTGAAAGGACGCTGCGAGGCGCTCTCGTTCGTGCTCGTCGAGGAGGTAGGCGAAGCGGCCGGCCATGCTGCTGCCTGATCTGGGCACGGCATCGATCCACAGCTCGAACCGGCCTCGGTCGATATCGCTGCTCGTGGTCGCGTGCAGGTCAAAGGCCAGCTCGACACGTTGCGGCGGAATCGACTCTCCGCGCTCTGCCGCTGTTAGGGCTTTGATCGTGGATTCGGTCAGCTCGATCTCGTCCGACCCCTCGCGCTCGGCTCGCTGGATCAGCGCGAGAAGCGCCGCGTCGCGCTCGGTGATCATTCGCCATGTCGGCCGGGCTTTGGGGGCACCGAGGTATCCGGCTGGGTATCCGAGGCCGGAGTCTGCGACAAGTTCGCGAACGGGTACGACGGCGCCTGGACCATAGCGCGCGAGAAAGCGCGCCTGGTAGTTGAGCCATGCCGAGGTGCCGAACGGCTTCGTGCTCAGCCGAACAAGGACGTCTGCGGCGGCAGCCACTTCCTGGAACACGGCGTCGGGGATCGTGATCCTCGCATCCAGTCGCGTATCGACAGCCATTGGATATCCGGGCTCATCCGGGACGACGGCTCGCATCATCGCCGCGATCGTTAGTCGTGCGCGGGTCGCCTCGCTCCCGAACCCAGGCTGCTCGACGGATCCCAGGGCAGCGGCGATCTGCTCGAGCTGAGCCATCAAGGCCTTCAGGTCTGGCAGTTCGGGGGCGCCAGCGTCGTGCAGGGCATCGAGCAGATGCGTGAAGCCGTCCACGCATGTCATTGGCGCACGCAGGCTCGTCGTCAATACCTGCTGATCGATCAGGTCGAACAGAAGCCGGTCGATCTTCTCGGCCGCCGTCTTCGAGAACTGCGACCGCAAATTCTCGATGAGCGCGTCGAACCGGACCGGCCGAACGCATGCTGCGATTGCGGCCTGCACGGGCCTGGTGTTGAGCACCGATAGTTCGAGCACAGGTCCCGGCACCTCCCCACGGTGCGGGCGCCCGGCTACGATCACGCGGCCATCACGCACGATGAGGCTGCTGTCGGCCGAAATGACCAGGCGGCGACGCAACTGTGCGTGCTGCTCAAGCTGATCGACCAGCGTGGCGAGCCATTCCGCATCAGCGCGCAGGAACACTCTGTGGTCGGTACCCAGACAGCTTTCCGCGTGCTCGCCCGTCGTCACGGCAGCGATGCCGGCGAACAGCCCGAACGGCGTCGTTCGCCGCTGCCAGCGCACCAAGTAAGAGATGGCGGAGAAGATCAGGCGACGAAGATCGCGCGCGCTGACCCGAGACGTGTCGGAGAGCGCTGAGTCGATCTGCGCAGCCAGGGCAGGGCTTGAGATGCCCACTGCTTCACGGAAGATCCCGTGCGCCCATATACGGGCCAGCCACGCGCGGCCGTCGCCCGCCAGCGCCTCATCGTCTTCGAGATCGATGTCACGGGGAAGATCGACGTCAGCCGCAAAAGTCGTGGCTCGTACGAGCACCAGATCGGCGGGCCGGTATCGCGACGGTACGGACACGCTGCATCTCTCCTCGTCAAGCCACGAAAGGGGTGTGCCGTCGGCGTCCAGCGCCGGACGCCGACGGCACAGGGGTTAGGACGGGTCGTTGGAGCTGGTAGAGCACGCACTGTTGGAGCATGTGCTGCCGCAGCCGTCGTCCGTGCTGCACATCAGCACGACGATCGGCGTCGTGGCCTCGACGACCGTCATGTCGAGTTCGAACTCGTCGTCGCCGACCTCGGTGTCCAGGTCGGGCGCGTCGAGCAGCAGAGCGGGGGACATCTGGTTCTCCTTTACATCGGTGCGTTGTGGTACCTGGCCCGCGCGGGCGAAGTGCGGTTCAGCCCGCAGCGGGCCAGGAGATCGTGATCAGGCTGTGGTCCTTCGTGACCACGCCCGTGCGCTCCGGGAACGCGGAGCGGTCGGTGTTGATTGAGTAGACCCCGAAGGTCGGGGCCGGGCCGTTCCGGGCGATCTCGTCCCATGCCTGGATCTGCTCGGCCAGTGCCTGTCCGGCTTCCTCGGCGTGCAGGCCGTATGCCAGGGCACCGAACTCAACACCGTCGGCCGCGGGTCGGACCACGAGGTAAGCGAAGGAGTCATCACGCACCGCGCCGAACGGAAACCAGCTCTCGCCCTCGTCGGCCATCGAGATCCCGTCGTCGGCGGCGATCCTGCAGAACCCGTCGAGGAAGCTGGCGAACCACAGGTGCAGCGTCGCGAATGAGGTGGAGCGCCCGATCGTGGCGCCGGACCACACCGCCTTGCGCTCGGTGGCCAGCACCTTGTCGAGGAGGTGCGGGTGCTCCAGTTTGCCGTCGTCGAAGCGGAGCTTGATCGCGCGGCCGTGGCCGTTCGGGAGTTCGTAGACCTTCTCCGCGTGAGCCCCGTCGCCCTGCATGGCAACGAACCCGGCCACCTGGGCGGAGGTACTGATGAGGCGGTCACCGTCACGGCGGAAGGCGATCGTGCGGGTCACGCCCTTCATACGCAGCGGCAGCACGATTCGCCCGCCGTCGGCCAACTGCTCCAGCCACGACGGCGCGATCTCCCAGGCGCCGACCGTCACGATGATGCGATCGAAGCGCTCGACATCGGGCACGCCGTGCTCTGCATCGCCCAGCACGACACGGACGCGAGCGCCGTAGCCCGCCTCAGCGAGAGCGGCCTTGGCTCGGTCGGTGACGTCCTTGTCGATGTCCATGCTCACTACGAGCCCGTCCGGGCCTACGACCTCGGCCAGGAGCGCAGCGTTGTAGCCGCCGCTGCCGACCTCCAGCACGCTCATGCCGGACTCGATCTCGGCCTGCTCGATCATCTGCGCCTGGATGAACGGCGCCGAGACGGACGAGATGACCACGCCGTATTCGTTCTTCTTGGTCGTCACCGCGTCGTCGGCGTTGTAGACGACCTCCAGGGGCGTGCCCATGGGGGTGAACGTCGCCCGGGGTACCCGTCGGAAGGCGCTCTCCACGGCCGGCGCCGTGATCATGCCGTCCGCCAGGAGCTTGTCCACGAGCGCGTCGCGGAATGCCGCCTCGCTACCTGCTTCTTCAACCACGTCAACCGCCTGTGTCACGTACGACTCCCTATCGATTCCACACATGCTCGATGGTCGTGCTGGTCTCGGCTGTCCATCGGTCCTCGTATTCGGATGCGTCGACCGAGGTGCTTCCGACCGCCCCAGTACAGCGCGCCCTGCAGACACTCAGAGAGCGGCGCGCAGATGACGGAAGATCCAAAGGCGGCGACGGCGAGGGTGCCGACTGGCCGGGGTCGGCTCGAACGCGGCGACCCTCTGAAGCACAACGGTGTCGGCCAGCGGAGCGGCGAGTTCGGCCAACTCGCCCAGATGGATGCGTTGGATCTCCGAGCAGGTGAATGCGACGGAGCAAGGCAGCAGATGGCCACATGTACAGAGCCCATTGCCCGCGTTGAGATGGCCAGCGAGCACTTGATTCGCCGTGTCGACTTGGCGTCGTGCGAACTCCGCCACCGCGCGCGGATCGTGAGCTTGTCGCATGATCGGCTCATCTCGTGTGAGGCGTCGGGAGAAGTGCCCGACTCAGCGACGCCGAGTTCCTCGGCCGCAAACGGTTCGTCTGAAGCGGCGTCGAGATACCGAACGAGGAAGTGGACGGATGTGCTGTCCTGCCCGCTTTCATGGCCCCAGTCCTCCGCCAACTCTCCGACGAGCAGGAGCCCTCGACCAGACTCGGCGAGGTCGGCGGGATTACCTGCCTTGGGCTTCCACTCGGCCCCGTTGTTCCGAACATGGACGAGCAGGCCCCTGGCGGTCTCCTCAAGCTCGACCTGCACCCACGTGTCGACACGGTCCGCAGGTGCGCCGTACAGAATCGCGTTCGTGACGATCTCGCTCACCAAGCGTTCGACGTCTCCTAGGCGGACCGGCGTCCTCCAGTCACGAAGCTTGCCGATCACGTCGTGCCGGCACGTCCGTACGTGACTCGGGTGAGCCTGGAACCGCAGCACTTCGTGATGGCGGGTTTCGCCGACCTGCTCAACAGATACGAGCGTCACCTGACATCACCTCCAGTACGCATGCAGTGAGTGAGCGCTACGGTGGGTAGCTGAACTCTGTGATGCCAGCGTCGTGCGTTCCGGCACATCACCGCCAGAGCACGCGGGTAGCACGTGGGTGCCACCGAGGTGTCACCTTCACTTGAGGGGTGGTCGCTGGAATCAGCGGGGGAATACCGTCAGCAATGAGCTTGGGAAGGAGGCACTGCGCATGGGCGAGGCAAACCGACTGCGGGAACTGGTTGCAGATAATGATTGGACCTACCAGGCGTTTTCCGCTCAGTTCGAGCAGGCTGCGCGCCGTGTCGCAGAGCGCGACAAGGAGCCGCGTCTCGCGCGCGTGTCCGTCTCCGAGTCCACCTTCCGAAGGTGGACCGCCGGCGCGCTGCGCACGAGCCCGAACGGCGATGTACGCCGTGTCCTAACCGAGCTCTTCGACTGCCCCGCTGACGAGTTGTTTGCCCCCGCACCAGTAGTCGTGCGGGCACCTGCCCCGGCGGTAGAGGCACCTCGCGTATCGATAAGGGAGAACATTGCCATGGCCGCCCGCAACGCCCTCCGCTTCACCGCCATGTCGCAGACCGGCACAGACTCCGCCGTGATCGAGGATCTAATGGCCGAGGCCGCCCGTATCGCTGCGCTCTACCCCACCACCCCGCTCTATGAATTCCTCGGTGATCTGGTCAATCTTCAGGAAGTCACCTATCAGCTGCTCGAATCCCGGCAGCGCATCAAGGTGCAACGCGACTTGCATCTGATCGCCGCGCTATCCAGCGGCCTGCTGGCTAAGGCCTCGCATGACCAGGCGGACCCGCGTAACGCCATGATCCTGGCCCGCGCCGCGTACGTCTCCGCCGAGGACGCAGGACACCCTGGCCTCCAGGGATGGATCCGCGGAATCCAAGCGCTCACCGCCTACTGGGCGGGATGGACCCAGCAGGCTGCGGACTTCGCCGCCCAGGCTCAGAACGAGACGCTGGCCGGGACAGTCACCGCCTGGCTGCCCGCTCTCGAGGCCCGCGCTCACGCCAGCCTCGGCGACCACGACCGGGCGCATGCCGCGTTGAAGAAAGCCCAGACCGCGCGGGACCACCTGCATCTGTCCGACCTCGACGAGTTCGGCGGACTACTCACGTTCCCCGCTGCCCAGCAGCTCTATTACAGGGCCGAGGCCTTGGTCCTCGACGACCCGACCTCTCCCGCCGCGCTTGAAGCAGCCAACCAGGCCGTCACCGCGTACAGCGATCCCGATCAAGGTCACTGGGCTTTCGGGGACGAGGCCGGCTCGCGCGCCCACCAGGCCGTCGCGCTCATCGCGAGCGAGCACTTCGATGGAGCCGCGGAGAGCCTTGAACCCGTCTTCAATTTGCCGACAGCCCAACGCACCCACGGCATCGCCGTATGCGTCCAGCGCGCGAAAGAGGCACTGCCCGCGCCCGCCGCCGGCCAGACTCGGCTGATCAACCAGCTACGCCGCTCCGCCGAGGAATTCGACCACTCCACCCTTAAAGCCCTGACCAAGTAAGGTACGGCCATGGCCTACCCCGTCGTTTTGATCGGCGCGCGCGTCTCGCTGCGCGAGTTCGCGCCGACGGATCACGCGGACCTTCTCGCGATCTACGGAGACGCTCGTACAACGGAGCACCTATCGTTCGAGCCGCGCACGGCCGAGCAGATTCACGCGCTCCTCGAACGGATCGCACAGGGCGCCGCCGTGCAGCCCAGGCTCGACTACACGCTGGCCATCACGCTGAACGACACTGAAGCGTTGATCGGAACCGGCCGACTCGCCCTTGGCACTCCCGACCAGAACGGACCGAACGCGGGCCTTCGGGCGGACAGCCCTGCCGCTCAATTCGGCCTGGCTATCCACGCGCCGTACTGGCACATGGGGTACGGACGCGAAGCGCTAGACCTGCTGATCGACTATGCGTTCAACCGGCTCGATGTTGAGGAAGTCTGGGGAGCACGAGGCCCGGCCAATGAGGCATCCGCAGCGCTGATGAAGAGTGCTGGCTTCACCGAGACGATCACCATCCCGAACCACATCACCAAGTACGGCAAACCCAGGGACTCCATCGTCCACGTGCTATGCAAGGAGTCTTGGGAAGAGAAGAACCGCTGACCGCAATCTTGGTCAGCGGAATCTGCCGCTGATGAAGTCGGCGTGCATCACTCACAGGTCTCGCGAGCAGAGTGGGAGCCCCCGCATGAGCCGGACTCTGTACGTCATCGTCTGCGGCGCCGGTACAGCCGGCGACGTCGGCGGTCTGGTCGGCGCCGCAATCGAGCAAGGCTGGGACCCATACGTCGTCCCCACGCCTTCAGGAGCGGACTTCATCGATGCCGCGGAACTGGAGAAGCTCACCGGTCACCCGATCCGCAGCAGGTACCGCAAGCCCGGCGAAGCGAGCAAGCTCCCGCACGCTGACGCGGTCATCGTCGCCCCAGCTACGTACAACACCATCAACAAGTGGGCGTTCGGCGCGAGTGACACCTTCGCGCTCGGCCTACTCGCGGAGATGACCGGCCTCGGTGTGCCGACCGCGGTGCTTCCGTTCGTCAACACGGCCCTCGCGGCGAACAACGTCTACAACGAGAGCCTGCATCGGCTGGAGGCTTGCGGCGTCACGGTGCTAACCGACAACGTGGGCAACGCGCCACACGCCCCCGGTACCGGAGACCGTGCGCGGTCGCAGTTTCCATGGGCCGCCGCGCTCGACGCGGTGAAGCGGGCATAGATCTGGGCCGCTAGCGCAGTAGCTCTACATCGACGACCGCGCTCCAAGATCTCGGGTTGAGTCGGCGATCACTGGACCGAACACACCGAGGGGCGCACTCAGGCTGCACCGTTGATCCCAAGGAAGGTTAAGCGTGTGGAGAGCTCCGAGGCAGACCGGATTGCACAGTTGATCCACGAGGCTGGAGTCCTCAAGCTTCTACCGCGCACGGGCTGGGCCTACTGCGGGATCCGCAGTCCGGAGTCCGTCGCGGAGCACAGTTTCCGTACAGCTCTCATCGCCGGACTGATCGCGAAGGCGGAGGGTGCCGACCCGGCCAGGGCGACCTACCTCGCCGTCTGGCACGACACCCAGGAAACGCGCGTGCTCGACATCCCGCACCTGGGCCGCAAGTACCTCGACGCCGCCTCGAACGAGACAGTCACCGCCGACCAGGTGTCCGGTCTCCCCGAGGGGGTTGCGGCTGATGTGAGGGCGTTGGTCCGCGAGTACGAGAGCGCGGAGACCTTGGAAGCCAAGTGCGCCCGGGACGCCGACAGGCTGGAGTGCCTGTTCCAAGCCATCGAGTACCGCGACGCCGGAGCCCGCAACGTCGATGGCTGGATCGAGAGCAGTCGTTCAACTCTGCGCACGATGACAGGCAAGCAGATCGCCGACGCCGCGATGAGCCAGGAGTCATCGCAGAAGTGGCACTCTGAGGCGATCCGCTAACACGACCCCTTGAATCGAGCGGAACGGAGAACCCATGCGTGTTGGTGTGACCGGCCATATGAACCTGAGCGACGAGTCAGTGCCGCTGGTAGCCGAGGCTGTCCGCGCTCACCTCGCCACGCTCGATGTGCCGTCGCTTGTTGGTGTCAGCTGCCTGGCCCGGGGCGCGGACAGCGTGTTCGCCGAAGTCGTGATCGAGCTCGGTGGACGACTCGAAGTCGTACTGCCTTCCAGCAACTATCGCGAGGCGAAGGTCAAGCCGGACCACGTCCCACAGTTCGACCGGCTACTCACCCAGGCCTCCGAGGTGAAGACGATGCCATTCGACACGGCCAACCGCGACGCCTACGTAGCAGCCAATGAAGCCGTCCTCGGGACCGTTGACCAACTGGTCGCAGTCTGGGACGGCCGGCCGTCGCCCGACAGGGGAGGCACCGCTGGCGCCGTTGAGGAAGCGCGGGCGCGTGGCGTGAAGGTCAAGGTGATCTGGCCAGAGGGCGCGACTCGAAGCTAGACGGAACGACGATCAGGACGCGGTCACGGCACACGCGGGGACCTTGCAGCTGACGCCTTCGATATCTAGCCCAAGGTGGGACCATGTACGAGTTTCACGGCTGGTTTGAGATCTCCGAGTCAACGGACGAATCTGACACCGGCACCTTGTCCGAGGGAGTCGCCGAACTGCACGCCATGGTGGAGGCGCTCGGCTGGCGCACCGCGTCGGCCACGCTCCGCGTGTTCAACGGCTCTCACGTACTCAACCTCGACGGCCTCACAAACCGCCGTGGCACTGAAGCGGACGAGCTCGACTCGCTTCTAACGCATGTGTGCAAGCGCTTCCCCGGCTCATACGGGCTCATCTACGACCGCTCTGACAACGACCCAGAGTTCGTCGGCGGACCGAACGCCTTCCGCGTCCGCGTCATGGCGCGTGGAGAGTTCGTGGCCCATCAGGACCCCTTCCTCTCGCCGATCCAGCCAACCATTGAGGCTGCGGCGGGAGGCGGGAACGCTGACCTAGACCACGGCGCACAGAAGAGAGCGACATGATCGAGCGAGTCCGCGCCATTCTCGTCACCGACGCCGAGCGCCTTCTGCTCATCAAGCGCACACGCCCCGGTGTACCGCCGTACTGGGTGCTGCCTGGCGGACAAGTCGAGTTGGACGACGACGACCTTGAGTCTGCACTCCACCGCGAGTTGCGTGAGGAGATCGCTGGCGAAGCGGAGATACACGCCCTCGTCCAAGTTCTCGACGCCGACGACGGCTCCGGCAGCCAGTACTTCTATCTCGCGCGCATCCACACCTGGCACTTCGAGGAGCGCTCCGGCCCCGAGTTCTCCGATCGTGACCCTGCCCGTGGAACGTACGACCTCGACCAGATCCCACTGACGGCTGACGCTCTCGCGGCCATCAACATCAAGCCCGGTCCAACCGCCGCACTAATCCGTGAGGCAGTCGCCGGCCCAGGCTTGTTCGCCCTCGCCGACCTCCGCACCTCCTGACTAACGAGTCATGAGCGACGGACTGCGTCACCTTGCGACCCACGGTGTCCGCACCGACTGCGCGGCTGTCCACTGAAGCCGCCGATGCGTAGTACGCCGGGGCCGCCCGCTCTCTGGACGATGGGGCCGCACAGGCGCCGTCAAGGGCGGCTGCGCCGTCGCTGTCGCGATGCGCTGCGCGCACCCTGGACAGCTCCCGCACGACCCGACCAGATTCAACCGGCGGGCGGCCCTCCGAGGGAACTTTCTTGAATTCATCCAAGAGCGCCTCAATCACCCTCGATGAAGCCTCGAACGACTCGCCAAAGAGAAGCATCAAAAAGCAACCAGAATAGTCCACCTACAAAACACGCCGCCATCCACAAGTTTCCAGAATCCTATCCATCAGGCCAGCTCAACCCACTAGCAAGCCCAACCAGACACCTCTTGCAATTCCGGTCGCCGACCCGGTTTGGGTCGTGCTACAGTCTCAAATAGGGCGATCGGGGAGTGGTGGGAAATGGTGCTGAAAATGCGATTCAGCGCACCGCTACCCTCGACAGATTTCGGGTCGCTGAGGGGCGGGTGGTCGGTGTGATGACCATCCACAAGCTGACGGCCGGGACCGGCTATACGTACCTCACCCGTCAGGTCGCTGGCGGCGATGTGCAGCGCGAGCGGGGCCAGTCGGCGGCGGACTATTACACCGCGAAGGGCAACCCGCCAGGGGTGTGGGCCGGGCGCGGTGCGCCGCTGCTTGGGCTTGAGAGGCAGCAGGTGACCGAGCAGCAGATGTTCTATCTGTTCGGTCTCGGCATGCATCCGGATGCCGAGCGCCTCGCAGATGAGTACGTTCAAGCGCACCTCGACAGTCTCAAACCAGGGCGCGACGCGCTCCCTCTGGTCCGGCGTGCCTACGCGTCGGCGGCGCTAGGCCGCGCCTTTCCGGTGTACGAGGGACTCGACGACTTCGAGACGCGGGTGTCCGAGCGTCTCGCTCGGATCGCTGCCGAGACCGGTCGCGCCGTGACGGTCGCGGAGACGAAGAAGGTGAAGGCGGAGGAGGCACATAGGCAGCGCGCGGCGGTCGCCGGATTCGATGTCGTGTTCGCGCCGGTGAAGTCCGCCGCGATCCTGTGGGCACTCGACGAACGTGCGGAGGTGCGTGCCGCCGTGCGTGCGGCGCACGAAGCTGCTCGGGACGCCGCGCTCGAACTTCTGGAGCAGCACGCGGCCTTCACCCGTACCGGCAACAAGGGGCAGGCACAGATCGAGACCCGCGGGCTGATCGCGGCCGTGTTCGATCACTACGACTCACGGGCCGGCGACCCGAACCTGCACAGCCACGTCGCAGTTAGCAGCAAGGTACTCGGGGTGGACGGGAAGTGGCGGGCGCTGGATGCGCGGGGCCTGTACCGGATGACGGTCGCGGCGTCGGAGTTCTACAACACCCGCTTCGAGACCGAACTGGCGGCCAGACTTGGAGTCACGTTCGCGGCTCGGCCGGACACGGTTGCGGGCCGGGAAGCCGTGCGCGAGATCGCCGGCGTACCGGTCGCGGTCATTGAGCTTTTCTCGGCCCGTCGTAGCGAGATCGAGGCGCGCTACGAGCAACTCGTACGCGAATACCGGCGCGAGCACGGGCACGATCCGTCCGCCGGGGTGTGCCATAAGCTCGCCCGCCAAGCCAACCTCGACACCCGTGAAGGGAAGAAGGCGCCGCGCTCGCTGCAGGAGATGCGCGCGGATTGGACTCAGTCGGCGGCCGACGCGTACGGCGTCGATATCGTCACGAAGATCATGGCCGCGGTCCCCGCCCAGACCTCGATACCCGCTCCGTCCGTGGTGCTCGACCCAGCCGAAATCGCCGCTCAGGTCGTGGCTAACGTCGCCGAGGCCCGCTCCACATGGACGGTATGGAACCTGCGTGCTGAGGCCGAGCGCCTCGCCCGCATTGAAGGTTCCTTCACCTCTGGCCCGGAGCACGCGCAGTTCGTCGAGCAGGTGGTCGAGCGTGCGATCGGTCCGGCCCTCTGCGTGCGCGTGGACTCGGTCGCGCTACTCAATGAGCCCGCACGCCTACGTCGTACGGACGGCGCTTCGGTGTTCACCGAGCACGCCGCCGCCCGGTACACCAGCCCGCTGATTCTGGGTGCCGAAGCCCGTCTAGTGACCGCGGCGACGACGGTCGCGTCGGGTGCTCCCATCCCTGCTGTGGCCGCGAACGCCGCCATTGCCCGGTTTGAGTCCGAGCACGGTGAGCTTGACCCAGGACAGCGCCGCCTGGCCGTCGCCTTCGCGACCGACCGGAGGCAGCTGAGCGTCGGACTGGGCCCCGCCGGGTCCGGTAAGACCACCGCGATGCGTGCGTTCGCCGAGATCTGCGAGGCATCGGGCCACCGCGTGATCGCGCTGGGCACCTCGGCGGCTTCGTCCGCTGTGCTGGGCGAGGAACTCGGTGTGAAGGCGGAGAACCTGCACAAGTTCCTGTGGGAGCACACCTACGGACCGGCCGCCGACGCGCTGCGTTCAGGCCAACTGGTGTCCGCAGGCCGCGCCAGATTCCGCATCGGTGCAGGTGACGTGATCCTCCTCGACGAGGCCGGAATGGCCGGGACCCTCAACCTCGATCGGCTTGTGGCGCTCGCTGCAGAACGCGGTGCGACAGTGCGACTGCTCGGCGACCACCGTCAGCTCGGCGCCGTCGAATCCGGCGGCGCACTGCGCCTGCTCGTGAACGAGGTAGGTGCCACCGAACTCACCAACCTGCACCGATTCCGCCAGCCGCGCGAGGCCGAAGCCACCCTCAAGCTGCGCGATGGCGACGCGTCCGCGCTCGAGTTCTACCAGCAGCACAACCGGATCATCGGCGGCTCACGCGAGGCGATGATCGAGTCCGCCTACGAAGGCTGGCGCGCGGACGTACTCGCTGGCAAGACCAGTCTCATGGCCGCCGCCACCAATCAGGACGTGAGCGCCCTCAACGCCCGTGCCCGTGACGACCGCGTCGTGGCCGGGCATGTCGAGGCGACAGGCGCGCCTCTGCGCGACGGGACAGTCGCCGGCACGGGGGACTGGATCGTCACCCGCCGCAACGACCGGCGGCTGACCGTCTGCTCCGGCCGCGACTTCGTCAAGAACGGCGACGCGTGGACAGTGACCGATCGACGCGAGGACGGCTCTCTGATCGTCAAGAACCAGAGCCACGGCGGGCGCGCAATCCTTTCCGCCGACTACGTCCGGGCACACGTCGAACTCGCCTACGCGACCACCGCCCACCGCGCCCAAGGCTCGACCGTCGATACCGCTCACCCCCTGATCACCGAGGAGATGAGCCGCGAGAACCTGTACGTCATCGCGACCCGCGCCCGCGAGTACACGATGCTCTACGTCGCCACCCACAACGTCCCCAACCTCGACCCGGACCTGCATCTCGATGCGGTGCGCAACGACCCCAACGCGTTCGCCGCGAGAGAGGTTCTCGAACACGTCATCACGCGCGAATCTGCCGAGCTGTCCGCCACCGAGACCATTCGAAACGCCCAGGAACACGCGGTGAACCTGAGCGTCCTGATCCCCAACTACCAGTACGCCCGCCAGGTCCTCGTCACTCAATCTGCACCCGCTGAGCAGATTAGTCAGGCGCGCGTCGGTCCCGAGCTCGCCCGTGCGAACCTGCCCGCTTGGCTCCCGCCCGTGCCCGCCGAGACCGTGCTCACCCGCGACGACCATGCCTACCTCACCGCGTCCGCGGAACTGATCAGCATGCGTGTCGAGGCGCTGGCCGAGCGAGCTATCGCCGACCGCCCTGCCTGGACACGCAAGCTCGGCAACGAGCCCGAGCACGTCGAAGAACGAGCCGCTTGGGCGACACGAATCGGCACGATCGCCGCATACCGTGAACAGCAGCAGATCGTCGACAACGATCCACACCACCCCGCCGGCCCGCACATCGAAACGAACCTCGCCGACTACATGCCCTACTCCCACGCCTTCCGTGCCGCCGCCGAGCTGCGCCAGGCGGCCCGCGGCCGTCCGTGGTCGGAGATCGATTCAGACGTTCCCGAGCGCCCCGACGCCCAGCGGCCTGACAGACAGCGCGCCCCGCGAGGAGACACCCAGACACAGGCCCGTGATCGCCGCCGTGAGTCCCTGACTCCCGCACAGCGTCAGCGAATCGCCGATGCTGCAGTCGAACGACGCGCGCGGCATGCGCGGGAGTACGAGCCGCCGATCCAGAGGCAGCCACAACCGGAGGTGCTCGAATATCGGCCGCACCTCATTCCGCCTCCGCCTCAGCCGGAGCACCATCGCGGCCCCACGATTGGCTGGTAAGGGTAGTTCCCATGCTTCAGCTGTGTTCTCGGCTTCCGCCGTTGTTGCGGGCTTGGCGTGTTCACACGGTGAGTCCGAGCTGTGCCTGTGTTGGGGTGCCATTCACCGACACGGATCCTTCCCCATCAGCGGATGTGGTAGGGGTGTGGAGACCGGAGGCGTCCCCTCTGGCGGTTGTGGCAGAACGCGCTGGTGCTTCCGCCGCCGCTTTGATCCCCGCTCTGTGAGCCTTCTCAATCTGCCTAGTGTGCGACGCATTTCAGCCAGCCAAAAACTGCTAAATATGGACATCGGTGTAGACTGTAGATGTTAATCCCTTAGGTAAGTTCTTAGGCAATCAGTAACACCAATTACACCTGCAACATCAGACCTCTGTTGATCTTTCGGATGACCCATCGTGATCGTCTTGTTACTTGACGACCAGTTCCTATTAGTTGTCTAATGACTGGTCAGCCGCCATGTGTGGCCCCCTGGTGGTGTGTCGAGGGGTTCGCAAAAATTGGCGTCGAACAAAATGGCGAGGATTGCAACCGTTCAATGTAATGCGAAGAGTCACGTGCTCAGCAATGCTGGTTGCAGCAAGTGGTCTGATCGCAGATCTAGGGGTGGGTCGTGAGCGTGGCAGAATCAGAAGGTCTGCCGGCTCTTGGCACCCAGGTCCGCATCGACGGCGACATGGTCACCGTTGTTGCTGCTCAGCCTACCGGCGATGGGGCTGATCTGGTTGTCCGGCACGGAGACGGCACCCTTACTGATGTTGCGCTGAATCTAGATGAGTTGCGCGTGGCTGCAGTGCCCGTCAATGATGCCGGGGGTGACCCCGGCCGTGCGCTTGCTGCGCTATGGGGTCGGTGGATGCAGTACGCCGTTCCCCGCATCCGATCCGCAGTGCTCGCTACGAGGCCACTGCGGCCGTATGCGCATCAGGATGAGGCAGTCTTTAGCCATATGCTGGCCCAGCCTCGCCTGCGGTTTCTCTTAGCCGATGAGCCAGGTACTGGCAAGACAATCATGACCGGAATGTACATAGGCGAAGGTACTAGGCGGGGGTTGCTGCCTGGCAAGACCGTGATCATCGTACCCGCGCACCTCGTGGAGAAGTGGAAGCGAGATTTGCGTCGCTATTTCGCGATCGAAGCAGCCACCGTCACCGCAGAGGTCGCCAGGGACCCCCGGGATCTCGATCCACGCGTGAGTGTGTGGGTCGTGAGCGTCGATCTTTACACCTACAACCTTGACGTGCGGCGCAAGATCTCCGGGGCCCGAGCATCGTGGTCGCTGACTGTCTTTGATGAGGCGCACCGGCTGACCCCCACGTCTCAATACCTTGGGGCCGCTCGGGACGCGTCGAACCGCACGCACCATCTCCTGTTGCTTACGGCTACGCCGCATCGGGGTAAGGAGCACTATTTCCGCGGTCTACTCAGCCTCCTGGACCCGACTCTATACCCGTGGGATCCGCGGCAGACCGAGTACGACAATGCGCTGAAACCCTCCACCTTGACCTTCCTCCGCAGGATGAAGGAGGAGCTAAAAGACTTCGATGGCGAGCCGCTCTTTCCGCCTCGATATGCCGAGACAGTCCCCATCGCGCTGAGCGGTCCTGAACTCGCGGCCTATACCGCAGTGATGGACTACGTCGATACCTTCTATGGCGAGAACGCGACCTTAGCTCGCTCGATCTACGGCAAACGGGCCGCTTCCTGCCTTGTGGCCGCGGCCGCCACGATCAAGCGGCGGCAAGAGGTCCTCAAGGGGCCAGCGTCCAGCCGGGTTGACGGCCCTGTGCCTGACGAATTCACTCGGGCCGACGGTTCGGTCAATCTTGCTGTGGAAGATGACGAGGCCTGGGAGCGCGCGGAGGGCGTCATCGTCAATGCGCGCACACGCAACAAGAGCGAAGAGCTAGCAGCGATCGACCAGGTTGCGGCAACTGTCCAGCGCGCTGCGGCTGCTAGCCCGTCCACGAAATGGCTGCAGATGGAGAGGCTCCTCGCCGTGCACGGCATCGCGCCGGGGCAGGGACAGTTGCTCGTCTTTACGGAGTTCGCCGATACCGCGCGGTGGCTCGCTGGACGCTTTGGCCGCGCTGGGTACAGCGTCGAGACCCTTGAGGGGGCGGTCAAGCATCAGGAGCGTGACCAGCTTCAACAGCGGTTTCTCGCTGGAGTATATCAGGTCCTTGTCTCCACTGACGCTGGAGGCGAAGGGATTGATCTGCAGTCCGCGCATGTCATGATCAACTGGGACATTCCGTGGTCCCTAGTGCGACTCGAACAGCGCATGGGCCGATTGCACCGCATCGGTCAGACCAAGCCGGTGCACATCTACCACCTTGTAGCGCCGGGTACCCGCGAGGGTCGGGTGCAGGAGGTTATGCTCGGCAACCTCGAGGCTGTCGGGCAAGCACTTGGCGGACGGATCTTCGACCTGCTCGATGCGACCGCCGACCGCGCCGGCTTCGACTACACCGACGCGCTCGTTAAGGCTCAGGCCGGGCAATCGGTCGCCATTCCCGAGACGGACGAACTGCTGTCGAAGGCCCGGGAACTAGTCCTTGACGAAGACCGACTCCACACACCTGCCAATACCGAGGCGGCACTCGACCGGTTCCGCGCCGACCGCCTCGAGGCGATCAACCCTGTCATTGTCGACGGATTCGTCGACCAGCTTGCCGCCGCCGAAACATGGCACCTGGGCCCGGGGCCGGCTAAGGGCATCCGCCGGGTCACTTCAACCCGGCTTCTGCCCCCGGCGCTCGGTGGTGAATATGATGCATTGGTCGCCGCCGATGGCGCATCCGTTCGGCAAGCTGTAAATGACGGCTCCCAGGGGCTGGGGGACGTTATCGTTCTTGGGCCCACCGAGGAGCCGTTTGGTGATCTGGTCGACCTCGCGTTGCGCACTGGCGAGATCGAACTGATCCGGGGCACAGTCCTCTCCGACCCCGCCTCCCTGACGAACTACACGCTCCTGGTCTACGACGCCGAAGTCGAGATACACGATGGTCTGCGCAGGCGGCGGCTCAAGTCCCCGGTCCTCGTGCGGTACTCGGGAGCCGGAGCGTTCGAGAGTGCCTGGGAGTCCCTCATGCTCCTAAGTCCCACGGGTGCGGACCGCAGCGCACCGCCCCTTTCACCGGCCCTGCGCCACGACAGTGAACAAGAAGCCCGCGTGGCGTTGATGCGTGAGGTTGCGCGTGCCCGCGCAGAGCGGGAGTCCTGGGTTGAGAAGGCGCGCCATCAGCTTGACCAGGTCGAATATCGCTATATGGACGAACTCGAGGATTTGCCGGCTGCTGAGAGGCGTGAGCGGATGTCACGCTTCGAGGAGCTAAAGCGCAATCGACTCATCCAGCTCGACGACATCAGCAAGGTCGGGCATGGTGTTCCCCGATTGATCGGCTGGGCACACGTCACCGGTGAGGCCCGCCTTGACCAGCTCGGCTACGACCCTGACAGCGAAGCCGTCGCGGTGGCCACAGTTCTAGCCGAGCTGGAGCGGCTCGGTTTCGATGTGGATGATCGCCAGACCGCGGGTGTTGGCTACGACCTTCTCGCCCGCCAGCGCACGACAAGAGAGCAACGCCTAGTCGAAGTCAAGGGTTTACATGCTGGCTTGGCGCCGGTGTGGCTTGAGCAGCATGAGTGGGCACAGGCGCAGCAGCGGGGCCAAGATTTTTGGCTCTATGTCGTGACCGATTGCGCCACCTCCCCGACAGTTCTCGTACGCGCGCAAGATCCAGCCAAGTTGTTGACCACCGGGCCACGGCGCATCGAGCGTTTTCAGCTTAAGGTTGCCGACCTGCGTCGGCTGATGGGAGAGCGCCGGTGACCACCGCCGAACAGGTGCCATCTAGAAACACGTTGACCGTTGCAAAAACGGTGAGCGACGTGCACAGTCGCCTGGTTGATCACTGGTTTCCGTGCTCCTCGGTCGACGCAGCAGTGGGCACGCCCGCGGGATCCGGGCGTAGCGAAAAGGCACTCTTCACCTGGTTCGCTTCTCGACCCATCGCCCAAGCGCGTGCCGCCGTGCTGGCGGCGCTTCTGCCGGACCAGGCAGGCTACTACGGCGATGTGCGTCTTGCGATCGAGTGTGGGGACGAAGGCGCGCAACAGCGCCTGCGTCAGGCCATCATCGCTCAATATCCAGCGGGTCGCCCCGTCGTGCTCGATGTTTTCAGCGGTCGCGGCATCATTCCGCTCGAAGCCGCGCGCCTCGGCATCACCGCCGTGGGCACGGACCTCAGTCCGGTTGCGACCTTGGCCGGACGATTGCTGGCCGATTACCCGCTGCGCGACTGGTCCGCAGAACCCGATCTCCCCTTCGAGCGGCCAGCGATGGAAGGGGCATTATTCGCCGATAACGAGCCTCGCCTACTTAAAGACGTACGTTCGGTCTTCGATGAGGTGCGGTCGCGAGTCGCGACGGCGGTATCTTCGCTTTACCCCCGAAGCGACAATGGCACCTTGCCGTGGGCCTATGTTTGGGCTGTCACGGTCCCCTGTGACAATTGCAAGCATCGCTTTCCCCTGATCGGATCCCTCGTCCTTCGGCACCCGTACAAGCGCACGGACGACGATGGGCAATCGCTCCGGTTGGTTATGGGGCAAGATACTTGGCGCACTGAGATCATCGAAGGGCCGCCGATGCAGGAGCCGACGTATGTCGCAGCTTCCGGCAAGAGAGGCAAGAGCGCCCGATGTCCGTTCCCCTCCTGCGGTCATGCACATTCTGCCGAGTCCGTGAAAAGTATGGGCTTCGCAGGGCAGTATCGCGATGCCCTACTCGCGGTTGGTGAAGAGCTTGAGGGTTCACGCAAGATTTTCAGAGTACCGACCTCCCAGGAGGTGGCCGCTGCGACATCTGTGGACCTGTCCTCGTTGCCGCCATTGGTGGGCCTCCGCGCTGTGCCTGATGAGGTCATACCTGCAGGGAATCAGGATACTGTGAGGGCGAGCGGGTACGGCTACCGCACGTACGGGGACTTGATGAATGCGAGGCAGACGGCCAAGTTCGTTGCAACCGTTCGTGCCATTCAGGAGATCGCTGCCGACTGCGTCTCGGCTGGCATCAGCGCTGAATACGCCAGTGCGCTCGCCGGGTATGCAGCTGCGAACCTGCCTCGCCAGCTGCGTCGGGCCACTCGCGGTGCCAAGCTCCTCAGCCACGGCAAACCGGACGGTACCGAGCAGAATCGTGTGCAGGTTGCTGACGTATTCTCTGAAGAAAGTAAGGTTTCGTTCAACTTCGACTATGTAGAGGCAGGGCCAGGTGATGGACCGGGGACGTGGTCCAGCGTCAGCGGGAGCGGCCTAAACGCTCTGAAGAAGGTGCTTGCGGAGTCGCACGTCGCAGACCATCCTGGACGGTTCCGTCAGGCTTCCGCAGTTGCTCTTCCGTTCCGCGACAAATCCGTGGACGCAGTCATCACCGATCCGCCCTACTACAACATGATCGACTATTTGGACGCATCGGACCTCTTCTATGTGTGGCTTCGCCGCGCGCTTCGTCAGCTGATGCCTGACTTGTTCGAACATGCCGGACCCGACGGCCTACAGGACAAGACCGACGAGATTATCGTGAAGCGCGGCAATGCCCCAGGCGAGCATCGGACCCGCGAGTTCTACGAGCGGATGCTGGGCCGTGCGTTCGGCGAGGCCAGGCGCGTGTTGCGTGCAGACGGGCATCTCGTAGTCGTGTTCGGGCACTCAGACCCTGACGCGTGGCGACGGCTACTCGGAGCGCTGCACGATGCTGGTTTCATCGTCACCAGTTCCTGGCCGTCAAGAACCGAGACGTCGTCGACTGGCGTGGCAAGCATCAAGGTCACCATCGCGATTGGCTGTCGCGTTGCCGCAGGGAGTCGCCCAGTCGCCACCGCGGCTCAAGTTGACCGTGAAGTTGCCGAGCGGGTCAAGGCAGCTGCGCGTGAGTGGGACCGGGACGGTCTGGCCTTGCCCGATCAGCTCATGGCTGCCTACGGGCCGGCGATGGAGGTCTACGGCCACTACGCCTCGATCCTCAAGCCCGACGGCGGCCAGGCCGAGCTTGACCGTTACCTCACGCTCGCGCGCACCGCTGTGCGCGATGCCACAGCGCTCAAGCTCGACGAATTGCCGCTTGAGACGTTCGACGCACCTACGCGCTTCGCTGTCTTCTGGCAGCGGCTCTTCGCGCGCTCAGACGTTCCCAAAGGAGAGGCTCGCTTCCAGGCGCAGGCGGACAATCTGCGTCTCGAGGAACTACGCGGCGCACTACTGACAGAGAGCAAAAGCGGCTACCGATTGCGCATAGATGCGCCAGCCTCAGTTAGCGCTAAGTCCTCGACGTTCGAAGTAGTCCGGGCCATGGCTGCCGCCTGGGACCAGGGGGCCACTGAAGGCGTCGCCGCTGTCATCGCATATTGCGACCGGCAGCCCACTGACGCTCATCTGTGGGCCGTCGTTGGGGAGATCGTCGCGCAGCTACCCGCGAGCGATGCGGTGGCGAAAGCTCTCACAGCCATCCAACGCAATGCTGGCACAGTCGCCAATCTCGCGCAGCGCTTTGCCGCGAGTGACCGCGACAAACAGCTGACCCTGCTGCCAACAGCCGAGGAGTCCTGAGCATGCCGACCGGCACCGCTTTGCATTGGGCCGACCTCCTCACGCTTCGGCCTGAGGTCACCGTCGCTGATGGCTCGGTAGGCGATCTGCAGATGAGCCTGCACAAGGCCGTCTACCAAACCATTGATGTGCCCTACCGTAAGGTCGCTTACTACGGCGAGATCACTCAGCCCACGCCTAACCTCGTAGGCTTCTTCAGCCGCGTTGCGCGTCGGCTGGGCACCGACGCCGAGACCACGGCCCTGTTTCACTTGGACCAAGGCATGGGTGGAGGTAAGAGCCACGCCCTCGTCGGGCTTTACCACATGGTCAATGCGCCGCAAGAGTTCTTCGCCACAGAGCTTGGCCGCAGGGTCCGCGCTGAAGCGGAGCAAGGTGGTCTCGACATGGACCTCGCCAATACTCAGGCCGTCGTTCTCACGGCAGACTACTTCAGCCCGGGTAAGACGACCGAGACATTCGGTCCTGCTACGAGCCTGTTCGAGCGATTCCTTTGGTCGCTAACCGGTGGCGACATGGACCGTTATCGGCGCTACGTTGAGCGCGGTCCGAACAAAGGGACGCTCCAGCAGGCGCTCGGCGATGCGGGACGCCCGGTGCTCATTCTGCTCGACGAGCTCATGGACTACGTGTTGCAGCTCGCCGACGTGAGCAATGTGGATCGCATGCCCAATGAGAAGGCATTTCTCAACGCCCTCTTGGACGCCTGTGACGACGTTCCCCGCGTCGTGTGCGTCGTAGTCATGATACGTAGCGAACTCGACGAACGCGGTTATCCTCCGCACGCCGACGACTTCCGCAGCTACGTCTCCGAGCGGCTGGTACGCAACGGCCTGAATGGGAGGGTTGCGGTGACCGAGTCTCATGACTTCGCCTCGATCATCCAGCGCCGCCTGTTCGAGCCAGCCGAGGTGGGCGCCGTGGCAGCGCGCTTGTCGAAGCAGTACGACGTAGCGAGCGTAGGCGGCTGGCGGGAGAAGGTGTTCGAAAAGCTCGGCCCGGGCCGCGGACTAGCTGGATTCGCAGAGAGAGTCGAGGCAAGCTACCCCTTCCACCCAGAGTTGATGCGCCTGGTGCGTGAGGAGTGGTCGCAGGTCCAGAACTTTCAGCGAGTCCGTTCGACGGTTGCAATCTTCGCCCGGACCGCGTTGCACTGGGTTACCGAGCATCAGGCCGGGCGCTGGGCGCCAAGCCTTATCGGTGTCGGTGATGTCCCCTTGACTACTGCACTCGAGCAACTGCTGTCCTCTGGTCTCTTCATGGGAAACGACCGCGCCATACAGGGCTATCGCTCCGTCGCTACCACCGATATCACTAGCAGCGATGGATCCGCAGGGCGCGCCGTCGAGATTGACAAACGGCTGCGCAAAAATGGGGTAGCCGCTAGCCAGGACCACGCGGCTATACGCATGGCCACCGCTCTGTTCTGCTACTCGATGGTTCCTCGCCCGCGCGCTGGCCGAGGAGCTACTAAGGGCGAGTTGCTCGCCGCCATCCTCGAACCAGTTCCGAAGCCCGGCACCCCATACACTGACGCCGAAGAAGTCTTCAACGCTCTGACCAGTGAAGATGGCCTGGGCGCGTTGGAAGTCACCCAGCCGGCAAACGCGCCCGGTCGTTACTACTTGTCGATCAAACAGACGCTCCGGATGTACTTTACTGCTTCGCTGGCGTTTGTGGACACGACCGCTTGCGAAAAGCTTGTTTGGGAGCATACGCAGCAGATTGCACGTCACCGAATCTTCGATGAGATCCGGTTCATTGATGCGCCTTCCGCTGCCGAGAACATCGACCTCGTACGTACTTTCGATGGGGTAGACTCGGCCGTCACCCGCCTTGTGGTGCTCGATCCATCCCGGTGGACCCTCCTTAATGGCAAGGATACACAGAGCCGCGCCGAGATTACGGCCCTCCTGGGACTGGGCCCCAATGCGCTGCGCGTGGACAATGCTGCCAGTTGCATCGTGGTCTGTGTGAACACGCAGCGGCGGGATGTGGCACGAAAGCGTGCCAGGGAAGTCCTCGCGTGGCGTAGCGTCCTTACGCAGATAAACAAAGAGGATGTAGACGAGATTCGCGACGTCACTGTGAAGGTGACTGAGGCTGAGGGCAAGCTCAAGAAGGACATTGAGAAGGCGTACCAGCACTACGCCTACCTCGTGCGCGCCGCGGATGGACTGCACGTAGAGTTCAAGCGGTTCGACGACGACAGCAAGTCGTGCCTGCGCGGGGACGACGTCTGGACAGCGCTCGTCGACGCTGGTCGCGCCACAAATACCGCCGCGCTCTCGGCCGACTATCTCGCCACCTTGTTGGATGCCTTTGAGCGCACTCTTACCCCTCGCGAAGTTGTCCAGTCTTTCTATAAGAACCCCTTGTTCCCGCTGGTCCCTGCAACCGACGAGATTCGCCGAGCGATTTTCGAGCTGCTCCACAATGGCTGGGAACTGGTTGACTCCGACGGGGACAAGCTTGCTGTAGCGTCCCCAGGGCACATCTCGATCGGATCCATAAGCCAGAGCCTTCGTCGCGCTGTAAAGGCAGCCGACTCCGTCCTCTTGACGGGTGGTGCTCTCAGAGGCGCTAGGACGGTCTCGGTTGTTCAACAACCAGGCGAGCTACAGGGCCGTGGAGCCCAAGGCGGCTCGCTCGATGTCGACGAGCTGGAATACCGGTCTGGGGCGGAAGAGCATGGCGAGGCTGACACCAGAGTGGCCACCCGGACAGAGCATGCCTCTTTCAAGCGTTACATGATCGATCTGGCTAATCGCAGCATTACCGCTCCTGAGGTACGTGAGCAGGTCTGGCAGCTTCTTAAGGAACTGAGCAAGGTGCTCGATGCACCCAATGCAGACCATCAGCTGATCAGCCTTAGCGTCACGCTCACGACTGCGGAGGGCGCACAAGGAGCCGTTGAACAGAAGGCGCATCAGGCGGGGGCACGCTTCCGCGTCGAGGACGACGATTTCTAAAGTCTGGAACCTCGCCATAAATCAATATGCTGATTTTGTTGGCTGACTTGACCGGAGTTGACCCGCAAGGTTAATGAGGTGGATTATTCCGCTTTGCTCAACTAGCTAGTATTTGTGAGTGGCACTGGTCCATCCATGTTTCGTGATGGGAACAGGCATAGGCTGATATCACAATTTCTGCGCGACTTCAGTCGCGCCAGCCGCTTTCGTAGTTCGACTTCTCCGGACCATGCGGACTCCACCTGCCTAGGAACGGCTTTAGGCCCTCTGGAGATGGTTCCGGGATATCTGGCTTCCCCGGAATCGGCGTAAGCGGATCGATGGCCGCCGTGTATTCGGTGTCCGCGAGCTTTGCAATGAGCTCTGCAGCCTGGCTGGTGCGGAGCTTCGTCGTCTCGACTGTTGCGCCAGGGACTCTGCACTTGCCCTCGCTCGCAGTTGGCACAGCGGACGGCGTTGTCTCTCGCCGTAGACGGGTGCGTTCCGCTCCTGCGAGTTCAGCCCGGAATACTCCACCGCGCTTCGACACCGTGATCAGTTCGCGGTTGCCCAGTGCGTAGGCGGACTACCTCTCGCGTGCGCTCTCCTATCCACTGAGATCATCGCCCTCCGCGATGCGCTTGAGTAGGGCGAGTTGGCGGTCGTTTAGCTTCTCGCGCTCGATCATCTTTCGAGATTCGCCCGAATGATGTCAGCTAGCAACAACTGGCCTGGCGTGTCCACGTTCCACAGTAGGTGCTGCCAGCGGGGGGCTCCGCTCCGCCAGCTGGATTTATTGCATCCATGATAGTATCATCTATGCAAGTCTCCTAAGCAATGGTCTCCTGGGAGTGAGTATGGCTGAGGGCTTCGTGGGTCGCCAGAGGGAACTGGCGCTGCTCGATGAGTTGATGGAGCCCGTCCGGACCGGTGGGCGCACGGGCCGGCCGGGGCGGGCGGTGCTGATCCGCGGGCGGCGGCGCGTGGGCAAGTCTCGCCTGGTCGAGGAGTTCGCGCGCCGCTCTGGGCTGCCACATGTGTTCTTCACTGCCTCGGGGATGCCGAGGAGCGAAGAACTCGTGAGCTTCGCGGAGCAGGTCGCCGTGTCCGACCTGCCGGAGGCGGACCGCTTCGCCGAGTTCGCTACTCCGCAGACCTGGGACGCCGCGTTGACGCTGCTGGCCGGGCTGCTGCCGACTGACCAGCCGAGCATGCTTGTGCTCGATGAGATGCCGTACCTCGTGCGCGAGGATCCGGGATTCGAAGGCACCCTGCAGAAGCTTTTCGACCGCACGCTCTCCAAGCTGCCGGTCCTGCTCGTGCTGATCGGCTCCGACCTGTCGATGATGGAGAGCCTGAACACCTACGGCCGTCCGTTCTACCAGCGCGGGACGGAGATGGTCGTGCCGCCGCTCAATCCGGCCGAGGTCGCTGCGATGCTCGGCACCGGGCCAGCCGATGCCTTTGACGCCTTTCTCGTCTCTGGTGGGCTGCCCTTGATCTTGGATGAGTGGCCCCGCGGCGCGAACTTGTGGGACTACCTGGAGCGCGCCGTCAGCCGCCCAACCTCAGCCATGCTGATCTCCGGAGAGCGGGCCCTCGCTGCCGAGTTTCCCACGGAGGCCCAGGCTCGCCTCGTCCTCGGAGCGATCGGCCACGGTGAACGCACCTTTTCGCTCATCGGCCGTGCTGCAGGCGGGCTGAACTCCGGATCTCTCAAGCGCTCGTTGGATCTGCTGATCGAGAAGCGCATCGTCGAGGCCGACGTGCCGCTATCTACGAAGCCGTCGAAGGAAACGCGGTATCGGGTGGCCGATCCTCACCTGCGGTTCTGGCTGTCCTTCCTGGGTCCCGGCATGCCTGCGATCGAGCGGGGTCGCGGTGATCAGGTCCTTGCGGCGATCCGCAGGAGTTGGCCGTCGTGGCGTGGACGTGCCATTGAGCCGGTCATCCGTGAGGCGCTGATCCGCCTGCCCGCAGGTGTGCTGCCTGATGGGACGGATGCCGTCGGTGGCTATTGGACCCGCACCAACGATCCCGAGATCGATCTCGTTGGTGCTGATCGTGCACCTGTCGCTCAGCGCGTGACCATGGTCGGCTCGGTCAAGTGGCTGGAGAACAAGCCTTTCGACGCTCGTGATCACGCTCGATTGATCGTGCACCGCTCGCAGTTGCCCGGCGCGGATGAAAACACGCCGCTCATCGCCGTCGCACGTGCCGGGTGCAGTGTCGCGGATCTCACTGCTCTCAGCCCTGAGGATCTGCTTCAGGCCTGGCGGTGATCAGCCGATTGGAGCTGATTTGCGGGCAGGGTGCTTGAAGACTTCATGCTGATGCCAGGTGATGTACTCGGGCTTCGGGTGCGAGTAGAGCGCCTGGGGCGGGGTGGCTGGTTGGCCGCCGAGTGACAGCACGTGGGCGCGGGCAGTGGCCGAGCGGCCGACGAAGTTCCCGGAGACCGAGATCCGCCAGTCCTCGGTGACGCCGAGCACGCCCATGTCGAAGAGCTTGTGGTGGAGCGAGCAGAGGCAGACGCCGTTGTCGATGGTGTCGGGGCCGTGCATGGCCCACCACTTCACGTGCGCGGCGTCGAGGCCCGCCGAGACGCGTCCGAGGGCGCCGTCGTAGCCGCAGAAGGCGCACTGGTACTCGTACGCCATCAGCACCTCGCGGCGGAAGGTGGGGGAGCGGCGTCTCTGCTCGGGCCCGACCACGGGGGCTGCAGTCTCGGCCGCCTCGAGGTCCAGGCCGGCCAACGCGCAGATGTCCGCGTGGAGTGATGGCTCGAAGTTGGAGTCGAGCAGCACGCGTGCGAGCTGGGCGAGGAGGTGGGAGTCGCTGTTTAGGGCGTCGATCAATTCGGGGGAGAGGCTGCCCTCGGCTCCACTTCCGCGCAGGTCACCGAGGTTCGGGCCGGGGCTGGACCCGCCCTCGGACGTGCGCACGACCCACAGGCCGTCGCTGGCCAGGTGGTGGAACGGGTAGCCGGGGCTCGACTTGCGTGGCGGGCCGAACTCAGCGAGGAGGTCATTCAGCTGTCCCTCGGCCTCGGAGAAGCGGACTGGGGCGCCGCCGTCGGCCTGGTAGCGGCCGAGAGCGAAGAGCAGCAGGAGGGGCTTGTGCGGGGCTCGTTCGCCGTTGCGAGTCCAGCGGCGAAGCTGTTCGATCCGTCCGATCCAGTCCACAATGAGAAGGGTAGGGGGATGGGTGGGGCCGACGGGGGCGTGTTAGCTGGTTGGCGTAGTGAAGCAGAGCTCTTTGTTCCGTCACAGTTCCGTGAGAGATCCGAAAACCGCCAAAAGGATCACAAGGGGATGACAAGTAAAAGTCCAGGTGGAACCGCCTGGAGCGCGTAGATCACGCTCCAGACGGTCCCGCATGGACAGAACAAGCTCTTCTTCCCCGACCTGGCCTAATCCGTCCGGGCGGCTGCTCCAGGCGTGGTAATCCGAGTGAATCAATCAGCGGATTATCGGCGCGGCGTCGCGCTGGGGCGGCCGTACGTGGACGAACGTACCCGGCGTGCATGGAAATCGACGAAGGATCTGCTCGCCGGCGGTGGTGGCGGTAGCGGCGGCGGTGGCGTCCGCGCTTGCTCTTGCGCCCGGGTGCGCGTGGGCTGCTGCGCAGCCTGCGGTTCCGAGTCCGGTGGCGATCGGGCATGCTCCGAAGCTGCCTGAGGGCGCGGTGCCGACGGCGCCTCCGTCCGGGCAGCTGAAGCTCAGCCTGGACGTGCAGCTCAATACGGGGCGTGCCGCGGACCTGGCCGCGTACGCGGCGGGTGTGGGCGATCGGAACTCGCCGTACTATCACCGCTATCTGACGCCGGGTCAGGTCGACGCGGACTTCGGTGCGCCGTCGGGTGAGGTCACTGCCGTCGACGGCGCGCTGCGGTCGGCGGGTCTGACGCCGGGGGCGACGTCGGCCGACGGGATGTTCGTGCAGGTCAGCGGAACAGTGGCGCAGGTCGAGCGCGCGTTCGGGGTGAAGATCCGGGGTTATCGCGTGGGCGGGCGCTCCTTCTTCGCGAACTCGGCCGCGCCGAGCCTGGCGTCTGCGGTGGCCGGGGACGTCGGCGGCATCATCGGGCTGGACAGCGTGGACGAGGAGATGCCCGAGTACGTGCGGGGCGGGGGGAGTGTTCCGGTTCCGGCAGGTCAGACAGGTCAGGCAGGTCGGGCGGATGAGGCGCTGCCGGAGTATGCGAACAACTCTTGCCCCTCGATCGCGGCGGCTTTCGGTCCCGGCGGCAAGTCGAATGGCACGGACTACTACACGTACGACGCGCTTTCGAGCATCTACGGCCTCGACAAGCTGCTCGCGAACGGGAACGACGGCGCCGGGGTGACCGTGGCCGTGCCCGAGTTCGAGAACTACGATCCGAACGGCGTCGCGCAGATCGACTCCTGCTACGGGCACTCGACGTCGGTGTCCGAGGTCAAGGTGGACGGCGGGCCGACGCGACCGGCGAACTCGGCGAAGAACATCGGCGTCGAGTCGGCGCTCGACATCGAGATCATCGCGAACATGGCGCCCGGCGTGAAGATCGTCGACTACGCGGGGCCGGATTCCGCGACGGCCGCGCAGACCATCGACGTCTACAAGGCCATCGTCAACGCGGACTCGGCGCAGGTCATCTCGACGAGTTGGGGGCTGTGCGAACCCGCGGCGCAGGGCGGCGGATCCGCGTTGCAGACCTCTGAGAACGCGCTGTTCGAGCAGGCGGCGGTGCAGGGCCAGACGGTCCTCGCGGCTTCGGGCGACCGCGGCTCGACGGACTGCTACGGGCAGCTCGGCGCGGACAACGAGCTCGCGGTGGACGATCCGGCGAGCCAGCCGTACGTCACGGCGGTCGGCGGAACCGGCATGCACGGCCTGACGAATCCGACGCCGTACGTCTGGAACTCGAGCCAGCAGTCCGGTGGGAAGACGAGCTACGGCGCGGGCGGAGGCGGGCTGTCGAACACGTGGCCGCGGCCGTCCTGGCAGTCCGGCGTGACCGGTTCCGGTTACGCAGCGAACTGCACGAAGACCGTTTCCCAGGGCGGGATCGGCTGCCGCGAGGTGCCGGACGTCTCAGCGCTCGCCGATTCGAACAGCGGCTACGTGATCCAGACGTACTACGACGATGGCACTCACTCCGGCGAGTACTACGACATCATCGGCGGCACGAGCGGTGCCACGCCGGTGTGGGCCGCCGTGATCGCGCTCGTGGACGCGACCACGCAGTGCCGCCTGAACGGTGAAGCAGGGTTCATCAATCCGTCGCTCTACGCAGCGGGCGCGGGAGGGTCGTCGAGCTCGACGTATACGGACGTGACCTCGGGCAACAACGGGATCTCCGCCTACCATCCGCCCTACAGCTACGCCGCGACCACCGGCTACGACCTCGCGACCGGTTGGGGCACGCCGCTCGCCTCGGGTGTCGCGGCGAACGTGTGTCAGACCCCGATCACGAGTTCGGCGAGCTACTACCAGGCGGACGGTCCGGTGCGGCTGCTGGATACGCGCGCGAAGACGCAGGTGGGCACGGTCACCGGCCCGATCGCGGTCGACGGCACGGTGAAGGTGCAGATCACCGGCGCGCACAACGTGCCGAGCGGCGCGACGGCGGCCGTGCTGAACGTGACGGCGACCGGTTCGGCGGGCAGCGGCAACGCGACCGTCTACCCGGACGGCGGGTCCATGCCGCTGGCCTCGAACCTGAACTGGGTCAAGGGGCAGACGACGCCGAACCTGGTCGTGGTTCCGCTCAAGTCGGACGGTGCGGCGGACATCACGAACCTCTCCACCGGTACCGTGCAGTTCATCGCGGACCTCGAGGGCTACTTCACCACCGCTTCGTCCGTCGGCGGCGTGACGAGTTCCGGTTACACGCCGATCAGCCCGATTCGCGCGCTGGACACGCGTTCCGGCGGCAACGGCGTGGCCAAGGGCAAGCTGGTCGAGCAGAAGAGTCTCTCGCTTCAGGTCGGCGGCGCCACGATCACGTCCGGCTCCAGTTCGCAGGCGATTCCGCCCGGGATCACCGGCGTCGCGATGAACGTGACCGTGACGAACGCGACCGGCGGCGGCTATCTCGCGGTGTATCCGAACCAGACCGCGGCGGGCGGGACCGTCGGCACGCCCAATGTGTCGAACCTGAACTTCTCGGTCGGGCAGACCGTGCCGAACATGGTCATGGTTCCGGTCGGCAAGGACGGCAAGGTCGATTTCTTCAACGGAGCGGTCTCCGGATCGACCGATGTCATCGCGGACATCGCGGGCTACTACACCGCCGGGACCAACGGCGACGCGTATCACCCGCTCGGCCCAGTGCGCGTCGTGGACACCCGGAGCGGCGTGGGCACGACGAGCGTGGCGCCGATCGCCGCGAAGGGGACGCTGGACCTGGCGCTGCCGTCCTCGTACGCGGCGGTGATCGCCAACGTGACGGTGACTCAGCCGCAGGCCGGGGGTTTTCTGAACGTCTATCCGCTGGGCACCGCCCTGCCGAACGTGTCGAACCTCAACTTCGGCGCGGGGCAGACGATCCCGAACCTGGCGATCGTGCAGAGCGACAGCGGCGTGACCTTCTACAACAACGCCTCGGGCACCGTGCACCTCGTGGCGGACGTCTCGGGATACTTCAGCGCGCACTGAGCCGGGATTTCCCCAGCCTGGCCTAAGCCGTCCTGCGCCGCGCTCGTGCGTGGCGCAGGATCGGAGCGTGACGACGAAGGAGCTTCCCGGCCCGATCGCGTTCGTCCTCGGGGGCGGCGGGATCCGCGCCGACTACCGACACCAGGCACGGATGGTGGGCGCGCTGCTGGAGCGCGGGATCCGGCCCGACTTCATCGTGGGCACGTCCGGCGGCGCGGTTCAGGGCGCGCTGCTGGCGGCCGATCCGACGCCCGACGCGGCGGCGCGGATGGCAGAGTTCTGGCACGCAGCGGCGCGTCGGCGGCGGTTGCAGCAGGTGCTGACCGAATTCCTGGGCGACGTCGGCCAGTTCGAGGAGCTGAAGATCCCGCTGCACACGTGCGCGGCGTCGATCGAGCGGGCCACGGCGCGGTACTTCGAGTACGGGCCGCTGATTCCGGCGCTCATGGCCTCGTGCGCGACTCCGGGGGTGCTGCCGCCGTACCGGATCGGTGACGAGCACTACGTGGACGGCAGCGTGGTGGAGAGCGCGCCGATCTCGCGGGCGGTGGGCTCGGGGGCGCAGACAGTCCTCGTCCTGCGGGCGGATGACCAGCGGGAACGTGCGCTGAACGTGCCGCGTTGGCCGTGGCGGACCGGCCGCGTCAGCCTCGAGATCGCGCGGCGGCACCATCTGGCGGCCGAGCTGGAGCGGCGGCCGGAGGGGGTCGGCGTGCACATCGTCGATGCGGACTACCTGAATGGGCTAACGGTCTGCGAGGCGGTGACGGCGCCGGTCGAGGTGTCGGCGTTCGTCGGCGGCAAACTGGACCGCTTCTTCGACCTCTGCGACCAGAACCGGGACGACGAGGTCGCCGAGACCGATCTGCTCGCGCTGGGCGGACGGATCGCGGAGGCGTTCGGGGCGCGGACCGGATCCCTTGTGCACCAACGGCTTGAGCACGCGTTCGCGGACTTCTGGACGAGGATCCGTACCGCGGCGGGGCTCGAAGCCGGCGACGCGAAGTCGGTGCGACGCGAGGACTTCCGCGGCGCGCTGGCTCGGCTGACAATGGACCGCGCCGCGTACGACGAGCACGTCTTCCCGCTGATCAGCAGCTTGCTGGCCGTCGCGGACGACAACGGCGACCACGTGCTGAACCCGGCCGAGGTCGGTTCGCTGCTGCGCGCGCTCGGCGTCGCGGAGGGCGATGTGCACATGTTCACGCTGCGACTGGACACCGACGACGACGGCGTCGTCCCGCTCGACGAGCTGGGCGACGCCTTCCGGGACTTCTTCACCGCCGAGGATCCCGGCGCGGTCGGCAACGCGATCCTCGGCGGCGTGCAGCTCGGCTCGTAGCTCAGTACCCCTGCGGGATCTGCTTCGCGTGCGAGCGCAGCTGCAGGGCGGTGGCGATCTCGGCGACGCCGGTGATGATCAGCCAGATGCCGCCGAAGAGGGTGAGCACCCAGATCGAGCTGACCGGCGAGGCGAGCACGACGATTCCGGCCAGGATGCCGATGATGCCGGAGAAGATCTGCCAGCCGCGCGCGGGCATCAGCGGGTCGGAGGACGCGGCGGCCAGCTGCGAGACGCCGCGGAAGATCCAGCCGATGCCGATCCAGATGGCCAGCAGCAGGATCGACTCGAGGGCGCCGCGGAAGCAGAACAGGCCCAGCATGATGGAGATCGCGCCGCTGATGAACGCGAGCACGCGCAGCGAGGTCTCGGTGTGCGTGCCGAACGCCGCCGCCAGCTGCATGATGCCGCTGACCAGCAGGTAGATGCCGAAGAGGATGCCGAGTGCGCGCAGCGTGGCGTGCGGCCAGACCAGCGCCATCACGCCGAAGACGATCGCCGCGACGCCGATCAGCAGGACGGCCTGCCAGGCGTTGCGGGCCAGTTGCTGCAGCGGGCCGGGCAGCCCCGGGACGCCGGTGCCGGCGCCGTTACCGGTACGAGGCGGAGTGCCGGATCCTGTTTCGCTCATGCCTCCAGCGTCCGTCCGCCGTCCGGGCCCCGCCAGTCGGCGGGGTCCGGACAGGGGAAGCGGAGTCGGCTAGCTGAGCGACTCGCTCTTGAGCCAGTTGTTCGCCACGGTCAGCGGGTCCTGCTTCTGCACCTGCATCTCGACGTCCAGCTTGAGCAGCGTGGCGCTGTCCAGCTTGGCGTCCACCGCGTTCAGCGCGTCCACGCCGGCCGAGCTCAGGCTGTTCTTGTTGATCAGCGGGAGCACGTTCTGCACGCCGAAGATGCCCTTGTCGTCGACGAGCGTGAGCAGGCCGCCCGAGGAGATCGTCGGGTCGGTGGTGAACAGGTCGCCCGCGTCCACCTCGCCCGAGGTCAGCGCCTTCTCGGTGAGCGGGCCGCCGGCGTCCAGCGACTTGAAGGTGATCTGCGAGGACTTCAGGCCGTACGTGTTCTCCAGGCCGACGATGCCCTCGGTCCTGGTCTGGAACTCGGGCGCGCCGCCGATGGTGACGGGCTTGGTGCCCAGCTTGCCGACGAAGTCGGTGATCGTCGCGCCCTGCGTGAGGCCGAGCGTGGACGCCTCGTTCTTGGTCAGCGTCAGGGTGTCGTTGTCCTGCGCCGAGGCGGGGTTGAGGATCTCCAGGTTCGACGGGAGCTTGGCGGTGATCGCGGCGTCCACCTCGGCGACCGAGGTCTGCGGCGCGGTCTTGTTCAGGTACGCCAGCAGCGCGCCGTTGTACTCCGGCTTGAGCGTCAGCGCACCGCTCTTGACCAGGTTGTACGTGACCTCGCGGCTGCCGATGTTGAGGTTGTAGCTGACCTTGATGCCCTTGGCGGCCAGCGCCTGGCCGTAGATGTCGGCCAGCAGGATCGATTCGGGGAAGTTGTCGGAGCCGACGACCACAGAGCCGGAGGAGGACTTGGGCGCCAGCGGGCTGCCGCCGCTCGATGACGTACTGCTGCTGCAGCCCGCCAGTGCGCTCGCGGCGAGGATCGCTACCGCCGGAACGGCGAAACGGGTGAGGTGCTTCGGTGACACGGGATTGCTCCTTTGCGGGTGGACGGAGGCCTTCCGGGACAGGGGTGCTCCTCGGCCTAGCGGGTGCGCAGGCCCGGGGAGACGAGCAGACGGTCCAGCAGCCAGAACACGAACAGGGTGACCAGGCTGAGCGCGGCCACCAGCACCGCGCCGCCGACCACCTGCGCGTAGTCGTACTGGTAGAGGCCGTCGATGATGTACCGGCCGAAGCCGCCGAAGGAGACGACCGCGGCCAGTGTCGCGGTGGCCACGATCTGCACGGCCGCGGCGCGCAGCCCGGCCAGGATCAGCCGCAGCGCGGCCGGGATCTCCACCTGCCGGACCACCTGCCAGGGCGTCATGCCGAGTCCGCGGGCCGCGTCCACCGCCGCCGGGTCCACGGCCCGGATCCCGGCGTGCGTGTAGAGCAGGATCGGCGGGATGCCCAGCAGCACGAGCGGGATCATCGTCACCGACAGGCTCAGGCCCCACTCGGCGGCGAGCAGCACCAGCAGGCCGAGGCTCGGCATCGCGCGCCCGACGACGGCGATCACCGAGATCGCGCCGTCGCCGCGGCCGGTGTGCCCGGAGAGCACGGCCAGCGGGAAGGCGATGACGACGGCGATCAGCAGCGCCACGGCGGAGTACTGGCAGTGCTCGACGAGCCGGGTCCAGATCGAGTCGTAGCCCGAGTGGTAGGACGGGTTCTCGAAGAACTGGCGCAGGTAGTTGAACAGGCTCACGAGGCACCCCGCAGGGACCGGGCCCACGGCGTGAGCAGCCGTTGCGCGCCGCGCAGCAGCAGGTCGCAGAGGACCGAGAGCACCAGCAGGCTGATGAGCCCGACCCAGATCAGCCGGTTGTCGAAGAAGCGCAGGCCGAGCAGGAACAGGTCGCCGAAGCCGCCGTAGTTGCCGATGGTGGCGCCGATGCTCATCAGGCTGAGCGAGGAGACGGCGGCGACCCGGACCGCGGCCATCAGCGTGGGCAGCGCGATCGGCAGTTCCACGGTGAGGTAGCGGCGGATCCGGCCGTAGCCCATGCCGTCCGCGGCGTCCAGGACGTCGCGCGGCACGGAGCGGATTCCGTCCACGACGCCGGGCACCAGGATCGCGAGCGTGTAGAGGGTCAGCGGGATGAAGACGGTGGTCTCGGACTCGCCGGTGTAGTCGATCAGCAGCACGAACAGCGCGATCGACGGGATCGAGTAGATCAGCGTGACGATGCCGAGGGTCGCCGGGTACAGCTTCGGCAGCCGCGAGCAGAGCTGGCCGATCGGGAGCGAGATGACCAGGCCGGCCAGCGTGGCGCCGAGCGAGACCTCGAGCTGCAGCCAGACCAGCCCGAGGTAGCTGGACTGGACGTAGCTCGGCATGTCGAAGATTCCGGTGGCGGCCATCAGACGGCCTCCAGCGACGCGCGGTGCGCCTCCCGGATGGCGACGGCGATCTCCTCCTGGCTGACCACGCCGACCGCGTGGCCCTGCTCGTCCACGCCCACGGCCCAGCCGGTCGGGCAGAGCACGGCGGCGTCCAGCGCGGCGCGCAGCGAGTCGCCCCCGGCGATGAACGGGTGGCCGATCGGGATGGGGGCCGCGTTCGGACTGCGCGGATCGATCCAGCCGATCGGCGTGCCCGCGTCGTCCACCAGCAGCAGCCAGGGCTGTTCCAGCTGCCCGGCCGTCGGCTCGACCCCCTGCTTGACCAGCGCGTCCGTGTGCAGGCTCAGGCCGCTCGCGGAGATGAAGGTCAGTCGGCGCACGCCGCGGTCGAGGCCCAGGAACTCCTCGACGAACGCGTCCGCGGGCTTCTCCAGCAGGTCGCGCGGCGCCGCGAACTGGGCCAGGTGCCCGCCCTTGCGCAGCACGGCGATCTTGTCGCCGATCCGGATCGCCTCGTCGATGTCGTGCGTGACGAACAGGATCGTCTTGCCGACCTCGGCCTGGATCTGCAGGAACTGCTCCTGCAGGCTCTTGCGCACGATCGGGTCCACGGCCGAGAAGGGCTCGTCCATCAGCAGGATCGCCGGGTCCGCGGCCAGCGCCCTGGCCACCCCGACGCGCTGCTGCTGGCCGCCGGAGAGCTGGTGCGGGTAGCGGTCCGCGAAGGCGAGGTCGAGGCCGACCAGCTCCATCAGCTCCATCGAGCGCTTGCGGGCGGCCCGGCGGTCCTTGCCGAGCAGCCGGGGCACGGTGGCGACGTTGTCCGCGACCGTGCGGTGCGGGAACAGGCCCGCGTGCTGGATCACGTAGCCGATGCCGCGGCGCAGTTGCGCGACCGGGCGCGAACGGATGTCCTCGCCGTCGATCAGGATCCGGCCGCCGCTCGGCTCGACCAGCCGGTTCGTCATCCGCAGCGTGGTGGTCTTGCCGCAGCCGGAGGGTCCGACGAGCACGGTGATCGCCGCGTCGGGCGCCTCGAGACTCAGCTCGGCGACGGCCTCGGTGCCGTCGGGGTAGCGCTTCGAGACGTTCTCGAAGGTGATCAAGGATTCTCCTCGTTCGGTGGCCTCGTCACCGGCAGCCCGGCCGCGGCCCAGGCCTGGAAGCCGCCGATCACGTCGGTGGCCCTGCGCAGCCCCAGGTCGTGCAGGCTGAGCGCGGCCAGGGAGGAGGCATACCCCTCGTTGCAGAGAACAAGCACGTCCACGTCGTGGTGTTCGGCCTGCGGTAGCCGATGGTCGCAGAGCGGGTCGAGCCGCCACTCCAGTTCGTTGCGCTCGACGATCAGCGCGCCGGGGATGGTCCCGTCCCGCCTACGCAACAATTCATACCGGATGTCGACCAGCAGCGCGCCCGCACGGTGCCGGTCATACGCCTCTTCGGGGCTCACCCGGTCCAGTCTGCCGCGAGCCTCCGACAGGATCTCGTCGATGCCGCGCACGGCCGCCTCCCCCTCGCCCACGTTCCGGTCGGTCCCCATCGCGCTCACCACTGCCCCGGCAGCTCGACGGTTTCCAGCCTCAGTACCCGTCCGCGCCGACTGTATCTGCGCATCAGCGGCAAGGGCGGGTAATAAACGTGTACCGATACCGCGTGGTCGTCCTGGCCGGGGTTCACCACCTGGTGCACGTGGTGCGGGCCGAAGCCGCGGCCGGCGCCGGCCGGCAGATCGCGCTCCCGGTCCACGTCGGGCAGCAGTTCCAGGGTGCGCCAGCCGGCCGTGGGCAGCGGGATCGCGAGCGAGGACTCGTGCAGCGTGCCGGCCGCGGTGGCGAAGGCGCCGCGCGAGCCGCCGTGGTCGTGCCAGCCGGTCTCCGCGCCGGGCGGCCAGCCGATCAGCCAGGCCTCGCTGCCGCTCGGGCCGTCGAGCGAGATCCAGGTGCGCTCGTCCGGGAGCGTGTCGAGCCGGGAGAGGAGGGACGCGTCGGCCGCGGCTGCCTGGGCGAAATCCAGCAGCTCACCGAGCGAGGGACCGTTCTTGGTGGACACCTGTGTTGACATGGGACCCGTCCTGGGGATGCGAAATGCGCTGCCTCCGGTGCGAGAGACCGGGGAAGGGGCGCGGGGAAAGGGGTTCAGCAGGAGGACGGGCAGCAACACAGGCAGCCGACATAACGCACCGTGTCCAGGTGCGTGCGGCGTACGAGCCTGATGCCTGCCGGGGTCATGCCGGGGAGTATAACCACCTCGTCTCAGTCGGTGTCCTCTGTTTCACTGGATGGTATGGGGATGACGAAGGCCAAGCGGGAGAGCGAGCTCTACTTCGCGCGGCTGCGCGAGCACCTGGAGCACGAGTTCCGGCTGCTGCGCGCGGCGATCACGGTGGCGGAGCCGGGGGAGCGGGTTCCGTCCTGCCCGGAGTGGACCGCGGACCAGCTGGCGCACCACGTGGCGCACACGTACGTGCACAAGGTCCGGGCGATCCGGGAGGGCGCGATGCCCGAGGAGTGGCCGCCGGGCGAACTGGACCCGAACCCGCTCGCCGCGCTGGACGAGGCGTACGCGCAGCTGTTCACCTGCTTCGAGGAGTTCGAGCCGGAGGACGCCGCGGCCACCTGGTACGGCCCGGACCAGACGGTGGGCTTCTGGATCCGCCGGATGTGCCACGAGACCGTCGTGCACCGGGTGGACGCGGAGTACGTCGCAGGGCTCGAACTCGCGCCGATCCCGGCGGACATCGCGCAGGACGGGATCGACGAGTTCCTCGGGATGTTCCTGGCGTTCCTGAGCCGGGCCTGGCCGGACCACTTCGCCGAGGCCCTCGCGGACGCCGACGAGCGCCCGGTGGTCGTCGCCGCGGGCGAGCGCGAGTGGGCCGTGACCGCCAAGCCGGGGGAGCTGGCGGTCGGCGACGTCCTGCCGCCGGACGAGTCGGCGTACGAGCGCAACGAGGCCGCCCGGATCAGCGGCGAGCCGGAGAACGTGCTGCTGTGGCTGTGGGGCCGCAAGGACGACCGCGTCGTGCGCTCGGTCGGCGATCCGGCGCTCGTGGACTGGTTCCGCGCGCTGCGCAGGCGCGGGACTCAGTAGAGGAACAGCTCCCGCAGCGTCTCGACGGTCTCGTCGCGCAGTCCGTGCGCGGCGAGGTAGCCGCGCGGGCCGCCGTGCCGTTCGTCGAGTCCGGCGAGGGTCCATTCGAGCACCTCGGCCTGCACGGCGGTGTGCGCGATCGTGCCGAGGCCCGCGTTGCTCGCGACGTAGTCGGCCACGATCGCGTCGCGCGGCACGCCGAGCAGTTCCAGCAGCAGGGCGACGGTCAGTCCGGTGCGGTCCTTGCCGACGAGGCAGTGCACGAGCGCGGGCAGCGCGTCCGGCCGCGCGAGGTGTTCGAGCACGGCGACGATGCCCGGGCCGCAGGTGTCGACGAGGTACCGGTACAGCTCACGCGCCGAGCCCTCCGGGAGCTCGTCCAGTTCGGCCAGCGTCTTGAGCAGCGCGACGTGCAGCTGGTTCACGTCGACGAGTTCGGCGACGAGGTTCGGGTGGTACTCGAGCTCCAGCGGTGTGCGCAGGTCGATGACCGTCCGCAGCCCCAGGCCGGTCAGGGTCGCGACGCCCTCCGCGTTCAGGTTCTCCAGGCAGGCCGAGCGCACGAGCAGCCCCGTGCGCACCGTGCCGTGCTCGCCGGCGAGCCCGCCCACGTCGCGCGCGTTCAGCACGCCGCCGATGCGCAGCGCGCGCACCGGGCCGACCAGCTCGCGGTAGACCTGCTCGGGATCGCCCTCCGGGCTCGGTATGACTTCGACGCCGATGCTCATGGGAGAGAGGCTATCCGGAGGCCGCGCTCCGTGATCCGATCGGAATGTGGACCAGGCTCACGTAAGGACTGAGCACCGGTATCATTCCATACCGTGTCTTCCGCCATATCCACCGAGCCCGAAGCGGAAGAACGCCGTCGCGGCCGCCTGCGCAGCCTCGCCGTCGACACCCGCCCGCTGCGCAACGCGCCGTACCGCCGGCTGTGGACCTCCAGTGTCGTGACGTCCATGGGCAGCCAGATGACGGCCGTGGCGGTCCCGTACCAGATCTACCAGCTCACGCACTCGTCCGGCTGGGTCGGCATAGCCAGCTTCTGCGGACTGCTGCCGCTGATCGTGTTCGGGCTCTGGGGCGGCGCGGTCGCCGACACCATGGACCGGCGCACGCTGCTGATGCTGACGAACACCGGCGTCGCCGTCTCCTCGCTCGCGCTGTGGGTGCAGGCCGCGCTGCACGTCGACTCCGTGGCGCTGCTCATCGTGCTGCTGATGGTCCAGCAGGGCATGTTCGGCATGAACTCCCCGGTCCGGCAGGCGACCATCCCGCGCATCGTGCCGCCGGAGGAACTGCCCGCCGCCAACGCGCTCAGCGGCACGGTCATGTCCGTCGGCGCCCTGCTCGGGCCGATGATCGGCGGTGCGCTGATCCCGGTCACCGGCCTGTCCGCGCTCTACCTCATCGACGCGTGCGGGCTCATCGTCGTGCTCTGGGCCGTCATCCGGCTGCCCTCGCTGCCGCCGCTGGAGCACGCGCCGACCCGCGCCGGGGTCGCGCACATCCTCGAAGGCTTCCGCGCCGGACTCGGGAACCTGCTGCTGGCCTGGTCCTTCGGCGTGGATCTGATAGCCATGATCTTCGGCCTGCCGCGTGCGCTGATCCCGCAGCTGGCCGACACCACCTTCGCGCACCAGCACTTCGCGCTCGGCTGGCTCTACGCAGCGTTGCCGCTCGGCTCCGTCGTCGGCGGACTGCTGTCCGGCTCCTTCTCCCGGCTGCGGCGGCACGGCCTGATGACCATCATCGCCGTCGGCTGCTGGGGAATCTCGATCATCGGCTTCGGCCTGTCCGGGAACCTCGCGCTCGCCGTCTTCTTCCTCGCGCTCGGCGGCGCGGCGGACCTCATGTCGATGGTCTTCCGGCAGTCCATCCTGCAGACCGTCGTGGACGACGAACTGAAGGGCCGGATGCAGGGGGTCTTCATCGTCGTCGTCGCGGGCGGACCGCGCCTTGCCGACCTGGTGCACGGCGTCGCGGGCGCGGCGCTCGGCACCCGCGTGGCCATCACCTGCGGCGGAGTGCTCGTCGTGGTCGGCGTCACGCTGCTCGCCGTGCTCGTCCCGACCTACCGGGACTACGTCGCCGAGGGCTGACAACCGTAACCCTTCCGGGCGAACGATCGTTTCTTCCGACACGCCAGGCGGGAACCACCCCAACCGTCACGGAACACGGCCGCGCTTACGGTTAGGATCGGCGGGAAGGCTCACTCGGCGTCAGCAACCCTTCGCCCGGAGTGATTGCGCCGCGCCGCCGCGGCAGGCCAGTCGCGCTCTCGCGGAAGGTAAGCAGCAATATGGGCATGTCGGTCGTCGGCCGGGACATCGCGGTGGACCTCGGTACCGCCAACACCCTGGTGTACGTCCGCGGGCGGGGGATCGTGCTGAACGAACCCTCCGTGGTCGCGGTGAACACCCACAACGGATCGGTGCTCGCGGTGGGCGCCGAGGCGAAGAAGATGATGGGGCGCACGCCCGGCAACATCGTCGCGATCCGTCCGCTCAAGGACGGGGTCATCGCCGACTTCGAGATCGCCGAGCGGATGCTGCGCTACTTCATCCGCAAGGTGCACCCGCGCCGGATGTTCGCCCAGCCGCGCGTGGTCATCTGCGTGCCGAGCGGGATCACCGGCGTGGAGCGGCGCGCCGTGGAGGACGCGGCGGACGCGGCCGGGGCCCGGCAGGTGCACCTGATCGAGGAGCCGATGGCCGCGGCGATCGGCGTCGGCCTGCCGATCCAGGAGGCCACCGGCAACATGGTCGTCGACATCGGCGGCGGCACCACCGAGGTCGCGGTGATCTCCTACGCGGGCATCGTCACCGCCAACTCGGTGCGCGTCGCGGGCGACGAACTGGACAACGCGATCATCCAGTACGCCAAGAAGGAGTACTCGATCCTGCTCGGCGACCGCACCGCCGAGGAGATCAAGCTGGCCATCGGCTCGGCCGACGAGACGGACAGCGAGCTGCACGCCGAGGTGCGCGGCCGCGACCTGGTCTCCGGCCTGCCCAAGATCATCGTGCTGACCTCCACCGAGATCCGCCGCGCGATGGAGGAGCCGGTCACCCAGATCATCGACGCGGTGCGCGACACCCTGGACAAGTGCCCGCCCGAGCTGTCCGGCGACATCATGGACCGCGGCATCGTGCTGACCGGCGGCGGAGCCCTGCTGCGCGGCCTGGACCAGCGGCTGCGCAAGGAGACCGGGATGCCGGTGCTGGTCGCCGAGAACCCGCTCGACTCGGTGGTGCTCGGCTCCGGCCGCTGCGTCGAGGACTTCGACGCGCTGCAGCCGGTACTCGGCGCGGGGTCGCGTCGTTAGGCGTCGCAGCGGAGCACCACCCCTACGACGAGGACCTGGACTTATGCGAGACACCCGCCGGACCCGACTCGTGCTCGGCCTGCTGCTGCTGACCGGCTTCGTGCTGATCACCGTGGACGCGCACGGCGCGAAGCCGGGCTCCGAGGGCCCGCTGAACAAGGCGCGCTCGGTCGCGGCGAGCGTGTTCGGGCCGGTCGAGCGGGGTGCGTCCACGGCGACCCACTCGGTCGGGTCGCTGTTCGACGGCTGGGGGCACTCGGCGGCCGACGCGGCCACGATCCGCAGCCTGCAGACGCAGGTGGACACGCTCAAGGGCCAGGTCGAGACCAGCGGCCAGACCAAGGCCGAGCTCGCGCAGCTCTCGGCGCTGCAGAAGGCGACCGCGGTCGGCGGGCTGAGCACGGTCTCGGCGCAGCTGGTCGCGCTCTCCCCGACGCAGGACGGCAGCTGGACGGCCACGCTCGACGCCGGCAGCCGGCAGGGCGTGGCCGTGGACCAGACCGTGCTCACCGGCGCCGGCCTGGTCGGGCGGATCGCGAGCGTCGGACCGACCACGTCCACCGTGCTGCTGGCCATCGACCCCGACTCCGTCCTCGGCGTACGGCTCGCCGGTTCCGGGCCGATCGGCACCGCGGTCGGGCAGGACGCGAACACGCTGCGCGTCGAGTTCTTCGATCCGCAGCTGAAGCTGACGGTCGGTCAGCCGGTCCTGACGCTCGGCACCGCGGACGCCTCGACCAGCGTGCCCGGCATCCCGGTCGGCAAGATCTCGAAGGTGCTGGCCACGCCCGGCCAGCTGACCCGGACCGTGCTGGTCACCACGTACGTGGACGAGACCTCCGTGGACACCGTCGGGATCGTGGTCAAGCCGGTCGGCGCGGACCCGGGCGACGCGATGCTGCAGGCGGAGGCCTCCCACTGATGCGCGCCGTGCTCCGCTTCCTGCTCGCCGCGGCCGCCGTCACCGCCGCGCTGGCGATCCAGCTCAGCGTGCTGCCGGAACTGCGCCTGCCGTACGCCGAGCCGGACCTCGTGCTGCTCGTCGTGCTCTCGCTCGGCGTGGCCTGGGGACCGAACCTCGGCGCGCTCGCCGGATTCGGCGCCGGACTGGCCGTGGACCTCGCGCCGCCGTCCGTGACCGCGACCGGCCGGCACGCCATCGTGCTCACGCTCGTCGGCGCGATCGCCGGGCGCACCGCGTCCGACCTGAACCGCTCCGCGCTGCGCACCAGCGGGATCGTCGGCGCGTACGCCGCGGCCGCCACCCTCGGCAACGCCGTGCTCGGCACGCTGCTCGGCGAGGGCGGCACGCTCAGCAGCGCCGACCTGGTCCAGGGCGCCGCGGCCTGCGCGCTGTACACGGCCGTCGCCACCCCGATCGTGCTGCCCGGCCTGTCCGCGCTGGCCCGCCGCGCCGACGGCCGCCGCACCCTGCTGCTCGCCCCGGTCGGCAACGCGATAGGCGAATCCGTCGCCGTCCGCACCGCCAGCCAGTAGCAGCCCCGACCAGGGAGATCCCTCATGTACCGCCCGCAACGTCTCGAGGGCGCCCGCGCCCGGCTCGGCGTGGTCCAGGTGCTCGTGCTCGCGCTGCTGGCCACGCTCGGCGGCCGGCTCTGGTACCTGCAGGTGCGCTCCGGACCCGAGTTCCAGGCCGCGGCCGCCGCCAACGACCTGCGCTCGGTGGCCACCCCCGCCGTCCGCGGCGACATCCTGGACGACCAGGGGCACCCGCTGGTCGAGAACAAGGCGACCCTGGAGGTCACCGCCGATCTCAGCACCCTGCAACAGCAGCCGCACGGCGGGGCCGCGGTGCTGGACCGGCTGGCCACGCTGCTCGGGCTGCCGGAGAAGCAGATCGCGCAGCAGATCCGGCTGTGCTCCTCGACCGTGAGCCAGCCGTGCTGGGCCGGATCGCCGTACCAGCCGGTGCCCGTGGCCACCAACGTGCCGCAGGCGATCGGCCTGGAGATCCTGGAGGACCACGACAAGTTCCCCGGGATCACCGCGCAGGCCGCGGCCGTGCGCAGCTACCCGGAGCCGTTCGGCGCCAACGCCGCGCAGATGCTCGGCTACCTCTCGCCGGTCTCCTCGAGCGAGCTCGCCAAGCCGGGCAACGACTTCCAGCCCACCGACATGGTCGGCCGGGCCGGGCTCGAGTCCGAGTACGACTCGATCCTGCGCGGCCGCTCCGGCGTCGCCGAGGTCGCGGTGGACAACCTCGGCCGCGCGGTGCGCACCGTCTCGCAGACCGCGCCCGTGCCCGGCGACGACATCGTGACCACGATCGACTCGCACGTGCAGGCGGTCGCGGAGCAGCAGTTGGCGGCCGCGATCCAGTCCACGCACGGCGTCTGGGACGCGGAGACGCACAGCTACGGCAAGGCCGACTCGGGCGCCGTCGTCGTGCTCAACGTCAACACCGGCGGCGTCGTCGCGATGGCCAGCTACCCGACGTACGACCCGAACGTGTGGACCGGCGGCATCAAGCCCGAGACGTACGCGCAGCTGACCAGCGCCGCCGCGGGCACGCCGCTGCTGGACCGCGGCTACCAGGGCGAGTTCCCGCCCGGCTCCACCTTCAAGGCCGTGACCACCTCGGCGATGCTCGGGGACGGCTTCCCCGCGGACGGCACGTACGACTGCTCCACCGACTTCGCGATCGGCAGCCAGGACTTCCACAACTTCGAGGGCGAGGCGTACGGCCCGATCACCCTCAAGCAGGCCATCGAGGTGTCCTGCGACACGGTGTTCTACCGCGTCGCCTACGACATGTGGGTCAAGGACGGCGGCAACAAGCCGGTCGCGCACCCGGCCGACCCGGTGCAGACGATGTCGCTGGACTTCGGGCTCGGCCGCGACACCGGGATCGACTTGCCCGGCGAGGCGCCCGGCCTGATCCAGACCCGGCAGGAGAAGCTCGCGTCCTGGCAGGCCAACAAGGCGGACTGGTGCGCGCACGGCAAGGACGGCTACCCGGACGTCGCGGCCACCGACCCGGCCCGCGCCGCGTACCTCAAGGAGATCGCGTACGAGAACTGCCTGGACGGCTGGCAGTTCCGCGGCGGCGACGCGGTGCTCGAGGCGATCGGCCAGGGCGGCGTCGAGGTGACCCCGCTCCAGCTGGCCCGGGTGTACGCGACCATCGCGAACGGCGGCACCCTCTACCAGCCGCACCTGCTGCAGGCGGTGATGACCCCCGGCGGCAAGGTCGTCTCGACCTACCAGCCGAAGGTGGTCAACCACGTGCCGATCTCCTCGGCCACCCGCGACTTCCTGATCAACGCGCTGGAGGGCGTGGCCAGGCAGGGCACCGCCTCCGGGGTCTACGGCGCCTGGCCGCAGAACTCGATCCCGGTCGGCGCGAAGACCGGCACCGCGGACGTCTACGGCCAGAACCCGACCTCCGTCTTCGCGTCCGTCGTCCCGGCCGACCACCCGCAGTACGCCGTCGTGATGATGGTTCCGCAGGGCGGCCAGGGCGCGCAGGTCTCCGGACCCGCCGTCGAGAAGATCGAGGAGGCGATGTTCGGTGTTCAAGGCGGCGCCCAGTTGGCGAACGCCGCCCTGCTCCCGACGCCCCCGCCGAACCTCCCGGTGATCTCCGCGGACGGCCTGCTCCCAGTCAGCTTCCCGTACCCGCAGCAGTGGCCCCCGGCCGCGCCCCCGCCCCCCGGCCCCCGCTCGGCCCCGGAGCCCTCCGGCAGGAGCAAGCGATGATCATCGGAGAGACGGCCGGTCTGCCCCCGGTCGGTCCGGCGGAGACGCGGCGGCAGGCGGCGCTGCGCGAGGGCGGGGTGCTGCGGCGCTTCGACTGGCCGCTGTTCGGCGCGGCGGTGGCGCTGGCCGTGGTCGGCGCGGTCATGGTCTGGTCGGCCACCCGCGACCGCACCGCGCTGACCGGCGGCGACCCGCAGTACTTCCTGCAGCGGCACGCCCTGAACGCGCTCGTCGGCGTGGGCCTGGCGGTCGGCGTCACGGCCCTCGACTTCAAGAAGATCCGGGCGCTGACCCCGATCGTCTACGTGCTCTCCTTCATCGGCCTGCTCGCCGTGCTCTCCCCGCTCGGCACGGTCGTCAACGGCGCCCGCTCCTGGATCGAGCTCGGCGGCGGCTTCTCCATCCAGCCCGCCGAGTTCGCCAAGCTCGGCGTGGTCATGGCGCTCGCGATGATCCTCGCGTACCGCCCGGCCGTGCGCCGCAGCAAGGGCCTGCTCGCCCAGATCGAGGACCGCCGCATCGACGAGGCCAGGCCCGGCGGCCGCACGCTGGCGGCCGCGCTGCTCGCCGCGGCCATCCCGATGGGCGTCATCAGCCTGCTGCCGGACCTCGGCAGCACCATGGTCATCGTGGCGACCACGGCGGGCATGATCGTGATCTCCGGCGTGCGGCTGCGCAAGCTCGCGCTGCTCACCGTCGTCGGCGGCGCGGGCGCGTTCGCCGCCGTGAAGCTGCACCTGCTCGCCCAGCACCAGCTCAACCGCTTCGCCGCCTTCGCCGACCCGAACCTCGACCCGCAGGGCGTCGGCTACAACACCCACCAGGCCAGGCTCGCGATCGGCGCCGGCGGCGTGTTCGGCCAGGGCCTGTTCCAGGGCACCCAGACCAACGGCCAGTTCGTCCCCGAGCAGCAGACCGACTTCGTCTTCACCGTCATCGGCGAGGAACTCGGCCTCGTCGGCGGCCTCGCCGTCCTCGCCCTGTTCGCCGTGGTCCTCTGGCGCGGCTGCGTCATCGCCAGGCAGGCCACCGAGACCTTCCCGATGCTCCTCGCCGGCGGCGTCGTCTGCTGGTTCGCCTTCCAGATGTTCGAGAACGTCGGCATGACCATGGGCATCATGCCCGTCGCCGGCATCCCGCTGCCCTTCGTCTCCTACGGCGGCTCGTCGATGTTCGCCAACTTCATCGCCATCGGCCTGCTGGAGAACGTCCGGCTCAGATCGACCGCGCGCTGACCTGGGACTTGTCAGCGGTGCGCGCGGGGACGGCTACCCTGGAGGAATGAGCGCACCGACCTTCGACCGGATCTCCGGCCGGTCCGTCTGGCCCGACCTGGAACCGCTGCTGCCCGCGGTGAAGAAGCCGATCCAGTACGTGGGGGGCGAGCTCAACTCCACCGTCAAGGAGTGGGACGCCTGCGACGTGCGGTGGGCGCTGATGTACCCGGACGCGTACGAGGTCGGGCTGCCCAACCAGGGTGTCATGATCCTGTACGAGGTGCTGAACGAGCGCGAGGGCGTGCTGGCGGAGCGGACGTACTCGGTCTGGCCGGACATGGAGGAGAAGCTGCGGGAGCACGGCGTGCCGCAGTTCACCGTGGACGGGCACCGGCCGGTCGGGGACTTCGACCTGTTCGGGGTCTCGTTCTCCACGGAGCTCGGGTACACGAACCTGCTGACGGCGCTGGACCTCGCGGGGATTCCGCTGGAGGCCGCCGAGCGCGACGTGACGCATCCGGTGGTGATCGCGGGCGGGCACGCGGCGTTCAACCCGGAGCCGATCGCGGACTTCATCGACGCCGCGGTGATCGGCGACGGCGAGCAGGCGGTGCTCGCGATCACGGACATCACCCGGGCGTGGAAGGCCGAGGGGCGTCCCGGCGGCCGCGACGAGCTGCTGCTGCGGCTCGCGAAGACCGGCGGCGTGTACGTGCCGCGCTTCTACGACGTCGAATACCTCGCCGACGGCCGGATCCAGCGGGTCGCGCCGAACCGCTCCGGGGTGCCGTGGCAGGTCGCCAAGCACACCGTGATGGACCTCGACGAGTGGCCGTACCCGAAGAAGCCGCTCGTCCCGCTCGCCGAGACCGTGCACGAGCGGATGAGCGTGGAGATCTTCCGCGGCTGCACCCGCGGCTGCCGCTTCTGCCAGGCCGGGATGATCACCCGGCCGGTGCGCGAGCGCTCGATCACCGGCATCGGCGACATGGTCAAGGCCGGGCTCGAGGCCACCGGCTACGAGGAGGTCGGGCTGCTCTCGCTGTCCTCCGCCGACCACTCCGAGATCGCCGAGATCTCCAAGGGCCTGGCCGACCGGTACGAGGGGACGCAGACCTCGCTCTCGCTGCCGTCCACCCGCGTCGACGCGTTCAACATCGATCTGGCGAACGAGCTGTCCCGCAACGGGCGTCGCAGTGGTCTGACGTTCGCGCCGGAGGGCGGCTCGGAGCGGATCCGCAAGGTCATCAACAAGATGGTGTCCGAGGAGGACCTCATCCGCACGGTCACGGCCGCCTACTCGGCCGGGTGGCGGCAGGTGAAGCTGTACTTCATGTGCGGGCTGCCCACCGAGACCGACGAGGACGTGCTGCAG
>DATJIF010000096.1:0-22107 GCA_035493475.1 Actinospica sp.
CGGCGACGACCTCGAGCTGCTGATCCAGGCCGCCGAGCTGATCGTCTCGAGCCAGTTCGGCTCCACCTCGATGCTGCAGCGCAAGCTGCGGGTCGGCTTCGCCAAGGCGGGCCGGCTGATGGACCTGCTCGAGCAGCGCGGGGTGGTCGGGCCGTCCGAGGGCGCCAAGGCGCGCGACGTGCTGGTGCGTCCGGATGATCTGCAGCAGGTCCTCGACTCCCTCGCCGCCGAGGCCTGAACCCCGCCGGACCCGCACCCCGGACCAGTACAGCGGCTGTTTCGCGCCGCGTGGCCTCGGCCCCTGACAGGCCGTCAGGGCGGCGGACGCGCGCCCGCCAATCGGGGGAATCCGCCGCCCGGGAGGGGACGGGCGCCCCGGAACCGGGCAGGTGCCATCCGGTAAGGCAAGCAGATAAACGGGTCAGGCGCGCCCGTGATCCACCGGAGGCGGGACATGACAGAGCCGCGAGAGCAGCAGGAACCGGCGAGCGAGGGGCACCGCGCGATCGGCGAACTGCTGCAGCAGGCCAGGATCCGCCGGAGGCTGACGGCGCAGGACGTCAGCGAGCACACCCGGATCACGCCGCAGACGCTGCGCCTGATCGAGGCCGGCCGGTTCGACGAGTGCGGCGGCGACGTCTACGCGCGCGGCCACCTGCGCGCCTACGCCCAGGCGGTGGGCGTCGACCCGGAGCCGCTGCTCGAGATGTACGGCATCGTGCACCTGCCCCCGCTGACCAAGCGCGACCTGCGCAAGCCGCGCACCGCCACCCCGACCCCGCCGGATTCCGACAAGCCGCTCGGCTCGGCCCGCAAGGACGCCAGGCAGGCGGCGGCCAACCGGGCCCGCGCCGTGCTGCCCACCATCGTGCCCGGCGCGGTGCCCTCGCTGGTGCCGATGGCCGGCGCGACCCCGCCGCCGGACGTGCCCGCGCTGCGCCAGCCGCGGCGGACCGAGGACTACACCGACGCCGACTCCGGCTCCGCCAACCGGCTGACCGAGCCGGAGGCCGCGGACGGCTCTGCGGTCAACGAGGCCCCCGCCGCGTTCCTGAGCGCGGCGAAGTCGGCCGACCGCTCCGGGCCGAACTGGTCGCTCGCGCTGCTCGGCGCGATCGGCGCGGTGGGCCTGGTCGCCGCGGTGCAGCTGTGGCCGCACGACGCCTCCGCCAGCACCGGGCCGTCCGGCGCCGCGAGCCACGCCGTGCCGCAGCAGACGCAGACGGCCGCACCCGAGCCGGCCACGCCCGCCGTTCCGCCGCCGAGTCCGGCGGCCGCCGCGCCCAAGGCCCCGGTCGACCTGAAGATCACCACCAAGACCACGCCCGTGTGGGTCGGGGTGACCAACGCCGCCGGACAGCAGCTGTACTGGAACGTGCTCAACGCCGGGCAGACCAAGGAGTTCACCGACGCCGCCCGGCTGGACGTCACCGTCGGCGACGCCGCCGGGGTCGCGCTGCAGTTCAACGGCAAGAACGTGCCCCTCGCGGGCAGCGACGGCGAGGTCCTGACCACCAGCTTCGACCCGTCCGGGCAGATCTAGGAGCCTCCAGGATCTGCACGGGCGCATCTCCCGTCGGTCCGGCGCCGATCCCGGAGACGATCCGGCGGTGATCCCGGCGGTGATCCCGCGGTCGGCCGCCGTGTCCGCCGGCGCGCCGCCGCCGGATACCCTTGTAGCCATGCCGAGTTCCGCCGTGCCCGAATCCGTCCTGCCCGATGCCGCCGCCGGGAGCGTGCCGCACCGGGTCGCGCTGATCACCCTCGGCTGCGCCCGCAACGACGTCGACTCCGAGGAGCTGGCCGGACGGCTCGCCGCGGACGGCTTCGAGTTGGTCGAGGACGCCGAGGACGCGGAGATCGCGGTCGTCAACACGTGCGGCTTCGTGGACGCGGCGAAGAAGGACTCGATCGACACCCTGCTGGCCGCCTCCGACCTGAAGGGCCGCGGCCGCACGAAGGCCGTGGTCGCGGTCGGCTGCCTGGCCGAGCGCTACGGCAAGCAGTTGGCGGACGAGCTGCCCGAGGCGGACGCCGTGCTCGGCTTCGACTCGTACCAGGACATCGGCGACCGGCTGCGCACCATCCTCGGCGGCGGGCACGTCGAGGCGCACGTGCCGACCGACCGCCGGCTGCTGCTGCCGCTGACGCCGGTCGAGCGGCAGGCGGGCGCCGCCGCCGTGCCCGGCCATGGCGACGCCCCCGCGGAGATCACCGACCTGCCGGACGGGCTCGCCCCCGCCTCCGGACCGCGCACGCTGCGCCGCCGCCTCGGCGACGGCCCCTCGGCCCCGCTCAAGCTGGCCTCCGGCTGCGACCGGCGCTGCTCGTTCTGCGCCATCCCCTCGTTCCGCGGCGCCTTCCTGTCCCGGCGCCCCTCCGACATCCTGGCCGAGGCGCGCTGGCTGGCCGAGCAGGGCGTGCGCGAGCTGGTGCTGGTCAGCGAGAACTCCACCTCGTACGGCAAGGACCTGGGCGACCTGCGGCTGCTGGAGACGCTGCTGCCCGAGCTGTCCGCGATCGACGGCCTGGAGTGGATCCGGGTCTCCTACCTGCAGCCCGCCGAGCTGCGGCCCAGCCTGGTCACGGCGCTGGCCACGACGCCCAAGGTGGTGCCGTACTTCGACCTGTCCTTCCAGCACAGCGCGCCCGGCGTGCTGCGCCGGATGCGCCGCTTCGGCGACACGGACCGCTTCCTGGAGCTGCTCGCCTCGATCCGCGCGCAGGTGCCGGCGGCCGGGGCGCGGTCGAACTTCATCGTCGGCTTCCCGGGCGAGACCGACGAGGACTACGCCGAGCTGGAGCGCTTCCTGACCGAGGCCCGGCTGGACGCGATCGGCGTGTTCGGCTACTCGGACGAGGACGGCACCGAGGCCGCCGGGTTCGCGGACAAGCTGGACCAGGACGTGATCGACGAGCGGGCGGCCGCGCTGGCCGACCTGGCCGACGACCTGGTCGCGCAGCGGGCCGCCGAGCGGGTCGGCGAGCGGGTCCGGGTGCTGGTCGAGGAGGTCGCGGCCGACTACGTCGAGGGGCGCGCCGCGCATCAGGGCCCCGAGGTGGACGGCGCGGTCCGGCTCACCGGCGACCTGGCCGCGGTGCGGGTCGGCGACATGGTGGACGCGGTCGTGGTGGACAGCGAGGGCGTGGACCTGGTCGCCGAGCTCGCGGCCGGACGAGCCCAGGAGCACGGGTGAGCACGCCGGCCGACGGGCGGATAGACGTGGCCCCGGAGCCCGCGCCGGTGCCGCGCGCTCCGGCGTCCAACTGGAACGTCGCCAACATGCTGACGATGCTCCGGATCCTGCTGGTCCCGCTGTTCGTGCTGGTCTTCATGCACGAGGGCGGGCACAGTTCGCGCTGGCGGCTGGCCGCGGCGGCCGTGTTCTTCGTGGCCGGGCTCACCGACCGGCTGGACGGCGAGCTGGCCCGGCGCCGCCACCTGATCACCGACTTCGGCAAGATCGCCGACCCGATCGCGGACAAGGCGCTGATCGGCGCCGCGCTGATCTGCCTGAGCCTGCAGCACCAGCTGTGGTGGTGGGTGACCGTCGTCATCCTGGTCCGCGAGATCGGCGTCACGCTGATGCGGTTCTGGGTGATCAGGTACGGCGTGATCGCGGCGAGCCCGGGCGGCAAGACGAAGACGGCGGCCCAGCTGCTCGCGATTTTCCTCTACATCCTGCCGATGCAGGCCGCGGTCGACTGGACCGCGACCGTGGTCATGGCCGCCGCGCTCGCGCTGACCGTGGGCACCGGAGTGGACTACGTGGTGCGCGCCGTGCGGCTGCGCGCCGGAGCGGGGCGGTGAGCGGGATGGGCGGCGTGGTCGAGGACCGGGGACCGGCCGAGGAGGTCGATCCGGCGCTGCGGCTGTTCACGCTCGCGCTGCGCTCCCGGCTGACGGTGGCAGTGGCCGAGTCGCTCACCGGCGGCCGGGTCGCCGCCGCGGTGACCGCCGTGCCGGGCGCCTCGGCCGTGCTGCGCGGCTCGGTGACCGCCTACGCCACCGACCTCAAGGCCCGGGTGCTGGGCGTGGACGCGGCGCTGCTCAGCCGGGTCGGCGCGGTGGACGGCGAGGTGGCCAGGCAGATGGCGCTCGGCGTGCGCAAGCTGTGCGGGGCGGACGTGGGCATCGCCACGACCGGGGTCGCCGGCCCGAGCGAGCAGGACGGCAAGGCGGTCGGCACCGTGTACGTGGCGGTGGTCGGTCCGGACCCGGACGACGCCGCGGTGACCCTGGAGCGCTTCGCCGGGGACCGGGCCGAGATCCAGGCCGCGGCGACCCGGCTGGCGCTGTCCAGTGCGGTGGCGCATCTCACATCGTGGGCCGCGGGGTAACGGCCGCACAAAAGATTCCCGGTCGGAAGCATGAACCGGTTCTGTCGGTGGCACGTCTTAGAGTGAGCGGTGTAGCAGACCGCGCAGTTGAACGCACCGTGCAGCGCACGGTGCGGACGAGGGAATTTAGTTCGACGCTCGGCCGTTGCACGGTACGGTGGCCCTCCCCGGTGAAGGGAAGGCGCCGCCACCGCCGCGCACGTCCACCGGTGCAGGCGGAGAGAAATTTCCGGCCGACCCGGTGAATACCGGACCCGGAGCGGGTACGGTGGCCGTCAAGCCGCTCCCCGTGACGCGGGGACGGCGGAGCGCGAACGGGCGCCGCCATGGAGCCTCCGGCGAGAGCCGGAGCCGCCGGAATCGGAACCCGCGGCCGAAGACCGACTACGAGTTCACGAGAGGGAGGGAGCGACGCCATGATCCTGATCCGTCGCCTGCTCGGCGATGTGCTGCGGCGCAAGCGCCAGGACGAAGGGCGTACCCTGCGGCAGCTGGCCGCAGCGGCGAGAATCTCGCCCGGGTACCTCTCCGAGATCGAGCGCGGCCAGAAGGAACCGAGCTCCGAGCTGCTCGCGGCGATCTGCGACGCGCTCGAGGCCCGGCTGTCCGACGTGCTCAGGGAAGTGTCCATCGAGCTCGCCGCCGCCGAACTGGCCGCCCAGCTCGAGTCCGAGCGGATCAGCGCCCCGGTGCCCACGGCCCGGGTCGGCGCGAACGAGAAGGGCTCCGTCAAGAGCATGCCGCTGGCCAAGCCGGTGGCGCGCGGCGCGGTGCGTCCCGGCGCCCGTCCCGCGGCGCGTCCGGTCACCCGGCGTGCCCCGGCCGCGGTGGGTGCCGTCTCCGGCACCCAGAACCTCGCGGCGGTCGGTCCCGTCGCGACCCCCGCGGTGACCACGGCCGCCATGGCCCCGGTCAACGTGCCGATCGCCAACGGCCCGAGCGGTGTCAGTTCAATCGGTGCGCCCCATCTCTCGATGGGCTCGCCGAACCTGCTGGCCTACCCCGTCATCCTGCCGAGCACCGGCTCCGTACCGCAGCTCGCGCTGCGCTAGCAGGCCACGACGCCTCAGCAGCCGAACCCCAGCCGACCCCGTCCCGCGCACGCGGGGCGGGGCTTTCGGCGTCCACGCGCGGAAAAACGGCGTGCCCCGCGGCGCGCTCCGTGCGACCATCGAATCACCGAGACATCTCTCTGAAAGGCACAGATGACCAACTCCCGTTATGAAGTCGATTCCGAGTACGAGGTGCCCGGCGGCGCGGGGAACGACTACGACGGCGAGCAGTTCGACCGAGCCGATCGAGCCTCTCTTCGCCGCGTCGTCGGCCTCTCGACCGAGCTCCAGGACGTCACCGAGGTCGAATACCGGCAGCTGCGCCTGGAACGCGTCGTGCTCGTCGGCGTCTGGACCAGCGGAACCGTCGCCGACGCGGACGCCTCGATGCGCGAGCTCGCGGCGCTGGCCGAGACGGCCGGCTCGCAGGTGCTCGAGGGCGTGACCCAGCGCCGCGACCAGCCCGACCCGGCCACCTACATCGGCTCCGGCAAGGCCAAGGAGCTGCGCGACATCGTCGCCGAGACCGGCGCCGACACGGTGATCTGCGACGGGGAGCTGACCCCGGCCCAGCTGATCCACCTGGAGGACGTGGTCAAGGTCAAGGTGGTGGACCGCACCGCGCTGATCCTGGACATCTTCGCCCAGCACGCCAAGTCCCGCGAGGGCAAGGCGCAGGTCGCGCTCGCGCAGATGCAGTACATGCTGCCGCGGCTGCGCGGCTGGGGCGCCTCGCTGTCCCGGCAGATGGGCGGCGGCGGCACGGCCGGGGGCGGCGGCATCGCCACCCGCGGTCCCGGTGAGACGAAGATCGAGCTGGACCGGCGCCGGATCCGCGAGAAGATGGCGAAGATGCGCCGGGAGATCGCGGAGCTCGGCAAGGGCCGCGATGCCAAGCGGCAGGAGCGGCGGCGCAACGCCGTCCCGTCCGTGGCCATCGCCGGGTACACCAACGCGGGCAAGTCCTCGCTGCTCAACCGGGTCACCGGCGCCGGGGTGCTGGTGGAGGACGCGCTGTTCGCCACCCTGGACCCGACCGTGCGGCGCACCGAGACCGCGGGCGGCCGCGGCTACACCGTCGCGGACACCGTCGGCTTCGTCCGGCACCTTCCGCACCTGCTCGTCGAGGCCTTCCGGTCCACGCTCGAGGAGGTGGCCGACGCGGACCTGATCCTGCACGTGGTGGACGCCTCGGACGCCGACCCCGAGGGCCAGGTGGCCGCGGTGCGCGAGGTGCTGCAGGAGATCGGCGCGGCCAAGGTCCCGGAGATCGTCGTGTTCAACAAGGCGGACGCCGCCGACCCGGACGTGCTGGCCCGGCTGCTGCGGCGCGAGCCGCACTCCGTGGTGGTCTCCGCGCGCACCGGCGAGGGGATCGACAAGCTGCTCGCCGCGATCGAGGAGGACCTGCCGCGCCCGGCCTTCGAGGTGGACGCGGTGATCCCGTACGGCCGGGGCGACCTGATCTCCCGGATCCACCAGCACGGCGAGCTGCTCAGCGAGACCCACCTGGAGACCGGCACCCGCGTGCTGGCCCGGGTGGACGCGCCGCTGCACGCCGCGCTGGCCGAGTACCTGAGCTGACCCCGCGTCAGCTGACCGCTCGTCACCACGCCGCCGGGTCCTGATTCCAGGGCCCGGCGGTTTGCTCATCCTACTTGTCACTCACAGTAGTGAATCGGTTTGACGCGGTCACGGCGCCTGGACAAGGCTTGCCTCACAACGATCTTCTGATGAATCGCCAGTGGGGAATGACTTGAGCGTCGACGAGCTTCGCGATCCCGAGGGCGTGCTGGCCAGGCAGCAGGCGCGGGAATCGTCGGCGCGCAGCTACGCCAGGCATCTGCCGGTGGTGCCGGTCCGTGCCGAGGGGATGACCGTGCACGGCGCGGACGGCCGGGAGTACCTCGACTGCCTCGCCGGCGCCGGTTCGCTCGCGCTCGGCCACAACCACCCGGTGGTCGTCGAGGCGGTGCGCAAGGTGCTCGACCAGGGCGCGCCGCTGCACGTGCTGGACCTGGCGACGCCGATCAAGGACGAGTTCACCAGCACGCTGCTCGGCCTGCTGCCGCAGGAGCTGGCCCGGGACGCGCGCGTGCACTTCTGCGGTCCGAGCGGCGCCGACGCCGTCGAGGCCGCGCTCAAGCTGGCCCGCACCGCGACCGGCCGCACCGGCCTGGTCGCGTTCACCGGCGCGTACCACGGCATGACGGCCGCCGCGCTGGCCGCCACCGGCAGCGTGGCCGCGCGGACCCCGGCGCGGGTGCCGGACGCCGGCGTGACCCGGCTGCCCTTCCCGCAGGACTACCGCTGCCCGTACGGCGTGGGCGGGATCGCGGGGGAGCGGATCGCCGTGGAGCACGCGCGCAGGCTGTTCGACGACCCGGGCAGCGGAATGACCCCGCCCGCCGCCGTAATCGTCGAGCCGGTGCAGGGCGAGGGCGGCGTGATCCCGGCGCCGGACGGCTGGCTGCGCTCGCTGTCCGCGCTCGCCGCCGAGCACGGCATGCCGCTGATCGCCGACGAGGTGCAGACCGGCCTCGGGCGCACCGGCGAGCTGTGGGGCGTGGACCACGCCGAGGTCGTGCCGGACATCATGGTGCTGTCCAAGGCGATCGGCGGCGGCCTGCCGCTGGCCGTGATCGTGTACCGCTCGGAGTACGACGTCTGGGACGAGGGCGCGCACACCGGCACCTTCCGCGGCCACCAGCTCGCGATGGCCGCGGGCACGGCGACCATGCGCTTCGTGGCCGAGCACAGCCTGGCCGAGCGTTCGCGCAAGCTCGGCGACCGGCTGCGCGCGGAGTTCGTCGACGCGATCAGCGAACTGCCCGCGGTCGGCGACGTGCGCGGCCGTGGTCTGATGATCGGCCTGGACCTGGTCGACCCGGACGCCTCGCCGGACGCCCTCGGCGCCCGGCCCGCGGCCCCCGGCCTGGCCCGCCGGGTGCGCGCGGAGGCCTTGCAGCGCGGCCTGATCGTGGAGCTCGGCGGTCGGCACGGCGCGGTGCTGCGCCTGCTGCCGCCGCTCACCATGACCGAGCTCGAGGCGGAGCAGGTGCGCGACCTGGTGATCGACTCCATCGCGGCCGCGAGTGCCGCCTGGCGACCATGAGTCCCGGCGGCGGGGGGCCGCTCCCAGCCGGCGGGCCCGCGGCGATCGAGGCCGAGGTGCGCGCCGCGTTCACGCCGGTGCTGCCGCCGACCGGTCTCGGCGCGAAGTCGCTCGACGCGCTGATCGGCTACCTGCCGACGCACACGGTCCGTCCGACGCACCCGTTCGCGGCCGCCCACCTGCACTGTCCACCGGATCCGGTGGCCGTCGAGGCGGATCAACTGGTCGCCGCGCTCAATCCCTCGCAGGACTCGTGGGATCAGAGCGCGGCCACCGCTGTCATCGAGTCCTGTGTCATCGCCGAGTTCAGCGCTCTCGCGTTCGGCGAGCCCGGCGCGGGTTCGGTCACCTCGGGCGGTACGGAGTCCAACTACTTCGCACTGCTGCTCGCCCGCGACGCCGCGCTCTCCCGTGCCTACGCGGTCGATCCCGCCGAGACCGGGATCCCGGCTTCCGCGGCCGGGCGTCTCCGCATCCTGACCTCGGCCGTCGCACATTTCTCCGTCGCACGCGCCGCCGCGCAGCTCGGGCTCGGTGAACGCGCCGTCGTCGCAGTTCCCGTGCAGGCCGATCATCGGATGGATCCCGCGGCGCTGGCCCGTGCGGCACAGGCGATCGCGGCGGACGGGGACACGCTCGTCGCCGTCGTGGCCACGGCCGGAACCACTGACGCCGGAGCGATCGACCCGCTGGCCGAGTGCGCCGGCGTGGCCCGCGAGCACGGCGCCTGGTTCCACGTGGACGCGGCGTACGGCGGCGGACTGCTGCTCTCCAATGTGCGCCGGCCGATGCTCGCGGGGATCGAACTGGCCGACTCGGCGAGCGTGGACCTGCACAAACTCGGCTGGCAGCCCATCCCGGCCGGGCTGCTGCTCACCCGCGATCCGCAGGCGCTGGACCCGATCTCACGCAGCGTCGCCTACCTCTCCGACCTGGACGACGAGGCCGCGGGCTATCCGAACCTGCTCGGCCGCTCGCTGCGCACGACGCGCCGCCCGGACGCCGTGAAGATCCTCGCCGCGTCCCGGAACCACGGACTCGACGGCTACACGCGGATGATCGAGAGCTGCTTCGCCAAGGCCGCGCACGTCGCCGCCGCGATCGAGGCCCGGCCCGAGTTCGAGCTCGCGCTGCCGCCCGCGCTGACCACGGTGCTGTTCCGGTACCGCGCCCGGCACGGCGACCCGGACCGGGTGAACGCCGAGGCCAGGCGCGCGCTGCTGGAGGCCGGGACCGCCGTCGTCGGCCGCACCGCGCTGCCCGGCGGCGGCCCCGGCTCGCTCCGGCTCAAGTTCACGCTGCTGCGGCCGGAGACCACGACCGCCGAACTCGACACGCTGCTCGACCTCGTCGCCGCGGCCGCCCACGCCCGCGACCTGCCGAGCAGCTGACCCACGACTCCCGACACACCCGAGGAACCGCCCGTGACCACAGCCGTCCAGCAGCCGTCTCCGACGCCCGACGCCGAGACGCTCTCCGCCGCAGCCCGGCTCGCCGTCGAGAGCCTGCTGCGCTGCTGGGTCCGCGAGCACCGGGTGCCCCGCCCGGCCGCCGCCGACCTGGTGCTGGAGATCGGGCCGGGCACCGTGACCGTGCCGGTGCGGTACTGGTCGGCCACCGGCTGGCACCGCTTCGGCCAGGCCCTGTCCGACGAGGGGCCGATCACCCCCGCGGAGCTGGCCCGGCTGATGGGCGAGGCCACCGCGGAGCACGAGGCCGCCGAGGACCTCGCCGCGCGGGCCGGGGAGTCGGCGGACCGGATCGCCGCGCACCTCGCCGACCGCGCCGCCAACCCGGGGTTCCCGGACCCGGAGACGACCGGCATCCAGACCACGCCCTTCCTCGCCGCCGAGCAGGCGCTGCTCGCCGGGCACCCGCTGCACCCGACCCCGAAGAGCCGCGACAACCTGGCCGAGACCGACTACAGCCCCGAGCTGCGCGGCGGCTTCCAGCTCGACTGGTTCAGCGTCGACGAGTCGCTCATCGCCGAGGACAGCGAACTCGGCCCGACCGCGCACGACCTGTGCACGTTCCTCAGCGGGATGCTGCCGGACGACGGCATGCTCGTCCCCGCGCATCCGTGGCAGGCCGCCGACCTGCTGCGCCGCCCGGCGGTCAAGCGGCTGGTCGACGACGGGAAACTGCGGCACTGCGGGAAGTCCGGCGCGCGCTGGTTCGCCACGTCCTCGCTGCGCACGGTCTACCGGCCGGATGTGCCGGTGATGATGAAGCTCTCGCTCGGCCTGAACATCACCAACTCCAAGCGCGAGAACCTGCGTACCGAACTGCTGCGCGGCATCGAGGCGCACCGGCTGTTCGCGGGCGAGGCCGGGAGCAGGCTGCTGGCCGCGCACCCGAACTTCCGCATGCTCACGGACGCGGGCTACCTCGCCGTGGACGGTGTGCCGGGCCTCGACGTCTCGCTGCGCCACTCGCCGTTCCGGCCGATCGACTACGTGTACTGCGTCGCCGCGCTCACCGACCTCGGCCGCGGCGCGATCTCCGCGGACGGCGCCGCGAACGAGCTGGCCGCGCACATCAAGGGCCTGGCCGCGGCCACGGGGCGCCCGACCCGCGCCGTCGCCGCCGACTGGTTCGGCCGCTACATGGCCCACCTGATCATGCCGATGCTGTGGATGGACGCGGAGCTCGGCGTGACGCTGGAGGGCCACCAGCAGAACACGCTGATCCAGCTCGACGAGCAGGGCTACCCGGGCGCCGGCTGGTACCGCGACAACCAGGGCTTCTACTACCGGGAGTCGCGGATCGAGGAACTCGCGAAGCTGGCAGGGGAGCCGGGGCTCGGCAAGGAGAGCTCGACGATCGTGCCGGACGACGTCGTGACCGAGCGGCTCGTCTACTACGTCGGCATCAACAACCTGTTCGGCGTCGTCGGCGCGCTCGGCTGCGCGGGCCTGGCCGAGGAGCGCGACCTGCTCGCCGTCGCGCGCGAGCACCTGTCTGAGCTTCGCGGCCACCGTCCGTCCGAGCTGCTGCTCACCGCGAGCACGCTGCGCTGCAAGGCGAACCTGCTCACCCGCGCGTCCGGCCTGGACGAGCTGGTCGGCGAGCTGGCCACGCAGTCGGTGTACGTGGAGATCCCCAATCCGTGCGCCGCGTCGGGAGGATCCTGATGACCACGACCATGCTGTGGTTCGACCTGCCGACCTCGGCCGGGCGCTTCACCCTGACCCCGGTCAAGACCGACCGCGACCTGCCGCTGATCCAGAGCTGGATGAACGACCCGGACGTCGCGCGCTACTGGGAGCTGGACGGACCGCCCGAGCGCACCACCGAGCACGTGCGCGCGCAGATCGAGCAGCCGCACACGCAGCCGCTGCTGGCCCGGCTGTCCGGCCGCGCGATCGGCTACTGGGAGCTGTACCAGGCCTCGGACGACCGGTTGGCCGAGTACTACGCCGCCGAGCCGGACGACCTCGGCGTGCACCTGCTGATCGGCGAGGCCGACTGCCGCGGTATCGGCCTCGGCAGCGTGCTGCTGCGCGCCCTGGCCGACGCGGTCCAGCGGGAGAACCCGCGACGCCTCGTCGCCGAACCGGACAAGCGGAACATCCCCTCGGTCCGCGCGTTCGCCGCCGCCGGATTCGACGAGGTGGCCACGCTCGAGCTGCCGGAGAAGCGCGCCACGCTGATGATCAGGGGAGTGGCGTGAGCGAGCTTGCGAGCGAACCAATGAGTACAGTGCGTGCGCGAACGCGCCTACCGAGCGCCAGCGAGGTGGTGGCGTGAGCGCCGAGCTGTACGACCTGGTCGGCATCGGCCTCGGTCCGTTCAACCTGGCGCTCGCCGCCCTCGCCGAACCCTTCGAGCCGCTGACCTGCCTCTTCCTCGACGAGAACGAGGGCTTCAGCTGGCATCCGGGCATGATGGTCGACGGCGCGACGCTCCAGGTGCCGTTCCTCGCCGACCTGGTCAGCCTCGTCGACCCGACCAACCGGAACGGCTACCTCGCCTGGCTGCGCGACCAGGGCCGGCTGTTCGGGTTCTACTTCAGCGAGGCCTGGCACGTCCCGCGCGCCGAGTACGAGTCCTACTGCCGCGCCGTGGCCGAACGCCTGGAGTCCTGCCGTTTCGGCTGCCGGGTGACCGCCGTGCGGCATGCCACGCTCGCCGACGGCCGCGACGGATTCGTCGTCTGCTACGACACGCCGGACGGCCCGCGCACCGTGCTCGCGGCCAACATCGCGCTCGGCATCGGCACCGAACCCGTCGTCCCCGGCGCGTTGCGCGAACTCTGCGAGGACGGCGCCGCGCTGGTCTCGCACAGTGCGCACTACCTGAGCCGCGCCGACTGGATCCGCGCGGCCGACGACGTGACCGTGCTCGGCTCCGGCCAGTCCGGCGCGGAGATCGTCCTCGACCTGCTGCGCAACTGGCACCTGCCGGGACGGCGGCTGCGCTGGCTGACCAGGTCCGCCGCGTTCGAGCCGATGGAGTACTCGAAGATCGGGCTCGAACACTTCACCCCCGACTACGCCGACTACTTCCACGCGCTGCCGGAAGCCGTCCGCGACCAGCTGCTCGCGACGCAGGGGCGGCTGTACAAGGCCGTGTCCGACGAGACCCTCGCCGAGATCCGCGCCGAGCTGGACCGCCGCGCGTACCCCGAGGGACCCGCGTCCACCGGTGTGACGCTGCTGCCGGGCATGGAGGCGGTCGGCGGCCGGGTCGTCACTGCCCCGGAAGGCGAGGAACTCGACCTCGAATTCGTGCACCGGCGCACGAACACGGCCTGCGGCATCCGCACCCAGCGGCTCGTGCTCGCCACCGGCTACGCGCAGCGCCCGCCGCGGCTGCTCGGCCCGATCGACGCGCTGGTGCGCCGGGACTCGCGCGGCAGGCCGCTGATCCGGCGCGACCACCGGGTCGTGCTCGAAGGCACCGACGCCGGGCTGTACGTGCAGAACGCCGAGCTGCACACGCACGGCGTCGGCACGCCGGACCTGGGCCTCGGCGCCTACCGCGCGGCCTCGATCCTCAACGCGGTCGCCGGCCGCGAGCTCTACCGGCTGCCCGCGCGCACCGCGCACACCAGCTTCAGCCCCGCCGCGGCCGCGACCAGCGACGAGGCGATCATCCGGGTGACCGCGCTCCCGGCGCAGGTCGGACGGGCCAGGCACGCTCAGCGGACCGCCCCCGGAGCCGCACAAGACCGCCAGATCCCGAGCCAGCCGGAGGAACGCCGTGACCGACGCACCAGCGCAGCCCCTTCCCACAGCTCCCACAGCGGAGCAGGTGGAGATCCCGGTGGCGCTGCCGGAGGCGCCGACCCCGCAGCGCAGGGACCTGATGACCCCGCCGCCGCGGCCCCGGCCGTCGACTGAGACCGACCCCGGCCTGCTCTGGCGCGCGGCCGGCCGGCAGCTGCTGGCCAAGACGATCGGCGAGTTCGCGTACGAGGAGCTGCTGGAGCCGCGCGCGGTGCCGGAGGAGGACGGCTGGTACCGGCTGACGGTGCGCGCCGCGGCCCCCGACGTGCCCGCGCCGGTCGTCGACAGCATGTACGGCCCGGCCGCGCGCAAGCCGGAAGGCGCCGAGACCGAGTACGCGTTCCGGGCCCGGCGCGGCGCGTACGGCTGCTGGTTCGTCGAGCCCGGATCCGTGCGCCGCGACGGGCACCAGGCCGTGGACCCGCTGGTCTTCCTCGCCGACGCGCAGGGCACCCTCGGCCTGTCCGGCGACACCGCTGGCCACCTGGTGCGCGAGTTCTCCGCGACGCTCGCCGCCGACGTGCGCATCGCCGCGAGCGCCAAGGCCACCGCCGCCGAACTGGCCGACCTCGGATACGCCGAGCTCGAGGGCCACCAGACCGGCCACCCGTGGATCGCGTTCAACAAGGGCCGCATGGGCTTCTCCGTCTCGGACACCGAGCGCTTCGCCCCGGAGAGCCGCGCGCCCGGCCGGCTGTCCTGGATCGCCGTGCGCGACGACCTCGCCGACTACCGCGCCGAGCCCGGTCTGACGGCCCGTCGGCTCTACACGGAGGAACTCTCGCCGGCCGAACGCGTCCGCTTCGGCGCCGAGCTGATCCGGCGCGGCTGCAACCCGGCCCGCTACTGGTGGCTGCCGGTGCACCCGTGGCAGTGGGACGAGATGATCCAGACGCTCTACGGCGCCGAGATCGCCGACGCGCGGATGGTCTACCTCGGCCAGAGCGACGACACGTATCTGCCGCAGCAGTCGATCCGCACGTTCAGCAACGTGGACCACCCGGAGCGGCGGCACGTGAAGCTGCCGCTGTCCATCCTGAACACGATGGTCTGGCGCGGCCTGCCGACCGAACGCACCGTCGCAGCACCTGCGGTCACGAGTTGGCTCAAGGGGATCGCGGCCGCCGACGCGTACCTGACGGGGGAGTGCCGCGTCATCCTGCTCGGCGAGATCGCGTCCGTGACCGTGCGGCACGATGTGCTCGACCGCATGCCGCGCATCCCGTATCAGTACCGTGAGCTGCTCGGCGCGATCTGGCGCGAACCCCTGCCCGCCGCCCTCGAACCCGGCGAGCGCGCCCGCACCCTCGCCTCACTGCTCTCCACCGGCTCGGACGGCACGCCCCTGGTCGCCGAACTCATCGCACGCTCCGGCCTCACCGCCGAGGAATGGCTCACCAAACTCCTGCACGCGATCCTCCCCGCGCTGCTGCACTTCCTGTACGCGTACGGCACCGCCTTCTCCCCGCACGGCGAAAACGCGGTCGTGGTCTTCAACGACAACGAGATCCCCACTCGCCTCGCCGTGAAGGACTTCGTCGACGACGTGAACGTGGCCGCCGCCGACCTGCCCGAGCTCGCGGACATGCCCGCGGACGCCGCCGCCGTGCTGCTGCGCGAACGCCCCGACTACCTCTGCCAGTTCCTGCACGGCGCGCTGTTCATCGGCCACTTCCGCTACCTCGCGGACCTGCTGGAGCAGCGTCTGGACCTGCCCGCGGACCGCTTCTGGGAGCTCGTCCGCGCCGAGATCGCCGCGTACCAGGCCCGCTTCTCGGAGCGCGCCGAGCGGTACCGGCTCTTCGACCTCACCGTCCCGCGCATCGACCGGCTCTGCCTCAACCGCAACCGGCTGCTGCTCGACGGGTACCGCGACCGGGCCACCCGGCCGCACGTCGAGCCGTACGGCACCGTCCCGAACCCGCTCTCGTCGGTGGCTGTCGGTCCGACCCCTTAGGCTTATCCGCCATGGGAAAAGCCGATCTGGACGGGTTGCTGGACGCCGCGGTGGGTGCGGTCGGCGGTTCGGCGCGCCCCGGCCAGCAGCAGATGGCCAAGGCCGTCGCCGAGTCGCTGAGCAAGGGTGATCCGCTGCTCGTCGAGGCGGGCACCGGAACCGGAAAGTCGCTCGCGTACCTGGTCCCGGCGATCGCGCACGCGCTGGAGCGCAAGGAGCGCCGGGTCATCGTGGCCACGGCGACGCTCGCGCTCCAGCGGCAACTCGTGGCGCACGACCTGCCGCTGATCAGCGAGGCGCTGACCCCGAGCCTCGGCCGCGCCCCCGAGTTCGCACTGCTCAAGGGCCGGAACAACTACGTCTGCCTGAACAAGATCAATTCGGGCGGCGATGAGGAGGCCGAGCAGGACGGCCTGTTCAACGCGAACGAGCTGTCCGAGATGGGCCGCCAGGTCCTGCGCGTGCGCGAGTGGGCCGACGAGTCCGAGACCGGCGACCGCGACGACCTCGCACCCGGCGTCTCCGACCGGATCTGGAGCACGGTCTCGGTCAGCTCCCGCGAATGCCTCGGCGCGGGAAAGTGCCCCTTCGGCCAGGACTGCTTCGCCGAACTCGCCAGGGAACGGGCACGTGCCGCCGACCTGGTCGTGACCAACCACGCACTGCTCGCCATCGACACCTTCGACGGCGAGATCAAGGTGCTGCCGGAGCACAACGCCGTCATCATCGACGAGGCGCACGAACTCGTCTCCCGGGCCACCGGCGCCGACTCCGGCGAGCTCACCGCGGGCCTCGCCGACCGCGCCGCCCGCCGCTGCCACCGCCACATCGAGGACCTGACGGCCCAGAAGCTCGACCTCGCCGCAGCGGAATTCGGCGCCGAACTCGACGAACTCGAACCCGGCCGCCTCAACGAACTCCCCGAGCCGCTGGCCGCGGCCCTGGCCATGCTCCGCGATGCCGCCCGCGACGCCGTGTCCGCGCTGGGCAAGAACCGTGACAAGACCGACGAGGGCACGCGCCGCCAAGCCCAGGCAGGCGTCGAGCAACTCTTCGAACTGGCGAACCGGATCCTCCAGCACTCCGAATACGACGTCGTCTGGCTGGACCGCAGCGAACGTTCCACGGCCCTGCGCATCGCCCCCCTCTCCGTGGCCCAGCAGCTACGCCACCGCCTCTTCGCCCGCACCCCCGCGATCCTGACGTCCGCCACGCTCAAGATCGGCGGCAGCTTCGACTCCGTGGCCGGAACCCTGGGCCTGTACCCCGCCGAGCGCGCCGACCGCTTCGAAGGCGAACGCCCCGACCGCACCGCCATGGTCGAGGCCTCCGACGAGCCGTCAACCGAGTCGGAGTCGAAGGACCAGCCCATCCCCTGGCAGGCCCTCGACGTGGGCTCCCCCTTCGACTATCCGAAGCAGGGCATCCTCTACACCGCGAAGCACCTGGCCGCCCCCGGACGTGAACTGGGCGAGGAGCAGTTCGCCGAGATCGCCGAACTCATCGCGGCGGCAGGCGGCCGCACGCTGGGCCTGTTCTCCTCCATGCGCGCGGCCGAGGCCGCGGCCCTCGAGATGCGCTTCCGCCTCGACTACCTCAACTACCCGTTCCTGCTCCAGGGCGAGGACTCGCTGCCCCAGCTCATCAAGCGCTTCAGCGAGGACCCGCGCGCCTGCCTCTTCGGCACCCTCTCGCTCTGGCAGGGCGTCAACGTCCCCGGCCCGTCCTGCCAACTGGTCCTCATCGACCGCATCCCCTTCCCCCGCCCCGACGACCCGCTGGCCAACGCCCGCCAGGAGGCCGTCGCCAAGGCCGGCGGCAACGGCTTCATGGCCGTAGCCGCCTCGCACGCCGCCCTGCTGCTGGCCCAGGGCGCCGGCCGCCTGATCCGCGCCCAGAAGGACCGCGGCGTGGTGGCCATCCTCGACTCCCGCCTGGCCACCGCCCGCTACGGCAGCTTCCTGCGCGCCGGCCTCCCCGAGTTCTGGCCCACCACCGACCCGCAGACCGCCTACGCCGCCCTCCGCCGACTCGACGAGGCCGCCAAGGAGAAAGAGTCGGAAAGCGGAACGCAATCTTCCTAATGCCCGCCTACGGTGGAAGGACAGGCAGCAAGGACACAAGGAGGCAGACCGATGGTGGACATGAAGCTCGAACTGGTTGCCGTCCCGGTTTCGGACGTCGACCGCGCCAAGGCTTTCTACACCGAGAAGGTCGGCTTCATCGCCGATCACGACCACGTGGTCAGCGAGGAGATCCGATTCGTGCAGCTGACTCCGCCCGGGTCGGCCTGCTCGATCGCCATCGGCAAGGGCATCGTCGAGGGCGAGCCGGGCAGCGTGCGCGGGCTGCAGATGGTGGTCGCCGACATCGAGGCCGCGCACGCGGAACTGGTCAAGCGCGGCGCGGAGGTCAGCGACATCCACGACCTCGACTGGGGCCGGTTCGTCTTCTTCAGCGACCCGGACGGCAACAAGTGGGCGCTCCAGCAACTGCCGCAGTGGAGCCGCTGAACGTCCGAAGGCCGACGGCGCACCGTGCGCCGTCGGCCTTTCCGCACTGCGGCCGCTACAGCCGCCGCATCACCGTGACGACGCGGCCCAGGACGATCGCGTTCTCGCCGGGGATCGGGTCGTAGCTGGGGTTGCGCGGCATCAGCCAGACCTCGTGGCGGTCGTCCTCGTGCGTGATCTTCAGCTGCTTGACCGTGGCCTCGCCGTCGATCATGGCGGCGACGATCTCGCCGGACTCGGCGCTGGGCTGCTGGCGGATGACGACGGTGTCGCCGTCCATGATGCCCGCCTCGATCATCGAGTCGCCGACGACGGTCAGCGCGAACAGGGTGCCGTCGCTGACCATGGCGCGGGGCATCGGGATGAGCTCCTCGATGGACTCCTCGGCCAGGATCGGGCCACCGGCGGCGATCCGGCCGACCAGCGGGACGAACTCCATCGCGCCGACGGTGCCGCCGAGCGCGCCGAGGGCGGCCATCGCGGACTGCGCGCTCGCGGCCATGGTGCTGCCCAGGTTGGACAGCGCCGACTGGGCGCGGCCGACCGGCGTGGTGGCGGCCGGCGGCTCGGCGGGCAGGACGCCGCTCGCGCCCTGGCTCTGCGCCATCCGGGCCCGCCAGGCCTGGGTCGGGTCGCTCGGTCCGCGCACGATGTAGGCGCGCGGGCGGTTCGGGTCGCGGCGGATGAAGCCCTTCGACTCCAGCACCACGAGCTGGTGGCGTACCGAGGAGGTCGAGTTCAGGCCGACCGCCTCGCCGATCTCGCGCATCGACGGCGGGTATCCGCGCCGGTCGATCGAGTCCTGAATCACCTCGATGATGCGGCACTGACGATCCGTCAGCCGCAGTGCGAGGGGTACCTTGGTCACCGCTTCCGCCTCCCCTGAGGCTGTCTTGCCGACGACGGAGCGCGCCGCCTTGACCGCCTTCGCGCTTCCGGCACTGGTGTGGCCCGCCCGTCCCGACGGCTTGTCAGCCGAGCCCTTGCGCTGTCGCACGACGCCCTGTCCGCTCATCTCGGATCAAACCCCTTCCCTTCACTCGACAACGGTAGCCGAGGCCACCGACAAGCGCCCAACACTTGTTCGAATGAGACGCCGTCGAACTCGCCCACCGCACCCGAGGAGGGGCAGGGTCCATTGCCTCCCAGGAGCAATCTTGCGCCATCCGCGCCGAAAATCCCGGTCTCGGCGGCCGATTTCATCCTCTCGAAGGAATTTGCGGCGAACACCCTTGCGGAATTCACCGGACGTGCTTCGGCGGACGGTGCCCGCCACCGGCCCGGATCGCGCAGCGTAGCCGCCCGGTGCGGCCGAACGGGCGAACGCGGCTTGCACAGTCGTCCGCGGGGGGACTACCGTGGCACTACATCTTGTGGGAAGCCCCGGTAGAACATCTAGAACTTGTGGTATCAACGCAAGTGCTGTTTGTCATGACCGCAGTCGGCGCCCGGGATGGACGTCGTCGTACGCCAGCCGCCGCGGCCGGAAGAGAAGGGATGTGAAGGGCGATGTACTGCCCCTTCTGCCGTCACCCGGACTCGCGCGTCGTCGACTCCCGCACGACCGAGGACGGCACCGCGATCCGCCGCCGCCGGTCCTGCCCGGAATGCGGCCGCCGCTTCACCACGGTCGAGACCGCCACCCTGCTCGTGGTCAAGCGCAGCGGGGTCACCGAACCGTTCAGCCGGGACAAGGTCGTCTCCGGCGTCCGCAAGGCCTGCCAGGGACGCCCGGTCACCGAGGACCAGCTCGCCCAGCTCGCCCAGCGGGTCGAGGAGACCGTGCGCGCCCAGGGCGCCGCCGAACTCCCGTCGCACGAGGTCGGCCTCGCGATATTGGGGCCGCTGCGGGAGCTCGACACCGTGGCCTATCTGCGCTTCGCCTCGGTCTACCAGGCCTTCGAATCCCTCGAGGACTTCGAGAAGGCCATCACCGAACTGCGCACCCAGAACGTTCCCAACACTGAGAACTGAACAGTCGAAGGAAGTCACGCGGTACCGAGCGCGCCGGTGGGGAAGCTGACCGCGCTCCGAATTGTTGATCCCTATACACGCGAAGGAAGCGGGAATGACGGAGACCATCAGCGGTAGCGCCCGCCGGAGCGGCAAGAAGGGAGCAGCGGTGCCCGGTCAGACCAGCAAGGCGAAGACGACGGCGAAGCCCGCCGCCCCGACCGTCGTGCCGGGTGGCGGCCTGCGGATCGAGCGCGTGTACACGACCGCCGGAGTGCACCCGTACGACGCGGTGACCTGGGAGTCGCGCGACGTCGTGATGACCAACTGGCGGGACGGCTCCGTCAACTTCGAGCAGCGCGGCGTGGAGTTCCCCGACTTCTGGTCGGTCAACGCGGCGAACATCGTCACCACCAAGTACTTCCGCGGCGCCCTCGGCACCCCGCAGCGCGAGACCTCGCTGCGCCAGGTCGTGGACCGCGTCGTGCAGACCTACCGCAAGGCCGGTCAGGAGCACGGCTACTTCGGCTCCGACGAGGACGCGGAGATCTTCGAGCACGAGCTCACGCACATGCTCGTGCACCAGGTCTTCTCCTTCAACTCGCCGGTCTGGTTCAACGTGGGCACGGCCAGCCCGCAGCAGGTCAGCGCCTGTTTCATCCTGTCCGTGGACGACACCATGGACTCGATCCTGAACTGGTACCGCGAGGAGGGGCTGATCTTCAAGGGCGGTTCCGGCGCGGGCCTGAACCTCTCCCGGATCCGCTCGTCCAAGGAGCTGCTGTCCTCCGGCGGCAACGCCTCCGGCCCGGTATCCTTCATGCGCGGCGCCGACGCCTCGGCCGGCACCATCAAGTCCGGCGGCGCCACCCGGCGGGCCGCGAAGATGGTCGTGCTGGACGTGGACCACCCGGACATCCGCGAGTTCGTGCAGACCAAGGCACGCGAAGAGGACAAGATCCGGGTCCTGCGCGACGCCGGGTTCGACATGGACCTCGGCGGCTCGGACATCACCTCGGTCCAGTACCAGAACGCGAACAACTCGGTCCGGGTCAACGACGAGTTCATGCACGCCTACGAGCAGGGCGCCGACTACGGCCTGACCGCCCGCTCCGACGGCTCGGTCATCGAGACCGTGGACGCCAAGGACCTGTTCCGGCAGATCGCGACGGCCGCCTGGGAGTGCGCCGACCCCGGCCTGCAGTACGACGACGTCATCAACGACTGGCACACGAACCCGAACACCGGCCGGATCACCGCGTCCAACCCGTGCTCGGAGTACCTGTCGCTGGACAACTCCTCCTGCAACCTGGCCTCGCTGAACCTGCTCAAGTTCCTGAAGGACGACGACACCTTCGACCACGCGCTGTTCACGAAGGCCGTCGAGCTGGTCATCACCGCGATGGACATCTCGATCTGCTTCGCGGACTTCCCGACCGAGTCGATCGGCCAGACCACCCGCGACTTCCGCCAGCTCGGCATCGGCTACGCCAACCTCGGCGCGCTGCTGATGGCGACCGGCCACGCGTACGACTCCGAGGGCGGGCGGGCCATCGCCGCCGCGATCACCGCGCTGATGACGGGCACCGCGTACCGCCGGTCGGCCGAGCTGGCCGGGATCGTCGGCCCGTACAACGGCTTCGCGGTCAACGCCGAGCCGCACGCCCGGGTGATGCGCAAGCACGCCGAGGCCGCCGGCCAGGTGCGCACGCTCGAGGAGTTCGACAAGGCGATCCTGGACGCCGCGAAGGCGGAGTGGGCCGAGTGCCTGGAGATCGGTGCCGAGAACGGCTGGCGCAACGCCCAGGCGAGCGTGCTGGCCCCGACCGGCACCATCGGCTTCATGATGGACTGCGACACCACCGGCGTGGAGCCGGACCTGGCGCTGGTCAAGTTCAAGAAGCTGGTCGGCGGCGGCTCGATGCAGATCGTGAACAACACCGTG
>DATJIF010000097.1:0-6145 GCA_035493475.1 Actinospica sp.
CGCGGCGATCTGGTTGGCGCCGAGGCCGCCGACGCGACGGTTCTCGGAGATCGAGAGCCGCTCCATGATCTGCTTGGCGCGGACCTTGCCGACGCCGGGCAGGGACTCGAGGAGGGCCGAGACCCGCATCTTGCCGATGACGGGGTTCTTCTGGCCTTCCTGGACGACCTCGGACAGGGAGGCGCCGGAGTGCTTGAGGCGGTTCTTCACCTCGGCGCGCTCGCGGCGGGCCGCGGCGGCCTTTTCGAGGGCAGCCTGGCGCTGTTCGGGAGTGAGGGGCGGGAGAGCCACGCCAATTCACCTCAATGACGTCGAAATGGATTGTGGGGGTGAGTCGGCCCGCCGGAAGACACGGTCCCGAATGCTCGGGTGTGTCCTTTCGCCCGGCCGGTCGGCTCGGTGGTCCGTTGCCGGAACCTAGTCGCTTCGAGCAGGGGTTGCAAGGTGACACCCCCGCTGGTCTGCGATTAAACCGGAGCGTACCCGAGTCCGGCGTGCTGTGTGCGCCGGATCCCGCTATTCACCCCGGCAAGGGCGGGAATACGACCGGAATTAGGGTTCTATGTCCGAATTATTCGTGGCCAGATTATTCCGACAAAGCGTCCGCACCCGCCCCCGACGGACCTGCGGCGCGTCCCGGAAGCGGCACAGCCGGGGTCCCGGAACCGGCCGCCCGACAAGCGGATTCGCGCCGTGGATCATGTGACTGACTCAAGGTCCAACCGTTGACGACCCGCGCCGGGGCATGCCGGAACCCGTGAAAACAATGCGCGGAAATCCGTTTTCGCTTTCACACTTTCACGGATTCGAAATGCCGTTCCCGAAGGAATCGTCCGGCCCTCAGGAGGCGGCCGAGGGGTAGCCGAGCGCGGCCCGAAACTCGTCGACCGCCCGGCGCGCCGCGCGGCGCAGTACGGCCGCGTCCGGGCCGTGCCGCAGCACCTCGCGGGACATCGAGGGCACGACGTTGGCCCCCGCGCCGCCGAACAGCGCGCGCAGGCCCTCCGGCGTGCCGCCCTGGGCGCCGAGGCCGGGCGCCAGGATCGCGCCGTTCAGCGCCGCCAGGTCGAAGGGGACGGGGTCGGTGAGCGTGGCGCCGACGACCGCGCCGATCGGGCCCATCGGCGCCGCCTCGCCGTTGCGGGCCGCCGCCTGGGCCAGGATCGCGCCGCCGACGGTCTGACCGTTCGCCATAGTGGCCCGCTGCACGTCAGCGCCCTCCGGGTTCGAGGTGAACGCCAGCACGAAGACGCCGCAGCCATACTGCTCCGCGCGCTCGAAGAAGGGCTCCAACGCCCCGAAGCCCAGATAAGGCGCCACGGTGACGGCGTCCGAGAACAGCGGCGAGGCCGGGCTCAGGTACGCGTCGGCGTACGCCTCGACCGTGGAGCCGATGTCCCCGCGCTTGGCGTCCGTGATCACCAGCGCCCCGGCCGCGCGCGCCTCGGCGATGGTCCGCTCCAGGACGGCGACGCCCGGCGAACCGAAGCGCTCGAAGAACGAGGACTGCGGCTTGAGCACCGCGACCCGCTCGGCCAGCGCCTCGACGACGGTCAGCGCGAAGCGTTCGAGCCCGGCGACCGAGTCCGGCAGGCTCCAGGCGCCGAGCAGCGCCGCGTGCGGGTCCACGCCCACGCACAGCGGGCCGCGGGTGTCCATCGCCTTGCGCAGCCGGGAGCCGAAGGGTTCGATGGTCTGGTCGCTCATGACTGCTGCTCCCTCAGTCCACGGTGGATGCGGCGGGCCCAGAACGGACCCTCGTAGATGAAGCCGGTGAAGCCCTGCAGCAGGGTCGCCCCGGCGTCCAGGAACCGCCGGGCGTCCGCGGCGGTGGTGATGCCGCCGACGCCGATGATCGTCATCTCGGGCCCGACCCGGCCGCGCAGCCGGGTCACGACGTCGAGCGCGCGCGGCCGCAGCACCGGGCCGGAGAGCCCGCCCACGCCGTACGACTCGACCTCGGTCTCGGGGGTGAGCAGCCCGTGCCGCGAGATGGTGGTGTTGGTGGCGATGATCCCGTCGAGACCGATCTCCACGGCGAGGTCCGCGACGGCGTCCACGTCCTCGTTCGCGAGGTCCGGCGCGATCTTCACCAGCAGCGGCACCCGCCGCCCGGCCGACGCGTCCGCCGCCTCGCGCACCGCGAGCAGCAGAGGCCTGAGAACCTCGACCGCCTGCAGGTTGCGCAGCCCCGGAGTGTTCGGCGAGGAGACGTTGACGGTGAGATAGTCGGCGTACGGGGCCAGTTTCGCGGCCGAGTACACGTAGTCGGCGACGGCCTCGTCCTCCGGCACGACCTTCGTCTTGCCGATGTTCACGCCGAGGATCACCGGTGCGAAACCCGAGGGGTTTGCCGCGACCCGCTCGGCCCGCCGGGCCAGCCGGGCGGCCACCGCGTCGGCGCCGTCGTTGTTGAAGCCCATCCGGTTGATCAGGGCTCGATCACGCACCAGCCGGAACATCCGGGGGCTCGGATTGCCCGGCTGCGGGCGCGCGGTGACCGTTCCCACCTCGACGAACGCGAAGCCGAGCGCGGCCAGGCCGTCGATGCCGACCGCGTTCTTGTCGAAGCCCGCGGCCAGCCCGAACGGACCGGGGAACTCCAGCCCCAGCGCCTTGACTCGCAGCTCAGGGCCCTGCGTCCCGAGCACCGAGCGCAGCGCCGCGGACCCGCCGGGCACCCCGGCCGCGGCGCGGATCGCGCCGAAGCCGAGGTGGTGCGCCCGCTCCGGATCCATGCCCTGGAACACGGTGCGGAACAGGGCTCGGTAGATCCGAGCCATCAGCGTGCCCCGAAGGTCGCGGGGCGCACGGCGGGGTGACCGGCCATCAGACGCCACCCTCGCGGCGGGAGCGCAGCCGGGCGCCGTGCTCCTGCAGCGAGCCGACGCCGATGTCGCCGCGCAGCATGGCCTCGATGCCCTGCACGGCCGCCGCGAGGCCCTGCACCGTGGTGATGCACGGCGTGCCGGTGGCCACGCCCGCGGTGCGGATCTCGTAGCCGTCCAGCCGCGGTCCGACACCGTACGGCGTGTTGATGATCAGGTCCACGTCGCCGTCCATGATGCGCTGCACCACGGTCGGCTCGCCCGCGGGACCGACGCCCTCGTGCTGCTTGCGCACGACCGACGCGCGGATCCCGTTGCGGCGCAGCACCTCCGCGGTGCCCTCGGTGGCCAGGATCTCGAAGCCGAGGTCCGCGAGCACCTTCACCGGGAAGATCATCGAGCGCTTGTCCCGGTTGGCCACGGAGACGAACACCCGGCCCTTGGTGGGCAGCGCGCCGTACGCGCCGGCCTGGGACTTCGAGAACGCGGTGCCGAAGTCCCGGTCGATGCCCATGACCTCGCCGGTGGACTTCATCTCCGGGCCGAGCACCACGTCCACGCCCTGGCCGTCCGGGGTGCGGAAGCGGTTCCACGGCATCACGGCCTCCTTGACCGCGATCGGCGCGTCGAACGGCAGCGTGCCGCCGTCGCCGCCCGCCGGGAGCATGCCCTCGGCGCGCAGTTCGGCCACGGTCGCGCCGAGCGAGATCCGCGCGGCGGCCTTGGCCAGCGGCACGGCGGTGGCCTTGGAGACGAACGGGACCGTGCGGGAGGCGCGCGGGTTGGCCTCGAGGACGTAGAGGATGTCCCCGGCCAGCGCGAACTGGATGTTGATCAGCCCGCGCACGCCCACGCCGCGCGCGATCGCCTCGGTGGACACCCGCAGCCGCTTGAGGTCGGCACCGCCGAGGGTGATCGGCGGCAGCGCGCAGGCCGAGTCGCCGGAGTGGATGCCGGCCTCCTCGATGTGCTCCATGACGCCGCCGAGGTAGAGCTCGGTGCCGTCGTAGAGCGCGTCCACGTCGATCTCGATGGCGTCGTCGAGGAACCGGTCCACCAGCACCGGGTGCTCGGAGATCAGGCCCGCGTGCCGCTCCAGGTAGGAGGCGAGCGAGGGCTCGTCGTACACGATCTCCATGCCGCGGCCGCCGAGCACGTAGCTCGGCCGCACCAGCACCGGGTAGCCGATCTCGTCCGCGATCGCCTTGGCCTCGTGGAAGGAGAACGCGGTGCCGTGCTTCGGCGCGTTCAGGCCCGCCTCGTCCAGCACCCGGCCGAAGGCGCCGCGCTCCTCGGCGAGGTGGATGGCCTCCGGGCTGGTGCCCACGATCGGCACGCCCGCGTCCTTGAGCCGCTGCGCGAGGCCCAGCGGGGTCTGCCCGCCGAGCTGCACGACCACGCCCGCGACCGGGCCGGCCTGCGACTCGGCGTGGAAGACCTCGAGCACGTCCTCGAGGGTGAGCGGCTCGAAGTAGAGCCGGTCCGAGGTGTCGTAGTCGGTGGAGACGGTCTCCGGGTTGCAGTTGACCATCACGGTCTCGTACCCGGCCTCGCGCAGCGCGAAGGAGGCGTGCACGCAGGAGTAGTCGAACTCGACGCCCTGCCCGATCCGGTTCGGCCCGGAGCCCAGGATCAGCACCGCGGGCTTCTCGCGCGGCGCGACCTCGGTCTCCTCGTCGTAGGAGGAGTAGTGGTACGGGGTCGCGGCGGCGAACTCGGCGGCGCAGGTGTCGACGGTCTTGTACACCGGCCGGATGCCGAGCGCGTGCCGGACCGCGCGGACCACGGCCTCGTCCATGCTGCGGATCGCGCCGAGCTGGGCGTCCGAGAAGCCGTACCGCTTGGCGCGCCGCAGCAGCGCGGGCGAGAGGTCCGCGGCGGCCGCGACCTCCTCGGCGACCTCGTGGATCAGCTGCATCTGGTCGATGAACCAGGGGTCGATCTTCGTGGATTCGAAGAGCTCCTCCAGGCTGGCCCCGGCCCGCAGCGCCTGCATGGCGGTGTTGATCCGGCCGTCGGTCGGGATCGCGGCCTTGGCCAGCAGCTCGGCCTTGTCCCCCGGCTCACCGGCGAAGGAGAACTCAGAGCCCTTCTTCTCCAGCGAGCGCAGCGCCTTCTGCAGCGCCTCGGGGAAGTTGCGGCCGATCGCCATGGCCTCGCCGACCGACTTCATCGTCGTGGTCAGCGTCGCGTCGGCGTGCGGAAACTTCTCGAAGGCGAAGCGCGGCACCTTCACCACGACGTAGTCCAGCGTCGGTTCGAAGGACGCGGGGGTCTCGCGGGTGATGTCGTTCGGGATCTCGTCCAGCGTGTAGCCGACCGCCAGCCGCGCCGCGATCTTCGCGATCGGGAAGCCGGTGGCCTTGGAGGCGAGCGCCGAGGAACGGGAGACGCGCGGGTTCATCTCGATGACGATGATCCGGCCGTCCTCGGGGTTCACCGCGAACTGGATGTTGCAGCCGCCGGTGTCCACGCCGACGGCCCGGATGATCGCGATGCCGATGTCGCGCAGCTTCTGGTACTCGCGGTCGGTGAGCGTCATGGCCGGGGCGACGGTGATCGAGTCGCCGGTGTGCACGCCCATCGGGTCGAAGTTCTCGATCGAGCAGACCACCACGACGTTGTCGCTGCGGTCGCGCATCAGCTCGAGCTCGTACTCCTTCCAGCCGAGGATCGACTCCTCCAGGAGCACCTCGGTGGTCGGCGAGAGCTGCAGGCCGGTCCCGGCGATGCGGCGCAGGTCCTGCTCGTTGTGCGCGAAGCCGGAGCCGGCGCCGCCCATCGTGAACGAGGGCCGGACCACGACCGGGTAGCCGCCGAGCGTGTCCACGCCGGCGAGACAGTCCTCCATCGAGTGGCAGATCACCGAGCGCGCGGACTCGGCGCCGATCTGGTCCACGATCCGCTTGAACTTGTCCCGGTCCTCGCCGCGCTCGATCGCCTCGATGTCGGCGCCGATGAGTTCGACGCCGTACTGCGCGAGGACGCCGGACTTGGCCAGCGAGACGGCCGTGTTCAGCGCGGTCTGGCCGCCGAGCGTGGGCAGCAGCGCGTCCGGCCGCTCCTTCGCGATGATCTTCTCGACGAACTCGGGGGTGATCGGCTCGACGTACGTGGCGTCGGCGAACTCCGGGTCGGTCATGATCGTGGCCGGGTTGGAGTTCACCAGCACCACGCGCAGGCCCTCGGCCTTGAGCACCCGGCAGGCCTGGGTGCCGGAGTAGTCGAACTCGCAGGCCTGGCCGATCACGATCGGCCCGGAGCCGATGACCAGCACCGACTTGAGGTCTTCCCGCCTGGGCATCAGGCCCCGCCCT
>DATJIF010000098.1:0-68453 GCA_035493475.1 Actinospica sp.
TCTGCGCGCAGAGAGCGCGCTCCTGCCAACCGCTCTCGTCAGCGTCCCCGTCGAGCAGATAGAGCTCGCGCACGATGTTCCCCTTCGACCCTGCGACCCTGACGGGCCGCGATTTGTGTGAGGGTGATCTTCCTCACCGACGCGAGTCGGAATTGAAAATCACACTGATGTGATTAGATGCCTGTCGCTACGCGGAAGTCAAGCCCAACTCTGATATTGCCGACCCGCTGGACGAGGCCCGGCTGAGCGTGTATTGAGCGCGAACGGCACACTTCTCCCATGCCAGCCATTCCCCCGGTGACGGTTCCCGGGCGCATCACGGTCCTCTCCGGCGGTGTCGGCGGGGCCCGGTTCATCCAGGGCGTGCTCCGGCTGATCGAGACCACCGGAGCCGCGTCCGAGGTCACCGTGATCGCCAACACCGGTGACGACATCTGGCTGCACGGGCTGAAGGTCTGCCCCGACCTGGACACCGTGATGTACACCCTCGGCGGCGGCATCCATCCGGAGCAGCGCTGGGGCCGGGACGCGGAGAGCTTCGGCGTCGCCCGGGAACTCGCGGAGTACGGCGTCGGCCCCGACTGGTTCACCCTCGGCGACAAGGACATCGCCACGCACCTCGTGCGCACCCAAATGCTGGAGGCGGGCTACCCGCTCTCGGCCGTCACCGAGGCGCTGTGCACCCGCTGGAAGCCCGGCGTGCGGCTGCTGCCCGCGACCGACGACCGGGCCGAGACGCACGTCGTGGTCCGCGACGAGGAGGGGCAGCGCCGCGCGGTGCACTTCCAGGAGTACTGGGTCCGGCTGCACGCCCCCGTCGCCGAGCAGATCGTCTTCGTCGGCGCCAACGAGGCCAAGCCCGCGCCGGGCGTGCTGGAGGCGATCGCGGACGCGGACGTCGTCATCCTGCCGCCGTCGAACCCGGTCGTCTCGATCGGTGCGATCCTGGCCGTCGGCGGCACCGGCAAGAACATCCGCGACGCCGTCATCGCCACGCAGGCACCGGTCGTCGGCCTGTCCCCGATCATCGGCACCGCGCCGGTCCGCGGCATGGCGGACAAGGTGCTCGCCGCCGAGGGCGTGCCCACCACCCCCTCCGCCGTCGCCGACTACCACGGCTCCGACCTGCTGGACGGCTGGCTCGTGCACGACGCCGACGCCGACCAGGTGGACCTCGTCGAACAGGTCGGCATCCGCTGCCGCGCCGTGCCGCTGCTGATGAAGGACCTCGACGCCACCACCGAGATGGCCCGCGCCACCCTCGACTTCGCCGCGGAGCTGAAGCGATGACCGAGCCCAACAGCGATCAGCTGAGCACGCAGGTATCCGTACAGGCGATCCCCAACCTCCCCGAGATCCGCCCCGGCGATGACCTGGCCGCCCTGATCTCCACCGCGCTCGCCGACGCCGAACTCCCCCTCGAGGACGGCGACATCCTCGTCGTCACCTCGAAGATCGTCTCCAAGGCGGAGGGCCGCTTCCGGCAGGCCGCCGACCGCGAGGCGGCGATCGACGAGGAGACCGTGCGCGTCGTGGCCCGCCGCGACCGGCTGCGCATCGTCGAGAACCGGCTCGGCCTGGTCATGGCCGCAGGCGGCGTCGACGCGTCCAACACCGCGCCGGGCACCGTGCTGCTGCTGCCCGAGGACCCCGACCGCAGCGCCGTCGAACTCTCCGACGCACTCCTGAACCGGCACGGCGTGCGGGTCGGCGTGGTCGTCTCCGACACATTCGGCCGGGTATGGCGTGCCGGTTTGGTGGATCAGGCGATCGGCGCTGGGTACGTGTCAGTAGTACGGGACCTGCGCGGCGCGACGGATTCACACGGAAACGAGCTCGCCGTGACGGTCACGGCGGTCGCCGACGAACTGGCGGCCGCGGGGGAACTGGTCAAGGGGAAGCTGGGAGGGGTTCCGGTGGCGCTGGTCAGGGGCCTGCGCGCGGCGGTCACGCAGGATCCGGGGGCGGGGGCACGCGCGCTGCGCAGGCCGAGCGAGGAGGACCTCTTCTCGCTGGGCACCGCGGAAGCACGGGCACTCGGCAGATCCGAAGCGGTGTTCGCCCGACGCACGATCAGATCCTTCACCCCGGAGCACGTGGCCCCCGAGGCGATCGAACGCTCCATCTCCGCCGCCGTCACCGCCCCGGCCCCGCACCACACCACCCCCTGGTCCTTCGTCGAGGTCCGCACCCCCGAGGTGCAGACCCGCCTGCTCGACGAGATGCTCGCCGACTGGATCAAGGACCTGCGCGGCGACGGCTTCAGCGAACTCGCCATCGACAAGCGCACCAAGCGCGGCGACGTCCTCCGCGGCGCCCCGGTCCTCCTCGTGCCCTGCCTGACGATGGAGGGCTCCCACACCTACCCCGACCCCCGCCGCAACGCCGGCGAACGCGAGATGTTCCTGGTCTCCACCGGCGCCGCCATCGAGAACCTCCTCGTGGCCTTGGCCGTGGAAGGCCTAGGCGCGGCCTGGATCTCCTCCTCCATCTTCTGCCGCCCCACCGTCCGACGCGTCCTGGAACTCCCCGACCACTGGGACCCCATGGGCTGCATCGCCATCGGCCACCCCGCCGCCCCCGCCCCGACCCGCCCACCCCGCAAGGTCGAGTCGTTCCTAGTCCGGAGGTAGGGGCGGACGGGCTGCGGCTTCGTGGTCGGCCCTACCTACGTCACCGGTGTTCCGCTCGTTCCTCGCTACACACCGGTGACTACGTCCGGACCGATTACATACCCCGCCCACCCGCCCCACTCAACCAGCCTGCGGCCCGCTACCTCCGCTCCCTCGTACCTCGGTCACTACGTCCGCGGGCCTACGGCGCTACGCACGGCGTGGTCTTGGCGCGCGGAGTGTCGGCGCCCTGCGGAGTCCTATCAGGATGTTGCCGAAGGGTCGAGATACGTCGGGTCGATGGGGCAAATCGGGATGATCGTCGTGACCGGGGCGCTTTTCTGCTTGCCGGTCGAGATCGAGACTGCATAGCAGGTCTCGACTGTGCCGTGTGCGCCGAAAGCCTCCGGGTAGGTGCGGTCGATCTGGATGGTGAGCCAGACCGTGGCCTGCGAGTCCGTTTCCCGTTGCAGCAGCTTCGTGCTTCCGCTGTAGCCCGGTGTACGACCGTCCATGCTGTAGAGACTGCTGGCCCCGCTGTACTTGGCCACTGCGTCGGGCTCAAGTTGGGCGTTGGTGGGTACTCCGGCGTCGATCACTCGTGCGGCCGTGCTCGCGTACAGACTTGCGAACTGGTCGGATTGAAGCTGAGCCGTGTTCTGGTTCTGACGAGCCACATCATCCGCGCGATGCACCTCGTATACGCACAAAGCCGCTACAAGGACCACGACGCTGATTGCGACGGCAGAGCGTCTCCTGCGGAAATAGCCCGTGAGGTGCCCCCACCCGTTGTTTCGTTCATCCGTCCCCATCGCGCCAGGATGCCCAAGGCCGCAGGTGGCGGCCAAGCACAAGAGATCGATTGACGGGCAATCGAAATCAACATGTGATCATCTCGGCTGCCGTGAGGGCGCAAGTCGCCGACGCTAGGCCAGTTGCGCTGCGTGCCGTGCGTAGCGCCGTAGGCCCGCGGACGTAGTGACCGAGGTACGAGGGAGCGTAGGTAGCGGGCCGCAGGCTGGTTGAGTGGGGCGGGTGGGCGGGGTATGTAATCGGCCCGGACGTAGTCACCGGTGTGTAGCGAGGAACGAGCGGAACACCGGTGACGTAGGTAGGGCCGACCACGAAGCCGCAGCCCGTCCGCCCCTCACCTCTTCTGCAGCAGCAGCCTTACTGCGCGCTGGCGGTGGGGGGCGAAGGGGGCCAGGAGGCGGAGCATCTTCTCGTCGTCGTACTTGGCGTAGTCGGGGTCGGCGGGGTCGCCCAGGATGCCGCAGATGATGCGGGGGAGGTGAAGGTCGCCCACGCTGACGAGGTCTTGGGCGCCGTGGCTTCGTTGGAGGGTCTCGGCGGCGGTCCAGGGGCCGATGCCGGGGATGGTCTTGAGTTTCTCGGCGGCCTCGTCTACTTGGGCTTGGGCCAGGCGCTCCAGGGCGGGGGCTCGGCGGCAGGCTCGGATGATGGCTTCGGCGCGTTTGCCGTCGACTTCGGCTCGGCGCCATTCCCAGGAGGGGATCAGGATCCAGACGTGCGGCTCGGGCATCACGTAGAGGTCGCTTGGCATCCACTCGGGGCCGGGGGCGGGGGTGCCGTATTTGCGGACGAGTCTGCGCCACGCGGCGAAGGCGGACTGGGTCGTGACCTTCTGTTCCAGGATCGCGGGGATGAGCGCCTGCATGACCTGGCCGGTGCGAACCAGGCGCACGTGGGAGCGGGTTCGGTGGGCCTCGGCGAGGATCGGGTGGGCGGCGGCCAGTTCGGCGAACCCGGTGTCGTCGTCCTCGGCGCCGAGGATCGCGGGGGCCTGTTTGATGAGCCAGGTGGCACCCTCGCCCCAGGCCGCTATCTCGACTTCGCCGTCGGAGGACGCGAGCCCGGGCCCAGTTCCCGTTCCCGCTCCACCCGCTCCCGCCCCGGCCCCGGCCCCGTCGTGGCCTACGCGGATGCGCAGGGTGCCGGGGCCTTCGGGGGTCAGGGAGGTGCGCCAGACGGCGTTCACCGGGCCGTCGTCGGGGCCGTACTCGACGCGGTAGGTCGGGTCGCCGGTGCCGCGGCGCAGGGGGCGCAGCGTGCGCTGCACCTGCGTGGGTACGCCGCGCACCGACGACTGAGTCAACACGGGGGTAGCTTAGCCTGCTGATCGGACGTCAGTTGGAGAACAGCGGAATCCCGGTCGGCTCGGATCTCAGCTCAGCTCAGCTGGGGTCGTGGCTGAAGCGGACGGAGGAGTCGGGGAGCACGGCCTCGCAGGAGACGCGGACGCCGCCGAGGAGTTCGTTGCCCGCGCCGACGGTGGCGCCGTCGCCCACCACGACGCCTTCGAGGACGGTGCCGGCGCCGATGCGGGCGCCGCGGCCGATGATGGAGTCGCGGATGGCCACGTTCTCGCCGATGACGGTGCCGCCGCCGATGACCGAGCCGTAGATGGCGGTGTCGGCGCCGACCGTGGAGTCGCGGCCGATGGTGGTGCCGGCGCCGAGTTGCGCGGTCTCGGCCACGTCGGCGCCGTCGAGGACCAGGGCCTCCTGGTAGCGGGCGATGGCGCTGTCGGGGACGGCCGGGGAGGTGATGGCGCCGAGCACCAGGTCGGCGGAGCCGCGGGCGAAGGCGGCCGGGGTGCCGAGGTCGAGCCAGTAGCTCTGCTCGACCACGCCGAGCACCTTGGCGCCGCGCTCGAGCAGGCCGGGGAAGGTCTCGCGCTCGACGGACACGCGGCGGCCGGCCGGGATGCCGTCGATGATCTCCCGCTTGAAGACGTAGCAGCCCGCGTTGATCTGGTCGGTGACGATGTCCTCGGGGCGCTGCGGCTTCTCCCGGAACGCGGTCACCCAGCCCTCGGCGTCGGTCGGCACCAGGCCGAAGGCGCGCGGGTCGGCCACCTTGGTCAGGTGCAGGGTGACGTCGGCGCCGCGGGCGGCGTGCTCGGCGCGCAGGGCGGCGAGGTCCACACCGGACAGGATGTCCCCGTTGAAGATCATCACCGGCTCGTCCGGCGCGCTGACCAGCTTGTCGGCCACGTTGCGGATCGCGCCGGCGGTGTCCAGCGGCTCGATCTCCTGCACGTAGACCAGTTCGAGGCCGAAGCGCTCGCCGTCGCCGAAGTACTCCTCGAAGACCTCGGGCTTGTACGCCGTCGCGAACACGATCCGGGTGATCCCGGCCGCCTTGGCGCGCGCGAGCTGATGGCTCAGGAACGGCACGCCCGCGACTTCGAGCATCGGCTTCGGGGTGTTGACGGTCAGCGGGCGCAGCCGGGTTCCCTTGCCTCCGACCAGGAGGATCGCTTCTGCCACGGTTCGAGGTCTTCCTTCTCGTTGCACGGATCGGGGCTGGTGCGGCCATGTTTCACGACGACGGTGAACAAACGATTCGTCGGACCTGAACCCTAACTGATAAGGCCGTCCCCATCGGCCGACAGGCTACGCGTCGGTACGTTGTTACAGGTTTGTAGGCTAGTGCGCATGGCCTCGGATCAAACGGACCTCGCCGCCGTCTGGCGCACGCAAGTCGGGCGTAACGGACCCCGCCCTTTCCTGACGTATCACGACTTCGGCACCGGGGAACGGGTCGAGTTGTCGTACGCGACGATGGACAACTGGACCTCGAAGACGGCGAATCTGATTCAGGACGAGCTGCTCGCGGATCCGGGCAGCCGCTTCCTGCTGGCCGCGCCGCCGCACTGGATGACGGCGGTCTGGGCGATCGCGCCGCTGCTGTGCTCGGCGGTCGTCTCGCCGTGGGGCGACGCGGCGCGGGCCCGGTACGCGGTGGCCGGTCCGGAGGCCGAGCAGCTGGAGTACGCGCGGGCCTGCCGGGGTGAGCGATACGCGCTGTCCCTGCTGCCGCTCGGGCGGGCGTTCGCCTCAGTGCCGGACGGGTTCGCGGACTACGTGGTCGAGGTGCGGATGCACGGCGACCGGTTCTCCCCCTTCGACCCGCCGAACTCCGACGCTCCCGCGCTGACGACCGCGTCCGGGGATGCCCTGACGCACCGTGAGGTCATCGAGGCGGCTCGGGGCCGGGTCGAGGACGGCGCGCGGCTGCTGGTGTCGGTCGAGCGGACGTCGACCGACACCGAGGGCCTGATCGACTGGCTGTACGCGCCGCTCGTCGCGGGCGGTTCGGTGGTGCTGGCGCGCGGCGGCACGGAGGCGGAGCTCGCGCGGCTGGCCGAGGTGGAGAAGGCTCAGCTCGCGAGCGTCGAGCGGTAGAGGGCCTTGGGGGACGTCAGGAATCCCCAGCCCCAGGAGAAGTGCATCGTGGCGAGCACGACGGGCAGCCGCAGCCGTACGTCGGCGGGCTTCCCTCGGCTCTCCCACAGCGCGCCGAGGCCGATGCCGAGCACGTAGCCGGCCGGAGCCGCGAAGCCGACGGCCAGCCAGGGCACGGTGAACAGGGAGACGATGCCGAGCAGCGTGCCCAGGATCACCGCGAGGACGGCGAGCGGCGGGGCCAGGTAGCGCAGGCTGGCGGTGCCGGAGTGGGTGCGCATCACGACGCGGCGCCAGCGGCCGTATTCGAAGTACTGGCGCGCGAGCTTGCGCAGGTTCGGCCGCGGCCGGTAGGTGACGTGCAGCTCGGGCGAGAAGTAGATCAGGCCGCCCGCGTCCCGGATGCGGTGGTTCAGTTCCCAGTCCTGCGCGCGGATGAAGGCCTCGTTGTAGCCGTGGTGCTTCTCCAGGATCTCGCGCCGGAAGACGCCCAGGTACACCGTGTCGGCCGGGCCCGCCGCGCCGCCGGTGTGGAATTTCGCGTTGCCCACGCCCAGTTTCGAGGTCATCGCGACGGCGACGGCGCGCTCGAAGACGGTGACGCCCTCGGCGTGCATGACACCGCCGACGTTCGCGGCGCCGGTCTCCCGCATCAGGCGCACGGCGGCGGCGATGTAGCCGGGGGCGAGCAGGCCGTGGCCGTCGACGCGCACGACGATCTCGTGCCGGGACGCGGCGATCGCGGCGTTGAGCGCGGCCGGGGTCTTGCCGGTCGGGTTCGGGACGGTGCGCACCCGCGGGTCGGCCGCGCACAGTTCGGCGGCGATGGCGTCGGTGCGGTCGCGGGAGGGGCCGAGCGCGATGACGAGCTCGATCTCCCCCGGGTAGTCCTGCGCGAGGATGTGGCGGACGGCGTCGGCGAGGTAGCGCTCCTCGTCGAGCACCGGCATGATCACCGAGACGGTGGGCCAGGTGTGGGAAGTGTCGTTCATGGCGAGACGGACCTTACACGGATTCAGTTCTCCTCGAACGTCTCCGAGTGCCGCGAAGCCGCGATCGCCGCGCGGCGGGCCAGCCGGTGCTTGCGGCGGATGGTGGCCTCGTGGAAGCGCCGCTCGTCCTCGGCGCACTCCAGCAGCAGCTGCGGCACCTCGCGCGGCCTGCCCTCGGCGTCGATCGCGACGAAGGTGAGGAACGCCGTGGCCACGTGCACGGGGGTGCGGTCCGGCACGTTCCACGGCTCGGCCTCGACCCGCACGCCGACCTCCATCGAGGTGCGGCCGGTCCAGTTGACCTGCGCGTAGGTGTGCACGAGTTCGCCGACGTGCACCGGGAACAGGAAGGCCATCTCGTCCATCGCCGCGGTCACGGCCGGGCCGAGGCTGTGCCGGGTCGCGACGAGTCCCGCCGCGTCGTCGACGATCTTCATCATGACGCCGCCGTGCACGGTGCCGAGCAGGTTCACGTCGGCCCCGGTCATCAGGCGGCTGAGCGCGATCCGGGAGACGGCGGGGGAGACAGCGTCGAGGCTCATGGGTTCATTCTCTCCCACGCCGAGCCGGGTCGCTTTATTGTGGTGGCACCTAGAGGGAGGGACCGGGCCGTGGTGACTGTGCTGGCGGTCGGCTGCACCGCGCTGTGGATCGCCCTGGCGGTGCGGATCCGGACGCGGCGGACCCGGGCGACGCGGTCGATCGAGGTGCCGCAGCCGCTCAGTCCGGTCCCGGCGCAGGACGGCCCGGTGCCGGTGCCGATCCGCCTGGCGTTGCGGCACAAGTCGCAGCTGAACGACCCGGCGATGCTCAACGCGACGGTGATGGAGCTGGCCGACGCGGGGCTTTTCCACATCGAGCCCGCGGATTCGCAGCGTCCTGTGATGGTCAGCCCGAACGTGCTGCCGCACGCGAGCAAGCTGCCGGCGTATCAGGCGTCTGTCGTGGCGCGGCTGCTGCACCGGCGCGGCGTGGGCCAGCAGCCCGTGCCGCTGACGGCCCTGCAGCCGGGCGAGGACGACCGCGCGAACACCTGGTACAAGGAGTTCGTCAAGCAGGTCCGGCAGGCGGCGACGGAGCGCGGCCTGCTGCAACCGCCCGCGAACGGCGCGCACGTCGTGGGGCTGCTGGTCCTCGGGATCCCGGCGAGCGAACTGATCGCGACCGCGGTCGCCGACGCGACGCACACGAGCGGGCTGCGCATCGCCGTGTTCGTGCCGCTGTGCGTGCTCGGCTTCGCCGTGAGTGCCTTGGTGTGCCGGGTGCGTCCGACGCCGGCCGGGCGGGCGTTGCTGGCGGAGTTGCAGCAGCAGGCACCCGCCCCGATTCCGGCGCAGCCGCAGGCACCCACGCAGGAGTCCGTACCCGCCGCAGCGCCCGGTCCGGCGCCGGTGAAGGTGCTGCCCGAGCAGTTCCGGCCGCTGCCCGCGAACCAGGTCTGGTCGGACTACGGCGGCTCCTGGCATCCGCTGAACGTGGACTCCAAGGAGACGTACTCCATCAACTCCGGGATCCCGGGGTCGGCCGTCCTGATCGTGTTCGCGCTGATCAGCATCGTCGGAGTGCTCTTCGCCAAGCACGACGGCGATCCGTCCGGCGGGCTGCCCTTCACGGTCTTCGGCGTGCTGCCGATCATCCTGCTCGCCGGGGCCGCCGCGAGCCTGCTGCGGCGCCGGAACCTGCCCAAGCGCGCCGTGCTCCGCGGCCGGATAGCGAAGCTGTGGACGGTCACGCACCGCGGCGACGAGAGTTCGACCACGTACTACTACTGCGCGCTCGACGTCGGCCGGGCACCGGAGAGCGTCCGGCTGAAGATCCACCGGACGCTCTACGGCAGGCTGCAGGTCGGCGCGGAGATCGAGGTCCTGGTGAACCCGCGCCGACGCAGCATCAAGGACTTCCGCTTCGCGGAGCCCGGCTAACCGGTCGTGGTGTGGTGCGTCGTCGGGCTGTCGGCGGCGTCCTCGGGCGCCGTCTCGGCCGTGGCGCCGATCTGCGCGTTGACGTCGCCGATGTACTCGAGCGCCTCGTCGTCGGGCAGCCGGACCGCCAGCGCCCAGTAGTAGACGAGCAGGCTGAACCCGGCCACGATCACCAGGTCCCACCACTGCGGAATGCTGTTGGTCGCGCCGCACACGGTCGAGGACGCGGGACCGCCGGAGCAGTACCGGCCCTTCCAGGACACGATGCCGATCCCGGCCAGGTAGGCCGGCAGCCACTGCGCGGACCGCCAGTCCAGGTGCGGCAGGTGCGGGTTCAGCTTGAACAGGAAGTTCAACCCGATCAGCCCGTAGCCGATGAGGATCGCGTAGCCGAGCTTCTGCAGCGTGTCCCAGCCGGACCAGTAGATGATCAGGCCGGAGACCACGAAGGCGATCGGCGAGATGATCTCGCCGCCGGCCAGCCGGTACGGCCGGTAGCGGTCCCGGTCCTGCCGGCGCAGCGCGCCGAAGGCCAGCGGCGCGCCCGCGTACATCAGCACGCTCGCCGAGGTGACGAAGCCGACCAGCGACTTCCAGCTCGGGAACGGCAGGAAGGCGATGCAGCCGATGACGAACGCGGTGAGCAGGCCGAACCAGGGCACGCGGCGCAGGTTCGTCTTCTCGAAGATCTGCGGGACGTAGCCGTTGCGGGACAGGCCGTAGGACACCCGCGAGGAGGCCGTCACGTAGATCAGGCCGGTGCCCGAGGGCGAGATGATCGCGTCGATGTACAGGATCGTGCCCAGCCAGCCGAGGCCGACGACCGTGGCCAGGCCGGCGAACGGACCCGCGTCGCCCTTGAACGTGAGGTTCGCCCAACCGTTGACCAGCGAGGACGAGGGCAGCGCGGCGATGAACACGACCTGCAGCAGGATGTAGACGGCCGCGCCGAGCAGGATCGACCCGATGACGGCGCGCGGGATGTCCTTCTGCGGATGCCGGGCCTCGCCGGCGAGCTGGTCGGCCTGTTCGAAGCCGAGCAGCGCGAACATGATTCCGCTGGTGGATACGGCCGAGAGCACGCCCTCGGAGCCGGTCGGCGCGAAGCCGTGCGCGCCGAAGTTGGAGCTGTTCCAGTTCGTCGTGGCCAGCACGATGATCACGAACACGGGCACGGCGACCTTCCACCAGGTCGCCGCGGAGTTCGTGTGGGCGAGCCAGCGCACGCCCAGGAAGTTGACCACGGTGAACAGCGCCATCAGGCCGATCGCGATCAGCAGGCCCTGCCAGGTCAGCGTGCCGTTGCTCTTCTGCAGCCAGGTCAGGTGCACCGAGGCGTACTTGATCGTCGCGTACACCTCGATCGGCGCGACCGCGACCGCCTGCAGGTAGGAGAACCAGCCGAAGGACGCGCCGGCCACCGAACCGAAGGAGTAGTGCGGGAAGCGCCCGGTGCCGCCGGCGACCGGATACGCGCCGCCGAGTTCCGCGTGCACGAGGGCGAGAATGATGATCGCCACCGCGCCGATGCCCCAGGAGAGCAGGGCGGCGGTGCCCGCGGCCTGCGCCGCGTAATACGCACCGAACAACCAGCCGGATCCGATGATCGAACCCATCGAGGCCCAGGTCAGCCCGATGAAACCGATCTCGCGCTTGAGGGCTATGCCACCGGGCTTGCCGCCCGGTGCGTTGAGCGAAGACGACGCCATGATCCACTCCATTGGGAATCGGCCCACGCCGGTTCAAGGGCGCAAGGCGGGCAAAGCGTAACAGCGTGTAATGGAGCGAGTCATTACACCAAATATTTAATCAAATTCGCGCGGAATTCCTAGGGGTCGCGGCGCCGAACGGGCCGCTCCGTGCGGCGAGCGGTGCGGCGAGCGGCAGAACTGTTATAAGCTCGTAACCAGGCCACTGTGATCCCGCCCACAGGTCTCACGTTCACCACGGTCCTCATCTACAATCCCGTAGAAACACGACGCGGCCGGAGACGGAGATACCGAGTGACGAGCCAGCCGGACAGCTCGGATGTGCTGATCGACGCCCTGCGCGTCGCGCAACGGGAGGGGAACCCGGTGGCGGACGGCGATCTGCAGCGCTGGTACCGCATCATCCGGATCACCCGGCGGCGCTGGGGCAGCTTCACCCGCCGGCACCCGTCCCCCGCCTCGGACACCTTCGCCGCGCGCGCCGAGGACCTGGCGCGCGCCCTGCTGGACCGCTGCAACCCGCGCCCGGGCACCGGACGGCCGCTGGACATCACCGAGTGCCGCGACCTGGCCCGCCGGCTCGCGGCCGTGCTGACCGCCACCGCCGCCGCGGACCCGAACGGCGGCGGCATACAGACCGCGTGGGCCGCCCGATGAGCTCGAACTCCCCCGGCCCCCGCCGCCGCGCCGCGGCCCGCCCGGTCCGTCCCACCCGCGCCGACTCGCGCTCGGGTCCGGGACCCGGCCGCCAGCGTCAGACCTCGGACACCACGCGCAAGCTGATCGACGCCGCGCAACTCGCCCTCGGCGCCTGCCTCTCGCTGACCCTCGGCGGCATCCTGCTCGGCATCATCCTCGTCGTCGTCATCTTCGTGATGAAGTGAGCACGAGGCGGCGGATCGGCACGGTCCAGATCCACAGCAGCGCCAACGGGATCAGGCCCGCCATCACCAGCGTGTAGACCACCCAGGAGTACCCGCCGCCGATCGGATAGACGCGGTCCGGATCCCCGGTGTCCACGGCCTGCAATGAGCCCCCGACGGCCGGAATCGGCGGCGATCCGTGCGCCATCTGAATATTGACGCGCAGATCGGTCCCGTCCGAGGCGACGAAGTCCCCGAGCGGAGTGCAGTCCTTCTCGCCACTGCACGAGGTCTGCGCCACCGTCCACGTGCCGAGGCGCCCACGCCCGAGATGCGCCGACCACGACGGCCCGACGTGCCCGGCAACGAGGTAGATCAGGCAACCGATGCCCACGGGCGCCAGGTAGTACCAGAAGAACCGGAACCTCGGATTCCGCGGCGTCCGCAGACGCATCCGAGACGAACTCTCCCGCGCAGGCAGCGACCCGACAAGCCCGACCTCCGGCGCGACATCCGCCAGAACCTCCCGCAACGCAACGAGATCAAGCGTCCACATGACGATCGGACGCGACCCCGCGATCCGACCGTCAGGCAGCACCACGTACACGAACGGCGTCGCCGGCCGCCCCCACGGCTCCACCGCCACATGCAGCGCGGCCACCTCGTCCCAGGGCACGAACACCCTCGACTCAAGGATCCGCGGAAAGCTCCGCCCAAGCGTGACCCCCGCCGCATCAACACGAAACGCCAGCGCGCGACTGAGCGGGGCCACCAACAACACCACCGCGGCGAACCCGAAGAACCCCACGTCCGCTACGACGATCGGCCAAGGCATCGGCAGCAGCGCGGCCGCCAAGAGCATGCCGCACCCAGCCAGCAACTGAAGCGAGTGCCGCGTCAGCCGATACCTGGCCTCGTATATTCCCCCACCGTCACGCACGATCAGATCATGCCACGCGGGTAGGACAGGGACTGATCAGCCCTTCAGCAACTGACGAGCCATCACCACGCGCTGGACCTGGTTCGTGCCCTCGTAGATCTGGGTGATCTTGGCGTCACGCATCATGCGCTCCAGGGGGTAGTCCTGGGTGTAGCCGTAGCCGCCGAGGAGTTGGACGGCGTCGACCGTGATCTCCATGGCGGCGTCGGAGGCGAAGCACTTGGCGGCGGCGCCGAAGTAGGTGAGGTCGGGGTCGTTGCGCTCGGACTTGGCGGCGGCGGTGTAGGTGAGCTGGCGGGCGGCGGTGAGCTTCATGCCCATGTCGGCGAGCATGAACTGGACGCCCTGAAGTTCGGCGATGGGCTTGCCGAACTGGCGGCGCTCCTTGACGTACTGGGTCGCGTAGTCGAGGGCGCCCTGGGCCACGCCTACCGCCTGGGCGGCGATGGTGACGCGGGTGTGGTCGAGGGTGCGCATCGCCGTCTTGAAGCCGGTGCCGGGCTCACCGATGATGCGGTCGCCGGGGATCCAGACGTTGTCGAAGTAGACCTCGCGGGTGGGCGAGCCCTTGATGCCGAGCTTCTTCTCGGGGGCGCCGAAGGACACGCCCTCGTCGGCCTTCTCGACCACGAAGGCGGAGATGCCCTTGGTGCCGATGCCGGCCTCGGTCACGGCCATCACGGTGTAGTACTCGGAGACGCCCGCGTTGGTGATCCAGCGCTTGACGCCGTTCAGCCGCCAGCCGTCGCCGTCGCGCACGGCCTTGGTGGTCATGCCGCCCGCGTCGGAACCGGCGTCCGGCTCGGAGAGCGCGTAGGAGAACATCGCCTCGCCGGCCGCGACCGGGGTGAGGTACTTGCGCTTGAGCTCCTCGGACCCGGACAGGATGACCGGCATCGTGCCCAGCTTGTTCACCGCCGGGATCAGCGAGGAGGACACGCAGGCGCGGGCCACCTCCTCGATCAGGATGCAGGTGGCCAGCGCGTCCGCCCCGGCGCCGCCGTACTCCTCGGGGATGTGGATCGCGGCCATGTCGGCGGCGTGCAGGGCGTCGTGCGCCTCCTGCGGGTAGCGCGCGTCGTGGTCGACGGCCGCGGCGTACGGCGCGATCTTGCTCTCGACGAGGGCGCGCACGGACTCGCGCAGCAGCTCGTGCTCTTCCCGGACGGCGTAGAGGTCGAATTCCTGGGTCACGCGCCCCATGTTACCCGTCGGTAGGGAAAATAAAAGAGTTCCCCGATGAACTGTGGCCGGGGGCCGCTGACAAGCCTCCGACGGCATCGTTACGCTGGTGCCCTTGATTTCGGTGGAGAAGGGTTGGGTAGCGGTGAAGCGGATCACGGTGATCGGCACGGGATATCTCGGCGCGGTGCACGCCGCCTCCATGGCCTCGTTGGGTTACGAGGTCCTGGGGATGGACGTGGACGCCGAGAAGATCGCCGCGCTCGCGGCCGGGCGCACCCCGTTCTTCGAGCCCGGTCTCGAGGAGATGCTGGCCGAGCAGGTCGGTTCGGGACGCCTGCGCTTCACCGACTCCTACGCGGACGTCGCGTCGTTCGGCGGCGAGGAGCGCGGCGACACGGTGCACTTCCTGTGCGTGAACACCCCGCAGCGCAAGGGCGAGTACGCGGCGGACACCAAGTACATCGACTCGGTGATCGACAACCTCGCGCCGCTGCTCGACGTCCCCGCGCTGCTGGTCGGCAAGTCCACCGTCCCGGCGGGGACCGCCGCCCGCCTCACCACCCGGCTGCGCGACCTCTCGCCGGCCGGGGACGCGATGCGGCTGGCCTGGAACCCGGAGTTCCTCCAGGAGGGCAAGGCCATCGAGGACACGCTGCGCCCGGACCGCCTGGTCATCGGGGTGCAGGACGAGCTCTCCGAGCAGGACCTGCGCGAGGTCTACCGGCCGCTGACCGATACCGGCATCCCGCTCCTGGTGACCAGCCTGGCGACGTCCGAGCTGGTCAAGACGGCCGCCAACGCCTTCCTGTCCACGAAGATCTCGTTCATCAACGCGATGGCCGAGGTGTGCGAGGCCGCGGGCGCGGACGTGATGCAGCTCTCGAAGGCGCTCTCGCACGACCCGCGGATCGGCGGGCGCTTCCTGGTGCCGGGCCTCGGCTTCGGCGGCGGCTGCCTGCCCAAGGACATCCGCGCCTTCATGGCCCGGGCGGGCGAGCTCGGCGCGGACCAGGCGCTCGCGTTCCTCAAGGAGGTGGACGCGATCAACATGCGCCGCCGGGCCCGCACCGTCGACCTGGCCCGCGAGCAGTGCGACGGCTCGTTCCTCGGCAAGCGGATCGCCGTCTGGGGCGCCGCGTTCAAGCCGGACACCGACGACGTGCGCGACTCGCCCGCGCTGAACGTGGCCGCCTCGATCCTGCTGCAGGGCGCGCAGGTCACGGTGTACGACCCGAAGGCGAACGACACCGCCGCGAAGAACTTCCCGACGCTGACCTACGCGGACAGCGCGCTCGAGGCGGCGCGCGGCGCGAACCTGATCCTGCACCTGACCGAGTGGCGCGAGTTCCGCGAGCTCGACCCGAACGCGGTCGGCGAGGTCGTCGCCGAGCGCCGGGTGCTGGACGGCCGCAACGCCCTCGACTCGGAGCGCTGGCGCGCCGCCGGGTTCACCTACCGCGCGCTGGGCCGCCCGAGCGCCGGGTAACGCGACCGCGCCGACCGTCGATCATCAACCGAAAGCCTCCCCGTTCGTCTCAATCCACGAGACAATCGAACCGGGGAGGCTTTCGCGATGATGCAACCGACCAGCAAGTTCGCGGCCGCGATACTGGCGGCCGCCGTGCTCGGGGGAACGGCCGCGTGCACGGGCTCCTCGTCCCCGGCCACGCCGACCGTGGCGGCGCCGAGCACGAGCGGCGGGAGCACGGCCGCGACGCAGCCGACGAGCGCGTCCACGGCCACCCCGGCGGCCCCGGCCACGTCCGCGTCGCCGTCGTCGGCCGCCAGCGGGCACGTCGTCGCGGCGGGCGGCGCGTGCACCGGCTCCGAGATCAAGGTCGCCCTCGGCCAGAGCGGCGCCGCGACCGGCCACCACATCGTCACGCTCGACTTCACGAACACCGGCTCGCGGACCTGCGCGTTGCAGGGCTACCCCGGCGCCGCGATCGTGAACGGCTCGACCACGATCCTGAACGCCAAGCGCACCCTCAACGGCTTCGCGGGCGACAATCAGCAGCTCAGCAGCGCCCCGCTCGTCACGCTGAGCCCGGGCGCCACCGCGTACGCGAACCTGGAATGGGTCGTGGACAACGGCGAGCCCTGCGGCCCGAACGGCACCGGCATGCTCGCGGTCACGCCGCCGAACACGACCAGCACCGCCAAGCTCATGTCACTGACCTCGGGCACCCAGGGCGTCTGCGCCGACTTCGAGGTGCATCCGGTCGTCGCGAGCGTCCACTAGGGAGTGTTTGAGAAGTAGCGTCGGATCAGGCCGCGGTGTCTGACGCGTGCGCTCGCAAGGCGCAGCGGCGGGCGCATACTCGGTCGTCTGTAACCGCTCCTGCAACGCCGCGAGCGTGCGTGGCAGGCGCCGCGGACCCGACGATAGTTCTCAAACACGACCTAGCCGAGCGAGGCGCGTAGGGCGGCGCCCTTGGCCTTGGCCTGCGCGGCGAGCTGGGTCTGGAACTCGCGCATGGCGGCGAGCAGGTCGGGGTCGTGCGCGGCGAGGATGCGGGCGGCCAGCAGTCCGGCGTTCCGGGCGCCGCCGACGGCCATCGTGGCCACCGGGACGCCGGCGGGCATCTGGACGATGGACAGCAGCGAGTCCATGCCGTCCAGGTACTTCAGCGGCACCGGGACGCCGATGACCGGGAGCGGGGTGACGGAGGCGAGCATGCCGGGCAGGTGGGCGGCGCCCCCGGCCCCGGCGATGATCACCCGGAGCCCGCGGTCGGCGGCCTGCTCGCCGTACGCGATCATCTCGCGCGGCATCCGGTGCGCGGAGACGACGTCCGCCTCGTACGCGATGCCGAACTCGTCCAGGGCCTCGGCGGCGGCGCGCATCGTGGGCCAGTCGGAGTCGGAGCCCATCACGATGCCGACCTGGGGTCCGTGGTGGTCACTCATCGATCTCGCCTCTCAGGTAGGCCGCCGCGTGGCGGGCGCGCTCGGCGCAGTCCTCGAAATCCTCGCCGAGCACGGTCACGTGCCCGATCTTGCGGCCGGGCTTGACCGCCTTGCCGTAGGTGTGGATCTTCAGCCCGGGGTCGCGGGCCAGGCAGTGCAGGTACGCGGGGTACAGGTCCGGCAGGTCCAGGCCGATCACGTTCGCCATCACGGCAAGCGGGGCGTGCGGGGCGGGGGAACCGAGCGGCAGGTCCAGCACGGCGCGCAGGTGGTTCTCGAACTGGCTGGTCACGGCGCCGTCGATGGTCCAGTGGCCGGAGTTGTGCGGGCGCATCGCGAGTTCGTTGATCCACAGCCGGCCGTCGGCGGTCTGGAACAGCTCGACCGCGAGCATGCCGGTGACGTCGAGCTCCTTGGCGATGGTCAGCGCGATCCGCTGGGCCTCGAGCGCGTGCGGCTCGGCCACGGCGGGGGCCGGGGCGAAGACCTCGCGGCAGATGCCCTCCTTCTGCACGGTCTCGACCACCGGGTAGGCCACGGCCTGGCCGTGCGGGGAGCGGGCGACCTGCGCGGACAGCTCGCGGACGAAGGGCACCGCGGCCTCGGCGAGCAGTTTCACGCCGCGCTCGGCCGCCTCGGTGATCACCCGCGCGGCCGAATCCGCGTCCTCGGTCACCCAGACGCCGCGGCCGTCGTAGCCGCCGCGGGTGGCCTTGAGCACGACGGGCCAGCCGGTCTTCTCGGCCAGCGCGGTCACGTCGTCCAGCGCCTCGACCCGGGTCCACTCGGGACACGGGAGGCCGAGGCCGCTGAGCCGGGCCCGCATCTCGGCCTTGTCCTGCGCGAACAGCAGCGCTCCTGGCCCGGGCCGCACCGGGATGCCGGTGGCCACGAGGGCGTCGAGCACCTCGGCGGGCACGTGCTCGTGCTCGAAGGTGACGACGTCGCAGCCGCGGGCGAAGTCGAGAACCGCCCGCACGTCGCTCGGATGGCCGCTGACCACGTCCGGGATCACCTGGTTGGCGCAGTCCTGGGGGTCGGCGGAGAGCACGCGCAGCCGCAGGCCGAGCGCGATCGCGGCGGGCTGCATCATCCGGGCCAGCTGACCGGCGCCGACGACGCCGACCCGCGGGGCCGAGGGGCCGAGGGCGGGGGGAGCGAAATTCACGGCGCAAGCCTAACCGAACGCGATTCTCGGGCCGTTTTCATCCTTATATGCTCTAATTCAGTACTGGGGCGACGAGGCCCTCGCGTCGATTCCGGTGGCCGCGCACGCGGTGCTCAGGTCGGCAAAGGCTCCGTCACAGGTCTGCTACGACCCGTCGCAGCGCGGCGGTGGCTTCGAACGGAACCGCTAGTCTCGTACACACGAACCGCTCCCGGAATGTCAGGCAGGTACCCCACGGTGGCACTGGTCAGCGCTGTATACGGCAAGGTGGAGCACCTTGTCCGCGAGGTCGCCAAGTTCGGCATCGTGGGCGGGCTCTCCTACGTCGTGACCATCGCGGTCAACTACGCGTACCTGATCTTCCAGAAGAACGACGAGCTCACCGCGTACATCGTGGCGAACGTCGTGGCCACCGCCGTCGCCTACCTGGGCAACCGGTACTGGACCTACAAGGAGCGGGACAACGCGGGCGACGTCCGCGAAATGGTGCTCTTCGCGGCCATCAACGGCGTCGCGATCGCCATTCAGACCGGAATCACGGCCCTGACGTACTACGTGATGGGCATGCACAGCCACCTGGAGATCTTCTTCTCGAAGTTCGTCCTCGCCATCGGCATCGGCATGGCGTTCCGGTTCCTGTGCTACCGCACCTTCATCTTCCCGAAGGCCGAGCCGGCGCTCGCCGCGGACGAGTTCCAGTACAGCGAGCCGCTGCCGACCTCGGCGCTGGCCTCCGAGGCCCCGCAGTCCGGCTCCGGCGCGGTGCTCAGCGAGTACAGCACCCGCTGGTAGGCCCCGCCGACACCCCGGTTCGTACGATCGGCCCCGCACCTTAAGACGAGGTGGCGGGGCCGATCGCTTCTCCGGACTCGGCCGGGTTCGGCGGACTCAGCCGAAGCGCGGCAGGAACAGGGCGAAGACCGGCGGGCGCTGCTGGAGCAGTTCGAGCCGTCCGCCGTCCGCCTCGGCCAGCTCCCGGGCCACGGTGAGCCCGAGGCCGGTGGAGGCGCGGCCGGAGACCGCCCGCTCGAAGACCCGGGCGCCGAGCTCGGGCGGCACTCCGGGGCCCTCGTCGGACACCTCGATGACGACGGAGCCGCCCGCGGTGCGGGTGCGGATGGTGACCGGGCCCGCGCCGTGCATCAGCGAGTTCTCCAGCAGCGTGGCCAGCACCTGGGCGAAGGAGCCCGGCGTGGCGGCGGCGAGCAGGCCGCGGCCGCCGTCCACCCGTATCAGCCGGCGCGCGCTGCGGAAGGCCGGGCGCCACTCGAAGATCTGCTGCCGGATGATCAGGTCGATGTCGGTCGGCGCCCCGGCGGAGTCGGCGCGCGCCTCGCTGGAGTCGGTCAGCAGCCGCTGCACGACGTCGGTCAGCCGCTCGACCTGTGTGAGCGCGATCGCGGCCTCCTCCTTGACCGTCTCCATGTCGGCCGCCTCGCTGATCTCCTCGAGCCGCATCGAGAGCGCGGTCAGCGGGGTGCGCAGCTGGTGCGAGGCGTCGGCGGCCAGCCGGCGCTCCTTGGCCTGGATCCGGGAGACCCGGTCCGAGGAGTGGTCGATGACCTCGGCGATCCGGTCCAGCTCGGCGATGCCGTAGCGGCGGTGCCGGGGCCGCTGGTCGCCCGCGCCGAGCCGCTCCGCGGTGCTGGCCAGCTCGCCGAACGGCCGGGAGATCCGGCGCGCCTGCAGGTAGGCGACGCCCGCGGCGGCGGCGAAGGCGGCGAGCGCGGCGGCCACCAGCAGCAGCATCTGGATCCGGATCCGGCTGGAGACCGGGGCCCAGGACTCGCTGACGATCACCCGCTCGCCGGACTTGCCCTGGTAGACCTCGCTGTCCCGCGGCTGGTCGGTGATCGTCGGGCCGAGGTGCACGGAGGCGTGCGGGGATCCGGTCGGGAAGGTGATCTGCGCGGCGCGCCCGGCGGACAGGTAGGCGGTCAGCGTGTGCGTGTTGAACTGACGGCTGGCCAGCTGAACGTCCGTCAGGATGCCGATCCGCTGCACCTCCTGGTTCAGCGCGTCCTGCGCCGACCGGGTGACGAACTTGGCGTCCAGGATGGCGAAGGGCACGCCGAGCAGCACGGTCACCACGAACACCGCGGACACCATGGACCGCATCAGCCTGCCGCGCACGCGCGTTCCGTCCCCTTCCGCGAGCCGCGTCAGCTGCGTTCGAAGCGGAAGCCGACCCCGCGCACGGTCGAGATGAACCGCGGGTTGCCGGCGTCGTCCCCCAGCTTCTTGCGCAGCCAGGAGATGTGCATGTCCAGCGTCTTCGTGGAGGACCACCAGGTGGTGTCCCAGACCTCGCGCATCAACTGCTCGCGGGTGATCACCCGGCCGGCGTCGCGGACCAGCACGCGCAGCAGGTCGAACTCCTTGGCGGTGAGGTTCAGCTCCTCGTCGCCGAGGTAGGCGCGGTGCGACTCCACGTCGATCCGCACGCCGCGCGCGGTGCTGGCCGACTCGGGGGCGCCGCGGCGCAGCAGCGCCCGGACCCGGGCGAGCAGCTCGGCCAGCCGGAAGGGCTTGGTCACGTAGTCGTCCGCGCCGGCGTCGAGGCCCACGACGGTGTCCACCTCGTCGGCCCGCGCCGTGAGCACCAGCACCGGGAAGCCGTGCCCCTCGGAGCGCAGCCGGCGGCAGACCTCCAGGCCGTCCATCCCGGGCAGCCCGAGGTCGAGGACCAGCAGGTCCACCGCCCCCGAGAGGGCGTGCTCGAGGGCCGTCGGCCCGTCGCCGCGCACCTGAACCTCATAGCCCTCGCGCCGCAGCGCGCGCGCCAGCGGGTCGGCGATCGCGGTGTCGTCCTCAGCCAGCAGTACCCGGGTCATGGGCAGATCGTAGGACTTCGCAGCCGATTCCGACATCACCGGGCAAGGTTATGTCACTTTTATCCCCATTATTAGGGAGGGGCGCACCGGTTCCGGAAGTGGACTGGACCATTGACGGGGCATACGGCGAGTGCTTTTCTGCGGGTGCCAGCAGTTTCTCAGCTTTGTTTCAGGATTTGTTTCATACCCACCCGCTGCGCGCACCCACGCAAGAAAGGGACGACGATGCCCCCTCGCAGCAGATTCCTCGCGGCCGCCGCCACGGTGGCCGTGGTGGCGGGCGGCCTGATCGCCTTCGACGCGACGCAGGCCTCCGCCGCGACCGCGGTCTCGGTCTGGGAGACCACCGCGGACGGCAGCCAGCTGCTCTCCCCGCAGGCCGGAGCCGCGTTCGCCTCCGGCGCCGGCCCGGCGGGCGAGACGATCACGGTCAACCCGGCGACCACGTACCAGACGATGACCGGCTTCGGCGCCTCGTTCACCGACTCCTCGGCCTGGCTGGTCTACAACTCGCCCCAGCGCAACGCGATCATGACCAAGCTGTTCGACCCCACGAACGGCATCGGCCTGTCCTTCCTGCGCCAGCCGATCGGCGCCTCCGACTTCTCGACGTCGCTGTTCAGCTACGACGACATGCCCTCGGGCCAGACCGACCCCTCGCTCACGAAATTCTCCATCGCGCACGACCAGTCCTACATCCTGCCGATCCTCAAGCAGGCGCTCGCGCTGAACCCGCAGGCCACCGTCATGGCCACGCCGTGGAGCCCGCCGGGATGGATGAAGACCGGCGGCTCGATGATCGGCGGCACGCTGCAGTCCTCCGACTACCAGGTCTTCGCGAACTACCTGGTCAAGTTCGCGCAGGCGTACCAGGCCGCAGGCGTGCCGATCTCGCTGATCACGCCGCAGAACGAGCCGGAGTACTCGCCGTCCAACTACCCCGGCTCGACCTTCACGGCCGCGCAGGAGGAATCCTTCATCGCGAACAACCTCGGCCCGGCGCTGGCGAGTTCGGGTCTGTCCACGAAGATCCTCGGCTACGACCACAACTGGAACGACACCAGCTTCCCGGAGACGCTGCTCAGCAACAGCGCCTCGTCGCAGTACGTCGCGGGCACGGCATGGCACTGCTACTCCGGCGACCCGAGCGCGCAGAGCACCGTGCACAACGCGTACCCGGGTAAGGACACGTACTTCACCGAGTGCTCCGGCAGCCAGTCCTCGAACCCGGCTAACACGTTCTCCGACTCGCTCGACTGGCAGACCGAGAACCTGATCATCGGCGCCACCCGCAACTGGGCCAAGTCCGTCGTCACCTGGAACATGGCGCTCGACCCCAGCGGCGGCCCGAGCATGAACTGCACGACGTGCACCGCGGCCGTCACCGTCAACAACAGCGCGGGCACGGCCTCCTACAACGCCGAGTACTACGTGCTCGGCCAGGCCAGCAAGTTCGTGAAGCCCGGCGCCGTGCGCGTGGACTCGAACACCTTCGGCTCCGGCAACATCGAGGACGTCGCCTTCCAGAACCCGGACGGCTCCACCGCGATGGTCGTGCTGAACTCGGACACCGCGAACTCGCACAGCTTCAACGTGTCGGAGAACGGCCAGTCCTTCAGCTACACGCTGCCCGCGAAGGCCGTGGCCACGTTCACCTGGCCCGCCCTCACCTCGGGCGGCGGCGGAACCGGCGGCATCAGCTCGTCGGCGTGGTACCAGGTCGTCAACGACAACAGCGGCAAGTGCGTGGACGACACGAGCGGCGCGACGGCCAACGGGACCGCGGTCCAGCAGTGGAGCTGCACCTCCGGCAACAACAATCAGGAGTGGCAGTTCCAGCCGACCGACAGCGGCTACTACAAGGTGGTCACCCGCAACGCGACCTCAGAGGCCTGGGACGTGACCGGCGGGTCCGGCGCGACCGCTGACGGCACGCCGATCCAGTTGTGGTCGTACGGCGGCGGCACCAATCAGCAGTGGAAGCCGACGCTGCAGTCCAACGGCAGCTACACCTTCACCGCGCGCAACAGCGGCAGCGAGTGCCTGGACGTGACCGGCCGGTCCACCGCCAACGGCACCCAACTGCAGCAGTGGACGTGCACGAGCGGCGACACCGCGCAGAGCTTCCAGCTGGTGCAGGCGGGCTGATCCGGAAAAGCAGAAGGCCGCCCGGGGATCCGTCCCCGGGCGGCCTTCTCGGCTCGACGCTCGACGTTCGACGCCGGACCGCTAGACCAGCGACTCGCGCCACGCCTCGTGCAGGGCGGCGAAGTGCGAGGACTCGCGGCCGGCGTCCTGGGCGACCAGGGCGTCCGGGGCGCCGTCCTCGACGATCCGGCCCGCCTCCATCACCAGCACCCGGTCCGCGATCTCCACCGTGGACAGCCGGTGCGCGATGATCAGGGCCGTGCGATCGGCCAGGATCGTGCGCAGCGCCCGCTGCACCAGCCGCTCGCTCGGCACGTCCAGCGAACTGGTCGCCTCGTCCAGGATCAGCACCGCCGGGTCGGCCAGGAACGCGCGCGCGAAGGCGACCAGCTGGCGCTGGCCCGCGGACAGCCGTCCGCCGCGCTTCTTCACGTCCGTCGCGTAGCCCTGCGGGAGCTTCGCGATGAACTCGTGCGCGCCGATCGCCCGGGCCGCCGCCTCGACCTCCTCGTCGGTGGCGTCCGGCCGGCCGAACCGGATGTTGTCCGCGACCGAACCGCTGAACAGGAAGTTCTCCTGCGTCACCATGATCACGGCACGGCGCAGGTCGCGGTCGGCGAGGTCGCGCAGGTCCACGCCGTCGAGCCGCACCGAACCCGTGGTCGGGTCGTAGAAGCGGCACATCAGCCGGGCCAGGGTGCTCTTGCCCGCGCCGGTCGCCCCGACCAGCGCCACGGTCTGGCCCGCCGCGATGTCCAGGCTCAGGTCCGGCAGGATCACCCGCGCGTCCTGCTCCTTGTCCCGCTTCGGGTAGGCGAAGCGCACGTCGGCGAACTCGACCCGGCCGAGCACCGGCTGCGCGAGCCGCACCGGCTCGGCGGGCTCCGGCACCGCGGGCTCCTCCTCCAGCACGCCGGACAGCTTCTCCAGCGCGGCCGTCGCGGACTGGTACGAGGTGTAGAAGACCGCGAGGTCCTGCATCGGGTCGAAGAACTTGCGCAGGTAGAGGATGTACGCGGTCAGCACGCCGATCTTCAGCGCGTGGTCCATCACCTGGAAGCCGCCGAAGACCAGCACCGCGGCCGTGGCCACCCCGCCCACCGCGACGATGCCCGGCATGAACCAGCCGAACATCATCATCGCCTTGGAGTTGGCGTTCACGTTGTCCTGGTTCAGCTTGCTGAAGATGTCCCGGTTCCGGTTCTCCCGGCGGAAGGACTGCACCGCGCGGATGCCGTTCAGCGTCTCGACGAACTGCACGATCACCGCGGCCACGGTCTCCCGCTGCAGCCGGTAGGCGACCCGGGAACCCTTGGTGTACCAGGCCATCAGGGCGAACAGCGCGGGCAGGCAGACCAGCACGATGATCGAGAGCACCGGGTCCAGCAGGGCCAGCAGCGTGCCGATCACCACGACGTTCAGCAGGGCGCTGACCAGACCGTCCAGGCTGCTGTTGATCAGGTCGTTGAGCGCGTCCAGGTCGTTGGTCAGCCGGGAGATCACCCGGCCCGAGGTGTACTTCTCGTGGAAGGCGATCGGCAGCCGCTGGAACTGCGTGAACACCCGGCGGCGCAGTTCCAGCAGCATGTCCTGGCCCATCCGCCCGGCCAGCGTGAGGAACTTCAGCCGCAGCAGCGAGCCGAGCAGCGCCGAGCCGCCGATGCCCGCGGCGACCAGCGCGATGGTGGTCCAGTCCCCGTGCTTGACGGCGGGCATGCCGTCGTCGATGCCGATGGAGACCAGGTAGGGCGCGCACATCTCGAAACAGGTCACGACGATGATCAGCACCGTGGCCAGCAGCAGGCCGCGCTTGTGCGGGCGCAGCAGGTCGCCGAGCAGCCGCCGCGAGCGGGCCCGCAGGAAGATGCCGCCCTTCGCGGAGACGTCCTCGGTCTCCTCCGCGGCGACCCCGCGCCAGTCGTCGAGATCCTGCTTCGGTTCCTCGTCCGTGCGCTCCGCGGTCGTGTCGACGGTGGTGGTCATCGGGCGGCCTCCAGGTCTGAACTCTGCGACAGCAGGTCGCGGTAGACGGCCTCGGTCTCCAGCAGTTCGTGGTGCGTGCCCTGCGCGACGACGGTGGTGCCGCCGTCCGCCGCGGGCCCGAGAACGACGACCCGGTCGGCCAGCAGCACGGTCGAGGGCCGGTGCGCCACGACCAGGCCGGTGGTGTCGGCGAGCACCGAGCGCAGCGCCTGCTCCACGAGGCTCTCGGTGTGGATGTCCAGCGCGGACAGCGGATCGTCGAGCACCAGCATCGACGGCCGGCCGAGCACCGCGCGGGCCAGGGCGAGCCGCTGGCGCTGCCCGCCGGACAGCGACATGCCCTGCTCGCCCACCCGGGTGTCCAGGCCCCAGGGCAGATCCTGCACGAAGCCCGCCTGCGCGACCCGGATCGCCTCGGCCACCTGCTCCTCGTCCGCGTCGGGGCGGCCGAGCACCAGGTTCTCCCGGACGCTCGCGGAGAACAGCGTCGGATCCTCGAAGGCGCAGGCCACCCGGGAACGCAGTTCGGCGAGGGAGAGTTCGCGCACGTCCACGCCGTCGATCAGGATCCGGCCCTCGGTCACGTCGTAGAGCCGCGGCACCAGCGCGGTCAGCGTTGTCTTGCCGCAGCCGGTCGGGCCGACGATCGCGACGGTCTCGCCGGGCTCCAGCGCCAGGTTGATGTCCGTGAGCAGCGGGGTGTCCGAGCCGGGGTAGCGGAATCCCACGTTCTCGAACACCAGTCGCCCCGAGCCGTGCGGCGGCTTCGTGGCGGCGGGCTCGCGGATCGTCGGCTCGACGTCGAGCACCTCGAAGATGCGCTCGGCCGCGGTGTTCGCCTCCTGCGACGCCGCCAGCAGCCAGCCGGAGGACTCGATCGGCCAGACCAGCATCTGGTAGAGCGCGACGAAGGCGACCAGCGTGCCGAGGCTCATCCGCCCGGACGCGACCGCCGCCACGCCGAACAGCGTGATCAGCGCGAGCACCGTCTGCGGCTGCGCGATGATCAGCGCCCAGATCTGGGCCAGGGTGCGGATCTGGCGCAGCTGCAGGGTGCGCAGCTTGACCGCCTTCGCGTCGTACCGCGCGAAGAACAGGTCCCGGCGGCCGAAGGACTTGATCGCCCGGATGCCGAGGGCGGACTCCTCGATGTCCGTGGCCACCTCGCCCTGCTGGTCCTGCACGGCGCGGATGTTCTTCCGGTACACCTTCTCGTAGCGGAAGACGATCAGGCTGAGCGGGATGCCGAACAGCACCACGATCCCGCCGAGCAGCGGGTCGATCACGATCAGCAGGATCCCGACCGAGACGAACGTGACCCCGTTGACCACCAGGAAGATCAGCGCGAAGCCGAAGAACCGGCGGATCGAGGAGATGTCGCTGGTCATCCGGCTGACCAGCTGGCCGGACTGCCAGGAGTCGTGGAAGCCGACGTCCTGGCGCTGCAGATGCTCGTACAGGTCGTCGCGCAGGTCGCGCTCGATACCGAGCACGCTGCTGGCCAGGGTGAGCCGGCGGGTCAGGATCAGCGCGGCCTCGGCGAGGCCGAACAGCAGCGCGTACAGGCCGAGCAGCCACAGCGCCGCCCGGTCGCCGCTGGCGAGCGGCCCGTTGATGATCGAGCTGGTGAGCAGCGGGACGCCGACCCCGATGAGGGTGGAACCGAGGGCGACGAACAGCATGACGGTCATCTTGGCCCGATAGGGCCGGACATATCGGCGTAATCTCCACAAGGACGCGAACTGACCCCCGAGGGGCGATGAGGAGGGCATGATAATGACCGTAGGCCGTTTGCGCCCCTGATTTCCACTGGTTTTCGGGCCGTTCGACCTGCGTTGGAATCACTCGCGCGAGTGACGCTGCGAAAGCGCCCCGGCGTGCTAGGGTGGTCAGTGGTTGCAGCTGCAGTTCCCTGAATGCTTCGTTGAATGCCCGCGGGAGTACGGCCGCGGGCCTTTGTGTTTGCGGCGCCACCCTCCTTGCGGACCCAGCGGGCGGGACGGTCACGAAACGGCAACCCGGAGCGCACACGGCGTGCGATTCGTTCGACGTCCCCTCGTTTTTATCAAGGAGAGTTATGGCTTCCGGTACGGTCAAGTGGTTCAACGCGGAGAAGGGCTACGGCTTCATCTCCCAGGACGACGGCGGCGCCGACGTCTTCGTCCACTTCTCGGCGATCGACTCCAACGGCTACCGCACCCTGGAGGAGAACCAGCGCGTCGAGTTCAACGTCACCCAGGGCCCGAAGGGCCCGCAGGCCGAGCACGTGCGTGCCGTCTGAGGTGAGTTAAGCTCCAGCACGTCTTGAGCTCGGGACCCCCGAACCTCCCCGCGAGGTTCGGGGGTCTTGCTTTTCAGGCCTAGTCTTGAAGCATGGCGAAGGTGACGGCGCGGACGGCGGTGCTCCGGCTGGACGGGGGCTCGGCCGTGGGCGCGCGGGACAGCCTGGCCGCCGAGGAGCCGCTGGAGATCCGGGTCGGCGGCCGGCAGGTGGCGGTCACGATGCGCACTCCGGGCGACGACTTCGACCTGGTCGCGGGCTTCCTGCTGAGCGAGGGCGCCGTACGCGGCCGCGCCGAACTGGCCCGGATGCGCTACTGCACCGACAATCGGCACGGCGACGACGGCCACGAGCACGACCCGTACAACATCGTCGAGGTGGACCTCGCCCCGGGCGTCGCCGACCCGACCTGGTCGCTGAACCGCACGACGTTCACCAGCAGCTCCTGCGGGATCTGCGGCAAGAGCTCGATCGAGGCCGTGCACGCGAACGCCTGCTGGTCCGTCGCCGACGACCCGGTGCGCGTCACCCCGGACGTGCTCTACGCGCTGCCGGACCGGCTCCGGGAACGCCAGAAACTCTTCGACACCACCGGAGGCCTGCACGCCGCGGGCCTGTTCGACGCCGAGGGCACGCTCGTCTGCATAAGGGAAGACGTCGGCCGGCACAACGCCGTGGACAAGACGATCGGCTGGGCGCTGCGCGAGGACATGCTCCCGCTGCGCGGCATGCTGCTCGCCGTCAGCGGCCGTGCCTCCTTCGAGCTCGTGCAGAAGGCCGCCGCGGCCGGGATCCCGGTGCTGGCGGCCGTCTCCGCCCCCTCCTCGCTCGCCGTCGAGCTCGCCGAGAGCTCCGGCCTGACCCTCGCCGGCTTCGTCCGCGGCCGCCGCGCGAACGTCTACACCCGCCCGGACCGCATCGCCGCGTGACCTCGGCGCGATGTCCGATACGTGCGGACATGATGGCATATTCACCCCCTGATTTATCTCGATGAGATCACAGCCGTGCCGCAAGCGCGAAACTATGAAGAAATGCCAAGAGAACCCCTACCGGCGCGTAGCCCCCTTGCGTTATCAAGGACTGCGATGCCGTGCGGCATCGGGGCCTTGATGCTCCCGGGGGACCTGGGGCTCGCCCCCACGCGCTAGCGAATCGAGAAGAACCGTATGGGGAACACCCGCAACCCTGGGGTCCGGATATCCGGGGGCGCCCGATCGCGCGCCCTCCGGTACGGTGCACCGATCACCGCGCTGGCCGTCGCGATCGCGATGGGCACCGCGCAGGCCGACGCCGCCACGAGCGCCGTCTCGCACACCCCCACCGCCGTCGGTTCCATCGCGACGGTCCCGGCCGGTGCCAAGGCCGCGGCCGCACCGAGCGACGCCACCAAGATCAACGTGGACATCGCGCTCAACCCGCGCAACGCCGCCGAGCTCGCGCAGTACGCGCAGCTGGTCAGCGACCCGAACTCGGTGTTCTACAAGCAGTACCTGAGCAAGTGGCAGACCCAGCTGCTGTTCGCGCCCTCGCAGTCCTCGGTGGACGCGGTCAGCGCGGCGCTGCAGGCGGCGGGCCTGACCCCCGGCAAGGCGATCAACGACAACTTCGAGATCCCGGTGTCGGCCACGATCGGCCAGCTCAAGAAGGCCTTCAAGATCGGCTTCGCGGGCTACCGGCTCGCCGACGGCTCGAGCGCCTTCAACGCGACGTCCGTCCCGCTGCTCGACCAGTCGGTCGCTGGCGACGTGAACGCCGTCGTCGGCCTCAACAACTTCCTGCAGCCGACCTCGGACCACCGCACGCCGACCAAGAAGACCGCGGGCGCGGCGGCCTCGGCCGTCAAGGCGGCGAAGTCGGGCAACTCGAGCTCGAACGCCGTCCCCTCGATGTGCGCCACGTTCACCAAGTCGATCGACTCCTACCTGGCCAACTACGGCTACACCGGGCAGGACGGCGTCACCTACTACTCGCCGACCGCCATGGCCAGCGCGTACGGCTACGCGAAGCAGCTGACCTCGGGCGACCAGGGCCAGGGCATCACGGTCGCGGTCGAGGAGTGGGAGGCCGTGAACCACCAGGCCGTCTCCGACTACGAGAGCTGCGTCGGCTCGCACAGCAAGGTCAGCTACGACACCTCCGCGGCGGGCACGACGGTCCAGCCGACCGCGGCGAACGGCGTCGGCATCGAGGCCTCGCTGGACATCGAGGCCATCTCCTCGATCGCGCCGAAGGCCTCGGTCATCGACTACGAGGGCCCGGACATCACCGCCTCGTTCACCGACGCCGACTGGCTCAACACCTTCGCCGCGCCGGTCGCCGCCGACTCCGCGAACGTCATCTCGCTGTCCTGGGGCGGCTGCGAGGAGGGCGCGATCGACAGCACCCTGGAGAACAGCCAGACCAGCACGCTGCAGCTCGCCGCCGTGCAGGGCCAGAGCTTCTTCACCTCCTCCGACGACAACGGCTCCGAGGGCTGCAACTCCGTCGCCCAGCAGGACGCCACCGTCACCGTGGACGACCCGGCCAACAACTTCTGGATCACCGCGGTCGGCGGCACCTACATGCAGGGCCTGACCAACCCGACCGTCACCCCGTGGAACGACTCGTTCGACGGCGGCGGCGCGACCGGCGGCGGCGTGTCGATCTGGCAGAGCCTGAGCGGCGCGGCCAACTACCAGAAGGGCTTCGTCGGCTCCGGCTACAGCAACATCTGCAACGCGGCCAAGGGCGCGACGTGCCGCCAGGTCCCCGACATCTCGGCCCTCGGCGACTGGCGCTCCGGCTTCCCGCAGATCGGCTACGCCGACAGCACCGGCGACTACGTCCTCGTCGACGGCGGCACCAGCCTCGCCACCCCCGTGATGGCCGCCATCACCGCCCTGGCCGACAGCTCCACCCGCTGCGCCGCCAACGGCCCCGCCGGCTTCATCAACCCGACGATCTACGACCTCGCGAAGAACAAGGCCAGCTACGCCAAGGACTTCCAGGACGAGACCACCGGCAACAACGCCTACTCCCCGTCGGGCTACACCGGCAGCCTCTTCCAGGCCACCACGGGCTACGACATGGCCTCCGGCCTCGGCTCCCCCAAGGCCGCGACCCTGATCCCCGCCCTGTGCGCCCCGAACAAGTACTTCGGCTGGATCTTCGGCCAGAGCCAGCTCGGCAACGCCGCCGAACACGGCCAGGCCAGCGTCAACAAGGCGATCTCCACCGAGTCCGCCGAAGAGTCCGCCGCCAAGTAAGGCCGCGGCACAGCACATAAGCACTAACCGGCAGCAACTCCCGGCGCCCCCACCATCACGGTGGGGGCGCCGTTCGCATCCCCAGGCAAGGCGAGCCGCACCATGCCGCCCGAGGAGCGCCAGCGACGAGGGCGGCAACCACCCACCCAAGCCGCTGCCGCCGACGTGGATCGAGGACAGTGCAGGCTGGGCGGCGGTTTATTACTACTGTCGCGGAGCGGCAAATTTCTTCACGAGAAGCGGCAGCCGCTGCCGCCGATGTGAGCCGAGGACAGCGCGAGCCATGCGGCGGTTTATTGCCACTGTCGCGGAGCGGCGATTTTCTTCATGGGACGCGGTAGCCGCTGTCGCCGACGTGGGCTGAGGGCAACGTGAGTCAGGCGGCGATTATTCGTTTGCTAGGTGGGCTGCTCGGGGGGAGGGGGGAGGCCTAGGCGGCGGGCTAGGGCCATGGCGGCTAGGGCTGAGTGGAGGTCGAGCTTGGCGAGGATGCGTTGGATGTGGGTGCGGGCGGTGTGGGGGGACATGAAGAGGTGTCTGGCGATCTCGGTGCGGCCTATGCCTGCGGCGATGCAGTGGAGGACTTGGGTCTCGCGCGGGGTGAGGGTGGATATCGCCGTCGGGGGCGCTGCGGTCGCTTGCGGGGGTGACGGGATCAGGGCGGCTGCTTGGCGGCGGGTGGGGACGCCTAGTTTGGTGAGGACGCTCTGGACGTGGCAGCGGACGGTGGCTCTGGTGATGCCTAGGGCGCGGGCGATCTCCTTGCTGGAGTGGCCTTCGCGGAACAGGTCCAGGACTTCTGCTTCTCGGGGGGTGAGGTTGGGGTCATCCATGGCGCCACGTTAGGGAGGTGGCGGGAATGGATGATGCGCTTTGTGCTGGAATCAGGGGGATGGGTTAGTTTTGGGATTTTACGACTGCTACGTACGGGTCACTCGGACGGACGGTAGGTGTGACTGGATTGCCTGGAGGTCGGCGGTCTGGGTCTGGGTGGGGGTGGCGGGGAGGCGGAGGGTCAGGGCGCGGAGCTTGGGGAGTTGCTTGAGTTCGGCGAGTTCGTCGGGGGTGGGGATGCCGCTGCATTCGACGTGTTCCAGGGCGGGCCAGCGGGTGATGCCGCTTAGGTCGCGGCGGTCGGCGAGGTTGTCGATGCGGAGGCGGGTGAGGTCGAGATCGGGGGCGGCGGGGATCGCGGTGAGGCCGGTGGCCAGGCGGTCGTCGCGGAGGACGAGGGTGGTGACGGGGCTGCCTGCCAGGGTCGCGAGGTCTACGCGTTCCATGTGGTAGAGGTGCAGCTCGTTGATCTTGGTGTCGCGGAGCGGGCGCAGGTCGGTGAGGAACGTGCAGCCGGAGAGTTGGAGGGTGCGCAGGGACGTGGAGGCGCGGAGCGGGGAGATGTCGCGGAGCGCGTAGTTCTGGAAGAGGCTCAGGCGGGTGAGGTTGGGGATCTCGGCCACGGGGCTGAGGGGGGTCAGGTCGCCGGGGACGTTGAGGTGGAGGAGGCCTCTGAGGTGGTGGAGGAGGAGGACCTTGTGCCAGCCCTGGACCTTCACTTCTCTGTCGCCGAACTCGATCTGGGCTAGGACTGTGCGGGCGTATTCCTCGGGGTTGTCGGATTCGCGCCAGGCACGCAGGAGTTCGTCGACGACCATGGTCTTGTTGACGAGGGAGTAGGCGCGGATCTTGTCGATGGACGCGGCGCCGCCGATGGTGGCGATGGTGCGGACCACGTGGGCCATCTGCTGTTCGCTCTGGCCTTCGGGGCCGGGGAGGAGTTCTAGGACGAATTCGCCGGCTCGGGCGAGGAGTGCCGCCTCTTCGAAGCTGGAGGGTGGGATGAGGCGGGCGGCGGCGTTTTCGACGGTGGCGCGGATTTCGTTGTCGTCTAGGACGTCGGCCTGCTCCAGGCTCGCGGCGGCCAGGAGGTGCAGGCGGTCGGCTAGGCGGCGGTCGTGTTGGGCGGCCTGGTTTCCGCGCAGCAGGTCACGCAGCATGCCGGCGCGCTCGTGCGGCCGGGCGTGGGCCATGGCCATGATGACGACCTCGTGCCACTGGTCGAGGTGCGCCTGTTCCAGCAGGAAGCTGAGATCGCCGGACTCGACGATCTCCTTGGCGGCCAGGTAGTCGCGGAAGGTGCGGTGCACGAACTGGATCTGGCCTGAGCGCGGTTCCTGGAACAGGCCGGTGCGCTCCAGCACGTAGCTGAGCACGCGTTGCGGGTCCTCGCCGTGGCTGCGCATTCCGCGCATGGCGGCGGAGATCCGTTGCACGGCGTGCTGCCGGTCGACGACGAGGTCCTGGTTCCGGACCATCGAGTACGCGAAGCGCTGCAACAGGATCGTCTGCTCTTCGCGGCTGGGCGCGGCGCTGCCGTCGGCGGGGAAGCCGTGCTGTTCGTTCCAGCGGAACAGGAGCAGGTCGAGCGCGGCGGACAACAGGCTCCTGCGGTCGCGCGGAAGCTCCATGTCGCGGTCCTGATACAGGGCGCAGAGCAGGCCGCAGAGGAGGGGGCTGGTGGCCAGGCGACGTAGTTCGGGGCGGGGGCCCTGCATGAGCTCGTCCAGGCCTACTCGGCACTGGTCCAGCCACATTCGCCGCGCCTCGTCCTGGTCGCGCTTGGCAGCTTCGTGCCAGCAGTAGAGGAAGTCGCGGATCCCTTTGGCGCTGAGCGGAAGCAGGTCGAAGCCGTCGAAGTCGTACGGCGCCTGACCGAGCCAGCTCGTGGGCACGGCGAAGGGGCGCACGGTGACCACGTAGCGGGCCTCGGGGTACGCGTCGACGAGTCCTTCGATCCACGTCTGGACGTCGTCGCGGCGTTCGGCGCTGAGTTCGTCGACGCCGTCCACGAGGAGGAGTGCGCGGCCGGTGGCGAAGGTCGAGGTGGCCCAGCCGGGCGGGCGTTCGCCGTCGATCGCGGGGGCGGTGATGGCGGGGAGTTCCTCGACGCGGGGCAGCGGGCGGTTGGTGAAGTCGCGCAGGCGGACGACGAAGGGGACGACCTCGCCCCAGGGCCCTGATTCGCCGGTCAGCCGTCCGGCGGCCCCGTTGGCGGCGAGCCAGCTCAGCAGGGTCGTCTTGCCGCTGCCCGCGCTGCCGCGCAGTATCACGCGTTTGCGGCCGGAGAGGGCGTTGGAGACGGCGACGCCCGCGCCGGTGAGTTCCTCCTCCTCGTCCGGGGACGTCGGGGAGTCGGGGTCGCTCGTCCGGGCGACGGTGAGGCTGACGTAGCTCTCGTCGAAGGTCTGCTTGCTCGGCTCGCGGCCTCTGTTCACGCCGAAGAGTTCGAAGCGGCCCAGGCTGCGGGCCACGTGGGTGAGGTAGCGGGGTTCGAAGGGCGGCGCGGTGAGTTCGGGGTGTTCGGGGACGCGGTCCACAGGCTGGGGATTTCTCGTCAGCGCGTCGAGCGCCTCGCGGATGACGATGACGAGTTGCAGGATCGCCTTGATGAGCTGGGTGTCGGCGTCCGGACGCTGTTCGAACTCTTCGATGATCAGCGGGCTGACGGCGCTGAGCAGCCACTCGTACGCACGGTGCGCGCCGGAGGTGACGGGGAAGCCGTCGGTCGCCGCCGAGCCGTGCGCGGTCAGGATTCCGGCGAGGCGGTCCGGGTGCAGGCCGGAGGCGAGGACCGGGTCCACGCCGGTGCCCCGGGCCGAGCGGATCGCCTCGCGGAGGCGGAGCAGCGCGGCTTCCCAGTCGGACGCGCTGATCTCGGGATGCTGGCGTATCCCGTCTTCGAGGAGCCGTCTGGTGAGGCGTGCGCTGATCGGCGCGGCCTCCTCCTCGATCCGGCGGCGGTCGGCGCGTCCCTTGCGTGCGCGTCCGGCGACCGTCTCGAGCAGATGCGCGATCAACTCGCCCATGACGTTCTGCAGCAGATTGCTGAGAACTGTGAATTCCGCCCCGCTCAGCATGATTCCAGTGTCGCAGGGGGCGGCGGGTCAATGACGGATCAGTCGGCCAGGGTCAGCCATTCCTCTTCCAGGCGCTCGCGCTCTTCGGTCAGTTCCCTGAGTTTGCCGTCCAGTTCGGCGACCTTCGCGTAGTCGGTCGCGGCGGCGGCCATCTGGTCGTGCAAGCCGTTCTCGAGGGAGGAGATCTTGTCCAGGCGGCGTTCGATGCGGGCCATGTCCTTCTGGGCGGCGCGCTGGTCCTTGGCGGCCGAGGACGACGCGGGGGCCGCGGAGGTGGGTGCCGCGGGGGCGGAGGACGCGGCGGCGGCGCGGCGTTGCAGGTATTCGTCGACGCCGTTGGGGAGCATGCGCAGCGAGCCGTCGCCGAGGAGGGCGACGATGCGGTCGGTGGCGCGCTCCAGGAAGTAGCGGTCGTGCGAGATGACGAGCAGCGAGCCGGGCCAGCCGTCGAGCAGGTCCTCGAGGGCGCGCAGGGTGTCGATGTCCAGGTCGTTGGTGGGCTCGTCCAGGAGCAGGACGTTGGGCTCGCCCATCAGGAGCCTGAGGAGCTGGAGGCGGCGCCGCTCGCCGCCGGAGAGGTCGCCGACCGGGGTCCACTGCTTGTCGCCGGAGAAGCCGAAGCGTTCGAGGAGCTGGGAGGCGGTGAGTTCGCGGCCCTTGCCCAGGTCGATGCTGGTCTTGATCTCCTCGACGGCCTTGAGGACCTTGAGGTTCGGGTCGATCTCGGTGATCTCCTGGGACAGGACGGCGGGTTTGACCGTGACGCCGGTCACGACGCGACCGCTCGCGGGTTGGACTACGCCGGTGAGGAGGCGGAGCAGGCTCGTCTTGCCTGCGCCGTTGACGCCGACCAGGCCTACGCGGTCGCCGGGGCCGAGCTGCCAGGTGATCTGCTGGAGCAGGGTGCGCTGCGTGTCGCCTTCGCCTACGCGGTACGTGACGTCTTCGAGTTCGTAGACGGTGCGGCCCAGGCGTGCCGAGGCGAAGCGGGTCAGTTCGGCGCTGTCGCGGGCCGGGGGCTCGGTGTCGATCAGGGCGTTGGCGGCCTCGATGCGGAACTTGGGCTTCGAGGTGCGGGCCGGGGCGCCGCGACGCAGCCACGCGAGTTCCTTGCGCAGCAGGTTCTGCTTGCGGTCCCAGTCGGCCTCGGCGACCCGGGCGCGTTCGGCGCGGGCCAGGATGAAGGCCGAGTAGCCGCCCTCGTAGGCGTGCACCTGGCCGCCCGCGACCTCCCAGGTGTGGTCGCAGACCTCGTCCAGGAACCAGCGGTCGTGGGTGACGACGAACAGGGCGGAGCGGCGCTGCTTCAGGTGCCGGGCCAGCCAGGCGATCCCCTCGACGTCCAGGTGGTTCGTCGGCTCGTCGAGCAGGATCAGCAGGTCGCTCGCGTCCGGCTCGATCAGCGCCTTGGCCAGCGCGATCCGGCGCCGCTCGCCGCCGGAGAGCGGGCCGACGACGGTGTCCAGGCCCTGCGGGAAGCCGGGGGCGTCCAGGCCGCCGAACAGGCCGGTGATCACGTCGCGGATCTGGGCCTGGCCCGCCCACTCGTGCTCCGGGCGGCCGCCGAGCAGCTGCGCGCGGATGGTGGCGGCCGGATCGAGCTCGTCGTGCTGGCCGACCACGACCAGGTGCGTGTTGCCGCTGTGCACGACCCGGCCGCCGTCCGGCTGCTCCTGCTTGGCCAGCAGCTTGAGCAGGGTCGACTTGCCGCCGCCGTTGCGTCCGACCACGCCGATCCGGTCGCCCTCGGCCAGGCCCAGCGACACCCCGTCCAACAGCGTGCGGGTGCCGTAGGCCTTGCTGACTGACTCGATGTTGACCAGATTCGCCACCCGGCAAGCCTACGCGGTCCGCGGCGGCCCTAGATCCAGCTAGATCCAGGACTGGAACCACATGTGGGAGGACCAGTCGTTGTAGGAGATCGTCTGGTCCGTGTAGATCGGATAGAAGTAGATGAAGATGCCGACGATCGCCACGACCATGGCCCCGCCGACCGCGGCTCCCCAGGCCCGCCGTACCGGTGGCGCGTCCGCTCGGCCGATGATCGCGCCGACGCTGACGGCCGCGGCCAGGCACATGAACGGCACGAAGATCACGGCGTAGAACGAGAAGATCGTGCGCTCGGCGTAGTGCATCCACGGCAGGATGCCCGCCGCGATGCCGCACAGGATCGCCCCGGCCCGCCAGTCGCGGCGGCCGATCCACAGCCAGACCAGGTAGAGGATCGAGGCCGTGGCCAGCCACCACAGGAACGGGTTGCCGAGCGCGAGCACCTCCTGTGAGCAGCTGTGCATCGCGGCGGTGCAGCCGTCCGTGCCGACCTTCGGCGAGGTGTAGTCGAAGGCGACCGGCCGGCCCATGACCAGCCAGGACCACGGATTGGACTGGTACGGGTGCGGCGACTGCAGGTTCACGTCGAACTGGTAGATCGCGTGGTTGTAGTTCCACAGCGAGCGCAGCCAGCCGGGCACCAGCCACTGCGTCAGCTGCCTGCTGAACGGGACGTCCGGGAAGCCCGCGGCCGGGTTCGAGTTGGCCCAGAAGCGGTTGTAGCCGCCGCCGTTGGAGGTGTTGAAGATCCAGCCCGACCAGGAGCCGAGGTAGACGGCGGCCATCAGGACGGGCATCGAGAGGAACGCCCAGCCGACGTCGCGGCGCAGCGTGGCGATCGACGGGTTGCGCAGGCCGAGCGCCCGCCGGGTGCCGCGGTCCCACAGCACGCTCAGGATCGCGAAGGCGGCGACGTAGTAGATGGCGTTCCACTTCGTCGCGGTGGCCAGGCCGAGCGAGAGGCCGGCCAGCACGCGCCAGAGCCGGAAGCCGAACTTCGGGCCGTGCTCGCCCTTGAGCAGCGGCGTGCCCTTGAGGTTCTGCTCGGCCCACGCGGCGGCCTTCTCGCGGCACTTGTCCCGGTCGACGACGAGGGCGCAGAAGCCGGCGAGGACGAAGAAGGCCTGGATGTTGTCGAGCAGGCCGGTGCGGGACATGACGAAGGCGAGGCCGTCGAAGCTGAGGAACAGGCCCGCGATGACGCCGATGAGCGTGGAGCGGAACATCCGGCGCGCGGTGCGGGTGAGCAGCAGGATCGCGAGGGTGCCGAGCAGCGCGTCCATCAGCCGCCAGCCGACCGGGTTCAGGCCCCAGACCTTCTCGCCGAAGCCGATGATCCACTTGCCGACCGGCGGGTGCGCCACGAACTCCTGCACGTTGCCGGTGGTGAAGCTGGCCTTGCCCTGGCTGCCGAAGGCGCCGCTGACCGCGAGCTTCGGGTCGGCGGCGGAGGAGGTCTCCCAGCTGTGCTCCCAGCCGTAGACCCACATCGACCAGCCGTCCTTGGCGTAGTACGTCTCGTCGAAAATGATCTTGTTGGGCCGGGCCAGGTCCCAGAAGCGCAGCAGGCCGCCGATGAGGGTGACCGCGACCGGCAGGATCCAGCCGGCGCCGCGGAAGAACTCCGGGTAGTACGCCGGGCTCAGCCGCTCGGACAGCGGCGGGCGCGCGTCCGGCCGCGGGGCGCCCTCCGGCCGCCACCAGACCTTGCCGCGCTCGACCCTGCGCCAGCGCCGCCGGGGGCTCGCCTCGGCGGGCAGCCCCTGGTGACCGGCCTCGACGACCTCGTCCTCGATCAGGTTGGCGTCATCCACGTCGCTCTCCACGCGCGCCATCGTATTGATTGCTTCTGAGAACGCGTAGTAAGCGAAGATGGTCGTCGTGAAACAGCTACAAACCGAGGGTCTGCTGGTGCTCGCCGGAACGCCGATCGGGGACCCCGCGGACGCGCCGCCGCGACTCGCCGAGCAGCTGCGCACCGCCGACGTGGTGGCGGCCGAGGACACCCGGCGGCTGCGCCGGCTCGCGCAGGAGCTCGGCGTGGAGCCGGCCGGGCGCGTCGTGTCCTACTTCGAGGGCAACGAGGCCGCCCGCACCCCGGAGCTGGTCGCCCGGCTGACCGAGGGCGCGCACGTGCTGCTGGTCACCGACGCGGGGATGCCCTCGGTCTCGGACCCCGGCTACCGGCTGGTCGCGGCGGCGGTCGAGGCGGGGATCCGGGTGACGGCGGTGCCCGGGCCGTCCGCCGTGCTGACCGCGCTGGCGCTGTCCGGGCTGCCGGTGGACCGCTTCTGCTTCGAGGGATTCCCGCCGCGCAAGGCCGGGGAGCGCTCGCGGGTGCTGAAGGCGCTGGCGGACGAGCCGCGCACGATGGTCTTCTTCGAGGCCACGCACCGGATCACCGAGACGCTGACCGCGATGGCTGAAAGTTTCGGCGCGGACCGGCCCGCCGCCGTGTGCCGCGAGCTCACCAAGACGTACGAAGAGGTGAAGCGGGGCACCCTCGGCGAGCTGGCGGCGTGGTCGGCGGACGGGGTGCGCGGCGAGATCACGGTGGTGGTCTCCGGCGCGGCGCCCGCCGGACCGGTCGAGCACACCGCGGAGTCGCTGGCCGAACTGGTGGCCGCGCGCGAGGAGGCCGGGGAGCACCGGAAGACGGCGATCGCGGCGGTGGCGGCGGAACTCGGGCTGCCGAAGCGCGAGGTGTTCGACGCGGTGGTCGCGTCGAAGACCGGGTCCGAGTGACACAGTGCGACCGAGTCATGGTGGCCGGATCAGGGAGCGGGTCGAGGGCCGAGTCTGGCAAGGCCGAGGAGGGAGGCACCCTGGGTTTGGGTGGCGACCGACGAGAACGCGGCCAGGCGAGAGCCATCGGCCCGCGAGCCCGGCCACCATGACTCGGTCGCACTCGGCCACCCCGTAGAATTCCGTCATGGCTTCCAGCGACAAGTCCTACTACGTCACCACGCCGATCTACTACGTGAACGACGCGCCGCACATCGGCAGCGCGTACACGACCACGGCGGGTGACGTGCTGACCCGCTGGCACCGGCAGCGCGGCGAGAGCGTGTGGTACCTGACGGGCACCGACGAGCACGGCGAGAAGCTGCTGCGCACCGCCAAGGCGAACGGCGTGACCCCGCAGGAGTGGACCGACAAGCTGGTCCGCGAGGCGTGGCTGCCGGTGCTCGAGACGATCGACGCGGCGAACGACGACTTCATCCGGACGACGGAGAAGCGGCACACCGAGCGGGTGCAGGAGTTCTGGCAGAACCTGTACGACCTCGGCGAGGTCTACAAGGGCTCGTACGAGGGCCTGTACTGCGTCGCCTGCGAGGAGCACAAGCTGCCGGGCGACGTCGAGGACGGCACCGGCGAGTACGCGGGGCAACTGGTCTGCAAGATCCACCACCGTCCGGTGGAGACGATCCGCGAGGAGAACTACTTCTTCAAGCTGTCGCAGTACACGGACAAACTGCTCGCCTACTACGAGGAGCACCCCGAGTTCGTGCAGCCCGCGTCGGCGCGCAACGAGGTGGTCAACTTCGTCAAGCAGGGCCTGCAGGACCTGTCGATCTCGCGCACCAGCTTCGACTGGGGCATCCCGATCCCGTGGGACCGGAAGCACGTGCTGTACGTGTGGATCGACGCGCTGCTGAACTACGCCACCGCGGTCGGCTACGGCGCGGACGAGGAGAAGTTCAGCCACACGTGGCCCGCCGACGTGCACCTGGTCGGCAAGGACATCCTGCGCTTCCACGCGGTGATCTGGCCGGCGATGCTGATGGCGGCCGGGCTTCCGCTGCCGCGCAAGGTCTTCGGGCACGGCTGGCTGCTGGTCGGCGGCGAGAAGATGTCGAAGACGAAGCTGACCGGCATCGCGCCCGCGCAGATCACCGACCACTTCGGCTCCGACGCGTACCGCTACTACTTCATGCGCGCGATCCCGTTCGGCCAGGACGGCTCCTTCTCCTGGGAGGACCTGAACGCGCGCTACACCTCGGAGCTGGCCAACGACTACGGCAACCTCGCCTCGCGGGTGGCGGCCATGGTGGGCAAGTACTTCGAGGGCGTACTGCCGGCGGCGACCGATCCCGGCGCGGCCGAGCAGGTCCTGGTGTCCGCGCTGGAGAACGCGGTGCAGACGGCGGACGAGCGGATCGGCGAGGCGCTGGACTTCCAGGGCGGACTGAACGCGGTCTTCGACTACATCAAGCTGGTCAACGGCTACCTGACCGAGCAGGAGCCGTGGAAGGTCGCCAAGGACACGTCCGAGGCCGGCCAGGCGCGGCTCGCGACGATCCTCTACACGGCGGCCGAGTCGCTGCGCGCCGTGGCCGTGCTGCTGAACGCGGTCATGCCGAAGTCGTCGGCCGCGCTCTGGGACTCGCTCGGCGCGGAGGCCTCGCTCGGCGCGCTGGCCGCGCAGCCGGTGCAGGACGCGGGCCGCTGGGGGCAGCTGCCCGCGGGCTCGGTGGTGACCAAGGGCGCGGTGCTCTTCCCGCGTCTGGAGGAGCGCGTCGAGGGCTGATTCCCTCCTGGAACGCACGAACGGCCGGTCCCCAGCGTGGGGACCGGCCGTTTCGCATCGCCTGACGGGTCAGTCGGAGGTGAAGTAGCCGAAGACGTCGATGATCAGCTGGTCGGTGCCGGTCGAGTCGTTGTAGACCTCGGTGTCGGCGCCGGTCGTCGCGCTGTTGTCCAGCAGCGCGAGGTTCGCGATCGTCTGGCCCTTGCCGAAGTTCACGTTCGACACGCCGGGCCGGGTGGTGCCGACCGGGTACGCCTCCAGGTTGCCGCTCGCGGTCGGCTCGGTCGCGGTCAGGTTGGCGACGACGGCGACTGTGGCCGAGCCGCTGTTGGCGAGCGGATATTCGTACGCGGTGTCGGGCGCGAGCGGGCCGCCGCTGGACCGGGTGTCGAGAACCCGTTGCGGCGCCTCGGGGACGTAGACGTTCGGCGCCGACGTGGAGAAGTAGCCTGCGACGTCGGCGATCAGGTCCACCGGGCCGGTCGCGCCGTTGTAGAGCTCGATCTTGCCGTCGCTGCCGAGCGGCACGATCACCGTGTTCGAGACCGTCTGCCCCTTGCCGAAGTTCACGCTCGACGTGTTCAGCAGGCCGTCGCCGTCCGGTTCGGCCGCCACGAAGCCGCCGCCGAGCGTGTCGGTGACGGTCACGTGGACGGCCACGGCACTCGCGGTGGCGGGGATGCCGTCCAGCCCGGCGACCGCGACCGGGGTCACCGAGTACGCGGCTGCCTGGGCCTCCGCGGCGCCGATGCCCTTGCGGGTGTCGAGGATCCGGTCCGGGGCCACGGCGGCGTAACCCGACGCGGCCTTCGGCGAGAAGTAGCCGGTCATGTCGGCGATCACGTCGATGCCGGACGTCTTGCTCTCGTTATAGATGTCGATGGAACCGTCCGCGGCGACCGGCACGATGGTCGAGTTGGCGACGGTCTGACCGGCCCCGAAGTTGACGTTCGAGGTGGACGGCGCACCGGCCCCGTCGGCGACCGCCGCCGCGTAGCCGCCGCCGGTGGTGTTGGTGACGGTGAGGTTCAGCGCCACGGCCTGCGCGTTCGACGGCAGCCAGTCGGAGAGATCGACCTTGACGAAGTGGCCGGGGCCCACCTTCGTCTTCGTGGCCCGCGTGTCGAGGACCCGCTCCACGAGAGGCGTGTAGTCGCCGCCCGCGGTCGTGAAGTCGGCGGAGCTCACGACGTTCCCGATGCCGTCGGTGGCGGAGAGATCGACCTCGTACTTGCCGGGAGTCGGGTAGGTGTGGGCGGCGACGAAGTCGTTACCGGAGCACTCCAGCGTCGTGAGCGGAGTCGATGTGCCGTCACCCCAGGCGATGGAGCCGGTGAAGGACGTGCTCCACTGACCGCAGCCGGAGATCTTGTACACCGCGTGACCGCTGAGGCCGCCGTCGGCGGCGACGCCCCAGAGGGTTGCGGCCATCGGGTCCTGGAGTTCGGTCGCGCCGCGGTCGTAGTAGCCGACGCCGGTGCCGGTGTCGGGGACCTGCGGATCGTCGACGCGGGAGTTGCCCAGCCGGTCCGTCGCGAGTTCGCCGGGCGCGAGGGCGTCCGCGGAGTCGACCGTGTCGCCGGCCGGGATCGTCTTGGTGTTGTCGCTGAGCAGGTAGTCGGCCGTGCCCTGGCCGGTGGCCGTTTGGAAGGCGGCGGTGGCCGTGTACGTCTGACCGGCCCACTCGACCGCCGGGCTGTCGTACGTGGAAACGGTGTCGTACTTCTCGGTGGTTCCGGCCGCCGAGTCGCTCGACACGTTCAGGCCGAGCGCCGTCGCCAGATCGGTCGAGCAGTAGCCGCTGTCGTCGGCGATCGTGGTGATGACGTTGTTCTCCACGGTGGTCGCGGTCGCGCCGCCGGACACGGAGATCCCGGCGGTGCATTCCGAGCCCATCGTGTTGCTCACGATGTCGGTACCGGAGGCACCGTTTACCGCGACTCCGACGGCGCTGCTGGCGTCGCCGTCCATCTCGTTCGTCGTGACCACGGTGTCGGTGGCCGCCGATCCGATCGAGACCGCGGTCCCGTCGGAGAGCAGCGACATCTGCTCGACCGTGACGTCACTGCTCGTGCCGGAGATCCCGATGTCGGTGGCCGCGTTGTTGACGAAGCCGCCGTCGAACTCGACGTGCGAGGAGTTCGTGACGGAGACGGCGTCCGCGTAGTCCTCGCTCGTCTGCGCCATCGCGTAGTCGACGTCGACGTAGCTCGCGCCGGAGATCGTCAGCGCGGACGCCTTGGAGCCCTGCGGCAGCGCAAAGCCGGGGGCGGTCGTCGGGTTGAAGGTGGTGTTCGGCGACCAACCGAAGCGGACGGTGATGGGTGCATCCGCGGTGCCCGAGGCGGTGAGCGTGGCCGGGCTCGTGTACGTGCCCGCCTCGATCTCCACGGTCTTGCCGGCGGCGGCGTCATTGAACGCGGCCTGGACCGTGCAGAACGGCGCCGCGGCGGTGCCCGTGCCGGAGTCGGTGCAGGCGGAGTTGGTGTTGTCGACGTAGAGCACGAAACCCGTGGACGCGGCGTGCGCGACGGGAACCGCGGAGCAGGCCAGTAGTGCGATCGCGATGACGGAAGCCGCGCGGCTTCGACGTTGCATCGGTCCCTCCCCTGATGAATTTGTGGTCGCCTGCCGGGGCGACGGATCCAAATCTAGAGGGCCGGTCAAGGCCCGTAGACTCGGGCCCATGGCCAGCAGCAAGTCACAGTCGAAGCAGGACACGCCGCCGCCGGTGCCCGAGCCGCTCCCGGTTCCGGTGGCGGACTCGCACACGCATCTCGACATGCAGGGGCGCACCACCGAGGAGTCGCTGCGGCTCGCGGCGTCGGTCAACGTCACCACGCTGGTCCAAGTGGGATGCGACGTGCGTTCGTCCGAATGGGCGGTTCGGCAGGCCACGGCGTTCCCGGCGATCCACGCCACGGTCGCGCTACACCCGAACGAGGCACCGCGGCTGGTGCTCGGCGACATGGACGCGTGGGCCGGGAAGGACGCGCACCGGGCCGCGGGCGGGGCCGAGGCGCTGGACGCGGCGATCGCCCGGATCGCGGAACTGGCCGAGCGGCCCGAGGTGGTCGGGATCGGCGAGACAGGGCTCGACTACTTCCGCACCGGGCCCGAGGGCGTGGCGGCGCAGCAGGAGTCCTTCCGGCGGCACATCGCGCTCGCCAAGGAGGTCGGCAAGACCCTCGTGATCCACGACCGGGACGCGCACGAGGACGTACTGCGGATCCTCGCCGAGGAGGGCGCGCCGGAGCGGGTGGTGTTCCACTGCTACTCCGGGGACGCGGCGATGGCGAAGGCGTGCGCCGACGCGGGCTACTACCTCTCGTTCGCGGGACCGGTGACCTTCAAGGCGAACGACGCGCTGCGCGAGGCCCTGCGGGTCACCCCACTCGATCGGGTACTCGTGGAGACCGACGCGCCGTTCCTCACGCCGGTCCCCTACCGGGGGCGGCCGAACGCTCCGTATCTGATCCCGTACACTGTCCGTTCGATGGGTGAGACACTCGGCGTGGACCTGCGCGAACTGTGCGCGGCGCTGGACGCGAACACCCGACACGCCTTCAGACTCGTGTAACCATTTCTCGACAACCTCTTCGAGCTAGGCCAAATAGGTCATTGGTGGGAGAAAGCTCACACTCACGGCCGGTAGGGTGCCCCGTAATGCACTGATTTGGCGGTGCAGTCAACTCTCTTATCGGACAATTCGACCCTACCCAACCCCCATGCGGGCTATGGCGACGTGAGCCCGGAGTCCGTTACAGTCCCCGTCGGTAGCCGGATCGGTGGACCCGGCGCGGACCCGGTCCGCGTACCGCGGCGCGAAACAGGCACAACCGCGCCGCTCGGAATCCGCCGTGCCCGGGATCATCGAGGTCTGGAGTCTTGTGAGCGGTACGCGCTCGAACCCCCCTCATAACCCCGACTACGGAGTCGACTACGCGCAGGGCGGCTACGCCGACCTGACGGGCGGTCAGACCGGCGGATACGCCGGGGCACCGTACGCGGGCGCCGAAGGGTCGTCCGAAGCCGCCGAGTACTACTACGAGGACCAGTACGACCAGCAGCAGTACCAGCAGTACGACCAGTACGGCCCCCAGGGCCAGTACGCCGAGTCCTCGGCGGATCATTACCAGCAGGGCCAGTACGAGCAGTCCGGGTACCCCCAGCAGGGGTACGCGCCGGGCTACGCGGCCGAGGCCTCGCCGGTGTACGACGCCGGTACCCCGTCCTACGGCGAGTATGCGCCGTACGACGAGTATTCCGGCGGCGACTTCTCGGGCGGCTTCGCAGAGCCCTCGTACGCCGACCCGCGCTACGCGGCCGAGCAGTACGCGGCGCCGGGCGCGCTGGCCACCGAGACGCTGGTCGCCGACCCGGAACTTCCGGACACGTCCTCGCTGGGCGGGTACGGGCTCGACACCGCCGTGGCCGAGCCGGTCCCGGACACCGTCGCCGCGCCCGTCCCCGGGCCGCGCCGCAGCCGCGCGAAGACCGCGGCCGCGCCGACCGGTCCGGAAACCAAGACCGACGGAGTCGGCAAGCCGCCGAAGGTGCTGCGCACCCGGCCGCGCACCGGCCCGCTCGGCCGGATCGTGCAGGGCACGGTGCTCGCCGCCCTGGTCGCCGGCGCGGTCACCTACGTGGCCTACGACAAGTCGATCACGCTCAGCGTGGACGGGCAGACCCAGACGGTGCACACCTTCGCCGGCACGGTCGGCGCGGTGCTCACCGCGGACGGGATCAGCACCGGCAGCAAGGACGTGGTCAGCCCGGCGGCCGGCAGTTCGGCCTCGGACAACGAGACCATCACCGTGCGCTACGGCCGTCCGCTGAGCCTGAGCGTGAACGGCGTCAAGACGACCGCCTGGGTGCACTACCCGACCGTCGCCTCGGCGCTGCAGGAGCTCGGCGTGCGCACCAGCGGCGCGCAGACCTCGGAGCCGATGTCGGCCGACATCCCGCGCGCCGGGATGACCGGCCTGGTCGTCTACACGCTGCGGCACATCACCTTCCTGGTGGACGGCAAGTCCGTCCAGCTGAACACGACCGCGGCCACCGTGACCGCGGCCATGGCCCAGGCCGGGATAGTGCTGCACAACCAGGACGCGCCCTCGGTGGCCGCCTCCTCGGTGCCGACGGACGGCGAGACGATCTCGATAAACCGGATCACCGGCACGACCGAGACGAAGCAGGTCTCGATCCCGTTCCAGACCACCAAGGTCAACGACTCGACCCAGTACGTCGGGACGAGCAGCGTGAAGACCCAGGGTGTGGACGGCGAGGAGACCGTGACGTACGCGGTGCTCGTGGTCAACGGCGTCAAGCAGAACCCGAAGCAGGTCTCGGAGTCGGTCACCAAGCAGCCGGTCAACGAGGTCCTCTCGGTCGGCACGAAGGCGCTGCCCACCAGCGCGTCGAGCCTGAACTGGGCCGCCCTCGCGAACTGCGAGTCCGGCGGCAACCCGAGCACGAACACCGGCAACGGGTTCTACGGGATGTACCAGTTCACGATCAGCACGTGGGACTCGCTGGGCGGCACCGGGCTTCCCTCGGACGCGAGCGCGGCCACCCAGACGGCGCTGGCCGAGAAGCTCTACACCGAGGCGGGCGCGGGGCAGTGGCCGGTGTGCGGTCACTACCTGTTCAGCTGAGCAGGCGCTCGTCACCTCTAGAATCGGTGGCATGCGGCAACCTGCACAGTTGAACGGCGCCGAGGACGATGCGGCGGGACCGGGCGGAGGACGAGCCTCCCTCCTCGGTCCCGCCGACGTGCGTCGGCTGGCGGACCGGCTCGGTGTGCGGCCGACCAAGCAGCTCGGCCAGAACTTCGTGATCGACCCGAACACGATCCGGCGGATCGTCGGGGCCGCGCGCCTCGACCCGGCGGACGTGGTGGTCGAGGTCGGTCCCGGCCTCGGCTCGCTCACCCTGGGCCTGCTGGAGGCGGCGCGCCGGGTGGTGGCGGTGGAGATCGACCCGGTGCTCGCCGAGGCGCTGCCCGGCACGATCGCCGAGCGCGCGCCGGAGCTGGCCGGCAACTTCGAACTCGTGCACGCGGACGCCATGCGGCTGACCGAGTTGCCGGGGCCGCCGCCGACCGCGCTGGTGGCGAACCTGCCGTACAACGTGGCCGTGCCGGTGCTGCTGACGATGCTGGAGCGCTTCCCCAGCCTGCGCCGGATCCTGATCATGGTTCAGGCGGAGGTGGCGGACCGGCTCGCGGCCGAGCCCGGCGGCCGGGTCTACGGCGTGCCGAGCGTCAAGGCCCGCTGGTACGCCGAGGTCAAGCGGGCCGGCGCGATCGGCAAGAACGTCTTCTGGCCCGCCCCGCACGTGGAGTCCGGCCTGGTCGCCCTGGACCGCCGGGAGCCGCCGCGTGACGACGTCGAGCGCCGGGACGTGTTCGCCGTGGTGGACGCGGCCTTCGCGCAGCGCCGCAAGACCCTGCGGGCCGCGCTCGGCGGCTGGGCGGGCTCACCGGCCCGGGCCGAGGAACTGCTGCGCCGCGCCGGGGTTGATCCCGGCGCACGCGGGGAGTCCCTGGGCGTGGCAGAGTATGCCGCGATCGCGGCGGCGCGCGCCGCCGAGGAACCGAAGGAGTCCGCGTCGTGAGCGCCGCCGAGCAGCCGCCGTGGGATGAAGGCAGAGCTCCCTTTCAGCCCGAGCCGAAAACCCAGCCGCAGCCGGAGACGCAGATGGAGCCGGGACCGTGAGCGCCGCCGAGCAGCCGCCGTGGGATGAGGGTCCCTTTCAGCCCGAAGCGGTCACCGTGCGGGTCCCGGCGAAGATCAATCTCTCGCTGTCGGTGGGCCCGCTGCGGCCGGACGGCTACCACGAGCTGGTCACGGTGTTCCACGCCGTCTCGCTGTACGACGAGGTGATCGCCCGCTCGGCGCGCGGGATCTCGCTGTCGGTGGAGCCGCTGCGCCGGGACTCGGACGTGGAACAGGTGCCCGCGGACGAGCGGAACCTCGCCTGGCAGGCGGCGGCGCTGCTGGCCGAGCAGTGCGGCGTGGAGCCGAACGTGCGCCTGACGATCCGCAAGGACATCCCGGTCGCGGGCGGCATGGCGGGCGGTTCGGCGGACGCGGCGGCCACGCTGGTGGCCTGCGACTCGCTCTGGGGCACCGGGCTGCGCCGGGACGAGCTGCACGACCTGGCCGCACAGCTGGGCAGCGACGTGCCCTTCGCGCTGCACGGCGGCACGGCGATCGGCACCGGGCGCGGGGAGCACATCTCCCCGGTGCTCGCGGCGGCCGGCCTCGAGTGGGTCATCGCGGTGCTGGACGCCGGCCTGTCCACGCCGAAGATCTTCGAGGCCTGTGACGCCCAGCGGCGCCGCGCGAACGTCGAGGCGCCCGCCCCGAGCGTGCACCCGGACCTGATGGCGGCGCTGCGCTCGCGCGACGCGGCGGCGATCGGCCGGTCGCTCTACAACGACCTGCAGCCCGCCGCCGTGGAGGTGCTGCCGGAGATCGGCGAACTGCTGGAGCTGGGCCGGGCGGCCGGCGCCTGCGGCTCGCTCGTCTCCGGCTCCGGGCCGACCACCGTCTTCCTGGTGGACAGCCCGGTGGCCGCGGCGAACGTGGAGGCGGAGCTGCGCACCTCGGGCCGCTGCCGGGCGGTGCGCCGGGCCCGGGGTCCGGTGCCCGGCGCGAACATCGTCAACGTGCGCTGATCCGCCCGGCTAGATGGTTGATTCGGGGGTAGGCCAGTAAGCCGGATGCGCTGAAAGCGCGCGGCCCGCGGACCTTGCGGGGCACGGCGAAACGGCTCAGCGGCAAGCCTGGGCGCGCGCCGCGGCCCCACGCATACTCGGTCGTCTGTACGGGGTCGCGGCGCACGCCCAGGCGCCACTCAACGAAGCGTTCACGGCACTGAGCCGCACCCCGGCATACCCCCGAATCAACCATCTAGGGGTGTCCGCCGTACTGGCCGGACGGCAGGTCGGAGCAGATGTTCTCGTCGCCGCTGCGGGCCTCGGCGCTGATCGTGGCGGTCGCCGCGGCCGAGGACGAGGCGGTGGACGGCGTGGCCGAGGCGACCACCGCGTGCGGCGCGTTCGTGCCGATCACCAGCGTGACGGAGCTGACGTTCGAGCTCTGCTTCACAACCGCGCCCGCCACCTGGTTCGCGACGGTGTCCGCCGCGGCCTGGTCGCCGGAGGGGTAGTAGACCGTCGTCGCGGAGTAGCCGCTGTAACCGCCGTCGCCGAGGGACGCGCTCATGCCGAGCCCGCTCAGGTAGCCGATCGCGTTGTGCGCCTCGCCGGAGATGCCGGTGCCGTTGTCCACCTTCACGGTCACGTCCTTGAGCGCGACGGTCGGGCTCGGGTTCGCCGAGGCGCTCGCCGAGGCCGCGGGGGACGGCGTGGCCGTGGCGGTCGCCGAGGTGCCGAAGGCCGCGGCGGCGGGCGATCCGGGCAGCGGCTGGTCGTTGCGCAGGTAGGTCCACAGCGCGTCGAAGCCGGGGCCGGGCGAGACGTGCGCGCCCTTCGGGTCGTACGAGTACTCGCCGGGGCTGTCGAACGAGTACGGCGCGGTGATGTACTGCATGTACTTCTTGTTGATCGTGCCGACGCTCTCGGCGATCGACGCCATCGTGCCGACGTTGTCGAGCCCGCTGTCCACGGTGATGTTGCTGGAGACCGCGTTCGCGATCTTGTACAGCGTGACCGGGTTCTCCAGCGTGCCGTTCGAGGTCAGCTTGTCGAACAGCGCGGTCATGAACTGCTGCTGCATCCGGATCCGGTTCAGGTCGGTGCCGTTCTCCAGTCCGTGCCGGTCGCGCACGAAGGCGAGCGCCTGGTTGCCGGTGACCGTGTGCAGCCCGGCGCTCAGCACCAGGCCCGAGTAGTTCGGGTCGTCGATGCCGGGCTCGGGCACGCAGATCTGCACACCGTCGACCGCGTTCGTGAGGTCGATGAAGGCGTCGAAGGTCAGCTCGACGAAGTGGTCGATGCGGATGTTCGTCATCTGCTCCACGGTCGCCACCGCGCACGCCGGGCCGCCCTCGCCCATCGCGTCGTAGAACTGGTCCTCGGAGTGCGCCGAGTGCGTGACGCTCGGGTCGAGCCGGTCCTGGCAGGCCGGCATCGGCACGAACAGGTCGCGCGGTATCGAGATGATCTCGGTCCACTTGCGGTCCGCGCTGATGTGCACCAGGAACGCGGTGTCGGACAGGTCGGTGCCGTCCTTGCTTGAGTTGCCGACGTGCACCGCCTCGGTCTGGCCGTCGCGGGTCTGCGAGCCGAGCACCAGGATGTTCAGCGGCACCTGGCCGAGCGCGTTCGCCTTGGCGGCGGCCGGCCGGTTCTTCAGGTTGGCCAGGCTGACCGTCTGCACGTTGCCGAGCAGGTGGTGCACGACGTAGAACCCGGCGCCCGCGACGGCGACCAGCACTCCGGCCGTGCCCAGCGCGGTGTACTTCAGCAGCCTGCGACGGCGGCGCGGGTCGTTCGCGGACGCGGCGGCCTTGGCGGCCCGGCGGCGGGCCCGGCCCTTCGGGTCCACGTCGTCGAGGTCGAGGTCCTCGTTGATCCGTCCCGGGCCGGGGGACGACGGTGCGGCGGACCGGCGGCGCCGACTGCGCGGCGGGTGCGACGGCGCCGATGGGTAAGACGGCGCCGGCGGCGGGTACGGGCCCGGCTCGCCGGGCTGCCACGGATCCTGGTCGTAGCTCAACGCGACCACCCCTTCCTCAGCTGATGTTCAGCATCCGAAGGGGTGGACAGCGCGGGCGGTCCGCGGGTTTCCGGTGTAGCGGTGCCGTTACGCTCCCGGCACCGAATCAGATCTCAGTTCGCGAAACGGTCACGAAGCTCGCGCTTGAGCACCTTCATCGAGGGCCCCAGCGGGAACTCGGCCACGAACTCGACCCGGCGCGGGTACTTGTACTTCGCCAGCCGCTCCTTGGACCACTCGATGAGCTCCTCGGCGGTCAGCGCGGCGCCGTCGTTCAGGATCACGCAGGCGCAGATCTCCTCGCCGTGCACCTCGTCGGGCAGGCCGATGACGGCGACGTCCCGGATCGCCGGGTGGCGCAGCAGGCACTCCTCGAGCTCGCGCGGGTAGACGTTGTACCCGCCGCGGATCACCATGTCCTTCTTGCGGTCCACGACGGTGACGAAGCCGTCGTCGCCCTTGGTGCCGAGGTCGCCGGTGCGGAACCAGTCGTCGACCATCGCCGCGGCGGTGGCCTCCGGGTTGTCCAGGTAGCCCGCGAACACGTTGTGGCCGCGCACCACGATCTCGCCGAGCTCGCCGCGCGGCACGAACTCGATGGCCCCCTCGACCTCGGCGCGCGCGATCTCCACCTCGACGCCCCAGATCGCGTGGCCGATGGTGCCCGCGCGGGTGCCCAGCGGCGGCTGGTTCACGGTGACGACCGGCGAGGTCTCGGACAGGCCGTAGCCCTCCAGGATGTCCGCGTCGAAGGTCTCGTTGAAGGCCTCGAGGACGGCGGCGGGCAGCGCGGCGCCGCCGGAGACCGCGAGCTTCAGCTTCGGCAGGGGCTTGCCCTCGGCCCGGCGCGCCTTGCCGGTCTGCACCAGCGCGAGGTACATCTGCGGCACGCCGTGGAAGCTGTTGATGCCGTGTTCGAGGATCAGGTCGATGGCCTCGTTCGGTTCGAAGCGCGGCTGGAAGACGACCGTCGCGCCGATCCGGAAGATCGTGTTCATCGACACGGTCTGGCCGAAGATGTGGAACAGCGGCAGGCAGCCGAGCGCGATGTCGTCCTTGGCCGTGTTGAGCGCGTCGTAGCCGTTCACCATCGCGTTCATCACCATGTTGAGGTTGGTGAGGACGGCGCCCTTGGGCTTGCCGGTGGTGCCCGACGTGTAGATGACGACGGCCGGGTCCTCGGGCTGCCGGGAGACGTACGTGGTCAGCGGCTCGACCCGGGCGACGACGTCCGCCAGCTTGGGCAACGGCGCCTCGGCCGGGATCGGACCCACCAACTGCACCGGCAGGTCGGCCAGCGCCGCCGCCTTGATCGCGTCCTCGGACCGGATGGCGTGCGCGACCAGCAGCTTCGCGCCGCTGTTGCGCAGGATGTAGGCGATCTCCTCGGGCGTCAGCAGCATGTGCACCGGCACGACGACCGCGCCCGCGGCCAGGATCGCGTAGTACGTGCGCGGGAAGTCGAGCACGTTCGGGCTCATCAGGGCGACCCGGTCGCCCGGCTGCACGCCGAGTTCCCGGATCGCCGCCGCCTGGCCGCGGGCCTGGGCCCACAGCTCGGAGTACGACACACGCTCAGGCCCCTGAATCACCGCCGTTTTGTCCGGCTGGCGCCAGGCCGGTTCGGCGAGGACGGCGGCCAAGGAGAGCGTCATTGCGTACTCCGCATCAGTCGATTGTCGATTGGCTCAAAGGTAGATGCGGGACAGGGTCTCGGCAACGGCCGCCGGCTTCGGCGCGCCCTCGAGTTCCACCGTCACGGCTGCCGTCACCTGCAGCGCGTCGCCCGGCACGTCCTCGACCGAGGCGATCGAGACGCGTGCGCGGACCCGCGAGCCGACCTTGACCGGCGTGATGAAACGCAGCTTGTTGAGACCGTAGTTGACCGAGAGCCGGGCGCCCTCGACCGTGTAGACCTCCCAGGCCAGCGCCGGGATCAGCGACAGCGTCAGGAATCCGTGCGCGATGGTCGAGCCGAAGGGGCCGTCCTTGGCGCGCTCCGGGTCCACGTGGATCCACTGGTGGTCGCCGGTGGCCTCGGCGAACTTGTCGATCCGCTCCTGCTCGATCGTCACCCAGGAACTCGTGCCGATCTCCTGGCCGACGAGGCTCTTCAGCTCACCGGCCTGAATGGCGCGGCTCATCGGTTCGCACCGCCGTTCACCTGGATCGTCTGGCCGGAGATGAAGGAGGACTCGTCGGCCGCGAGGAACGCGACGGTCGCGGCGATGTCGTCCGGGTAGCCGACCCGGCGCACCGGGGTCTCGCCGGCCGCGGCCTTCTTCAGCTCCTCCGGGTCCAGGCCGATGCGGCGCGCGGTGGCGTCGGTCATCGCGGTGGCGATGTAGCCGGGGGCGACGGCGTTCACGTTGACGCCGAACGGGCCGAGCTCGATCGACAGCGTGGCGGTCAGGCCCATGACGCCGGCCTTGGAGGCGGCGTAGTTGGCCTGGCCGCGGTTGCCGAGGGCCGAGCGGGAGGAGAGCGAGACGATCTTGCCGTACTTCTGCGCCACGAAGTGCTTCTGGCACTCGCGGGACATCAGGAACGCGCTGCGCAGGTTCACGTTGATGACCGAGTCCCAGTCCTCGTCGGTCATCTTGAACAGCAGGTTGTCCCGGGTGATCCCGGCGTTGTTGACCAGGATCTCGACCTTGCCGAACTCGGCGACGACCGCGGCGACCAGCGCCTGCACGTCCTCCGTCTTGGACACGTCGGCGCCGAACGCGACCGCGCGGCCGCCGTCCTTGACGATGGCCTCGACGGTCTCGGCACTGCGCTCGGCGGTGAGGTCGGCCACCGCGACGGCCGCGCCCTCAGCTGCCAGGCGCTGCGCGATCGCGGCTCCGATGCCCTGCGCTCCACCCGTGACGATGGCGACCCTGCCCTCGAAACGCTTGCTCACGGATCAAATCCCTTCGATGAGTACGGCAGTGCCCTGTCCGACGCCGACGCACATGGTCGCGAGCCCGCGGCGGAGCCCCTCCCGGCGCATCCGGTGGATCAGGGTGGTGACGATCCGGGCGCCAGAGCCGCCCAGCGGGTGTCCGATGGCGATGGCGCCGCCGGACGGGTTCACGAGTTCGGGGTCGATCCCGAGCCCGTCCTCGACGGCCAGCGCCTGTGCGGCGAAGGCCTCGTTCAGTTCGGCGGTCTGCACGTCCGAGATCTTCCAGCCGGCGCGGTGCAGTGCGCGGCCGACGGCGGGGATCGGGCCGACGCCCATAATGTCCGGGTGCACGCCCGCCGAGGCCCCGGCGACGTAGCGGGCCAGCGGTTCGACGCCGAGCCGGGCGAGTCCGGCCTCGGAGACGAGCACGAGCCCGGCGGCGCCGTCGTTCATCGGCGAGGAGTTCCCGGCCGTGACCGAGCCGCCCTTGCGGAACACCGGCTTGAGCCCGGCCAGCTTCTCCAGCGAGGTGTCCGGCCGGATGCACTCGTCGCGGGCCACGGTGGTTCCGTCGGCGGTCGTGATCGGCAGCACCTCGGCGTCGAAGTGTCCGGCGTCCCACGCGGCGGCCGCGTGCCGGTGCGAGCGGAGCGCGAACTCGTCCTGCCGCTCCCGTGAGATGTCGTAGCGCTCGGCGACCTCCTCGGCCGTCTCGCCCATCGCGAGCACGCCGTGCAGCTCGCGCATCCTGGGGTTGACGAGGCGCCAGCCCAGCCGGGTGTCGGCCATCTCCATCTTGTGCGGCAGCGCGTCGTCCGGCCGCGGCACGACGAAGGGCGCGCGGGACATCGACTCGACGCCGCCCGCGAGCAGGATGTCCGCCTCGCCCGCGGCGATCGTGCGCGCGGCCACGGTGAAGGCTTCCAGGCCGGAGGCGCACAGCCGGTTCAGCGAGGCCCCCGGGACCGTGTCGGGCAGGCCCGCGAGCAGCACGGCCATGCGTGCCACGTTGCGGTTCTCCTCGCCCGCGCCGTTGGCGTTGCCCCAGTACACGTCCTCGATGTCGGCCGGGTCCAGATTCGGCAGGCCGGCGACCAGATCGCGGATCACCTCGGCGGCCAGGTCGTCCGGGCGCACCGTGGACAGGCCGCCGCGTAGCTTGCCGATGGGCGTGCGCCGGGCCGCCGCTATGTAGACGGGCTCCATCTCAGTCTCCTATGGCGTTGATTCCGGTGTGGGCACGCCCGATCAGCAGCTTCTGAAGCTCGCTGGTGCCCTCGTAGAGCGTCATGACCCGGGCGTCGCGCATCAGCTTCCCGACCGGGTATTCGTCGATGTAGCCGTACCCGCCGAACACCTGCAGCGCGTTGTTGGCACTGCGCAGCGCGGCTTCCGAGGCGAAGAGCTTGGCCATGGAGGATTCGCGGGCGAAGTCCTGCCCGCGGTCGATCAGGTCCGCGGCCCGCCAGGTCAGCAGCCGCGCGGCGTCCACGTCCGTGGCGATGGCGGAGATGAGTTCCTGCACGAGTTGGCGGTGCGCGATCACCTTGCCGTCGAACTGGATCCGGGTCGTGGCGTGCGACACGGCGGCCCGCAGCGCTGCCTCGGCGATCCCGACGCAGCCCGCGGCGACGGAGACGCGGCCCTTGGCGAGCGCGGACATCGCGACCGAGAACCCCTTGCCTTCGGGGCCGAGCATCGCTTCCCGTGGCACTCTGACACGTTCGAAGACCAGTTCCGCAGTCGCCTGCCCGCGCAGACCGAGCTTGCCGTGGATCTCCTTGCGCTGGAAGCCTTCGAGGTCGGTGGGGACGAGGAACGCGCTGATCCCCTTGTATCCGGGCTCGCCGGTGCGCGCGAAGACCAGCGCGACGTCGGCCCACGTCCCGTTCGTGATGAACATCTTCGAGCCCGAGATCACCCACTCGTCGCCCTCGCGCACGGCCTTGGTGCGCAGGTTGGCGGCGTCGGATCCGTTGTCCGGCTCGGTGAGGGCGAAGCAGGCGAGCGTGGTCCCGGCGCACAGCCGCGGCAGCCAGTGGTCCTTCTGCTCCTCGCTGCCCCACTTGGCGATGGACTTGCCGACCAGGCCGAGCGAGACCGACACGATGCCGCGCACGGCCGAGTCGCCGCGGCCGAGCTCCTCCAGCACCAGCACGTAGCCGAAGTGGTCGCCGCCCGAGCCGCCGTACTCCTCGGGGATGGTCAGGCCGAGAAAGCCCAGGTCGCCGAGCTTGGGCACGATCGTGCGATCCACCTGCTCGGCCCGGTCCCAGGCGGTCGCGTAGGGCGCGATCTCCCGGTCGGTGAACTCGGCGGCGAGTCGGCGCAGCGCCTCGTGCTCCTCGCTGAGCGACAGGTCCATGCCCGGTCCTTCCGTAAACTAACACTGCTAGTTTTAGACTGTAATCCCGGAGAACGCCACGAGGGAACAGGGAGTGTGATCGATGGCACGTCCACGGGCCCCCCTGCTGAGCCGGGAGAAGATCGTCACCACGGCGCTTGCGCTGATCGACGCCGAGGGTCTGGCCGCGCTGACCACGCGGCGGCTGGCCGGGCTGCTCGGGGTGAGCGGGCCGAGCCTCTACAACCATTTCGCCACGATGGACGATCTGGTGGAGGCGGTCGCGGACGCGGTCATCGGGAAAGTGGACCTGGACGGCTTAGCGAACGCCGATCTGGACTGGCCGGACGCGATGCGCCGCTGGGCCCGCTCGTACCGCGACGTGCTGGCCGCGCACCCGAACCTGGTGCCGGTCGCCGTGCACGGCCCGGGCCGCCGACCCTCCGCGCTCCGGCTGGCCGACGCGGTCTACGGCGCGACCGTGCGGGCCGGCTGGCCGCCGCGCGAGGCGACCGAGATCGGCGCGCTCATGCGGTTCTACGTGGCCGGGGCCGCGCTCGGCTCGTTCGCGGGCGGCTTCTCCGAGGACCCGGCGTTGTACGGCGACGACTACCCGCACCTGCGCCGCGCGCACCTGCTCGCCTCGCGGTCGCGCGACATCGACGACAAGGCCTTCGAGCTCGGCCTCGACTCGCTGCTGGCCGGTCTCGACGCGCGACGGAAGCTAGCGGACTGAGAGTCTCGACGAACCCGCTACCGCACTCGACTGACTGCTGACCGTCAGCACGTGGTCCGGCGAGACCGCGACCTTATATTGCAGCGACGGCCAGCCGACCACGTTCACGTCGCTCGCCGAGGTCAGCGCCACGTCGTTGTGCCCGCGCTGCCGCAGCACGGCGACCGTCGAGCCGGAGTGCGCGACCGTGGAGACGACCAGCGTGCTCTCCGCCGCCTCGATCAGCGTCTTGGAGGCGGTCTCGACGTTCTTCAGGATCGTCCAGGGCTGACCCGGCTGGCCGAGCATCGCGCCGACCAGCGTCACCGGGACCGAATCGACCGTCGTGTGCACGGCGAACAGCAGACAGCCGCCCGCGGCCGTGGTCGAGCCGGTCTTGATGCCGACGTCGCCGTCCTGGCCGAGCAGGTGGTTCGTGTTGGTGACGACGCCCGCCACCGGCACCCGCGCCGACTTCAGGTCCACGATCGCCGCGAGCGTCGCGTTCTGCAGCACCCGCTCGCCGAGCTTGACCTGGTCGGCGGCGGTGCTCTTGCTGTCGGAGTCGATCCCGGCCGGGTCGGCGTACGTCGTGTGCGTCATGCCCAGCGCACGTGCCTCCGCGTTCATCCGCGTGACAAAAGCGCCGACCGAACCGGCGTCCCACGCGGCGAGCAGCCGGGCCATGTTCCCGGCGGACGGCAGCAGCATCCCCTCCAGCGCCTGACGCAGCGTCAACTGCTCGCCGGTCTGGATCAGGATCCCGGACTCGTCGCCGTCGGTGCTGCGCGATGCGTCGAACAGCTGCTTGGTCACCTGGATCGTCGGGCCGTCGTCGTCCGGGCCCGTCATCGGGTGGTCGTGCAGCACCTGAAAGGCCGTCATGGTCTTGGTGACGCTCGCGATCGGCGCGGGCGCGTCGGCCAATCCCGAGGAGCCGAGCACGCCGACCCCCTCGACCTCGACGTACGCCTGACCCTGCGTCGGCCAGGGCAGCACCGGCGCGGTCCCGGCCACGGTGAAGGTGGTGGCGATCCGCTGGTCGAGCCGCACCGGGGCCCAGAACGCGCCGCGGGCCCAGAACACTCCGCCGACGGTCAGCGCGACCAGCAGGACCAGCGTGCTCAGCGTCGTGAGCAGCCGCGCGATCCGGGAACGCCGCCTTTTCGACGCAGGCCGGAGCGAGGCTTCGATCTTGGTGTCCACCACGAAGCCGGTGTGCCCCGAGTTATGAGAATCGAACCAAGTGATTGACCCGAATGAGTATCACCGTCAAAATACTGGCACGCACTGTGATCATCGCATAACCCGAAGAAGGGGCACCGCATGTCACAGCTCCAGGACCCGTCCGCGCACTCCTCCTCCACCGTCTCCGACGACGACGCCGAACTGCACCGGCTCGGCTATCCGCGCAAACTCGCCCGGCGCATGAGCGCCTTCGACAACTTCGGCGTGAGCTTCACGATCATCAGCATCCTGTCGGGCTGTCTGACGCTCTACTACTTCGGCATGGCCAACGGCGGCCCCGCCCTGATCACCTGGGGCTGGGTCGCGGTCGGCGGCATGACCATGCTCGTCGGGCTCTCGATGGGCGAGGTCTGCTCGGCCTTCCCCACCTCCGGCGCGCTGTACTTCTACTCCGCCAAACTGGCGAAGCGGCACGGCCCGCTCGCCTCCTGGTACACCGGTTGGCTCAACGCGCTCGGCCAGATGGCGGTCACCGCGGGCATCGACTACGGCGCGGCCACGTTCATCGGCGCGTACGCGGCGCTGCAGTGGAACTTCGCGCCCACCCAGCACTCCGTCCTCGGCATCTACGCGGCCGTACTCGTCGTGCACGGCCTCCTGAACACCTTCGGCGTCCGCCTCGTGGCTCTCCTGAACCGCGTCTCGGTCTGGTGGCACCTGATCGGCGTGCTGGTCATCGTCGGCGTACTCACCTTCAAGCCCGCGCACCACCAGTCGGCGAGCTTCGTGTTCACCAAGTTCGTCAACAACAGCGGCTTCGGCTTCGCCGGGTCCGGGGTGTACGTCGCGGCGATCGGCCTGCTGATGGCGGGCTACACGTTCACCGGCTACGACGCCTCCGCGCACATGACCGAGGAGACCTCGTCGGCGGCCACGGCGGCGCCGCGCGGCATCGTGCGCGCCATCTACGTGTCCTGGATCGCGGGCTTCGTGCTCCTCGTCGGCATCACGTTCGCCATCCAGAACTACGCGGCCGAGGCCGGTTCGGCAGTGCCCCCGGCGCAGATCTTCGTCGACGCGATCGGCTCGACCGGCGGAAAGCTGCTGCTGCTCATCGCGATCGTGGCGCAACTGTTCTGCGGCATGTCGAGCGTGACCGCGAACTCCCGGATGCTGTTCGCGTTCTCCCGCGACCGCGCGCTGCCCGGATCCTCGCTCTGGTACAAGGTCAACCCGCGCACCAAGACGCCGACGAACGCGGTCTGGCTCGCCGTCGCGGGCGCCTTCGTCCTGGCCCTGCCCTCGTGGTGGAACACGACCGCGTACGGCGCCGTCACCTCGATCGCGACCATCGGCCTCTACCTGGCCTACATCATCCCCGTCTACCTGCGGCTGCGGCAGGGCGACGACTTCCAGCGCGGCCCCTGGCATCTCGGCCGCTGGTCCGCGCCGGTCGGCTGGTTCGCCGTCGCCTGGGTCGCGTTCATGTCGATCATGTTCCTGCTGCCGCAGGTCAACCCGATCACCGCGCACACCTTCAACTACGCCCCGGTCGCCCTCGGCGTCGTGCTGATCGGCGCCGCCGTCTGGTGGTTCGCCACCGCACGCGGCACCTACACCGGCCCCGTCTCGTACGGCTCGCCCGAGGAGTTGGCCGCGATGGAGGCGGAGGGCGGAGCTTAGGCTGTATCCATGACGACCACCGTGCAGCACGCCGACGACCGGTTCACGACGAGGACGGACTGGCTCGACTCGCACCACTCGTTCTCGTTCGGACGGCACTACGACGTCTCGAACACGCACTTCGGCCTGCTGCTGGTGAACAACGACGACATCGTCATGCCCGGCACCGGCTTCGAGACGCACCCGCACCGGGACATGGAGATCGTCACCTGGGTGCTGCGCGGCCAGCTCGTGCATCAGGATTCTGAGGGTCACAACGGAGTGATCTACCCGGGGCTCGCGCAGCGGATGAGCGCGGGCCGCGGGATCCTGCACTCCGAGAAGAACGACTCCTGGCGGCTGACCGGCGGCCCCGAGCACGACGAGCCGGTGCGCTTCGTGCAGATGTGGGTGGCCCCGGACGAGGCGCGGATCGACCCCGGCTACGAGCAGCACGAGATCGACGGCGAACTCCTCGGCGGCGGCCTCGTCCCGATCGCCTCCGGCCGCGCCGAGCACCGGGGGCAGGCCGCGATCCGGATCCACCAGAAGGACGCGACGCTGCACGCGGCGCGGCTGGCCCCGGGCGCGGGCGTCACTCTGCCCACCGCGCCGTTCGTGCACCTGTACGTGCCGATCGGCTCGGTGGTCCTGGAGGGCGCCGAGGAACTGCGCGCGGGCGACGCGGCCCGGATCGCCGACGCCGAGGGGCAGCGGGTGACCGCGGGACCGGCCGGGGCCGAGATCCTCGTCTGGGAGATGCACGCCACACTGGGCTGAACCCGAATGGGAATTACTTCAGATTCAGCTCAGAATTGTCGCGGAAATGAGCCGCCGAACTACTGAGCGTACGCACTCAGTTCGAGTTCGGCGAGATCGACTCCGTGTTCCTCGGCGATCTCCACGAGGTAGCCCATCCGCTGACTGTACGCCTTGATCGCCCCCGGCTCGTCCTCGGCCTGGGCTTCCTGCATGGCCCGGTACGCGTCCGCCACCTGCTGGCGGAGCTCGTTCTCGAACTCGGTCACGGTCCGACTCCCGACTGCCCTATTTCCTCGTACACCGGAAGGATTCCCCGGGCCCCTGACATCAAGCTGAGGATTGGGCGAGAATTTCTGATTTTCCGGACGGCGGGTAAGTGAACCGTCGAACCCTTGATCGAGCGGCCCGTCGCGGCCAGACTACGTCAGGACTGCTGCCGTCCACCGCCCACCCTGGAGGTACGCATACCGTGCCCGTCCGAATACCCACGGATATCAGCACCTTCCCGCACGCCCGCCGCGCCCTGAAGGTGCTCGTCGCCTGCACCACCCTCGCCATCGCCGGACCGGCCGCCGTGGCCCAGGCCGCCGCGTCGTCCACCGCGGCCTCCGGCACCACCGTGCACTTCCCCGGCCTGCCGCAGGTCGGCGCGCTGTTCGGGTCGCCGGACTACACCGGCGCCTCGGCCGCGCACTTCTGCACCGGCACCGTGATCGACAGCCCCGCGGGCGACCTCGTGCTCACCGCCGCCCACTGCGTGTACGACGCGTCCACGGGCACGTACACGCACGCCTCGATCACCTTCGCGCCCGGCTACGACAACGGCCTGAACACCCACCTCGGCGGCGCGTGGACCGTCACCTCGATCGACGTGCCCGACGGATACAAGACGAGCGGGAACACCGAGGACGACTACGCGCTGCTGGTGATCGCCCCGCAGTACGGCCTGAACATCGAGCAGGTCACCGGCGGCCTCCGGGTCGCCGCGACGCACCTGCCCGAGCAGGTCGCCGTCGTCGGCTACAACGACCTCGTCTACGACGCCGCCGGCAACGAGCCGATCATCTGCAGCACCAAGGCCTTCGAGGAGACCGACGGCGGCGAGCCCTGGTCCCGCTTCGACTGCCCGAACTACCAGGACGGCACCAGCGGCGGCCCGTGGATCACCCGCGGCGGCGAGGTCGTCGGCGTCATCGGCGGCTACGAGCAGGGCGGCGACTCGCCGGACTGGTCCTACTCGGCGATCTTCGACCGGAACACGCTGGCGTTCGTCCACTCGGCCGGCGCGTCGAACTGACGGCTAGCCGACGATCCCCCGCAACGCACCCTCATCACGGCCGACCACGGCGCGTCCGTCGTCGGCCGTGATGATCGGCCGCTGAATCAGCGCCGGATGCTCGGCCATCGCCGCGATCCACCGCTCCCGGTCCGCCGAACCCCTGCCCCACGCGGAGATCCCGAGCTCCTTCGCCACCGGCTCGCCCGTGCGCACGATCTCCCACGGCTCCAGCCCGAGCCGCCCGAGCACCGCGCGGACCTCCTCGGCGGTCGGCGGCTCCTCCAGATAGCGGCGGATCGTGTACTCGGCCCCCGCCTCGTCCAGGAAGTCCTTGGCGAAGCGGCACTTCGAGCAGCGCGGATTGAACCAGATCTCCATGCCGCGATCGTACCTACGTTCACCTCGCACCTACGTTCACCATGGCGAATCCCGCATGCCCGGTAGCGGAGCGGGTACCCGGCGTATAGTGGGCGAGGCTCGCGTCATCGGGTAAGCGGACGACAGGTCTGGGGGTGGGGACGATGCGCAGGCGCGGCACCGGTCTCCTGCTCGCCTTCATCCTGCTCGTCGCCGCGATCCCCGCGGTCCTCGACTGCTGCCTGCACGCGCACGGCCCCGACAGCGACGGGCGCACCGCGTACGCCGCCTCCGTGATCCGCGTCATCGACCGCAACGCCGAGGAGTCGGCCCCGGCGGCGTCCACCCGCGGCTGCGTGGAGCACGCCTCCCCGACGCAGACCCCGTACATCGAACCGACCTCCGGCGGCGGCGCGAACCCCTACACCCGCGCCCGCGTCACCGACGTCGCCGCGGACAGCGCCGGCGTCCTGCTCGCCGCCGCCCCGTACCTCGCCCGCCGCACCGGCCCCGCCGACGACGGCACCGGCCCGCCCTTATGGCTGAGCACCTGCGTCAGCCGCACCTGACAGGCCGTCGGCCGCGGCGTTCCGGCACCACCACCAACCTTCCGCCGCGGTACTCCACGCCCTGAATCAGCCCGAGAGCGGAAGCCGTACACCACCATGAAGACCTTCAGCACGGACGGACGCGTCCACTACGACAGCGATCCGAGCAGTTCACCCGCAGCCCCGCACCCGGCCGACATCGAGACGGCCGACCAGTTCGAGGCGCTCTCCGTCTACACCCGGCCGCGCACCGTCGAGTTCCCCGGCCGCGAGCCGCTCGACCTGGAGTCGATCAGCGACCTGTGGCTCGACTGACCGGCGCGCCGAGGTCCAGCCTGGCCAGCAGCCGCAGCAGGGCGAGCGTGGCCAGGCCGCTCCCGGCGAGGGCGATGAGGCAGCCCGCGTACAGCGCGTAGTGCGAGATCTCGTAGCCCGGCGCGAAGTGCACGCGGTGGTAGTAGGTCAGTGCGGCGTAGAGCATCGCGCCGCACAACGCCGCCGCCGTGCCGAAGGCGATCGGCCCCATCGTGACCAGCCGCCCGGCGGTCCCGGCCGTCGTCACCCGCTCGATCGGCCGGATCCGCCCGAGCGCGGCGAGCAGCAGGATGACCACGCTGGCGCAGCACAGGACGACGAGGTCCGCGCCGAGCGTGTCGCTGGGCCGATGCCAGCGCGCCACGATCGTGAGCGCGCCGATCTCGGTGGCGAGCGCCGCCGTGCAGAACGCGATCAGGCCTCGTAGCCGATACGGCACGACCAGGATCAGCGCGAACATCACCGCCATCGCGATGGTCGTGTGCCCGCTCGGAAAACTGTTGCCCGCGCTCTCCTGCCACCCCGGCACCAGATTCGGCCGCCGCAGCCAGGACTTGAGCACCTCACTCGTGCCCACGCTCGCCCCGACCAGCAGCACCGCCGCGAACGCCAGCAGCACCCGCCGCCGCAGCACCCCGATCAGGAACACGACCGCCACCGCCGCGATCCCCGTCCACCGCCCGATCAGATTCAGCGCGCTCACCGCCTGCGCCGGCCGCTGCACCGCCGTCTGCCCCGCCCCCAGCCACACCGCGTTCTCGAACCGCTGCCCCACCCCGGTCCGCACCGCCACGAAGTAGACCAGCACCAGCAGCACGAGGCACACCCCCACCGTCCCCGCCGCCCTGCGCACGGTCACAACCCCGGCCCGTCCTGGCGTCATACTCCGGCCCAACTCTCGCGGCATCGGCATTCGGCACCAACGAAAAAACCCGCCGGGCTCCCTGATTCAGAAAGCTCGACGGGTGTTCCCATCACCTGTGGACCTGAGGGGATTTGAACCCCTGACCCCCTCGATGCGAACGAGGTGCGCTACCGGACTGCGCTACAGGCCCATCCTGCTCCGCGAACGCTGGTGAGAGCGGGCGCGACGTGGATGAGGTTATCACAGCGGCGGGGCGCGGCCGAAACCGATTGTTCAGCCGGCGGCCGGCCGGGCGGGACGGAGCACGCGGTTCCGTCCCGCTCGGCGCGGCGGCTCGGTCAGCCGTTGGCGGCGCGGGGCAGGTCGCCCTGGTCGGGGCGGCCGGGGGCGGTGCCGGTGCGGCGCTCGGCGCGGGAACGGGCGGCGGCGACGCGGCGGCGGGCCACGGCGTTGCGGCGGGCCAGCTCCTCGCGCTCGAACTGCTCGGCCTCCTCGAGCTGACGGCGCTGCTCCAGCTCACGGCGCTCCGCCTCGCGCGCCGCCTTGGCCGCGGCGGCGCGGCGGCGGGCCCGCTCGGCGGCACGGGCGCGCTCGTCCTTGCGGCACCAGGCGATGTACCCGGAGAGCACGGCGGCCGGCAGCAGCATCGCCCAGACGTAGCCGAGGCCGAGGTCGGCGGACACCAGCGCGCCGAGGCTGGTCAGCGCGAACAGGAAGCCGACCACCTTGCGGCGGCGGGCCCGCAGCACCGAGCGGGCGGCGGACGCGTCGGGGGCGGGCAGCGACGGCGGGGCCGGGGTCCAGACGTTCGACGCGGAATCGCGGTCGGCGGACGAGGCGGCCGGAGCGGCGGCACTCTTGCGGCCGCGCGCCGTGGCACCGGCCTTCGTCGGCGCCTCGACCCGCGCGGTCACCCGGCGGGCCGGACCCGACGCACTCGCGGCCGCGCGCTCCCGTTCCTTCTGCCTGACCCGGTCCAGCGTGCCCTTGCCGGCGGCCGGGGCGGGCCCGGACTGGCCGGCGGCCAGCGGCAGCTCGCGCGCCTGCTCCTGCTCGTCCGCCGCGCCGTACCGACGTTCGAACGAGTCCTTGTGCGACAGCACCTTGATGGCGGTGGTGTACCGCTGGGTCTGCCGCGCCGTGTTCAGCTCGTCCTCGCGCCGCAGCCACATGGGCACGAGGTACACGGCCCAGGCACCGACGATGAAGGCGTAGATAAGCCCGCTGCTGCTCATAACACAACCGTAGAGTGGTACGACCTCCTACGGCGACAGATTTCGGCGTGTCGAGGTAAGAAAATTCGAGTGATCTGATAACCCGGATTAGCGCCCATCTTCTTTTACCCCGTCAGATCCGGTACTACTCCTCATCTCACCCGATCGGGGAGGCCTGCGCCGCGCGCCACCTCGCCAGCATCCCCTCGGGAACCTCCTCCGGGGTCACGGCGTAGGAATAGTGATCCCGCCACGCGCCGTCGATGTGCAGATAGCGCTGCCGCAGCCCTTCCTCGCGCAGACCCAGCTTCTGCGCGACACGTCGGCTCGCGGCGTTTTCCGGGCGCACGTTCACCTCGATGCGATGCAGCCCGACCGTTTGGAAGCAATAGTCGATGGCCATCGCGAGCGCCGTCGGGATCACGCCGCGGCCGGCCACCCGCTCGTCCACCCAGTAACCGATGTGCGCGCTGCACAGGCTGCCCCAGGCGATACCGGCGATATTGAGCTGACCGACCATCCGCGCGTGTTCGGTGCCCGGATAACGATCGTCGACCGCCTCGTCGTACCAGACGTTGAACGGCAGCATCCGGCCCTGCGCGGCCTCGTGCCGTCCGCGGCGCACCAGCTGGCGGTACGTCATCCTGCCGGTATAAGGGGTGTTCGGCGGCACGCTGGCCTCCCAGCGGGAGAGCCACGCCTTGTTCCGGATCTGCAGCTCGCGCCAGGCCTCCGCGTCGCGCACCCGGGGCGGCCGCAGACTCACCGGCCCGTCCGCCAGCACTCGCGGATAACCCTGCACCGTCACCGTCAGTCGCCTCCACGCGCATGGTCGCCGCCGGCGAGCTGGTCCAGTGCGTGTGCGAGCAGAGGCAGCAGCACCGCGAGGCCGTCCTTCACCCCGCCGGACGAGCCGGGCAAGTTGACAATCAGAGTACTACCGGCGACTCCACTGGTACCGCGGGACAGCGCCGCGGTGGCCACCTTAGCCACGCCGTGCGCGCGGATGGCCTCCGCGATGCCCGGGATCTCGTAGTCCAGCACGGCGCGGGTGGCCTCCGGCGTGCGGTCCGTCGGGCTGATCCCGGTGCCTCCGGTGGTGACGACGAGGGCGCACCCTGCCGCGACGGCCTCGCGCAGCGCCTGCTCGACGGGGTCGCCGTCCGGGACGACGGCCACCTGCACGTCAAGGCCCTGCGCTTCGAGCGCCTTCGAGATCAGCGGCCCGGTGGTGTCCTCGTAGACCCCGGCCGCGGCCCGGTTGGACGCGACGACGACCCGGGCGTTCTTCGCGTTCATGTTCGTGCTCGTGTTCGGACTCATCGGTGCCAGTCCCCGCTGAGGCCGCCGGTCTTCGACTCCACCCGGATCTCGCCGAGCACGGCCGCCGGGTCGACCGCCTTGACCATGTCGATCAGCGCGAGCCCGGCCACCGCGACCGCGGTCAGCGCCTCCATCTCCACGCCGGTCCGGTCGGCCGTCTTCACCCGCGCGCGGATGGCCACGGCCGCGTCCTCGACCTCCAGGTCCACCTTCACTCCGGCGATCCCGATCGGGTGGCAGAGCGGGATCAGCTCGCTGGTGCGCTTCGCCCCCTGGATCCCGGCGATCCGGGCCACGGCCAGCGCGTCGCCCTTGGGCAGTCCGCCGCCGCGCAGCAGTTCGACGACGCGCGCACTGACCGCGACCCGGCCGCTGGCGACCGCCTCGCGCGCGGTGATCGGCTTCTCCGCGACGTCCACCATCCTGGCCGCGCCGCTCGCGTCCAGGTGCGTGAACTCGTCCGACCTACTCACGCCGCTTCCAATCTGAGGATCTGGACCGGCTCGCCGACCTCGACCCGCGTGACGTTCTCCGGCACGACGATCAGGCAGTCCGCGTGCGCGAGGCCACCCATCAGGTGCGAGCCGGAGCCCGACGCGAGAGCCACCCGGACGACGCTGTTCTCCCGGCCTTCGGGGCTCTTCACCAGTTTGCCGCGCAGGAACTGCCGCCGCCCTTCGGGGGAACCGAAGGCCTCCGCGGCCAGCGCCTTCTCCGGCTCGCCGTCCAGCTGGCCCAGGCCCTGCAGTGCGCGCAGCGCGGGCTTGACGAACACCTCGAAGGAGATGAACGCGGATACCGGGTTGCCCGGCAGCGTGAAGATCGGCGTCTCGTCCGGCCCGATCACGCCGAAGCCCTGCGGCATCCCCGGCTGCATCGCGACCTTCGTGAACTCGACCGTGCCGAGCCGGCCGAGCGTCTCCTTGACCACCTCGTACGCGCCCATGCTGACGCCGCCGCTGGTGACCACGAGGTCGGCGCGGATCAGCTGGTCCTCGATGGTGTCCAGCAGGATCTTGCCGTCGTCCGGGACGTTGCCGACGCGGTAGACCTCGGCCCCGGCCTCCTTGGCCGCGGTCGCCAGGGTGTAGCTGTTGGAGTCGTGGATCTGGCCCGGCGCGGGCTCGGTGCCCGGCTCGACCAGTTCGGCGCCGGTGGAGATCACCACGACGCGCGGGGTGGGCCGGACGGCGACCAGGTCCCGGCCGATCGCGGCGAGCAGCCCGATCTGACGCGCCCCCAGATACGTGCCCTCGGTGAGCACGAGCTGCCCCTCGCGCACGTCCTCGCCCTTGGATCGGACGTGCATGCCCAGGGTCGGCGCCTTGTTGATCCGGACGCTGCCGTCCCCGGTCGCGCCCGCGTCGGTCCACTCCACGGGGACGATCGCGTCCGCGCCGGGCGGCACCGGCGCGCCGGTCATGATCCGGGCGCAGGTGCCGGGGGCGAGCTCGATCTCGCTGGGCACGCAGCCCGCCGGGAGCTCCTGCTCGACCGAGAGGATCGCCGGGGCGTCCTCGTCGGCGCCGAGCACGTCGACGAGGCGCACCGCGTATCCGTCCATCGCGGAGTTGTCGAAGGCGGGCAGGTCGCCGGTCGCCGCGACGTCCTCGGCCAGGTAGTGCCCGTGCGCGTCGAGCAGGTGCTGCTCGAAGGGCGGCAGGGGCCTGAGCCGGGACAGGACGACGGAAAGATGCTCCTCGACACTCCTCATGCAGTCAGCGTAACCGCATGTGAGGTGTCTACCGGATCAATCCGTGAATCCCTTGGCGACGAACGCCTCGAGCCACTCGCGCAGCCCGGGGCCGAGGTCCTCGCGCTCGCAGGCGAGCCGGACGATCGTGCGCAGGTAGTCGGCGCGGTCGCCGGTGTCGTAGCGGCGGCCGGAGAAGAGCACGCCGTGCACCGGGCCGCCGATCGACGGGTCGGCCGCCATGGTGCGCAGCGCGTCGGTGATCTGGATCTCGCCGCCGCGTCCGGGCGGGGTCTCGCGCAGCACGTCGAAGACGGCCGGGTCGAGCACG
>DATJIF010000099.1:0-15482 GCA_035493475.1 Actinospica sp.
GCTGCTGACCGACGGCGCCCGCGCCGACTCGGTGCCGAACCTGGAGATCGAGACCGGCGAGATCGTCGGCGCCGGGCACGCCTCGGCGACCGGCCGCTTCGACGACGAGCAGCTGTTCTACCTGCAGGCCCGCGGCATCCCCGAGGACGAGGCGCGCCGCCTGGTCGTGCGCGGCTTCTTCGCCGACGTGGTGCGGCAGATCGGCGTGCCGGAGCTGGAAGAGCAGCTGATGGCGAAGGTCGACGCCGAACTGGCGCAGGAGCTCGCCCGATGAGCCGTCATGTCGAGCCGGAGTGGGAGGCCGTCGGCAGTGTCGCGGACTTCGAGCCGGACCGGCCGGAGCGCTGCGAGATCGGGGACGTCGCGGTGATGGTCGTGCGCACCTCCGAGGAGAAGGTGCACGCGCTGTTCGACACCTGCTCGCACGCCGAGGTGCCGCTGTCCGAAGGCGAGATCATCGACGGCGAGATCGAGTGCTGGCTGCACGGCTCGACCTTCAACCTCGCCACCGGCAAGCCGTCCTGCCTGCCGGCCGTCGACCCCGTCCCCGTCTACCCGACCAAGATCGAAGGCGATGTCATCTACGTCGCCACGAATGTGGAGCTGTGATGGCAACTCTGGAAATCCGCGACCTGCACGTCTCCGTGGACGCCGAAGGCGCCCAGAAGGAGATCCTCAAGGGCGTCGACCTGACGGTCAAGCAGGGCGAGACGCACGCCATCATGGGCCCGAACGGCTCCGGCAAGTCCACGCTCGCCTACTCGATCGCCGGTCACCCGAAGTACACGGTGACGAGCGGTCAGGTGCTGCTCGACGGCGAGGACGTGCTGTCCATGACCGTCGACGAGCGGGCCCGCGCCGGCCTGTTCCTGGCGATGCAGTACCCGGTCGAGGTGCCCGGCGTGTCCGTGGCCAACTTCCTGCGCACCAGCGCGACCGCGATCCGCGGCGAGGCCCCGAAGCTGCGCACCTGGGTCAAGGAGGTCAACGCCGCGATGGCCCAGCTGCAGATGGACTCCTCCTTCGCCGAGCGCTCGGTGAACGAGGGCTTCTCCGGCGGCGAGAAGAAGCGGCACGAGATCCTGCAGCTCGAACTGCTCAAGCCGAAGATCGCGCTGCTCGACGAGACCGACTCCGGCCTGGACGTGGACGCGCTGCGCGTCGTGTCCGAGGGCGTCAACCGGGTGCGCGCGACCGGCGAGGTCGGCACCCTGCTCATCACGCATTACACCCGGATCCTGAAGTACATCCAGCCCGACTACGTGCACGTGTTCGCCGGCGGGCGGATCGTCGAGTCGGGCGGCGCCGAGCTGGCTCAGGTGCTGGAGGACGAGGGCTACGAGAAGTACACCGGAGTGAAGGAAGTAGCCTGATGTCCCTCGACGTGGATCTGATCCGCAAGGACTTCCCGATCCTTGAGCGCAAGGTCGGCGACGACCGGCCGCTGGTGTACCTGGACTCGGCGGCCTCCTCGCAGAAGCCGCGCCAGGTCATCGACGCGATGAGCGACTACTACAGCCTGCATCACGCCAACGTGCACCGCGGTGTGCACGCGCTGGCCGAGGAGGCCACGGCGCTGTACGAGGGCGCGCGGGACAAGGTGGCGGCGTTCATCAACGCGCCGGACCGCAACGAGGTCATCTTCACCAAGAACTCCTCGGAGGCGCTGAACCTGGTCGCGAGCGTGCTCGGCTGGGCGGGCGAGCCGTACGGCCTCGGCCCGGGCGACCGCGTGGTCGTCACGCAGATGGAGCACCACTCGAACATCGTGCCCTGGCAGCTGACCACGCAGCGCTCCGGCGCCGAGCTGGCGTGGCTGACGCTGACCGACGACGGCCGCCTCGACCTGTCGAACCTGGACGAGATCGTCAACGAGCAGACCCGGGTCGTCTCGGTGGTGCACGTGTCGAACATCCTCGGCACGGTCAACCCGCTCGACGTGATCGTTCGTCGCGCGCACGACGTCGGTGCGATCGTCGTCGTGGACGCCTCGCAGTCCGCCCCGCACATCCCGCTGGACGTGCAGGCGCTCGGGGCCGACTTCGTCGCCTTCACCGGGCACAAGATGCTGGGTCCGACCGGCATCGGCGTGCTCTGGGGCCGGGCCGAGCTGCTCAACGAGCTGCCGCCCTTCCTCGGCGGCGGCGAGATGGTCGGCACCGTGACCATGGAGGGCTCGACCTACGCGCCGATCCCGCACAAGTACGAGGCGGGCACCATGCCGATCGCCGAGGCGGTGGGCCTGGGCGCGGCCGTGGACTACCTGACCGCGCTCGGCATGGAGAACGTCGCCGCGCACGAGCACGAGATCGTCGAGTACGCGCTCGAGCGGCTCAAGACGGTCGAGGGGCTGCGGATCATCGGCCCGGAGACCGCGGAGGCGCACGGCGCGGCGATCTCGTTCACGCTGGAGGTCGCGGGCCTCGGCGAGATCCACCCGCACGACGTCGGCCAGGTGCTCGACGAGCAGGGCATCGCGGTGCGGGTCGGCCAGCACTGCGCCCGGCCGGTCTGCGTGCGCTACGGAATTCCGGCGACCACGCGAGCGTCTTTCTCCGTGTACACGACGAAGGCGGAGATCGACACGCTCGTCGAGGGCCTCGAGTACGTCAAGCGCTTCTTCGGGGCCTGAGGGACGAGCAGAGGGGAGTTAGAGCACCGTGAAGCTGGACTCGATGTACCAGGAGATCATCCTGGACCACTACCGCAACCCGCACCACAAGGGGCTGCGCGACGCGTACGGCGCCGAGGTGCACCACATCAACCCGACCTGCGGCGACGAGGTGACGCTCAGGGTTCACCTGACCGACCCGCAGCGCGGCGAGGACGCCCTGGTCCGCGACGTGTCCTACGAGTCGGCGGGCTGCTCGATCTCGCAGGCCTCGGCCTCGGTCATGTCCGACCTGGTGATCGGCAAGTCCGTCGCCGAGGCGCTGAAGGTGGGCGACGCCTTCCTGGAGCTGATGCAGTCCAAGGGCGCGGAAGAGGGCGACGAGGACGTGCTGGAGGACGCGGTCGCGTTCGCCGGCGTCTCGAAGTTCCCGGCCCGGGTGAAGTGCGCGCTGCTGTCCTGGATGGCGTTCAAGGACGCCACCGCCCAGGCGCTCGCGACCACGACGAAGGAGACAGAGCAGTGAGCGAGCAGCAGACAGCCGGCGGCGTGGCCGCGGTCGATGATGTCGAGGAGGCGCTGCGCGATGTCGTGGACCCCGAGCTCGGCATCAACGTGGTGGACCTGGGCCTGATCTACGGCCTGACCGTGGACGACGCGAACGTGGCGGTCATCGACATGACGCTCACCTCCGCGGCCTGCCCGCTGCAGGACGTGATCGAGGACCAGATCCGCACGGCCACCTCCAGCCTGGTGAGCGACTTCCGGGTGAACTGGGTCTGGATGCCGCCGTGGGGCCCGGACAAGATCACCGACGACGGCCGCGACCAGCTGCGCGCCCTCGGCTTCAACGTCTGACGGTCCGTCGTTCTGACGCGGTGTTCATTCCTGCTTGATCATCAGGGTCGCACGGGTGGCGGCGGCGAGTGCGTCGCCGCCACCCGTGCGCTCGTATGAGTCCAGGGCCGCGTCCGCGAGCTTCACAACGTGCTCGTCCCGGTGGCGCACGGCGCGGTCGAAGGTCTCCTGCGCGCCTTCGGTCTGCGCGACGACTTCGGCGATCTCCTCGGCGGGTGCCTGCGTGTTGCGATAGGCGGCGGTGACGGCCGTGGTGGCGAGCCACGCGGCGTCCAGCGACGGGATCCACAGCTCCGTCGGCAGCACGGGGAGGGTGCGCAGCACGGCCGTCGGCGCGGTCGAGGCGTGCACGAGCATGACCGGGTTCGCGTGCCCGCGCAGCAGATAGTCGCGCACCGCCGCGTCCGTGACCGCGGCCAGCAGTTCGGCCGCCTGCTGCGGGGTCTCCGGCGTACGCAGCGCGTCGAAGGCGGCGGAAAAGCCGGGGGTGTCGGCGAGCTGGCCGAGCCGGTGCGTGATGCTGATCTTCTGCTCGGCCACGCCGGGGACCTCGGCCAACGCCGCCTCCGCCTCGGCGGTCCCGAAGCGCGGGGGAGTGCTGACCCCGAGCAGTTTCCAGCGCGCGGCCCAGTACGCGAGGGCGTAGGCGAACTCTTCGAGCCGTGGCCCGGTAGCGGTCTCATCCTCGGCCAGCGCACGCACCGCGTGCCCGACCCGGATGACGCCGTGCGTGGATCCGGCGATGATTCCGGGGATCAGCCGCGGCCACCATTCAATGAGTAGTTCGCGCCACGGACGCAGTTGCACCTCGCGGAGCATGTACGTCGTCCAGTCGGCGACGCGCGTCATGTCGCCGAGGGCCTCGCGCCAGTTCTCGTCCGTGACCGGGTTCAGGCCGCGTGGCACGTCGTCGAGGCGGTCCTGATACCAGTCGATCCAGGCGTGCACTGCGCCTTCGTGGCCGTGTCGGGCCATCGCCTCGACGGCCATCGGGCCGTGGTTCGTCAGACCGCCGTCGAACTCGGGACCCGTCGTGTGGAAGCGCTGGTAGGCCTCTTCGAGAATTCCGGACATGGCGACACTGCCTTTCTGGACGGTGTGGTGGGACGGAGCTGGCCCAGGATGGTGCCGCTGAGGGCGAGGACCAGCCCGAGAGTTTGCAGGGGGCTGAGCTGCTGGCCGAGCGCCAGCCAGCCGATCACGGCCGCGCCGACCGGGCTGAGCAGGCTCAGGAACGACAGCGCGGTCGGGGCGAGCGCCGCCGTGCCGCGGAACCAGAGCCAGTACGCCAGCAGGGTATTGATCGCGGCGAGGTAGAGGTAGCCGCCGATGTTGACGGCGGTCAGGTGGCTCGGCACGCCTTCGAGCAGCAGCGCGGCGGGGGCGAGCAGCAGGCCGCCGAATGTGAGCTGCCAGCCGGTGAAGGTGAGCACGCTCACGCCCTCCGGCCGCCCCCAGCGCTTGCCGAGCACGATTCCGGTGGCCATCGTGACGGCGCCGCCGAGCCCCGCGGCCACGCCGATCGGGTCCGGCCGCGCGACCGCCTGGAGCACGACGAGCGCGACGCCGCCGACGCCCACCGCCCCGGCCAGCAGCGTCAGCCTGCTCGGCCGCTGCCGCAGCAGGGGTATCGAGAGCCCGGCGACGATCATCGGCTGGATCGCGCCGAGGACCGCCGCCATGCCGCCGGGCAGCCGGTACGCGGCGACGAAGAGCAGGGCGAAGAACGCGCCGATGTTCAGCGTGCCGAGCACCGCAGCGCGCCACCACCAGACGCCCCGCGGCAGCCTGCGGGTGACGGCGAGCAGCAGCAGCCCGGCGGGCAGCGCGCGCACCGTCGCGGTGATCAGCGGCTCGCCGCTCGGCAGCCACTGGGTGGTGACCGCGTACGTGCTGCCCCAGGTCAGCGGGGCCACGGCGGTGGCGAGCGTCAGGCGCGTCCGGGAAGCTTGCATGGAAGTAGCTTAGTGCTAAGCAACTTAGCTGGCAACTACTTAGCACTGTGGGTATCTGGCATACTGGAGGCATGGCCCCCGAACTGGAGAGCTCCGCCCGCCCCGCCGCGCCCGACGCGGTGGACCGGATCACCGCGCAGTGGCACCGGGAGCGCCCCGAGCTCGACACCGAGCCGATGGCCGTGTTCGGCCGGATCTACCGGCTCGCGCGCGCGATGGGCGACCGGATCGAGCAGGTCTACGCGCCCTTCGGGATCGGCCGCGGCGAGTTCGACGTGCTCGCCACGCTGCGCCGGGCCGGCGAGCCCTTCTCGCTCTCGCCGACCGCGCTCGCCGAGTCGCTCATGCTGACCACCGGCGGGATGACCGGCCGGCTGGACAAGCTGCAGAAGGCCGGGCTGATCGAGCGCTGCCCGGACCCGGCGGACCGCCGCGCGCTCAAGGCGTGCCTCACGGACAAGGGCCGCGAGGTGGTCGACGGCGCGGTCGCGGCCGGCCTGGTCGTGCAGAGCGAGGCGCTCGGCCACCTGCCGCCCGCGGACCGCTCGGTGCTCGCCGACCATCTCCGGGCCCTGCTCTCAGCCCTCGAATAGCGGACACGCGGGGCCGGATCACTCCTTCGAGTGCAAGTGCGGAATGTCTCCGTGGCCCGGGCGCCCGGCTGCGCACCATGGACGCCATGGAATCCTTGCTCGAGGTGTCGGTCGGCATCCCCCGTCAGCTCTGGAACCGCGTCGAACTGGCCGCTCAGGACGACAGCGTGCCGGTCGAGGCGATGATCGCCGAGGCCCTGAACCAGCATCTGTCCTGCCGCGCGCGGCTGCGCTCGGTGGAGACCTGGGCCTGGCGCGGCGTCGGCACGGACTACGACGAACTGGCCGAGCCGGACCCCAACTTCGACATCACGGGCTGCTCCTGACGGAAGGTCCGGCGATACGCCGAGGGCGAGGTGCCGACGGCGCGGGTGAAGTGGTGCCGGAAGGTCGCCGGGTCCGCGAACCCGACGGCCGCGCCGACCTGCTCGATCGACGCGTCGCCGGTCTCCAGCAGCTCGCGGGCCGCCGCGAGCCGCTGGTGCACGAGCCAGCGCAGCGGTGAGGTGCCGGTGGCGCGCGCGAAGTGCCGCAGGTAGCTGCGGTTCGAGAGGTTCGCGACCCGCGCCAGGTCGGCCACCGCGATCGGCCCGGCCAGGTGGTCCAGCGCCCAGTCCAGCGAGCGGGCCACACCGTCGTCCCCGGTCCGGGTGCGCGGCACCGGCTCGATGAACTGCGCCTGCCCGCCGTCCCGGTGCGGCGGCAGCACCAGCCGCCGGGCCACCGCGTTCGCCACCGCCGAACCGTGGTCCAGCCGGATCAGGTGCAGGCACAGGTCGAGCCCGGCCGCGCTGCCCGCGCCGGTCAGCACCCTGCCCTCGTCCACGTACAGCACGTCCGGATCCAGCCGCACCCGCGGAAAACGGTGCCGGAACACGTCCGCGTACCGCCAGTGCGTCGTCGCGCCGAGACCGTCCAGCAGGCCCGCCTCGGCCAGCGCGAAGGCTCCCGAGCAGATGGAGACGATGCGCGCGCCGCGCTCGTAGCCGTCACGCAGCGCGGCGACGAGTCCGGGCGGGATCTCGCCGCGCACGTCCGGCACGGCGGTCACGATCAGCGTGTCGGCAGCGGTGAAATCGTCCATGCCGTACTCGGCGGACAGGCTGAATCCGCCCAGCGCACGCAGCGGCCGCCGCGTCTCCGCGCACGCCTTGAACTCGTACCACAGCACGTCCAGCTCCGGCCGGGGCAGGGCGAAAACCTCGGTGACGCAGCCGAGTTCGAAGGCCGACATCCCCTCGAACAGGTACGCGGCCACGGTCGGACCGGCGGAACGTCCAATGCGGAGCATGGCGTGATCTTAGCGAACCATGGCGTTCGCGCCACTTCTGGCCGCAGCGCCGGGCCGCGATGCTGAATCCCATGACAGCCATGGATTTCTTCGCCGCCAAGCTCGCCTACGAGACCGACGTCGCCGACGTGCACGTCGCCCTGCAGACCGGCGACCCCGGATTCGTCGTCGTCGATTCGCGCTCCCGCGACGCGTGGGACAAGGGACACGTACCGGGCGCGATCCACCTGCCCACACGCGAGATCGCGGAGCGTGCCGCCGAACTGATCCCGGCGGGCACGTCCGTCGTCACCTACTGCTGGGGCCCCGGCTGCAACGGTGCGACGAAGGCCGGGCTCGAGTTCGCGAAGCTCGGCTACCCGGTCCGCGAGATGATCGGCGGATTCGAGTACTGGGTCCGCGAAGGCCACGCCTACGACAAGTAGCCGCTACGCGTACGTGCGCGGCACGTCCGTGGGCAGCGGGTGGTCGGGGTCGAGGCCGGGCATGCCGTCGATGCTCGTGTTGTTGACCTCGGCCACGCGCTGCGCCCACTCCTCCGGCTGCCGGCGACCGTGCACGGTGTCCAGCACCGGCCGCTCGCCCTGAAGTTCCATGTACGGAACGGAGTAGCCGCACGAGGCCTGGGTGCTCTCGACGTTCACGACGACGAGGCCGCGCAGCCCCGGGTGCTCCAGGTTGAAGTGCGGCGCGAAATCGCGGAACTCCGGGTCGTCCGGGCGCACGTAGCGGCCGGTGCCGTAGAGCCGCACGATGTTGGACTCGCGGTCGAACGAGCAGAACATGATGGTGATCCGCGGGTTCTCGCGCAGGTGCGCCTTCGTCTCTATGCCGCTGCCGAACAGTTCCAGGTACGCGAAGGTGTGCGCGTCGAGGGCCTTGAACGTGTCGATGTATCCCTTGGGGGACACGTTGACCCGGCCGTCGCCGAGCGGCGCGGTCGCGACGAAGAACATGTTCTGCTTCTCGATGAACTTCAGCAGCTTCGGGGTGATCTCGTCGTAGTAGGTGGCCACGTCACACGACCTCGGTCGGGCGGACCATGATCTCGTTCACGTTGACGTGCCGGGGACGGGTCACCATGTAGCCGATGGCGTCCGCGAGGTCCTGCGGCTCCAGCAGCTCGAAACCGTCCTGGCGGCTGCGGATCTGCGCCAGGATCTCCGGGCGGTTCGCCTCCTGCAGTTCGGTGCGGGTCGCGCCGGGTTCGATCACCGAGACGCGCACGTGCTTCGCCGCGAGCTCCTGGCGCATCGACTCGCTCAGCGCCCCGACGCCCCACTTCGTGAGGTTGTAGACCTGGCTGCCCGGACGCACCGTGCGGCCGCCGATCGAGCTCACGTTCACCAGGTCGGAGACGCGGCGCGGGCCGTTCTCCGCGGCCGTCAGCAGATGCGGCAGCGCGGCGTGCGTGCAGTAGAGCAGGCCGAGGACGTTGAGGTCGACCATCCGCTTCCAGTCCTCGACGCTGGCCTCCGCGGTCGGGCCGAGCAGCATCACGCCCGCGTTGTTGACCAGGATGTCCAGGCTGCCTTGCCGCTCCACGGTCTGCGCCACCACGTCCTGCGCCGCCGCCTCGTCGGTGATGTCGGCGACGATCGCGCTCGCCGAACCGCCCGCCGCCTCGATCCGCGCGACGAGCTCGTCGAGCCGGTCCTTGCGTCGCGCCACCGCCACGACGTGCGCGCCCAGCGAGGCCAGTTCGGCCGCCGTGGCCTGACCGATGCCGCTCGACGCCCCCGTCACCAGCGCCGCGCAGCCGGAAAGCTTCTCCGCCATGACTCAATGTCCCCTCGTAGGATCCGAATCGGCACTTCGGATCCTACCCAGCGGAGATCAGCCGAGTCGGGCCACCAGCAGCGCGACGTCGTCCTTCCAGGGGCCGTCGCCGGCCGGCCGGTTCGCGGAGAGCAGTTCGTCCGCGACCGTGTCCAGCTTCTCCTCGCGCTGCCCGTCGAGCACCGCGCGGCACCGGTCCAGGCCCTTGTCCAGGTTGTTGTCCATGCTCTCCAGCAGCCCGTCGGTGCACAGCATCAGCACCGAGCCGGGGGAGTAGGGCACCGTGGACACCGGGAACGTGTAGTTCTCCAGCACGCCGAGCGGCACGCCGGGCTCGTTGTGGTGCACCGAGCACTTCTCCTCGCCGACCGCGAGCACCGGCGGGATGTGCCCGGCCCGGCTGACCGCGATCGTGCGCGCCGCGGGGTCGATCAGCGCCAGCAGGCAGGTCGCGAACAGCGGGTACTCCGCGTCCTCGTTCGCCTCGCAGACGAAAGTGTTCGCCCGCTGCATCAGCGCGCTGACGTCCGAGCTCTGCCCGGCGTACGCCAGCAGCGTGGTGCGCAGCCGGTACATCATGCCCGCGGCCTGCACGTTGTGTCCCTCGACGTCGCCGATGATCAGCAGCGTCGTGCCGTCCACGCAATGCACCGCGTCGAACCAGTCGCCGCCGACCTGGATGCCGGTGGTCGCCGCCTCGTAGCGGTGCGCGACCTCCACGCCGGGGCCCGGCCGCAGGGACCGCGGCAGCATGCCGCCCTGCAGCGCCATCGCGAGCGCGAGCTCGATGTCGTGGATCCTGGCCCGGTGCACGGCCTGGCCGATCGCGCTGGCCGCCAGCACCAGGAACGCCCGCTCCGACGCGTCGAAACTGCGCGGACCGTCGAAGCCGATCATGCAGACACCGCGCATCCGCGGCACGCCCCCTATGGGAATCACCGCCGAGGAGACGGCGCCGGTCGCGCGCATCGCCTCCACCGACTGCGGGAAGCGGCGGCGCAGCTCGGCCGCCTCGGTGAAGAACAGCGGATCGCCGCTCGCCGCGGCCGTGCGCACCGGGCCGTCCGGGCCGATCCGCACCCGGCCCGCGGCCATCCCCAGGTCCCCGGCCTCCAGGATCACCTCGGCCGGCTGGCCCGCGTCCGTCACCAGCAGGCCCATCGCGCCCAGCGCGGGCAGCGCCGAGGTGACCGCGGTGCGCAGCTCGGCCAGCGAACCGGCGCTGGCCAGTCCCGCCGTGACCTCCTGCATCCGCGCCGCCACCGCCGCCCGGCGCAGCGCCTCGAGCTCGGCCGCGCGCCGCTCGGTGACGTCGGTGATGATCCCCATCATCCGGCTCGGCGCCCCGGTCGCCGGGTCCGCGATCACCCGGCCGCGGGTCTCCAGCGTGCGTATCCGGCCGTCCGGCAGCTGCACGCGGTATTCGAAGACGTAGTCGCCCACCCGCGCGAGCAGCGGGTCGAGCATCTCCAGCAGGTCCGCCACGTCCTCCGGCGGCACCTGGCCGAGGAAGGCCTCGAAGCGCAGCGCGGGATCGGGCACCAGGCCGTGCAGCTGGTAGGTCTGGTCGTCGCAGACCACCTCGCCGTCGGTGAGCACCCAGTTGTAGAAGCCCGCGGCGGCGTCGAAACCGCTGGGGGTGAAGCCGAACTCGTCCCAACCCCCGGCGCCGCCCTGCCGCGGCGCCGCGACGCCGGACCGTGGGCGCCCGGGACGCCCCGCCTCGCGGGGACCGCCGGGACGGTCGCCGCCGTTCGGGGGCAGCGTGGCCACCCCGCCCGGGCCCTGGGCCGCGCGGGGATCGCTCGCGGATGGCGTCATCGACCGCCTCCTCGTTTTCCGCTGACAGCCATACGGTAGCCGCATCGTCGCCCTCCGGCGTCGTTTTTCGGGAAGAATCAGGTCTCGGGAGTGGAAAATCGGGCGCCGTACGGCGCCCCCCGACACGCTCCGGCCGCTCCTTCCGGGTCCCCGTCGAACGCGCTAGCGTTGAATTTCTCATGGACCGTCAGATGCCGGCGCCCGACGCCGCCCCCCTCGCCGCAGCCGAGCCGACCGACGCCGCCGCGGCGCCGCTGCCCGGCGCCTGGCCGGTGCTCGGCCACGCCCCGGCGCTGCTGCGCGACCCGCTCGCGCTGCTGGCCGGCGCGGGCCGCCTCGGTCCGGTGACCATCGCCCGGCTCGGCCCGGTGCGCGCGTACCTGGTGACCGATCCGGGCCTGATCCGCACGGTCCTGGTGCAGGACGCGGCGGACTACGACAAGGGCTTCCAGTTCGACACCCTCAGGTCCCTGATCGGCGACGGCGTCGGCACCTCGGGCGGGGCGACGCACCGCCGGAACAAGAAGCTGGTGCGCTCGGCCTTCGACCACAGCGCCGTGGACCGCTACGCGCTGGACATGGCGGATCAGACCGCTGACTACCTGGACGCGCGCTGGACCCCGGCCGCGGCCGCGGGCACCGTGCTGGACGCCGCCGCCGAGATGCGGATCCTGGCCATGCGCCTGGTCGCGCACTCGATGTCCGGCTCCGCGGTGGACGCGGACGAGGTCATGACATCGTTGCCGGAACTGCTCTCCGGCGCCGGCCGCCGGGCCCTGCTGCCGATCAGGACCCTGGAACGGCTGCCCACGCCCGGCAACCGCCGCTTCGAGCAGTCCCTCGCCGCCGTGCACGCCGTGGCCGACGGGATGGTGGCCCGGCACCGCGAACAGGCCCACCGGGACGACGAGCGTCCGACGCTGCTGTCCATCCTGCTCTCGGCCGTGGACGAGGACGGCACGGGCCTGACCGACGCGCAGGCGCACGACGAGATCATGACGCTGCTGCTCGCCGGGACCGAGACCGTGGCCGGGGTCATGGCCTGGGCGCTGCACCTGCTCGCCGCGGATCCCGAACTCCAGCAACGGATCCGCGCCGAGGTGCTCGACGTGACCGGGGGCCGCGCGCCGACCGTCGCCGAGATGCGCGGGCTCGCGCTGACCGAGCGCTTCGTCAAGGAGATCCTGCGGCTCTACCCGCCGGGCTGGATCCTCGGCCGCCGCCCGCTGCACGACGTGCGGATGAACGACACCCTCATCCCGGCGCGCAGCCAGGTGCTGCTCAACTTCTACGGCCTGCACCGCGATCCGGCCGCGTTCCCGGACCCGGACCGCTTCGACCCGGACCGCTGGATCGACCCGGATCCGGACCTCGTCGCGGCCTACTACCTGCCCTTCGGCATGGGGCCGCGCGGCTGCCTCGGCGAGGGCTACGCGTGGACTGAGATCTACAGCGTGCTCTGCGCCGTGGCGGCCCGCTACCGGTTGGAGCCGGTCCCGGGCAGCCGGGTGCGCGCCGTGGCCCGCACGACGCTGCACCCGGACACGGTGCCGCTGCGATTGAGCGCCTACGACGCGGCGACCCGGTAGCGGCCGGTCTCGTAGGACCACTCCAGGTTCCCGGCGATCCAATGCCGCAGGTCGGAGGCGAAGCGGATCAGGCCGGGATTGCCGGAGGCCAGCAGCGGGCGTTCGGCCGCGTAATAGTCGGCCACCCGGCGCTCCAGCATCACCGCGCTGTGGTCCAGCGCCTGCTGCTCGGTCATCCCGTGCTGGTGCGCGAGCACCGTCGGCAGGCTCAGCACGTCCGCCGACCGGCTCTCCTCCTTGCGGTAGGAGACGATGTCGTTCGACCAGCAGATGATGTCGGCCACGGCGTCGCAGCAGGCCCGCACGGACGGGTCGTACCAGGCGCGGTCGTCGAGCTCGAAGCCGTTGATGGTCTCGATCAGGGCCAGGCAGGTGGCCACCGCGCCGCTGTGCCTGCGCATCCGGACGTACTCGTGCAGCGGGGCGAGCGTGCCGTGCTGGCGGCAGGTCGCCTCCCAGACCAGCGCGTAGAAGTACGTGGTGACCGCCTGGGTGAACCTGGCCCACTGCACCGGGCCGGTCAGCTCGCGCAGCCGCCGGCTCAGGTCGGCCAGCGCGCCGCCGAACACGTCGCCCGGACCCGCCTGCCCGGTCTCCAGCGCGCTCAGCAGCCACACCGTGACCTCGGTGATCGCCGCCGGGTCGGAGCCGATGTCCGATTCGTCACAGTACTCGTCGTCGAACAGGAACAGCCAGGCCGCCCACGCGGCGCTCAGCAGCAGGCCGTCGAGGGTCGCGTACGGCGCGACCCGTCCGGCCAGCCGCGCGGGGGCGGTCGCGGTCAGGCGGGCACGCAGCTCCGGACGGGCCGTCAGTCCGCAGTCCCGAGCCCACCGCTCGGTCGCCACCCGCGCGGAATCGGTCGCCGGGTGCAGATCCGTCCCGAACGGGACGTGCAGCCGCGGCACAACGACGGGCATGGAGCCCTCCTCCGTGTGCAGGGTGAATCAATATTCTAGTAAACGCCGGAGCACCCGCACACGTCCGCCGCCGTCCGGTGGAAACTCCGAGGAGAGCGCGCGCCCCCGTCCCGTAGGATGGTGCGGTGATCACTGCCTCCCACGTCGAAGTACGCGTCGGCGCCCGCATCCTGCTGGAGGACGCCTCCTTCCGGGTGGGTCCCGGCGACCGGATCGGCCTGGTCGGACGCAACGGCGCGGGCAAGACCACGCTGACGAAGATGCTCGCCGGCGAGGGCCAGCCCGCCGCCGGCGCCATCCACAGCTCGGGCCCGGTCGGCTATCTGCCGCAGGACCCGCGCACCGGGGACCTGGACGTCATCGCGCGCGACCGGATCCTCTCCGCGCGCGGCCTTGACGAGGCGGTGCGCCGGATGCGCGCCGCGGAGAAGGCCATGGGCAGCGCGAACGCCGCGGAGCACGACAAGGCCATGCGCCGGTACGCCAACGCGGAGACGGCGTTCCTGGCCGCGGGCGGCTACGCGGCCGAGTCCGAGGCCGCCGTGATCGCCTCCAGTCTGGGACTTCCCGACCGGGTGCTCGACCAGCCGCTCGGCACGCTCTCCGGCGGACAGCGCCGCCGGATCGAGCTGGCCCGGATCCTGTTCGGCGACAACGAGGTGCTGCTGCTCGACGAGCCGACCAACCACCTGGACGCGGACTCGATCGTCTGGCTGCGCGACTACCTGAAGAACTACAAGGGCGGCTTCATCGTCATCTCGCACGACGCGAAGCTGGTCGAGGCCTGCGTGAACAAGGTGTTCCACCTGGACGCCAACCGCAGCGTCATCGACATCTACAACGTCGGCTGGAAGGCGTACCTGGAGCAGCGCGAGGCCGACGAGCGGCGCCGCAAGCGGGAGCGGGCGAACGCGGAGAAGAAGGCGGACGCGCTGTTCGCGCAGGCGGACAAGATGCGGGCCAAGGCGACCAAGACAGTCGCCGCGCAGAACATGGCGCGCCGGGCCGAGCGGCTGATCAGCGGTCTGGAGGCGGAGCGGGCCTCGGACAAGGTGGCCAAGCTGCGCTTCCCGAAGCCCGCGCCCTGCGGCAAGACCCCGCTGATGGCGTCCGGGCTGTCCAAGTCGTACGGCTCGCTGGAGATCTTCACCGACGTCGACCTGGCCGTGGACCGCGGCTCCAAGGTGGTCATCCTTGGCCTGAACGGCGCGGGCAAGACCACGCTGCTGCGGCTGCTCGGCGGGATCGAGAAGCCGGACACCGGCGGGGTCGAGCCCGGCCACGGCCTGAAGCTCGGCTACTACGCGCAGGAGCACGAGACGCTGGACCCGGAGCGCACCGTGCTGGAGAACATGCGCAGCGCGGCGCCGGACCTGGACCTGGTCGAGGTGCGCAAGACCCTCGGTTCGTTCCTGTTCAGCGGCGACGACGTGGACAAGCCGGTCGCGGTGCTGTCCGGCGGCGAGAAGACTCGGCTCGCGCTCGCGACGCTCGTGGTCTCCAGCGCGAACGTGCTGCTGCTGGACGAGCCGACGAACAACCTGGACCCGGCCAGCCGCGCGGAGATCCTCGGCGCGCTCAGCACCTACGAGGGCGCCGTGGTGCTCGTCACACACGACGAGGGCGCGGTGGACGCCCTCAATCCGGAGCGGTTGATCCTGCTGCCGGACGGGGTCGAGGACCTCTGGAACGACGGCTACCGGGACCTGGTGGCGCTCGCGTAGGCCGTCTGAGCGGGAACGTTGTGCCGCTGAGCGGACGCCTGTTCCCGGTATCCGACAGAACGTCGATTGCCCTCCGTAACAGTCTCATAACGGGGTGGGCGTTTTGTCAGGATATTCCGTGGTATTCCCGCAGGAAACCGGCAGGTACGCCGGGAATACCATTGGAGTTTTCCGTGCGAACCAGTGGTCAACTCGCCCCCGAGGGGTGATCATGGGAGGCCAGAGCGCACATTCCCTGTGCAAGGTGGGACGTACCCCACACCCCCTCTAGGAGGCGCAAGTGGCCGAGACCCTGAAGAAGGGCAGCCGGGTCACCGGCACCGCGAGAGAGCAGCTCGCGA
>DATJIF010000100.1:0-4750 GCA_035493475.1 Actinospica sp.
GCCGAGCTCAAGCTCGGCGGCCTCCTCCACCGAGCACTGGATCAGCACGCCGGGCGTGGCTACGGTCGCGCCGATAAGGCAGGCGACCGCGTTGGAGGGCGCGTCCGCGAGCACCGGCACGGTCGTCTCGACCTCGCGGAAGCCGAACGCCGCCGCCGTCGCCGCGTCGGCGGCGAGCAGCAGCGGATCGTCCAGCCGGTTGGTGACGTGCGCCTGGTTGGATGGCGTGCGGCGGGCGCGGAGCTTGGTCATCGCCATCGTCAGCTCCGCCGGCCGCAGCAGCGCAAGCACCCGGGCGAGCTTCGCCGGGGTGGCGCCGGCCGCGAGCCTGATCACCTCGGCCCGCGGCGTGAACGGGTCGACGAGCAGCCGGGCGAAGTCCGTGTTGGCCAGCGCCATCGTCTCGGCGGCGACGTCCAGGTCGAGGCCGTGCCGGGCGATGAAGGCATCGATCGAGTCAAAGTCCGCCTCCGCCACGCCGTCCATCTCGACGACCCGGCCACCCGCGACGACGAGGCTCGGCACCGGGTCGGCGGGCGCGTCCATCGCGATCAGGCCGAGGGACGGGTCCGGTGCGGCGAACCCGTCTAGGTTCACCCGCTGGGCGTCCATGAACCGCTCTCTGCCGGACTTCACAATCGATTTTCCCGAACAGGTGGTGGTTTCACCCGGTGACCGCCCCGGATCTCCCATGATCGGGCCGGCCATCAGCCCGCTGCCTTGCGCAGCTCGACTACCTGCGCCCGGCCGCCGGAGCCGTCACCGGACCGGACCACCAGCCGCGTCCGGTCGCCGCGGAACAGGTCGTGCGCGTACTCAATCGGGTCCCCGTCAGCGTCGCTCGCGGTCCTGGTGATCGCGAGCAGCGCGGCGTCCGGCTCCACGTCAAGCACCGCCGCTTCGTCGGCGGACGCGAGGGTCACCTCGATCCGCTCGACCGCGGTCGCGGGTCCGGTGCCGAAGTGCTCCTGGAGCAGCTCGTAGACCGAGCCGCCGAGCGGCAGCTCGAGCAGGCCGGGGAACCGCCTGGCGGGGAACCGGGCGTGCTCGAGGCAGAACGGGCTGCCGTCGGCCAGCCGCAGCCGGAGCAAGTCGACCGCGAGCTCACCCGGTCGCATCCGCAGCGCCTGGGCGGCGGCGTCGTCCGGCTCGGCCAGCCGGGCGCTGAGCACATGGGTGCCCGCGGTCACGCCCTGACTGCGCAGGAGCGCTGGTATCCCCTCGATCCGCGACGACATGTCCCGCTCGATCTTGCCCCTGCTGACGTACGTGCCGCCGCCGCGCCCTGGCACCCGCCGGATCATGCCGCCGTCCTCCAGGATGGACAGCGCCTGGCGAAGCAGCGCGCGGCTGACCCCGAGCTCAGCGGCCAGCGCGCGCTCGGCGCCGAGCCGCTGCCCGGGGCGGAGTTCGCCGGCGGCGATCTGGCTCGCCAGGGTGCGCCGGACGTCCTCAGGCGTCGCGAGTTCTGTCATGGGGTCAGGCCACCGCCTCGGGTGACTCGGGCAGCACCTGGCCGCCGTCCACGACGATCGTCTGGCCGGTGATGTAGGCCGCCTCGTCGGTCGCGAAGAAGAGCGCTGCGTAACCGATGTCGTCCACGTGGCCGAGCTTGCGCATCGGGATCGCGGAGGTCATCCCGGCGATGTAGTCCTCTCCCATGCCCGCCAGTCCCTCGGTCGCGATGTTGCCCGGCAGCACCGCGTTGACGGTGATGCCGTCGCGCGCCAGCTCGATCGCGGCCGTGCGCATAAATCCCAGCTGCCCGGCCTTGCTCGCGCCGTAGTGGGTCCAGCCGGGGTAGCCGGTGATCGGCCCGGTAATCGAGCTGGTCAGGATGACCCGGCCCCGGCCTGAGCGCGCCAGCAGCGGCAGGCACGCCTGCACGGACAGGATCGTGCCCTTGAGATTGGTGCCGAGCACGTGGTCGATGTCCTCCTCGGTGATGTCCGCCAGCCGCGCGTCGGGGAAGACTCCGGCGTTGGCGCACAGTACGTCGATGCCGCCGAGCCGGTCCGCTGCGGCCGCGGCGACCCGCTCGCAGTCCGCCTTGCTGACGACGTCGGCGGCCAGGTAGCTGACCCCCAGCTCTTCGGCCGTGGCCGCGAGGTCCTGCTCCGACCGGCCGGTGATCAGCACACGGGCGCCGTTGCGGGCGAAGACGCCGGCGATGCCTTTGCCGATGCCGCGGCTGCCCCCGGTGACGACGACCGCCCGCCCCGCGATGGATGTGAACAAGGAAATCCTCCTCATGCCCTCATGGCGAATGACTGGTGAGATACCACTCGGCCAGGTCGCAGCTGTCGCGGGTGTAGCCGGCCCCAAGCTCCGCCGCGCCCGCTGCGGCCAGGTGCGAGCCGATCCAGGCGACCAGCAGCAGCCGCCGGAACAGGATGAAAGTCCAGATCTCGGCCTCGTCCTCGACGGGCAGCCGTGCCCCCGCGCGCCGGTAGCCGTCCAGCCAGCAGGCAACGAGATCGGGCACGGCGGGATCGTGCTCGAAGAAGCTGACGGCGGTGCCGAGATCGTACAGGTACCAGGCAAACCCGGAGTCGTCGAAGTCGATGACCGCTGTGGTGCCCTCGTGGACCAGCAGATTCGCCAGTCGGGTGTCGGCGTGCACAAGCCCGAACCGCTCAGGGCCGGTACCGAACGCCGCGAGCCGGTCACGGAGCCTGCGCTCAAGCCGCCCGAGGATCGCGGCCTCGGCGGGGCCGACGCCGACGCCGTCCTGCCAGCGACCCCACCGTGGCCGCGGGCCGAACGCCGCGTCGACGTCCCACCGGAACCGGGTGAACCACGCCGGGCGGTCCCAGGCCCTGGCGTGCGCGTGCATCCGTGCCGTGATCTCGCCGAGCTCCGCGAAGTGCGCGGCGGCCGCGGCGCCGCCGTCCGATCCGGGCGGCTCGGTACCCGGCAGGAACTCGAACCGCACGCAGTAGCGGCTCGCGCCGTGCCGCGGCGAAACGCCGTGTCCGGTCACGGTCACGACCCGGCGGCCGTCGGCGGCGGGCATCACCCGCGGCGTGCGCACCCCGGCCTCGGCTCGCAGCGCGTCCATCCATGCCAGCTCCGACGCTATTGCCTGCTGGCTGTGGTAGCCGAGCCGGTGCACGCGGAGTACGGACGGTCCGGCGTCCGGTTCGGTCACCAGGAACGTAGCGTTCTCCGAGACGTTGAGCAGCCTGACGTCGGCGTCCGGGCGGACGCCGTAGTCGGCGAGCGCGGCCCGGGCAGACGCGGTGACCCGGTCCAGGACGTCACCGCCCGCCGACAGATCATGATCCGTCATCGTCACCTCGCGTTGGACGCGACCGGGTACGGTGGCTCGCCGCTGGCGGCCCAGGCGTCGAGACGTTCCTTCAGAACTGACCGCGCGGCGGGCTCGGCCGGGAACGACGGAAGCTCGCCGAGCGGGATGTCGCCCGTGCCTGCGGGGAGCACTGTATCCGCGACGACACGGGAGGACACCTCACGCCCGGCAGCCGCGTCTTCGCGCGCTTCCCCGATGGCCGTCTCGGTGATCTCCAGGATCTCCGTACACAGGGCCGGGTCGAGCAACAGGCCGGGCTTGTACTGCAGGACATGCGGATCGAGGGTGGAGAAGATCGCCCAGACTCCACGGGAGTACAGGCGGCGCATCACGAACTTGGCGCCCTCGGGATGGGCGAACTCCAGGCCCATCACCAAGCCGTCCTGCCGCACACCAGTGAACCAATCGGGGTATTTGGCCTGGATCCGGTCCAGGCTCTGGCTGAAGAAGGCCGCGATGTGGTGCGACATCGTCCGGACCTCGGGCCTGGTCGTGATCTCAAGGCAGCGCAGCGCGGCGATACAGCCCACCTCGGCGCCGCCGAACGTTGACATGTGGGCAAAGCCGTCGGCCTCCATCCAGGCAGCAGCCCGCTCGGTGGCGAGGACCGCCGCGATCGGGTACATGCCGCCGGAGATGCCCTTGCTGGTGACCAGCAGGTCGGGAGCGACGCCGTGCTTGGTGATGCCCCACAGTTCACCGGTGCGCATCAGCCCGGTCTGCACCTCATCGGCGATGTAGAGGCTGCCGTGGCGATCGCAGAGGTCCTTGACGGCTCGCAGGTAGCCCGGCGCGGGCAGCGGAAACCCGTAGGTGGCCGGGATCGTCTCCATGATCACCGCTGCGACGTCGCCGGGGGCCAGCGCTTGCTCCATCGCGTCGAGGTCGTTGAACGGCACGTGGGTGAACTCGTCCGGCCGGTCGGCGAGGAACAGCCGCGCGAACCGCTCGTCGCCGGTCGCGACGGCCAGCCCGGTATGCCCGTGGTACGCCTTGGCGACAGAGACGACCCGCCGTCGCCGCGTCGCGTGCCTGGCCGACTTGAGCGCGATGTCGATCGCCTCGCCGCCGCCGCTGCCGTACATCACCTTGGCGATGCCGTCCGGCGCGGTGGCGACCAGTGCCTCGGCCAGCGCGGTCCGGGCGGCCGAGGGGAAGTGGTGGTTGCCGATGTCGAAGTAGGCCATCGCCTGGGTTACCGCGGCGACGATCTCCGGGTTCCGGTGTCCGAGGTTGTAGGTGCCACCATTGAGGTGCATGTCGATGAGGCGCTTGCCGCCGATGTCGTGCAGTACGTATCCCTCGCGCCGCCCGATCACGAGCGGCACGCCGGTCTCCGTCCAGAACCGCGTCTTGCCCGGGTTCCAGAGCCGCTCGGCTTTCGTGAGCAGCTCCTTCTTGGACGTGAACCCGATGAGTTCCCCGGCCACGGCCACC
>DATJIF010000101.1:0-52335 GCA_035493475.1 Actinospica sp.
CGCATCCCCTGATCGGCCAGTACGACCTGGCGAACCGGCTCGGCGACGCGTTGATCGCCGCGAACGCGAAGTTCCTGCCGTGGGCTGTGGCACGTTGAGCGACGACACGGCCGTCGGCGTCCCGGCGCCGGCGGGGGACCACCCCGGTCTCGTGCTGGCGGTGGACGGCGGCAACAGCAAGACCGACGTGGCGCTGGCCGCGGCGGACGGGGAGGTGCTCGCCCAGGCGCAGGCCGGCCCGTTCACGCCGCAGGCGAGCGGCGTGGGCGCGGCGCTCGAGGTGGTGGCCGAGGCGGTCGGCGAGATCCGCGCGAAGCTCGGGCTGGCACGGGACGTCCCGCTGGCCCGGCACCTGTCCGCGTTCCTGGCCGGAGCCGACCTGCCGCAGGAGGAACAGGCGCTGGCCGAGGCGTTCGCCACGCGCGGCTGGACCGATTCGGTCGAGGTCGGCAACGACACCTTCGCGGTGCTGCGCGCCGGCGCCTCGCGCCCCTGGGGTGTCGCAGTAGTCTGCGGCGCCGGGATCAACTGCGTGGGGATCGGCCCGGACGGCCGGCGCGCCCGCTACCCGGCGCTGGGCGAACTGACCGGCGACTGGGGCGGCGGAGGCGGTCTCGGACGGGTCGCGATGTACGCGGCGGTGCGCGGTGAGGACGGGCGCGGACCGCGGACCGCGTTGACACGGGCGGTGGCCGAGCACTTCGGCACCGAGACCGCGTTGGACGCCGCGCTGGGCTTCCACCTCGGCACCTTCGCCGAGGAGCGGATGCACGAACTCTCGCCGCTGCTGCTGCGGGTGGCCACCGCCGGCGACGCCGAGGCACTCGCCTATGTGGACCGGCAGGCCTACGAGGTGGTGATATGGGCCAAGGCCGCTCTCGAGCGGCTGGGGCTGCTCGAGCGCGACGCCGAGGTCGTGCTCGGCGGCGGTGTGCTGCGAGCGGCCGAACCGGTGCTGATGGACCGGGTCACCGCGCTCGCCGCGGACCTCATCCCGGCGGCCCGGCTGGTGGTGCCCCGGCGCAGGCCGATCCACGGCGCGGTGCTGCTGGGCCTGGACCGGCTCGGCATCGCCCTGGCCGGGTGAGCGCGCATGACCGGACCGCCGTCCCCGCCTTCGATCCCTCCCGACCATCCGCCGTTGCCCACCCGTTATTGATCCTTTGCCCGCGACCGTTGCACAGCGGGTAGCCGGGTAGTTAACTTTACTTACCCTAATCCCGGCCGACCGGACAACGGCACGAGGGCACCGAACTCCACCGCAACCGACACCCTTCTTCGAGAGGCTTCAAGGATGAGGCGCACACAACTCCTCGCCGCCGGAGCGGCGATAGGCCTGGCCGCGAGCGCCCTGGCCGGCTGTAGTTCCACCCAGCACACCGGCGAGGGCTCGGCCGGCAGCAACTCGGGAGCCAACGGCAACAGCGTGCCCGCGCTGAGCGCGGACCTCAAGCCCGGCGGCACCGTCACCATCGCCAACGAGTCCGGGGCCACCTGGAACTGCCAGTTCAACCCGCTGACCACGGACCAGCAGGAGGCCAGCGGCTTCGTCTACGAGTCGCTGGTCTACGTCAACCCGCTGCAGGACACCGCGGCCCCGACCCCGCTGCTGGCCACCAGCTACGCGTGGAACTCGGACGACACGCAGCTGACCTTCCAGATCCGGCAGGGGGTGAAGTGGTCCGACGGCACGCCGTTCTCCGCCGCGGACGTGGCCTACACCTTCAACCTGCTCAAGCAGAACAGCGCGCTCGACACCTTCGCCGTGTGGGCCCCGCCCTCCGCCGGCGGCGCCGGACTGACCAGCGTGAGCGCCAGCGGCGACACGGTGACCATGAAGTTCAGCTCGAACGCCTCGATCTTCTTCTACGACGTGGCCGGCGACACCCCGATCGTGCCCGAGCACATCTGGAAGAGCGTCGGGGACCCGACGAACTACACCGACACCAAGCCGGTGGGCACCGGTCCGTTCACGGTCGCCAGCTGCAGCGGCAACAACATCAAGTACACCGCGAACCCGTCCTACTGGATGCCGAACGAGCCGCACGTCCAGACGGTCAACTACCCGGCCTACCTGAGCAACGACCCGGCGAACAACGACCTGGCCAGCGGCAAGGACAACTGGGGCGGGCAGTACATCCCGAACATCAACAGCTTCTACCTGTCGAAGTCCTCGAACTTCCACATCTGGTCCCCGCCGGTCTCCAACGTCTCGCTGATCCCGAACATGCAGCAGGGCCCGACCGCCAGCCTCGAGGTGCGCGAGGCCATCGCCTACGCGCTCAACCGCACCCAGATCGCCGCGATCGGCGAGCAGGGCGAGGAGCAGGCCGCGAACCAGACCGGCGTGATCAACCCGACCTTCAGCGCGTACTTCAACTCCTCCGCGCTCAGCGCGTCGGGATACGCCACCCCGAACCTGGACAAGGCGAAGTCGCTGCTCTCGTCGGCCGGCTACTCCACCTCGCACCCGCTGAGCCTCACCGTGAAGAGCGTCACCGGCTACTCGGACTGGGACGCGGACCTCGCGGTGGCCAAGCAGGAACTGCAGGGCATCGGCATCAACCTCACCACGCAGGACGAGGCGGACAACACGTACACCTCGGACCTGCAGAACGGCAACTTCCAGCTGGCCTTCTACGGCCCGCCCGGAGGTCCGACCCCGTACTACGAGCTGCACCTGATGCTGGACTCGGCGAACAACCAGCCGCTCGGCAAGGCCGCGCAGGGCGACTACGGCCGCTACCACAACCCGGCCGTGGACCAGCTGTTCAGCACCTACGCGGCGGCGACCACACCGGCCGCACAGCAGAACGCGATCAAGCAGATCAGCACGTACATGATCAAGGACGTGCCGCTGATCCCGGTCGTCGAGGCGGTGGACTTCTTCCAGTACTCGACGCAGGACCTGCAGGGCTGGCCGTCGGCCTCCGACCCGTACGCGCAGCCGGCGCCGTGGAACTACCCGGACCTCGAACTGGTGCTGCTGCACCTGTACTCGAAGTCGGCGCAGTCGTAGGCACCGCGGCAGTATCGCGGACCACCGCGACGAACATCGTGTGACGAGGGGGACGGTCGTCGTACCGTCCCCTTTCCACACCGCCCCGCACCACCATCGCCACCCCGCACCACCTCCGCCACCGCCCGCCACCAGACACCGAAGGGAGTGAGACGCCGTGAGATTCGTCGTGCGCCGACTGAGCATGTTCCTGTTCACGCTCTGGGCGGCAATGACACTGAACTTCTTCATACCGCGGTTCATGCCGGGAAATCCGCTGCAGGCGCTGGAGGCGCGCACCCGCGGCAAGGTCTCGCCCGCCAAGCTGGAGTCCCTGCTCTCCGCGTTCGGCTACAAGCCGAACTCCTCGCTCGTCCCGCAGTACTTCACGTACCTCAAGGACATGGTCACCGGGTCGTGGGGCGAGTCCATCGGCCTCTCGCTCGGCGAGCCGGTGCGCGACATCGTCTTCCAGGCGCTGCCGTGGACGCTCGGGCTGATCGGCCTGACCACCGTCGTGGCGTTCCTGCTCGGCAACGTGGTGGGCATCGTGGCGGGCTGGCGGCGCGGCGGCACGCTCGACTCGTGGCTGCCCTCGACGCTGGTGATCACCGCGAACCTGCCCTACTACTGGGTCGGGATGCTGCTCATCCTGCTGTTCGCCACCACGCTCGGCTGGCTGCCGGCGGACTTCAACTACGACCCGTCGATCCTGCCCGGCTTCTCCCCCGGCTTCATCGGTAGCGTGGCGCAGCACGCGGTCCTTCCGGCGTTCACGCTGCTGATCACCTCGATCGGCGGCTGGATCCTGACGATGCGCAACAACATGATCACCACAGTCGCCGAGGACTACGTGCGGATGGCGCGCGCGAAGGGCCTGTCCGACCGGAAGATCATGTTCAACTACGCGGCGCGCAACGCGATGCTGCCGAACATCTCCGGGTTCGCGATGTCGCTGGGCTTCGTGCTCTCCGGCTCGGTGCTCGTCGAGTACGTGTTCAACTACCCCGGCCTCGGCTACCAACTGCTGAACGCCGTGGACAACAACGACTATCCGCTGATGCAGGTGCTGTTCATGCTCTACACCGTCTCGGTGCTGGTGGCGCTGTTGGCCGCGGACTTCTTCATGGCGTGGCTCGACCCGCGCGCCCGAGAGAAGGGCTGAGGCCGTGAAGTTCGCATCCCTGGTCAAGAACCGCAAGGCCCTGATCGGCCTGATCCTGTTCGGGATCACCGTGCTGGTCGCCCTGTTCCCCGGCCTGTTCGCCTCGAGCCAGCCGAACGTGATCGGCACATACGCCCCGAAGCTCGGCTTCTCCACGGCGCACCTGCTCGGCACCACGTCCTACGGCCAGGACATCTACACGCAGCTGGTCTTCGGCGCACGCCAGGTGCTGGTGATCGCGCTGGCGGCGGGCGCCTTCGCCACGGTGCTCTCGGTGCTGATCGGCATCACCGCCGCGTACATGGGCGGCCTCGTGGACGAGTTCCTGTCGCTGATCACGAACGTCGTGCTAATCCTGCCGACCTTCCCGCTGATGATCATCCTGGCGCGCTACGCGGGCACCTCGAACTGGGTGATGATCATCGTACTGGTGGCGACCGGCTGGTCGTACGGCGCGAACCAGATGCGCGCGCAGGCGCTCTCGCTGCGCAACCGGGACTTCCTGGAGGCCGCGCGGGTGCGCGGCGAGCGGCGGGCCTACATCATCCTGTTCGAGATGATGCCGACGATGACCTCGCTGATCGTCGCGAACTTCCTCGGCTCGGCGCTGTACTCGGTGCTCGCCGCCTCGGGCCTGCAGTTCATCGGCCTGGGCAACACGAGCCAGGACAGTTGGGGCACGATGCTCTACTGGGCGAACAGCGCGGAGGCGCTGCAGTCGGGGGTCGCGATGTGGATCATCGCGCCGGGCCTGGCGATCGCCGTGCTGAGCGCCGCGTTCGCGCTGATGAACTACGCCTTCGACGAGATCGGCAACCCGGCGCTGCGTCCGGTGCGCCGCAAGGACCTCCGCAAGGCACGCAAGGCCGCCGCGCAGTCGGCGCTCGACGAGGAGAAGGGAGCGGCCGATGTCTACGCAGACGCCGCCTGACGCGCTGCTCGACGTGCGCGACCTGCGCATCGTGTACGACTCGCCGCGCGGCCCGGTGGAGGCCTGCTCCGGGGTGAACCTGACGGTGCGGCCGGGCGAGTTCGTCGGCATCGTCGGCGAGTCCGGCTGCGGCAAGTCCACGCTGCTGTTCGGCATCGCGCAGCTGCACAGCGCCCCGGCGCGGATCGCGGGCGGCGAGGTGCTGTTCCGCGGCAAGGACCTGGTGACGCTGCCGCCGAAGGAGCTCAACGACCTGCGCTGGCGCAACCTCGCGGTCGTGATGCAGAGCGCGATGAACGCGCTGAACCCGGTGCGCACCATCGGCGACCAGTTCAAGGACGCGATCCTGGCGCACGAGAAGTGGACCGAGGAGCGGATCCGCGAGCGCTCCGCCGAGGTGCTGAGCCTCGTCGCGATCGACGCCGTGCACCTGGACAGCTATCCGCACCAGCTCTCCGGCGGTATGCGGCAGCGCGCGATGATCGCGATGGCGCTGCTGTTCACGCCGGATCTCATCGTGATGGACGAGCCGACCTCCGCGCTCGACGTCGTGGCGCAGCGTTCGCTGATGGTGCAGATCAAGGAACTGCAGCAGGAGCTCGGCTTCGCGGTCGTGTTCGTCACCCACGACATGTCGCTGGTCAGCCACTTCTCGGACCGGCTGCTGGTGATGTACGCGGGCCAGGTGGTCGAGTTCGGCCCGACCCGCAAGGTGTTCGACACGCCGTCGCATCCGTACAGCAAGTCCCTGCTGGAGGCGTTCCCGTCGATCCGCGGCCCGAAGGTCCCGCTGACCGGCATCCCGGGCGACCCGCCGAACCTGGCGAACCCGCCCGCGGGCTGCCGCTTCCACCCGCGCTGCCCGGTGGCGCAGGACGTGTGCAAGACCGACGTGCCGGACCTCTACACGCTCGGCGCCTCCGCGGACGTGCTCTCCCGCTGTCTCGCGCACCGCCCGAACGACCCGATCGACATCTCGCTCGCCACGGAGGTGACGGCGTCATGACCCCGCTGCTCGAGACGAAGGACCTGAGCCGGCACTTCAAGGTCGGTTCGAAGCTCTTCTCGCACCAACTGCTGCACGCCGTCGACGACGTGAACCTGACGATCAACGAGCGCGAGATCGTGGCGCTGGTCGGCGAGAGCGGCAGCGGCAAGAGCACGATGGCGCGGCTGCTGGCGCAGGTGTACAAGCCGACGGCCGGTCAGATCACGTTCCAGGGCAAGGATCTGGCGCAGCTGCGCGGCCGCCGGCAGCAGCTGCAGTACCGCAGCGACGTGCCGATGGTCTTCCAGGACCCGTTCGCCTCGCTGAACCCGGTGTACAAGGTCTCGCACGGCATCAAGCGCGGCCTGAAGCTGCACCGGCCGGAACTGGACGCGTCCGCCCGGCACGAGGAACTGCTGCGCGTCGTGGCGGCCGTGGGGCTCAATCCGCCCGAGGAGATCATCGAGCGGTATCCGTACGAGCTGAGCGGCGGTCAGCGCCAGCGCATCGGCTTCGCGCAGGCCCTCGCGTACCGGCCGAAGCTGATCCTCGCGGACGAGCCGGTCTCGATGCTGGACGTGTCGATCCGGATCGGCCTGCTGAACGTGATGGCGAAGCTGCGGGACGAGGAGGGCGTGTCCATCCTCTACATCACACACGACATCGCGAGCGCCCGCTACGTATCGGACCGCGTGATGGTGATGTACGGCGGCCACGTCGTCGAGTCGGGCCCGACCGAATCCGTGCTCTCGGACCCGCAGCACCCGTACACGCAGCTGCTGCTCTCGGCCGTGCCGGATCCGCGTGCCCCGCTGGAGATCTCCACGGAGGCGGCGAAGGCCGAGCCCCCGGCGGTCATCGACCCCAAGCCGGGCTGCCGCTTCCGGGCCCGCTGCCCGATCGCGGTCGAGCAGTGCGCGCACGTGACGCCGCTGCTCCAGCCGCTCGACCCGCAGCACAAGGCGGCGTGCCACGTCACTGCGCCTGCGCCGGCGCTCAGCTCCTAGGGTTGAGCTGAGGCGGGCAGCGGACTCAGTCCGCTGCCCGCCTCACGCGTACCACGAGCTTGCCGGTGGCGCGGTCGTGCTCCATGTCGTCGTGTGCCTGCGGCACCTGCTCCAGGCCGTCGTAGACGCGGTCCACGGGGAAGGAGAGCCGTCCGGCCGCGACCGCGTCGAGGATCTCCTGGAAGGCCTCGCGCGGCAGGTCGCTCGCGTCGCCGAAGTAGCCCGCGAGCCGCACGCCTCTCGGCAGGTATTCGTTCGGGGAGAAATCCGGCACCATCCACTGGTTGGAGAGGCTGCCGCCGAAGCATCCGGTGCCGTGTACGCGCACCGCGTGCAGGGTGTCCCGCAACGTCGGTGCGCCAACGAGATCCAGCGCGGCGTCGACTCCGTCCGGATACAGCTCGCGCACGGCGGACACGATCGAGCCGGTGTCGAGCAGCGGGTGGTCGACGCCGTGCTCCTTCAGGAACGTGAGGCGCTCGGCCTGCCGGGTCGTGGACAGCACCGTGCAGCCGCGCCACGTGGCCAATACGGCGGCGGCCAAGCCCACCGACGAGGTTCCGCCGCGGATGAGCAGGGTCTGACCGGGCTTCAGGTCCAGGCCGACGGTGAGCGATCCGTAGGCGGTCTGCACCATCTCCGGCAGCGCGCCGAGCACTTCCCAGGGCAGTTCGGTCTCGACGGGGATGACCTGCGAGAGCGGCACGGAGGTGTACTCCGCGTACCCGCCGTCGTAGGTGCGGCCCATGTCCCCCATCATCGCGACGACCTGCTGGCCGCGAATCAGACCACTGTCGGCCGGTGCGGCGTCCACGGTGCCGGCGGCCTCGATGCCCGGCACGCGCGGGAAGCTGACGCCCTCGCTCACGCCCAGCCGCAGCTTGAGCTCCGAACGGTTCAGGCCGAACGCCTCGACCCGGATGCGCACCCAGCCGTCCTGCTCGGGCGGGATCGGCAGCGTCACCAACTGGAGGTTCTGCACGGGCCCGGGGCCGGAGAGGCGTACGGCGCGCATCGAGGTCATCATGGGCCTGCTTTCTTCCGGGGCCGTGTCCGCTTTCCAACAGGCACGGCCCCGGCGTTTGTTCCTACAGCGCCTCGTGGTTGACCCAGGCGACCTCGAACGGGCGGCGGCCGCGCCAGGTGTCGAAGACCTCGCCGACCGCGGGGTCGGCGAGCAGCGTCCCGAACGCGGCCACGTCGGCGACGCGGAGTTGGACGACGACGGAGGCGATGAAGGCCGGGATCTCCTCCTCGCCGGGGACGCGGATGTGCCGCCGCGCCGCGAAGGACTCCAGCGCGCCGGTGGCCTTCGACGTCTGTTCGATATCTGCCAGGAACTGATCCAGGTCCGCGTCGGGGATCTCTTCGGCGAACTTGACGAGCATGGTGTGATTGATCATGCAGCCATTCCAGCATCGCGCGCACGGTCGCGTCCAAGATCTATCCGGCCTCGGCTGATAGCCTGAGGGAATGGATCAGCTGGAGGTGCGGGAACTGCGCTACTTCGTGGCCGTGGCCGAGGAACTGCATTTCGGCCGCGCCGCCGCACGACTCGCCGTCGCGCAGCCCGCGCTGTCCAAGACGATCGGGCGCGTCGAGTCGCGGCTGCGTGTGCGGCTGTTCGACCGCACCAGCCGCAGCGTGGCGCTGACCCCGGCCGGAATCGCGTTGCTGGAGCACGGCAGGCACGCCCTGAACGCGATGGACGCGGCCGTGCGCAACGCCCAGCGTGCCGCGCGCGACGAGCCGCTGCGGTTCGTCATCAAGCCCGGCGGCGACGCGAACCTGCTGTCCGGGATCCTCGCCGCGTACGCACAGCACCCTGACGCTCGGCAGGTCGACATCCTGTTCAGCGGCCCCGCCGATCGCACCGCGTACCTGCGCGATAGGCGTGCCGATGTGGCGCTGCTCTACGTGCCCTTCGACGATACGACCGGCCTCGTCACGGAAACTCTGCACGTGGAGGACCGCGTGGCTGTGTTGCCCGTCGAGCATCGGCTCGCGCGGCGGAAGAGTCTTGCGCTGGAGGATCTGCGCGGGGAGACCTTTCCGCGCTGGCCCGGTGTGGAGGACGGCGCGACCGGGCCGGAGATCTCCGATGCCGCCGAGCTCATCTCGCTGGTGCGCCTCGGCCGGGTCGTCACCGTGCTGCCGCGTTCGCTGCTCGCACCGCCGCCGCCCGGGATCGTGTGCGTGCCTGTGCCGGATGCCGGTCCCAGCAGCATCGTGATCGCGCGTAACGTCGATGACCGGCGTGAGCAGGTCAGTGCGCTGATGGACGCTGCTGCCGTTACGCGGCGCCGAGATGCGCGAGGACGGCCTGATGCGCGGCCCAGCCGTCCGGGAACTTGACCGGGACGCCGAGGCGCACGGGCTCGGCGTGCGGGTGGGCGTCGAGCAGTTCCGCGATACCGGCGCGGGCGACCACGACGCAGGCGTGCCGGTGCCGGGAGAGCAGCACGCACAGGCGGCCGGTCTCCAGGTGGAAGGCGGTGGCGTCGCGGCGGCCGGAGAGCGGGTGCAGCACGATGGTGACGTCGTATTCGCGGCCCTGCAGGCGGTTCGCGGTGTCCACGGTGACGTCCGTCAGGCCCCGTGCCGCGCGGTCCGGCCGGGCCAGCGCGGCGCGCACGGCGGCGGCCTGGTCGCGGTGCGCGGTGCCGATGGCGATGCGGTCCGGGGTCACGGCGCGCTCGTACCCGGCGGCGCGGTCCACGGCCGTCGCCCGGCGCTGCACGAGGCGGTCGGCGAGCGCGGCGCAGGCCTCGACGGCCTCCGCGTCGGTGCGGATGGTGTGCGCGGCCGGGAGCGCGTACCAGGACCAGCCGGTCTCGGCGGCCTCGTCCAGGGATTCGTCGAGGGCTGAGGTTCCGGACGCGGCGTAGCTCAGGGATCTGTCTTCGAGGTCGCTGCCCGCGTCGAACGGCGTGAACGGATAGAAGGCCTTCGCGACCAGCGGCGCGGCGGTCGCGGGCAGCCGCCAGGAGTACGGCAGGCGGTGCACCGGCAGGTGCGGATTGTGCGCGCGGACCACCGCGACGGCGCTGTCGCTCGGGTCCCAGGGGGATCCGGCCCACGCGTCGGTCTCGACGGTGGCGAAGGGGTCGAGCTGGCCGGGGTCGCCGACGAACAGCGCCGTGCCGTCGGCGAACCTCGGCGCGACCGCGAGCAGGCCGTCCGAGCGCATCTGGTACGCCTCGTCGAGGATCGCCCAGGGGAACTCGCCCTCCTTGACCAGCGCCCATTTCGCCGCCGTCGCCAGCACGATCGCGGCCGCCGCAAGCTCCGGCAGCTTCGAGGAGAACGCCAGGTTCGGGCCGCGCAACGGGGCGAGGCGTTCCGGGACCTCGTAGTCTCCGGCCGTGAGTCGACCGATGATCAGCGTCGGATGCGCCTCGGCGAGCCGGGCCACGAGGTCGTCCACCTGCTCGTTCGTCTGCGCGACGATCATCACGCGCTCGCCGGTCGCGGCGAGCCGTCCGGAGAGTTCGACGACGAGGGTGGACTTCCCGGCGCCGGGCGGGGAGTCCACGATCACGCCGCGATGCGCACGGGAGAGCAGGTCGGCGGCGACGGCTTCGATGACCGCGCGCGCCTCCTCGGAGCGGGATCGGCCGGATCTCATTGCCACTACTGCCAGTCCTCCGCCTGGTCCTCGGCGCGGGGCACGTGCGGCCAGGGCGGGCCGCCGTGCGTCCACGGGGTCTTGTCGCTCTCCGGCAGTTCGGGCCGGGTGCCGCGCTGCTCGGCCAGGAAGGTCGCGTAGCAGCGTTCTTCGCCGACCAGCGGGACCGAGCCCTCCTCGGGCGTCTTGCCGCGACCCATGCCGCTCTGCAACTCGAGTTCGACCTCGTATCCGCCGGTCTCGCTCGGGCGCACGGCGCGCAGCCGCACGGTCTGGTTGACCCGCGCGGGGCTGGCGAGCTTCACGCCGGGCCGCAGGATCACCTCGTCCTCGGTGTGCAGCACGACGAGGGGACGCGGCCAGGCGCGCTTGCCCTTGGTCTCCTGCCGTTCGGCGTCCACGAAGGTGATCCGGCCCGCGAACGCCTCGCCGCCCACCCGGTAGCGCGCCAGAACCAGCGGATCGTCGATGGCCTGCGTCCGGTCGTAGCTCTGCTGCGCGGCCTCGAGGTCCGCGAGCCGGCGCGCGGCGGCGACGGCGCTCGGCCGCTTGGGCTGCGGCGGCACGCCTTCTTCGATCCCTGCCATGAAGTCGGTGAAGCGCCCGCGGTCCACCTGCCAGCGCAGCAGGTCGGACGCGGCGGCCGGAAGGCTCCGCAGCACGTCGATGCCCTGCCACATGGTCCGCCACGTCGGCTCCAGCTGCGCGGTGAGCGCGGCCTTCAGCTCGTCCTCGGCCTTGGTGACCGCGCGCATGTCCTCGGCCGCCCGCGCCTCCTCCTGCGCGCGCACGAGCGGCGCGAGGACGCCGGTGTCGAAGGCCGGGTCGGTGCTCGGGCCCGCGGGCGGCACCGCGTCGGGGTCCTCGGCACGCAGCGCCGCCTCGGATCCGCTCATCCCGTCCGGCGGGTCGATCCAGCTCAGCAGCGCGGGCAGGTGCTGGTCCTCCAGCGCGCTCTGGCCGGTCGCCCAGTGCTGTGCGAGCACTGACGTCAGGGCGAGGCAGACGCTCGATCCGGGCATCGGCGCGCGGTCGTCCGCGAACCACGTGAGGTAGCGCCCGAGCAGCGGCACCCGCGGATCCACCGGGTACGGCCCGTCCACGGTGCGGAAGCGCGCGGAGCGGCCGAGCAGCCGCAGCGCCTCCACTCCCCCGGGGTTCGGCAGGATCAGCTGCGGCGCGTCGGTGCAGCGCTCCCACTCGTCGTGGTTCTTCGTCGCCTCGACCGTCTCCGTGTGCTCGCGGCGCTCGGCGATGTACGGCACGAGCAGTTCGGCGAGCGCGGTCAGGAAGTCGAAGCGCTGGTCCCGGTTACGCGGCTGGGCCACGAGCAGCAGCCGCGGCGCGTCCCGGTCGGTGCCCGCCATCACCGCGAGCGGGGCGGCCGCCTCGCCCGCCTGCATCAGCGGGATCAGCACGAGCGGCTCCTCGGACAGGTGCACGTGCCGCACGGCGGTGATCGGCACGGCGCGGCCCGCGTGCGCCGCGCGGGCCCGCGCCAGCGCTGTCAGAGTGCTCATTCAGTCCGCCTCGGGCTCGGCGGCCCGCGGCGCGGTCCGCGACGCCTCCTCGTACGCGCGGGCGGCGGCCCGCAGCAGCCGGGCCGCCTCCTGCCGCTCCGCGGTCGCCGCCGCGCCGTCGGCCACCGCGATGGCCTCGGCGAGCGAGTCGATCCCGCCGAGCGAGTCGCGCACCGAGCGGCCGAGCGCGTCCGCCGCGCCGGCCGCGCGCGCCTCGGAGCGGCAGTGGAAGGCCATCTCGCAGTTGGTCACGCACTCCGGGGCGTATCTGGCCTCGATCATCGTGAGCGACTTCGTGAGCTCGGCCGCGTTGCGGTGCTCGCGGCCGGGTTCGCCCTTCGTCTCCGGCGGATCGACGGCGAGGTCGAAGTCCACGGCCGGGTCGAGGTCCGCGATCAGCGCGCCTATCCGCGGCAGCCGGGCCAGCTGGCGTTCCACGGCCGCGATCTGCCGACGCACGTCGAGCAGGTGCGCGCTCGGCTGGTTCGCGAAGTCCTTCGGGCAGATCAGCAGCACGTCGTCGGCGACTATGCGCGGGTCCACGTCGAGTTCGGCGAACAGCTTTCGCAGGGCCAGCACGTACACGGCGGCCTGCGTCGCGGCCGCACCCACCTTCGCCGGATCCGCCTGACCGTCGATCACCGCGAAGGACTTCACCTCGGCGACGTACAGCCGCGCGGGCATGCCCGCCGAGGCGCCGGCCGGCCGCGCGCTGAGCGCCACCACGTCGGGCTCGACGTACGCGGTGCGCCCGCCGACGTCCAGGCGCAGCAGCGGATGGTCGGCCAGCAGCGCCTCACCGGCCGCGACGCGTGCGAACAACTGGCGGGTCCGCTCGTAGCGCGCGGCCCGGTCCACGCTCACCGGCGCGGCGGGATCGGCGTCCGGCTCGACGCCGAGATCCACGTATTCGTGTTCGGGGACGTCGAAGTGCAGCGGCTCGCCGCGCAGCAGCTCGATCAGCGCCGCGCAGCCGTCCGCCTTGACCTGCTTCTCGAACGCGAGCCCTCGGGTGATCGCGAACGGCGACTGGCCGTAGCGCGCCGGGAAGCCGATGCGTTCGGAGAGCTTGCGCTTGTCCACGCCCGCCGCGTCCAGCACGGCCCGGCGCGAGCAGCCCGGGTTGACGGTCAGCGCCGCGATCGTGCGCGCGTCGTGGCTGCGCGGGGCCACCGGCCCGCGCAGCGCGTCCAGCCGCGCGGCCGTGACAGCGGGCGACTGCGCGGCTGCGCCTGCTGTGGCCTGAGGAACGGAAGGTGACATGGGCATTTGCCCACCCACGATAGCCCAAAGCGGCTGCGTGTTCCCCGGAACCGGTCTGAAACGAAACCTGTTTCATCGCCCTCTGACGACAAATCATTTTGGTCTGGACCAATATGCCGCCAGGACGTTGACGCCCCCGGACGGCGATGGTCCAATCAACGGCACCGCACCCGCGCACTACCCACACCACAGCGCAACCCCTGTCGAAGGGAAACTCAGCCATGCCCATACGCATCTCCCGGCCCTGGCGCACCGCCGTGCCGCTGCTGGCCGCGGCCGCGCTCGCCGCGGGCGGGCTCTCGCTCGCCGCCGCGACCTCGGCCGAAGCCGCCGGATCCGCGCTCCCCGCGCACTTCGCGGCGCCCTACCTGCAGATCGCCTCGTCCGACGCGGCCGACATGGCGGCCGACAAGTCCGCGACCGGCCTGAAGTACTACACCCTCGCGTTCCTGATCCCGAAGTCCGGCTGCACCCCGGAGTGGGAGGACGACGGCTCCGGTGTCGGCGCCTTCTCCTCGCAGATCTCGTCGCTGCAGTCGGGCGGCGGCAACGTCATCATCTCGTTCGGCGGCGCCGCCGGCGGCGAGCTCGCGCAGACGTGCACCAGCGTCTCCTCGCTCACCGCCGCGTATCAGAACGTGGTCAACACCTACGGCGTCAACCGGCTTGACTTCGACATCGAGGGCGGTGTGCTCTCGGACACCGCGTCCACCGCGCGACGTGACCAGGCGCTCGCGGCGTTGCAGGCCGCTGACCCGTCCGTGCAGATCGACTTCACCCTGGCCGTGGACCCGACCGGCCTGCCCACCGGCACCGGCTCCGAGTACGCGCTGCTCCAGGACGCGAAGTCCAAGGGCGTCAAGGTGTCGACCGTCAACATCATGACGATGGACTTCGGCGACGGGCAGAACGCGCTCAACGACGCCGAGTCCGCCGCCAGGGCCACCTCCGGACAGCTCGCGAGCCTCTACGGCATCTCGACGTCGGCGGCCTACGGAATGATGGGCCTGACGCCGATCGCGGGCCAGAACGACGACAACGAGGACTTCACGACCGGGAACGCGCAGACCCTGGAGTCCTTCGCCGCCTCGAACGGCGTGCAGGAACTGTCGTTCTGGGAGGTCGACGGATACGACAAGCCGGACGGCTACGCGTACTCGAAGATCTTCAACGCCATCACCGGAACCAGCGGCGGCGGCACGACCAACAGCACCATCTCCAACAACAACTCAGGCCTCTGTCTGAGCGTCACCGGCAGCGCCACCACCGCCGGCTCGGTCGCCGACATCTACACCTGCAACAGCAGCGTCAGCGAGAACTGGACGGTCAATAGCAACGGCACGATCACCGGGAACAACTCCGGACTGTGCCTGAGCACGAGCGGCAACTCCTCCGCGCTCAAGGCCACCGCCGACATCAACACCTGCGACGGCGACGGCTACGAGAAGTGGACCGTCGAGTCCAACGGCACCATCGTCAACGGCGCCTCCGGCCTGTGCCTGAGCGTCACCGGCTCCTCCACCGCCCTGAAGGCCACCGCCGACCTGTACACCTGCAACGGCAGCGTCAGCGAGAACTGGACGGTCGGCTGAGGCTGACCGACCCGAACTCTTCGTCCGCGCCACGACCACCACGTGGCGCGGACGAAGGCTTTCCGGGCAGCCACACCGAGAGCAGCGTGCCGACGCCCTGCGGAACGGCCAATAAGGAATGCAAACCTCTCTTATCCGGACCGGACCGCTATGCTGCCGTCATGGCGGAACAGGCGGAGCGGCAGCGGACCGGTCAGCAGCGGCGACGCGGCGAGGAACTCGACACCGCGCTGCTCGAGGCCGCGTGGGACGAACTCGTCGAGATCGGCTTCGCCAGGCTGACGATGGAGTCGGTCGCCACCCGCGCGAAGACCGGCGTGGCCGTGCTCTACCGGCGCTGGCCCAACAAGGACGACCTGGTCGTCGCCGCCATCCGGCACTACTACACGACGCACCCGATCGAGAGCCCCGACACCGGCACCCTGCGCGGCGACATGATCGAGTTGCTGCGCCTCTCCAGCAGCATCCGCGTCAGCTTCGTCACCGTCGCCGGCGCCGCCTTCTCCGGCCTGCTCGCCAGCACCGGCCTCACCCCCGCCCAGGTCCGCGAACAGGTCATGATCGACCGCCCCCCGACCTCCGACAAGGTCTACGCCCGCGCCCACGAGCGCGGCGAACTCGACCTCGCCCGCATCCCCCCGGCCGTCCTGAGCATGCCCTTCGAGCTCATGCGCCACGACATGCTGATGACCTACCAGCCCATCCCGCCCGAGCGCGTCCTGGAGATCGTGGACGACCTCTTCATGCCCCTGGTCGCCGCCCACCGCGAGTAGCGCCGCCGGGTCGCCGCGGTCGGGCGGCGGCGGTCGGCTAGAGCTTCCCCAGTTTCTCGGCCAGGCCGGGCGCGTCGGGGTGGTCGTGCTCCTGGTAGACGGCGAGCGCGCGGCGCCAGGCTTCGCGGGCCCGGTCCGGATCGTCGGCGGCGAGGTGCGCGGAGCCGAGGCCTTCGAGTGCTGATGCCGCGTCCACGTAGCGGCCGGAGCTCTGGTGGCGCTCGACGGCCTCGTTCAGGTACTCGACCGCCTCGTCGTGTCTGCCGGTTTCGGACAGCAGGCGGCCGAGGGACTCCAGCGACCAGGCGCGTGCGTTGGCACCGGCGTCTCCGGGGTAGATCTCGAGGATCCTGTGGTAGATCTCCTCCGCCTCGCCGCGCCGGTCGGCCTTGACGTACACGCCGGCGAGGCTGTGCAGCGAGGCGGCGATGTTGTACGTGATCTCCAGTGCCGTATGCAGCTGCACGGCCTTCTCGTGCCATTCGATCGCCGCGTCGAGATCGCCCGCCTCGTCGTGTATCCGGCCCCTCAGTCCGGCGGCGGAAGCCTTCTGTATCGGGAACCGCGCCTCGATGGACAGCTCGTACAGGCTCGTGGCGGCATCGAGCGCGACCTCGAAGTTGCCGAGCGAACTCTGGTGGTCCGCGAGGTACGAGAGCATCACGACTTCGGGAAGGCGATGCCCGTCCTGCCGCGCGCTCTCCAACCCCAGGGTGACGGCCGTCATGAACTCCTCCGGGCTCCACCGCCACTGCATATAGGTCGCCAGGTCGCTCGCGAGCCTCCATACGGCGCCGTGGTAGCCGAGGTCACGGGCGCTGATCATGACGGCAATGATGTTGCCGAACTCGGCGTCGCACCAGTCCAGTGCGGCCTGCGCGCTCGCGAATTCGGGCAGCCGGTCCGGCGCGGGGATCTCGCTGAGATCGACGAGCCGGCCGAACGGGGACGCGGTGGCGATGACCTCGTCGAGTGTGTGCGCGTACCAGCTCGCGAGCAGTTCCAGCGCGATGCGGCGCTGCCCGTCCGCGAGGTCCGCGTTCGCACGGTCGGCGGCGAAGGCGCGCAGCAGGTCGTGCAGCACATACCGGCCCTGCGACCGCTCGTGCAGCAGGTACTCGTCCTGGAGCTTCTCGAGGATGCCCTGCGCCTGTGCGACCGGGAGCCCCGCCATCTCGGCCACCGCCTCCGCGCCGAACTCGTCTCCGGGGAACAGGCCCAGCAGGCAGAACAGCCGGCGCGCCGACTCGGGCAGCCCGCGGTAGGAGAGGTCGAAGACGGCACGCAGGCTGCGCTGCCCGCCGGCCATGGCGTCGAGCCCGCCCTCGTGCAGACGCTGCGCCAGGTGCGCGACCGTCCAGGCCGGTCGGGAGCGCAGCCGGGCGGCGGCCAGCGAGACCGCCAGCGGCAGGTCGCCGCACGCCGCCGCGACCGCCGCCGCGGCCTCCGGTTCGGCCTGGATCCGTTCGGCCCCGGCGATCTGGGCCAGCAGCGCGACCGCTTCGGCGCGCGGGAACACGTCGAGGCGGTGCAGCGCCGCGCCGTCCAGGCCGGAGAGGGTGCGGCGGCTGGTGATCAGCACCAGGCAGTCGGGGCCGGCCGGGATCAGGTGGCGGACGTGCGCCTCGTCGGCCGCGTTGTCCAGCACGACCAGCGCCGCGCGGCCGTGCAACTGGTCGCGGTACATCGCGGCGCGCGCGTCCAGACCGGAGGGGATCTTCTCCGCGGGCACGCCCAGCGCACGCAGGAACCCGTCGAGCACGGCGGCGGGATCGGCGGGCGGCCGGTCCGGGTCGAAGCCGCGCAGGTCGACGAACAGCTGCAGTTCGGTGAAGCGGCCGCCGCGGACCAGTTCGTGCGCCGCGTGCACGGCCAGCTGCGTCTTGCCGACACCAGCCATCCCCTCGACCGCGGAGATCACCACGGGTCCGGCGGCCGCGTCGAAGTCCTGCGCGGACCGCAGCAGCGCCTCCAACTCCGCCGTGCGCCCGGTGAAGGTGGTCAGGTCCCGCGGCAACTGCTGGAGTACGCCGACCGGCCCTCCGGTCTTCGCACCGGCGTGGACACGTATGCACGCCGCCCGCCATGCGGCCGCCTCGGGCTCCGCGAGTCCGAGCGCCCGCACGATCGCCGTCACCAGGTCCAGGTCCAGGCGGCGCCGGTCGGCCTTGAACACGTCGGCGATCGTGGAGAACGACACGGGCTGCGGCGGCCGCAGGAGATCACCGGTCTGCTTCGCCAGGGCGCGATACGACGGCGTGCCCGCCCAGATCCGCAGCAGCCGCAGCGCCGCCACGAACTCCGCGAGATCGACCGCCTGCGCGGGATCCGGACGCCCTGCACCCTGCGCGCTGCCCGTAGCCACGATGCTCCCCCGGTTCGACCATCCGTTATGTCGACCCGAGTCTAGGACTGCCGAGCAGTGAACCGGGTATGTCGAACGCGTCGATCAAGGTGTTCACATCGGGGAGCAGGCGTTCGCACAGCGTGTTCAGGGCTTCGGGGATCTCCAGGGCCTGTGCGGGCGTGAGGAGCTTGTTGGCGAGGAGCCATCCGGCGCAGGCGTGGGTGGTTTCGAGGGTGTGCAGGAGGCAGAGGTCCGTCACCAGGCGGGTGTCGGCGCTTCTGGATGCGGCGCGCATTCCGGCGGCGAGGGTGAGTGCGGCGCCGTGTGCGTTGGCGAGTTCCAGGGACGTGTCGTAGTTCGGGTTCTCGGCGGCCTGTTGGTGGGCGCGGTGTTCGCGGACTTCGGCTAGGGCCTGGTGGAAGGCGGGATCGAGCACGCTTCCCTGTTCCAGGCCGCCTTCGAACTCGGCCGGCGGAGGCGGTTCCGCGAGGGTGCGGGCGGTGTCGAGGAGGATGAGCTGGTTGTCTCCTCCGGCGGCGTGGAAGGCGTGGCCGAGCATCTGGTAGTCGAGGATGCGGTTCGCGGTCATCAGGCCGAGCGCGCCGGTGCTGCGGCGGCAGCGTTCTGCGACGTTCTCCAGTCCTCGTGAGACGAGGGCTTTGGTCAGGGCGGACGAGGCGTTGATTGAGGACCACGGCGCGGCCGCGTCGTCGAGGGATTCTTGGCCGGTCCGCTTGGACGTGTAGGCGAGGGCGGACTCGTTGGCGAGGAACGTGATCGCATACGCCTCGGCGAGCGCGCCGAGGAGCGGGCGGTGCTGGTTGCGGTGGGCGAGGGCGGGCAGGCGCGGCGTGGTGCGGCCCATCGTCGTGCGCTGAGACGCGTAGCGCAGTGCGATGGTGACGCATCCGCGGGCGGCGGCGGACAGCGCTGTGGATATCGCCGACCAGCAGTAGGGGCCGCTCGCGATCGTCCGCACGAGGCGGGCGTCGAGGTCGGCGCACGGGTCGTGGAACGTCGTCCCGTCTGCGCACGCCTCGATGGTGGCGCCGTCCGCGAGCCAGTCGGCACGTGGCACGCGGACGTGGTCGAAGTTCACCAGGCAGGAGTCGGCCGCGAACATCGGCATGCCGGGCAGCGGTTGGATCTCGACGCCCGGTTTCAGCCCGCGTTCGTCGCGCAGCGGGACCACGAAGGCGAACACGCCGCAGTCGCGTCCGGCGATCTTGAGTCGGGCGAGGACGACGCCGAGTTTCGGCACTCCGGGCAGCGCCGCGTTGGCAAGTTTGGCCGCTACCGGGGACGGAGTGGTGAGCACGAATCCGTCGCGGGCGGCGTCGTAAGTCGCCTGGGTGCGCGTGGCGATGTGGCTGCTTCCGCGGCGCGGTTCGGTGATCAGGAAGCTGCCGAACGAGGTGAGTTCGTCGAGTTCGCGGATGCGTTCGGTACTGCCGCCGAGCTCGACGACGCTGGCTTGCGCGAGGCAGTAGTGGACGAGCATGACGAAGACTAGTGCGGGATCGGCCAGCCCCGCCCAGGTGAAGAGCGCGTAGAGCCGGGACGGTTCGGCGAGCAGGTCGCTCCCGGGGCCGAACTCGGCGTTGATCGTGCGGAGCTGCTCGTGGACGAGGCGGGTGGTCTGCTCCCTGGTCAGGTCGCGGCGGGCGGCGAAACCGGAGCCGGAGTCGGAGAACAGTTCCCTGATGCGCCGGGTGGTGGACGCGGGCACGAGCGGGTGGACGAGGTCGCGCAACGCTTCAGGCATTGGCGATCCTCCCCTGGGCCAGCAGAGCGCGCATCGTCGGTCCGCCGCCGGCCGCCGTCATGCCTCCGTCGATGGTCAGGCAGTGGCCGGTGACGAAGCGCGCCGCGTCGCCCGCGAGGAAGACCGCTGCGCCGACGACGTCTTCCGGCTCGCCCCAGCGGCCGGCCGGGACCTCGGCGAGCAGGCCGGCCGAGACGTCGTCGTTCGCGGAGAAGGCGTGGGTCATCTCGGTGCCGACCCAGCCGGGCGTCAGGGCATTGACGCGCACGCCGTGCTCGGCCCACTCCGCCGCGAGCGATCTGGTCAGCGAGATCATCGCGGCCTTCGAGGCGGCGTAGTGCGAGAAGAAGGGCACCCCGGCCAGGCCCGCGACCGAGGAGATGTTGATCACCGATCCGCCGCGCTGGTCGCGCAGGTGCGGTCCGGCGGCGCGGCAGACGTGCAGCACGGACTCGAAGTTGACCTGGAACAATCGGCGCCAGTCCTCGCTGGTCAGGTCGAGGAACGGCCCGGCGTGCTCGATCTGACCGGCGCAGTTGACGACGATGTCCAGGCTGCCGAGTTCGGCGTGCACGTCGGCGACGGCCATGGCGATCTCGGCGGGTTCGGCGACGTCGCAGGTGAGCGAGAGCGCCTCGCGGTCGAGTTTGCGCACCTCGGCGGCGAGTTCTTCGAGCGGTCCGGTGCCGCGCGCGACGCCGGCGATGTTGGCCCCGGCTTCGGCGAGCCCGAGCGCGATGGCCCGGCCGATGCCCCGGGAGGCGCCGGTGACGAGGGCGTTCTTGCCCGCGAGGCTGAAGGAGGGGATCACGGTGCTCACTGCTCGCTCCTTTCGGGTCCGGGAATCAGGGCTCGGAGTGCGTCGCGCGCGCCGGACGGTTTGGCGAGCGGCGCGAGCGTGCGCGCGCCGGGGATCGTGACGCGTGCGCAGCGGCACAGGCCCGCGCCGACTCCGATCTGGATGAATAAAGGCTCTGCGCCACGGAGCTCGTCGAAGGTCTCGACGAGCTGGACCGGTTTGACGACGCAGTCGGCCAGTGCGTCGCGCAGGTCATCAGAGTCCGTGTACGCGCGGCGGCTGATCGGGGAGAGCACGCGGCAGTTCAGGGTTCGCTGGCGCAGCGGTTCGAGTCCGGCGCGGAATCGCTCGGCCACGGCCGTCAGATCGGGATGGTGCGACGCGTACGGAACGGCGAGTCTGTCGAGCGGCGGAAACGTGTCGGGTTCCCGGTCCCGCAGTGCGAGCAGCGCGTCCACGGCGTCGTTCGGTCCGCTCACGATGGTCTCGTCGATTGCGTCGACGCAGGCCACGACGAGGTCCGGTCGGCCGACGCGGGCGAGGATCTTCTCGGTCCGGGTCTGCGAGGCCCGGAGCATGACGAGCCCGCCCGCGCCGACCGCGATCCGGAACGCCTCGCCGAGCGAGCAGACCGCCGACGCGCCCTCAGCCACGGTGTACGCCCCGGCGCACACCAGCGCGGCTATCTCGCCGAAGCTCTGGCCGACGACGGTGTCCGGCCGCACACCGGCGTCGGCGAGGATCCGATGCAGCGCGACCGATGCCGTGTACGCGGCGAGTTGGGCCATGCCGTCGCCCATCGGTCCGCGCCCCTCCGTGAGCAGCACGTCGGCGATGGGAGGCAGGCCGTGCGCGGCACCGACGGGATCGACCTGCGCGACCACCTCCGCGATCGCGGAGCTCATCCACGCTTCGGCGCCGTACAGGCCACGCAGCGAGCCCCGGGGATCGCCGCCCTGCCCCGGGATCAGGTAGACGATCACCGCGTGCCCCAGGTCAGGACGCTGCTTCCCCAGGTCAGTCCGGCCCCGAACGCGAGGAGCAGCGCCCGCGAGCCGTCCCGCAGCCGTCCGGTCGCGTCGGCCTCGGCCAGTGCGTAGGGCAGCGAACCCGCGCCGATGTTGCCGGTCTCGTCGCCGATCACGACCAGGCGCTCGGCCGGGAATCCCGCGTCCTCGCAGGCGCGGCGCAGCAGCAGCGGATTGGGCTGGTGGGAGAGGATGACGTCGATGTCGTCCGGCTTCAGGCCCTCGCGCTCCAGCGCCTCGTGGGCGGCCTTCGGAAAGATCGTCATGATGAAGTCGCGCACCGCCCGGCCGTCCATCAGGACCCGATGGCCTCCGTCGGCGAGGCTGGTCGGGGAGGCGGGTATTCGGCTGCCGCCGGCCGGGATCAGCACGTCGCCCGCGTGCGCGCCGTCCGAGCCGAGCATGATCGGCGCGAAGCCGCGGCCCTCGGGGACCGGTCCGAGCACGGCGGCCGCGGCACCGTCGGCGAACAGCACGGCCGTGGCGCGGTCGGCGGGGTCGATGAACGGGCTGTAGACCTCGCAGCCGACGACGGCGGCGTACCGTGCGCCGGTGTTCGCGCGCAGGAAATCGCTCGCCACGCGGGCGCCGAACAGCCAGCCGGAGCAGGCGGCCGCGATGTCGAACGCGACCGCGCGGCGGGCGCCGATCGCGGCCTGCACGCGGCAGGCGGTGGACGGGCCGAGCTCGTCGGGGGTCGAAGTCGCCAGGACGATCAGGTCCAGGTCGGCGGCGGTCAGGTTCGCGTCGGCCAGGGCGCGGCGTACGGCCTCGGCGGCGAGGTCCGAGCTCGCGACGCCCGGTTCGACCACGTGTCGGTGGTGCACGCCGGTGCGTTCGACGATCCAGTCCGCGCCGACGCCGCACGCCGCCGCGATCTCGTCGTTGCCGCGGACGCGCGGCGGCAGGTGGGAGCCGGTGCCGAGGACCCCGATGGGCAGCGGGCGGGCCGTGTCGTTCATGGTCACCTCCGGTAGGTCCCTCCCAGTACGCCGGATCACCCGGGCCGTGCGGAAGGGCGCGGGCGCGCCGCGGCGTGAACGGGTTGCGGCCTTGTGCGTTCGTGAAAGCGCGGTTGTACGACCTCTGACGCTCCCGTGCGCCCTGCCGCGAACTGTCCGGCTTGTCCGATCCTGGCGGAGGTGATCATCCTCCCGAGGCCGGGAGCGATCCCACGCGAGGGCAGACGCGCGGCGCCACACCGTCCCGCCTACCCGGAATGGGGATCGTCCCGTGCAACCGAACCTCCGCGCCCCCAACCCCCGGCTGCGCGCGCTGATCGCCGAGGCCCGCTGGACGGGCCAGGGCCTGGCCAGGGCGGTGAACGGCGCCGGGGCCGAACTCGGCCTCGCGCTGACCTACGACCGGACCGCCGTCTCGCACTGGCTGTCCGGCAGCAGGCCGCCGGCGACCGTCGCGCGGCTGGTCGCCGAGGCGTTCTCGCGCCGGCTGGGGCGGGTGGTCTCGGTGCAGGACACCGGGCTCGGGCCGCCGGGCCTGCGCGCCGCCGCCCCGGCGGACGGCGGATCAGGGATCGACGACGGCGCGGCGCGGCTGCTCGACCTGTGCGCGGCCGAGGCCGATCCGTCCCGGCGCGCGGCGCTGCGGGATCTCGTCTACAGCGTCGCCGCGCTGCATCCGGCCACCACCTCGACCGGCGGCGACGTGCCCGAGCAGCGCCGGGCGGGCGGCTCACGGCAGGCCGACGCCGTGCGCACGATGGCGGGGTTCTTCTCCCAGGCCGACAAGCTCTTCGGCGGCGGCCACATCCGGCCCGCGCTCACCGGCTACCTCTCCGGCGACGTCGCACGCTGGTTGCGCGACCTCGGCGCGTCCGGGGACGGGCACGAACTCGGCGCCGCCGTCGCCGAACTCGGCCACCTCGCCGCGCTCGCGTGCTTCGACTCCGGGCTCAACGGCTTGGCGCAGCGCTACCATCTGGCCTCGCTCTCACTCGCGCGCTACAGCGGCGACACCGCGTTGCAGGCCACGATCCTGCGCGGGATGAGCGTGCAGGCCGACAGCCTTCGGCACGCACGCGAAGCGCTCGCACTGGCCGAGGCCGCCGACGCACGCGGCGGCCACCTGCCCTCCCGCAGGGCCGCGGCGCTCGCCGGGCAGCTCGCGGTGGCGTACGCGGCGAACGGGCTGCTCCGCGAGGCCTCCGCCCAACTGCGCAGGGCGTCGGAACTGCTGGAGAAGCACGGCTCGGCGGACGAGTCGATCGACGCGTACCACCACTCAGCCCTCGAACATCACACGGCCGTCGTGCTCGCCGCCGGAGGCAATCGCCGTGCGGCCATCGCGGCGCTGACGTCGTCGATCCGGCAGCGGCCTGACGGCGAACGGCGTGCTCGTGCCCTGACCATCGCGCGTCTGGCCCACCTGCAACTCGACGTCGGCCATCTCGAAGCGGCCTGCGCGAGCATCGACCTGCTGTGCGCCGACTCCCCGTACCTGCACTCCGTACGCGTGGCCGACGCACTCGACGCTCTGCGCATGCGGCTGCGCCCCTTCTCCCGCAACCCCGAGGCCCGCACGACGCTCGCACGCATCAGTGCCCTCGGTCATTGACCGTGCAACACGTTCAACACGGCCGGTCGGCACGCACCTTCCGGTCCGAGACGCGCGATGGATCTACTGGATCACATGAGCGCTTACGCCGTGGCCGTCGGCCTGGGCAGCAGTCTGCCGCCCGAGACGGTGACCAACCACGACCTCTCCGAACAGTTGGACACCTCGGACGAGTGGATCCGCACCCGCACCGGCATCGCCGCCCGCCGCCGCGCGGATCAGTGCACGACGACCGCCGACCTGGCCGTGGCCGCCGGACGTGCCGCACTGGTCTCCGCCGACGACTCCCCCGACCTCGTCGTGCTGGCCACCACCACCCCGGACCGGCGCTGCCCGGCGACCGCGCCCGAAGTCGCGCACCGGCTCGGCCTCGGGCACGTCCCGGCCTTCGACCTGTCCGCCGTGTGCTCGGGCTTCGTCTACGCGACCGGCATGGCCGACGCCGTCATCCGCAGCGGCCTCTATCGCAGTGTCCTGGTGATCGGCGCCGAGACCTACTCGCGGATCATCGACCCCGAGGACCGCGACACGGCGGTGATCTTCGGCGACGGCGCCGGGGCGGTGCTCTACCGACGCGGCGACGCGGACGAACCCGGCGCCGTGCACGGAGTCGAACTCGGCAGCGACGGATCCGGGGCCGACCTCGTCGCCATCGCCGCCGGCGGCTCGCGGCTGCCGAACGTGTTCCCTGACATGCCGCGTGATCTGCGCTTCTTCCGGATGACCGGCCGCGAGGTGTTCCGGCTCGCCATCCGCCGCATGACGGCCTCGGCCGAAGCGTTGCTCGCGCAGGTCGGCTGGCCCGCGGCGGAACTCGACGGATTCATCGGCCACCAGGCGAATCAGCGCATCCTCGACGCGGTGGCCAACCGGCTCGGCATCCCGGCCGAGCGCCGCTTCGGCAACATCGGCACGGTCGGCAACACCGCGGCCGCCTCCATCCCGCTCGCCCTGGCCGACGCGGCCGCGAGCCAGGCGGCCCAACCCGGCGGCCGCACCCTGCTGACCGCGTTCGGCGGCGGCCTGACCTGGGGATCGATCGCGCTGACCTGGCCCGCCGCGCGCCCGGTCGAACTGCCGCCGCACGCCGCCGCCCGCATCCCGTCCCCCCGCCCCGAACCCCTGGAGCCGGCCCCGGCCTGATCGCCGTTCGGCCGTGCGCAAACGGTATATCCGGTCATGAACGCCCATTCCCATACCGGTGCCAGGTCCGCTATGAACCGCCTACTCCTAGCGTCCTGCGCACCGGCATACCGAGTGGAAAGAGGTGATTCGCATGGACCAGGTACTCGCGCTTCAGGAGCTCGAGGCGGAGCAGGAGGGCACGCTGGCGATCTGCGCCAGCAGCAGTTGGAGCACGTTCGAGAAGACCGAGTCCGACGAGCCCGACGACCTGTAACCGAGGAGAGTCGCCGTGCTCGACGCCATCGCCGCGACGTTCGCGAGCAAGGAGTACTACGCGCCCGTCGCGACGACGGCCGATCCGGGCCCGCGTTTCACCCCGAGCAGCCCGGCCCCCGGCTGGCGGCACGCCGACCAGGACATCTGGACGGCGTGGAGCCCCGCACGTGCCGCGCGCCCGGATGAGGGCTGGAAGATCCACGTGTCGGCGCGGCTCGACCGCGCGCAGGCGGTACTCGACCACGTGGCGCGGATCTGCTTCGCGGAGGGGGTGCCGTTCAAGCACGTCGCCGCCCGGACCTTCTTCATCTTCCTGCACCGCAAGCACGCCAACCGCGTCCAGTCCGGCAAGTTCTGCGCCATCTACCCGCCGGACGCCGCGACCGCGCGACGGCTGCTCGACCTGCTGTCCGATGCGTTGCGCGACGAGGACGGGCCGTACGTCCTGTCGGATCGCCGCTTCGGAGACTCGCGCACGGTCCACTACCGCTACGGAGCCTTCAGACCCCGCGGCGCCCTGCAACCCGACGGCACCACGCGGGGGCTCGTGCGCGACGGCTCCGGGATCGACGTGCCGGACGAACGCCGTCCCTGTTTCGTACTGCCCGAGGGGATCACAGACCCCTTCGTCACCGAGGAACCGCAGCAGCAGGCGGGCCCGATCGTGATCCACGGCTACGAGATCACCAAGGCGCTCCAGCCGAGCAACGCCGGGGGAACCTACCTCGCGCGCGACACCCGCGACGGACGCCGCGTGTTCGTCAAGGAGGCGCGCGCCCACAACGGTCTGGAGTGGGACGGCACCGACGCCAAGGCACGGCTGCGGCACGAGCATGAGGTCCTCACGGCCGTGCACGCCAAGGCCCCCGGCGTCGCCCCGGAGCCGCTCGACTACTTCAGTGAGTGGGAGCACGAGTTCCTGGTCACCGAGTACGTCGAGGGAGAACCTCTGCGGTTGTGGCTCAGCCGCACGTCGCCGCTCATCCGGACCGGCCGATCAGCCGCCGACTACGCCTCGTTCTTCGACGCCGCCAGACGCATCGTCAGAACCCTGGACACGTCGCTGGATGCGCTGCACGACCTGGGTTACCGGTTCGGCGATATCAGCCTCGGCAACATCATCGTCGCGGAGGACGGTGACGCGCGGCTCGTCGACTTCGAAGCCGCGTCGCTGCTGGACGATCCGCCTGCACGCCTGGGCACCCGAGGTTTCACTCCGTCCTCTGCGCTCCTCGGCACCAGCGACGACGCTGTACTGACGGACCGGTTCGGCATGTCCGCGATCGCCCTCGCCTTCTTCGCGCCCTTCCACGAGATCGCCGAGCGGGTCCCCGGCAATCTGGCATTGCTGCGGCACGACCTGTCGTTCGCCACACCGCCGCCGGACGACCTGTGGACGCGCGCGACGACCTACTACCCGTCGGACGAGGCGACCGGGCCGTCCCCCGCCGAGGTGGACGCCGATCCGCTCGGCTGCCTGCGACGGTTCGCCGACGCCGTGGCCGCTGGCCTGCTGGACTCGGCCGATCTCGGACGGCGCGAATGGGTTTTTCCGCCGTCGCCGCAGGCTTTCGGCAGCAACACCGTGTGCGTGGCGTATGGCTCCGCCGGTGTGGTGCACGCCCTGCATCGCGCCGGCGTGCTCGTTCCCGACGAGATCGTCGAGCGATTGCGTCAGGACACGATGGCCAAGCGCGCCGAACTGCCGCCGGGACTCGACGTGGGTACGGCGGGAATCGCCCGCGTGCTGGCCGCGCTCGGCCACCTGGACGAGGCGATCGACTTGGCCCGCAGCGCCGATGATCATCCCCTGAGCGCGTCCTGCACCACGCTGGCCGGTGGTCTGGCCGGAGTCGGGCTGACCTGGCTCGCGCTGCACCGGATCACCCACGACGCCCGGCAACTGGACCGGGCCGTGGCAGGCGGCGACGCGATCTGCGAGATCGTCGGCCGCGGCACCGCCGAACTGCTGCCGACGCTCGGCGCGTCCGACGCCCGGGGCCTCTTCCACGGCCGCTCGGGTCTGGCTCTGTTCCTGCACCATCTGGCCGAGGAGACCGGCGAGGAACGCTATCTGGCGACAGGCGTCCGGCTTCTGCACGAGGAGTTGGACCGCGCCATCGCTGTGGACGACGGCAGTCTGTCCTTCGCGGACAACGCCGTGATCAAGCGGTTCATGCCGTACCTGCCCGTCGGCGCGGCCGGAGTCGGCACGGTGCTCAGCCGCTACGTCGCGACCAGCCAGGACGAACGCCTGCGCGCCGCACTCCCCCGGGTGGCGGCCGGAACTTCCGTGGCCAACTGGACGAGGGAAGCAGGGCTCTACGAAGGCTTGGCCGGTCTCGCCTGGTTCCTCGCCGATTACGCCGACGCGGACTGCCACGACGACGCCGACGCGGCACAGGCCGCCCGCGACACCGCCCTGCGTGCCACGACCGGCCTGCTCAAGTACGCCGTCCCGCGCACCCGAGGCGTCCGCTTCCTCGGCTCCGGCTCGCAGCGCTTCAGCTCCGACCTGTCCAGCGGCGGCGCCGGAGTTCTCCTGGCCGTGCACCGCTTCCTCGACGGCCCCGGAGACGAGCTCTTCACTCTGGACCCGGTGATGGAATCGCAGCTATGGTGCGCTTGATCAGGGCGGCGACCTGCTCGGCTTCGAGGAGGAAGGCGTCGTGGCCGTAGCGCGAGCGGACGAAGTGCGGGCCGTCGGCGCCGGGGATCAGCTCGGCGAGTTCCTGTTGCAAATAGGGCGGATACAGCCGGTCGGTGTCGATGCCGCCGACGACCGTGGGGGCCGTGATCCGGGCGAGGGCTGACGCGACTCCGCCACGACCGCGGCCTACGTCGTGGTGGTTCATGGCGTCGGTCAGCGTGATGTAGCTGTTCGCATCGAAGCGCCGGGCGAGCTTGGTCGCGTGATGGTCGAGGTAGGACTGAATCGCGTACCGGCCGCCGGTCAGCGGGGCCTCGTCCTGCTGCGGGCTGCGGCCGAAACGCTGGGCTAGTTCGTTCTCCGCGCGGTAGGACAGGTGCGCGATGCGGCGGGCCACGCCGAGGCCTTGGTGCGGCCCCTCCCCCGGCGCCGCGTCGTAGTAGTCGCCGTCCCGGAATCCGGCGTCGGCGCGTACGGCGTGGATCTGCGCGCTCTGCAAACCGATCTGATCCGCCGTCGCATAGGCGCCCACGGCGAGCAGCAGCAGGGAGCCGACACGCTCGGGGTGGGTCACGGCCCATTCGAGCCCGCGCATCCCGCCCATCGATCCGCCGAAAACGCAGGCCCAACGCGAGATGCCGAGCGCGTCGGCGAGCAGCACCTCGGCCGCGACCTGATCGCGAATGGTGATCGTCGGGAAGCGCGCGCCCCACGGCCGTCCGTCCGGCGCCGTGGACGACGGCCCCGTCGTGCCCTGACATCCGCCGAGCACGTTCGGTGCGACGACGAACCATTCGTCGGTATCCAGCGGCCGCCCCGGTCCGACCTGCGCGTCCCACCAGCCGGGCGTCGGATGTCCCGGACCGGCCGGACCGGCGGCGTGGCTGTCGCCGGTCAGCGCGTGCAGCACGAGGACCGCGTTGTCGCGCCGGGCGTTGAGCGTCCCCCAGGTCTCGTAGGCGACCGTGACCGAGGGAAGCGACGCGCCGTTCTCCAGCTCCAGCGGCCGGCCGGATCGCAGGAAGCCGCGTCGCCCGGGGTCGTCCCCTTCCCGCCAGGCACCGCTGGCGGGAAGGAGACCGACGTGCGGCGACTCAGGCATTCTTGGCCGCGCGGAAGCCCGCCTCAAGGTCGGCGATCAGGTCCTCGACGCCCTCCAGGCCGAGCGCGAGCCGGACCAGGCCGGGCGTGACGCCGGTGGTCAGCTGCTCCTCGGGGGTGAGCTGCGAGTGCGTGGTCGAGGCCGGGTGGATCACCAGCGAGCGCACGTCGCCGATGTTCGCCACGTGGCTGAACAGCTCCAGCGCGTCCACGAAGCGCTTGCCCGCCTCGACGCCGCCGCGGATCTCGAAGGCCAGCACCGCGCCCGGGCCCTTCGGCGCGTACTTCGCGGCCTGCGCGTGCCAGGGGCTCGACGGCAGGCCCGCGTACTGCACCCGCTCGACCTCGTCGCGCCCCTCCAGCCACTCGGCGATCTTCTGCGTGTTGGCCACGTGCCGCTCGATGCGCAGGCTGAGCGTCTCGATGCCCTGCGCGAACAGGAACGCGTTGAACGGGGAGACCGCGGGGCCGAGGTCGCGCAGCAGTTGGACGCGGGCCTTGATGATGTAGCTGAGCGCGCCGAGCGCCTCCCAGTAGACCAGGCCGTGGTAGCTCGGGTCCGCGGTGGTGAAGCCGGGGAACTTGCCGCTGGCCGACCAGTCGAACTTGCCGCCGTCCACGATCACGCCGCCGATCGCGGTGCCGTGGCCGCCGAGGTACTTGGTCGCCGAGTGCACGACGATGTCGGCGCCGTGCTCGAACGGCCGGATCAGGTACGGCGTCGCGATGGTGTTGTCCACGATGAGCGGCACGCCCGCCTCGTGCGCGAGATCGGCGACCGCGGCGATGTCCAGCACGTTGCCCTGCGGGTTGCCGATCGTCTCCGCGAAGAACGCCTTCGTGTTCTCCCGGACGGCCGCGCGCCACTGCTCGGGGTCGTCCTGGTCCTCGACGAAGGAGACCTGGATGCCCAGCTTCGGCAGCGTGTAGTGGAACAGGTTGTACGTGCCGCCGTACAGGCTCGCCGAGGAGACGATGTGGTCCCCCGCCTCGGCGAGGTTGAGGATCGCCAGGGTCTCGGCGGCCTGCCCGGAGGAGACCAGCAGCGCGCCGACCCCGCCCTCCAGCGAGGCGATCCGCTGCTCGACGGCGTCCTGCGTCGGGTTCATGATGCGCGTGTAGATGTTGCCGGTCTCGGCCAGGCCGAACAGGTTCGCGGCGTGGTCGGTGTCGCGGAACACGTACGAGGTGGTCGCGTAGATCGGCAGGGCGCGCGCACCGGTCGCCGGATCGGGCTGCTGTCCGGCGTGGATCTGCCGGGTCTCGAAGCTCCAGCCTTCGCTGCTCATGGCGTTCTCCTTCATCTCTGCGTGGTTGGGTCCGTCGGGTGGAACTCCGGCCACCAGCGCTGCGCGACGCGCGGATGCGAGCGCAGCCAGCCGACGAGTGCGTTCTCGCCGAACGCGGCGAGCAGCGGATTGTCCGGGTCCTGCGTCACCCCGCGGGCCCGCGCGGCGAGTTCCGGGGGCAGGTCCAGGGGTTCGACCACGGCGTCCAGCCGCGGGCCGAGGAAGAACGGGATCGAATACCGGTCGGTCCCGGCGGCCGGGCTGAGCACGCGGTGGTCGGTCGCCTTCAGGTATCCGCGCGTGGCGATCTCCAGCATCTCGCCGATGTTGAAGACGAACGCGCCGGGCAGCGGCGTCACGTCGATCCACGCGCCGGACGGGTCGCGCACCTGCAGCCCGCCGACCTCGTCCTGCTGGAGCAGCGCGAGGTAGCCGTAGTCCTTGTGCGCGCCCACGCCCTGATCGCCGTCCGGCGTGGCGCGGCCGGGATAGTGCACGAGCTTGACGTGCACGGTGGCCTCGGCGTCGAACCAGCCGTCGAAGTAGCCCTCGTCCTGCCCGAGCGCGGCGGCCAGTGCGCGCAGCACCTCGCGGCTGACCCGCAGCGCCTCGTCCTGCCAGGCCAGCACCGTGGGCCGCAGTACCGGCAGCGCGGAAGGCCACTGATTCGGTCCGACCAGCCGCAGGTACGCGGGTTCGTCAGGGCCCGGATTCAGCGCGGCGCGCTCCGGCCCGATGTCGATCTGCTCGCGCCGGTCCGGCGCGCCGTGGGTGTGCTCGGTGCCGGTGCGCGTGTACCCGCGGAACTGCGGCGAGTTGAGGTTCTCGATCTCCCGCCGGTCCGCCTCGGGCAGCGCGAAGAACTCCCGCGCCGTCGCCATCGCGCGCCGCAGCAGCTCGTCGGGCACGCCGTGGCCGGTGACGTAGAAGAAACCGACCTCGTGCGCGGCGGCCCCGCAGCTCGGCGAGGAACTCCTCGCGCTCTGAGCTGCGGAAACGGGATATGTCGACGACGGGAAGCGCGGCGCTCGCTGGCATGGCTGACCTTCGGCTGCATCAGGGGACTGAGATCCGGCGGCGCGCGGTGACGCCGCGGCACGGCACGGAGGAAGGTGAGAATTCGAGCCCTGATCAGGGCCGGAAGTCAGAGTGGTGAAGCGATGCGGCGCGGGCTGCTACTGGCCCAGGCGCGGCAGAAGGTGACTAGCGACAGTCCTGGTCGAACTGGTCGGCACGGCGCCCGACCCAGAACGGGTCGAGGAGCATCTGGTGCACCAGCTCTGCGGGGATCATGGTCCGGATTAAAGCACACGCCGCTACGGAGTGTCCACGCCCGTCCGCATGTAGTATCCGGCCGGCCGTCACTTCAGCCGGAACACGCGCCGGGCCACGAAGCACTTCCGGCCGGTGACCACGTAGCCGCGCTGAGCCGCGCGTGCCGCAGGTGCCGATGGAAGTATCCCCTGGCCGCCGCCAGCATCAGGCCGGGCACGATCGCGAACACGAATCCGAACAGCACACCGAACACCAGGACCGCCGACCAGCGCGCCCATACAGGCCCCGTAGAACAGCGCGCGGGCCATCACCGCGATCCAGGACTCCTTGCCTATCCGCACGATGCCCTCCCCGGCCACCGAGTTGAGCGATCGCTCAAGTGGCCGGGTCGGGCCGGATCAGACCTGGTCGAGTTGGATGAGGCGGTCGATCCCGCGGGCTTCGAGGTACGCCTTGTCGGTGCTGCGGCTCGCCTTCACGACGGCGGGTCGCAGGCCTTTGTCGATCAGCTTCATGTAGGGCTCGAAGAACGGCGTCCAGGGCACGAGTCCGTCGGGCAGGACGAGCGCCGTATCCCGGTGCAGGGGCTCGGGCGGCTGCTCGTCGTACTCGCGGGCGAGGCGGGCGATCGTGGCGCCGATGGGCTTGAGTTTCCGATCGTTGGTGTAGACGCCGAGGTCGTACTCGAGTGGATTGAAGCCGGTGAACGACGTGTTCACCTCGTGCGAGCACCACCAGGTCACGCCCCAGAAATCCTCGCAGCTGGCCATGTTCCTGATGGACTGCTCGGTCCACGACGGGATGAGCGAGGGATCCATCCACACCTTCGACACGCCGGTCTCCTCGATCCACACCTGACGGTTCAGGTCCGTGTGGAATGCCTTGATCAGCTCGATGAAGTACTCGGAGTAGTGCAGCGACGGCGTGGACATCGGTCCGTACGTGCTGAAGACGTCCGCCCAACCGGCCCACGTGTGGTTCGCGCTGAGCGTGCCAGTGGTGCCGAGCGCGTCCCGGCTGAAGTAGTCGTCGTTGAGCCAGGGGTAGTGATCGATGCCTGCGACGTTGAGCTTGCCGGGCGCCGCCTTGTCGGCGGCGTCGAACATCGTGCTCAGCCACTGGTCCCCGACAGCCGGCGCGACATCGATGCCGAACGGCTGCGTGAACCAGTAGATCTCGTTGGAGAGATCGAATCCGAGCAGGCCCGGGTGGTCGCCCAGCCCCTCGCCGAGCGCGGCGAACAGCCGTTGCTGCGCCGCGATCGCGTCGGCGTCGGTGAACAGGTTCCTCACCTGGCCGTTGCCGTTGTTGATGAGCCACGGCGGGACGAACAGGAATCCGCTGACGGCGCCGTCGAGCACGGTCACCTCGGTCTGAAGCCCGTGCATCCCGGCCAGATCGAGCATCCGGCGCACGCGCTCGACCATCTCGCCGTTGACGTGCGTCGTGTTCGGTTGCAGCTCCGGCCACATCGCCATGATGCGGATGTGGTCCATGCCCAACGCCTGGATGTCGGCGAGGTCGGCGTCGATCGAGGCGGTGTCCCAGTCGGTCCACGTGTACCACCAGCTGCGGCTTGGGGTGTAGTTCAAGCCGAGCCGGACGCGGCGGCCCCGATGATGCGCGTCCGCCAACGCTTGCCGAACGGCGGTCGGTGTGGGAGTCGACGAAGACGCGGTGCTCGCATTCGCCGTCCCCTCCCCGGCCACGGTGATGGCGGCCGCCGCGGCAACCCCTCCGAGGAACTTACGGCGGTCCATCCCGGACGGATCCGTCTGCCGCGCCATGCTGTTCGCCTCCCGTCGTGGACTGACAACGTTGTCAGCCCTCTGTTCACTCCTACCCGGCCGTACTGGGCCGGTCAAGAGTGAACGAGGACGAACGGGTTACCGCGCGACTCGCGCTACTGCACTATCCGCACTACGGCAGGACCTGGATCGTGTCGCCGACCGCGCGCTCGCCGGTGGCGTCGGAGGTGTTGTTGACCAGCGCGCCGTTGACGGCCATCGCGGTCGAGCCGCCGCCGTCGAGGTTGAGCGCCTGCACCGCGCCGAGCGAACGCATGAACTCCGCCTCCTCGACGAGGGTGAGCCCCTCGCTGCCGTCGGTCAGCCGTCCGTCGACCGTGACCAGGATCAGGTCGCCGCGCGCGTCGATGCCCGCGATGGTGCGGGGCTGGCGGACGTTCGCCCACTGATAGGCGAACGAGAGGTCCGCGGGATCGACGACCCCTTCCGTCGCGGCGTCGATGTCGATCCGGCCGTCGCGGACCAGGACGGGCGCCGCGCTGGTGATGCTGGTCCCGGCGGTCAGCGGGATCTCGGCGCCGGTCGCCACGTTGCGCACCGACTCGGATACCTGGATCCGCTTGCCGACCACGGCGTGCCCGGTCAGCCACGTGGCCGCCGTGCCGATGCCCTGGAGCACGCTTCCGCCCGCCGGAACCGAGCCGCCGCGTGCACCGATCGAGACGACGCGGCCGGCGGAATCGAGAACCACCTGCGTGCCGCTACCAGTCGGCAGCGCCGCTTCGAACGCGCCCGTGAACAGCACCAGGTCGTTGGTCTCGTAGCAGTCCACGTCCTGCTCAGGGTGCGTGGTCGGGGTCGCATCCGGACGACCGCAGTCGCGCACGATGCCCGGGACGCGGTTCACGCCCTGCACGCTGTAGCTGGAACCGTCGACGCGGGCGCTCGCCGACGCGTAGAGGTTCGCCACCTGGAACTTCTTGCCGCCGTCCTGGATCACCAGCGCCGCCCGCGCGCCCGAGGAGAGCGATTCGAGCTGGCCCTCGTACACGCCGAGCCCGGACTGCGTGCCCTGCACACCGTCCGAGTTCGCGGTGACGAAGAACCCTCCGTTGGTCGCGACCAGCGAATTCAGCTGCGCGGCGACGGACGAGGTGGTCAGCCGCTGAGCCACGCTCCCGTCGTGCGTCGCCTCGACGCTGCCGGAGAACACCCGCGGGTTGATCACGGCCACGTGGATGTTGTCCAGGCTCACCGGCGTCGAGGCGTCGTAGCCCGTCCACTCGACGGTCGTGGTGAAGCCGTCGGCGGAGATCGACGAAGCCGCCGCGCTCGCAGCGGCCTGCGTCGGGTACTGGCCGACGCGCACCCGATAGCCCATCAGCCCGTGCGGAGTGTCGGCGTAGTCGGGCCACGGCACCGCCTCGACACGCGGCGCGAATCCGTCGGCCGTCAGCTGCGCGGCGGTCGCCTGGGCCCACGACTGCGCCTCGACCTCGGCATTCGCGGCGGAGCCGGTGACCTTGCTCGTGACCGGCTGCTCCAGAGTGACCGTCCAGAACGGCGACACTCCCGGGTTCGTCAGAGTCACGGTGCTGACCTGCACGCCCGGGGCCACGGTCTGCGTCGACCACTGCTCCTGCCCCAGCACACTGCGCGCGCTGCTCGTCCGCACCCCGGTCTCCGCCGCCACCGAGGCGGGGGCCGAACTGCACAATCCCACCGTCGCCGCTACCGCGAGCGTGGACGTGGCGGCCAGCTTGTTGATTCGCATGCGTACCCTCGCAGTGCTGTTGATCTCGGCTCCGGACTCGGCCCGAGGCTACGAGGACTAGACCACCGAAACCACAGTGACGAGGCCAAATCAAGGTGAACGCACCGTTCCCGAAATCCGCTAGGTCACGATTGCGCAACGTCCGGCAACCTTTCCGGCGGCTCGAGGCCACTAAGCGCATGGACGAATCGAACGCGGCGAGAGGACATGTGCGATGGCGACCCACCGGGAACCGGAAGAGCACAGACGCAGCAAAGGGTGGCTGATGGTAGCGGCGACCGTGGCGGTGCTGGCCGCCGTCGGCATAGTCGCAGCGGTGGCTCTGGGCTCGACACCGCAGCACGACGTCGCCGTCGGATACTCCGCGACGAGCACGAATACGAGCACTGCGAGTAAAAGCGCTGTCCCTTCCGGCGCTCCCGTCACAGTGCCCGTGGCGACGACCTCTCCGAGTTCGCCGCATTCGCCGACCACCGCGAGTAGCCCCAGCACCAGCACCGTGACCAAGTCTTCGCAGAGTTCGAGTTCGTCCGCGGGTTCCGGCTCGGCCTCGCTCGCGGGACGGATCAAGCCCGGCGTCACGTACAACGGCGTCGCGACCGAGTACGCCGCCGCGGACGGCAACGGCGCGTGCCTGTTCGGTCCGGCTGCGAACATGATGATCGCGGCGATGAACTACACCGACTACGAGAACTCCAAGGCCTGCGGGGACCACATCCTCGTCCGCGCGTCCAACGGCGCCACGATCACGGTACTGATCACCAACGAGTGCCCGCTGCCCTGCGCGCCCGGCCAGCTCGACCTGAGCCAGCAGGCCTTCGCCAAGCTCGCCAACCCCTCGGCCGGACGCATCTCTGTGACCTGGCAGCTGCTCAGCCCGAGCAACGCCGGCAGCATCTCGTTCCGCTACAAGACGGGATCGAGCCAGTGGTGGTGCGGGATCCAGGTCATCGGTGAGCGCAACCCCGTCGCGGAACTCGAAGTGCGCAGCGGAAGCGGCTGGACGCAGCTCGCCCGTACCGACTACAACTACTTCCTTTCGAGCAGCGGCAAGGGTTGCGGCGGCGAGATCAGGATCACCGACATCTACGGGCAGCAACTGACAGAGTCAGGCATCTCCATCCAACCGAACGTCGAACAGCCGACCTCACTGCAGTTCGCGCAGCACTAGCTCAGAGCTTGTCGATGCCGCCGCGGACCACGCGCGGGGACGCGCCGAGTTCGCGGCGGCAGGACTTGTTGAACGCCTGGAGGTCGGGGATTCCGACGGACGCCGCGATGGCCGGGATGGACAGCGTCGTGGCCTGCAGGAAGTGGCGGGCACGCGCCATTCGCCGAGCACGGATGTAGCCGACGACCGTCTGCCCGGTGGCGGCACGGAAGAGCCTGGTCAGATGGTTGTGCGAGACACCGGCCGCCTTCGCGATCTCCGCTACGGTCAATGGCTCGGCCAACCGTTCCTCGATCAGCGCCAAGGCCGCGGTGACCACCGGATGCACCGCCGCGGCACCGCGCGCATGCGGCGGATCCAGCTGAGCGACCCGCCACAGCGCGGCCCACACCTCGGCACTCGCACGCCGCGGCGAATGCGGCCAAGCAGAAAGCGCCTGACGCAACTGCATGGTGAGCGGCGAGAGATCCGCGCCGGTGTCCTGGATCACCGGAATGCTCAGCGGCGGGCCGCTCGATCCCAAGCGCAGGTGCGCATAGAGATGCTCGGACCGGCCCCGATAGCGGTAACGCACGGTCGTCCCGGGCGGCACGAGGCTGAGCCGGCCCGGACGGATCGCATGCGCAGTCCCGTTCACCGTCAGGTCGGCCTCGTAGGTGTACAGGTGCAGCTGCCACAGATCCGGCAGCGAGAACACGTCCACGTGCCCAGCAGGCCCGTGCACGCCGATGCCCACGGCCGCCACTTCGGGAGGCTCGTCGAGGTGAGCGCGGACGGTGTCCATGTCCGAGTTGTACCACGATCGTGCAGCGCATCACCCGGCGCGGGCCTCACCGCTCGGGAAACTCGGTGAGAATCGACCAGTAGACGGCGAATCGAGCCCATCCGCCACGGGGCCCGCCGGACCTACCGTCGATCTCCATGGAGAACGAACAGATCCTGCTCAACTCGGTCCAGATGGCCCGCTTCGTCGCCCACGGATCGCTCCGCCTCGACGCCGTGGTGCCCGACGAGCTGAACGCCGAAGCGCTGACCTTCCTGGCGCCGGGCGTGGCCGACATCCCTTACGGCACACCGCTTTCCGACGCGTACGCCCCCGACTCCTTCGCCGCCCGACTGCTCGAGGTGCCGCAGGTGGCGGGCGCGCTGCGCAGCCTCGTCGGGCCCGAACCGCTCGTGGACCACCACGCCGTCCACGTGCTCGGGCCACACGGCGGACGCGCGCAGGAGTTGCACGCGGACGCCATCATCGACGTGCGCCCGGACGCCTTCGACGTACAGCTGATGTACTACCCGCAAGCGGTGACCCTGGACATGGGCGGCACCCTCAGCGTGCCCGGCAGCCACCTGCGCCGCATCAACGAGTCCGATACCGGCCGCTACCAGAACCTGCGCGGCCAGACCCGCCTGGTCTGCCCGGCCGGAACGGTCGTGATCGTGCACCACGGCATCTGGCACGGCGCCCGCCGCAACGACAGCGACATCACCCGCTACATGTTCAAGATCCGCTTCAACCCGACGGTCCGCCAACGGCTCCTGTGGGACACCTCCGACCTCGACGATCCCCAGGTCGTCAGGGAACTGGACACGATGTTCCCCTGGTACGAGCAGGCGACCGGACGCCTCGAACGCTACAACCGCGCCCTGCTCTGGCGCGCCCTGACCGGCGACGCCGAATTCGACCTCGACTACTGGGTGACCCGCGTCTCCAACCGCCCGCAGGAGGTGGCGGCATGACCACCGAAGTCAGCACCTCTGTACTCCGCCAACAGGTCCTCGTCCTCTACCTGCTCAACTCCGCCCTCGACTCCTACGTGGTCGGCTGGTCCCAGTACGACGGCACCGGCCGCACCTCGCCGACCACCGGAGACAGCACCGAGCCGCCGTACGACACCGGCCTGGACGCCCTCAAGGACGGCTGGCGCCTGATCCAGGCCTCCCAACTCATCCCGCCGTACCCCGGCCACGAGTACGACGTCTCCTTCCTCAAGCACGAGTTCTTCTTCGAGCGGATCGTGCAGCTCTAGGCTCTAAGCGCCCAACCTGATCGGCAAGGTCTCGTAGCCGCGCAGCACGAGGCGGTCCCGGCGCTCCGGCGGGGCCGCCTGCTCCATCGCCGGGAACCGGTCGAGCAGCTTCTCGAAGGCGATCTTGCCCTCCATCCGGGCCAGGCCCTGCCCGAGGCAGTAGTGGATCCCGGCGCCGAAGCTCAGCGGCACATTGTCCGGGCGAGTGGGATCGAAGACATCCGGGTCCTCGAACCTGGCCGGGTCACGGTGCGCGGCACCGAGCAGCAGCATGATCTGCTCGCCCCGCGCCACGTGATGGCCCCCGACCGACGCATCCTCGGTCAGCGCGATACGGGAGGTCAGCTGCACCGGCGACTCGTAGCGCAGCACCTCCTCGACGAACGCGGCGACCGAGATCTCGCCCTTGCGCACGCGATCGAGAACCTCGGGGTGTTCGAACCCCAGACACAGCCCGTTGCCCAGCAGGTTCGTGGTGGTCTCGAAGCCCGCGACCAGCAGCAGGAGCAGGTTGCCGAGCAGTTCGGCGTCGTCGAGGCGGCCGTCGTGCGCGTCGTTGACCTGGACCATGGCGCTGACGAGATCGTCCTGCGGGTCGGCGCGGCGGCGGGCGGCGAGGTCGGTGAAGTAGGCGCGCAGCTCCACGGCGGCGGCGTCGGCGGGGCCGAAACCGTCGAAGCTGTCGGTCAGCTCCAGCACGTACGTCAGGTCGTGCGCGAGCGGACGGAAGCGGTAGCGGTCCGCCTCGGGGACGCCGAGCAGTTCGCAGATCACGTTCACCGGCAGCCGGAACGCGAAGTTCTCCATGAAGTCGACCGGCGCGCCGCCCGCACCGAGCGCGGCCAGTTCGTCCAGCAGGCCGTCAGTCATCCGCTCGATCGCCGGCTCGAGCCCGGCGACCCGCCGCTGGGTGAACGCGGAGCTGATCAGGGAGCGGACGCGGCGGTGGTCCGGCGGGTTCTGTTCGAGCATGGAGCGCGAGAAGCTCTCCATCGCGCCGTCCTTGGTGATCTGCGCGCGCCACTCCTCGGGCAGCCGGTCGAACTCCATCTTGCCGAACGCATTGTCCCGCAGCACCGCGTTGACCTCGGCGTATCCGGTGCACAGGTGCATCGGGAAGTCCGTCAGCCGCCGGACCGGACCGAGCTCGCGCGCGGCGGCGTAGAGCGGGTACGGATCGCCCCGCCCCTCCGGCGTCATCAGGGCACCGACGATCTGCTCAGCCTCCATGCTCCCCGCTCCCTACCCCTGGGCGACGCGTATCCCTCGGAGGTTCAACGCGCGTCCGGCGGCTCGGAGTTCCCGGTCTCGTCGTCGTAGGGCAGCAGCGCGATCAGCGGGATCCTGGTCAGCCGGACCGGCTTGCCGCGCTCGTCGACGCCCGGGTGGTAGCGCAGCATCGTCAGCCGCATCAGCAGCGTCACCCGGTGGATCAGGAAGAACGCCAGCGGCAGCTCGATGAGCACGGCCGAGCCGATCGACCACCAGATCTCCGGCGTGCCGAGGTTCAGCGTGATGTCGAACCAGGCGTCACAGATCAGCAGGGTTGCGGCGGCGATCGCGGTGCCGATCAGGGCCTGCCGCCGCTTCCAGCCGAAGTACGCGGTGGCCGCGAGCGCCACGAGTTCCAGCACGTCGAAGCCGGTCCACGCGACGGCCCAGTGCCGCGTGCTGTAGGTGTCCGGGAGCGAGAGCCCGAGGTAGACCGTCCACGGGACGAGCGCGATCGTGCAGACCCAGAGCAGCTCGATGGTCACCTTCCGGCGCCGCCGAGCCTGCTCCGGCGTCAGCCTCATCACCCGATCCGTGCGCACCATGATCAGTACCCGTCAGTACCCGTGCTCGACCCGGTTCTTCGGCTCGCCGCCGTTGATCCACGTGGTCAGGTTCTCGCGCACGATGTGGAAGCAGCGCTCCTGGTTGTCGGCGGTGTACGAGCCGACGTGCGGGGTGATGAACACGCCCGGCGCGCGCCACAGCGGATGGTCGGCGGGCAGCGGCTCCGGTTCGGTCACGTCCAGGAACGCCTGGATGCCGCGCTCCCCCGCCGCCGCGATCAGCGCGCCGGTGTCCGCGCAGGCCCCGCGCGCGCCGTTGACCAGCAGCGATCCGGGCTTCATCCGGGCCAGGAAGTCCGCGTTCACCAGGCCGCGGGTCTGCTCGGTCAGCGGCGTGAGCAGCACCACGATGTCGGCCTGCGGCAGCAGCTCGGGCAGTTCCTCCATCGCCGCGATGTCCTCGCGCCGGCTGCGCGCGACCTTCAGGGTCTTGACGTGGAACGGCTCCAGGTAGCGTTCGAGGCACTGCGCGATCGAGCCGTAGCCGACGTAGAGGACCGTCTTGCCCTGTACGACGCGCACCTGCTTCGGCGTCCACGCGCCCGCGTCCTGCGCGTGCACGTAGTGCGGGACCTCCTTGTAGACGGTCAGGATCCCGGTCAGCAGCAGCTCGGCCATCAGCTCGTCGTACGCGCCGCGCACCGAGCACAGCAGCACGCCGTTCGGCACCGCGTGCACGATGTTGTCCACGCCCGCCGACAGCGCCTGCACGTACTCCAGGCTCGTCGCCGCGGCCATCAGCTTCGTGAGGTTGAAGGACTCGTCCGCCGCGTTGCGCATCAGCGGCGGTATCAGCACCTTCACCTCGCCGAGGCGCGGGTCGGCCAGCGGGTCCGCCGGCACCTCGACGATCTCCAGCCGCTCGTCGAGGCCGGTCAGCCAGTCGGCCGTGTTCTCGGCCGTCCACACCAGTACGCTCATGGTCACCATTATCCGACGGGGGTCCGGCCGGGCGGCGGGCAGTCCACCTGTCAGAAGATCATCGGGTTGTGCGGCGCGATCGGCACCGAGAACAGCGTGCTCAGCCGCTCGACGGCGCCCGGCGTGTGCTCCTCGACCAGGCCGAGCGCGCCGAGCCGGGCCGCGCTGTGGCCGCCGAGGTAGATCTCGCCGAGCCGATCCACCGGAAGGGTGACGTCGGCGGGCTCCAGGGTGAGCGCGCACACGGCCGTGCCGTCGTCCTCGACCCGCAGCACGTAGGTCCCGGCCGCGTAGCCGTCCTTGTCCTCGACCCGCAGCACGATCCGATCAGCCTTCGCATACGTGCGCGCGGAGAGCACCACGGCCGGGTCGAGCACGCGCAGCCAGACGAAGTCCCAGGCGCTGGACTGGGCGATCATCCGGCGGTCGACCAGCAGGTCGCGCCACAGCGGGTCGATCCGGTCGAACTCGGGGCCGACGGCCTGGGTGACCCAGTCGTGGTCGGCCAGGTGCTTCCACAGCCGCGCCTCGTACAGCGGATCCGTGGCGACGAGCACGGACACGTACACGGTGTTGTCCGGGCGCTGATTCGTCCACTTCTCGGTGAAGCGGTACGCGGCGTAGCCCACGACCTGCCCGGACTCGTCGCGGCAGACGGCGTGCAGCACACTCAGCGGGGCCGGGTCGCCGTCCCGCAGGAACTGGCCGGTGTCCACGTCCCAGCGCCAGCCCTCGCGGCTGACGGCGCCGACCTGCGTCCGCCGGATCCGGTCGTAGAGCGCGGCGGCCTCGAAGCGGGCCACCTCGGCGTCGATCAGCTCGACCCGGCCCGGCAGGTCGCGGACGAAGCGCAGGTCGCGGGCGTCCACGACCCACTGCGCCGACTCGGTCGCCGGGCCGTAGCCGAAGCGGCCGTAGATCGGGTACTCGGCGGCGACCAGCGCGGCCATCGCGTCCCCGCGCTCCTTGGCCCGGGACAGTTCGGCGGCCATCATCCGGCGCGCGAGGCCCTGGCGGCGGTGCGTCGGCGCCACGGTCACGCCGCTGATGCCGTCGAGCGGGATCTGCGCGCCGCCCGGCACGGTCAGCCGCAGGTCCAGGCCGGCCAGCGTGCCCACGGTCAGCGCGCCGTCGTAGCCGGCCCAGATCCGGCCGAGGTCCGGGTACCGCTCCCGGCGCCGCGGACCCTCGCCGCGGGTGTGCGGCGTGTAGAAGCCGACGTCCATGGAGTCGCACCAGGCGTCGAACTCTTCATCGGTGGCGACGTTGCGTACCTCGATGGCCATGCCCCGACCCTAAGCCGGACTCCGTACGTCGGCCAACTGATTTGCGGATTCGCCATCCAGGCCCACCCGGAGCGTGAACGCGGACACCGAGAGCCCGACGGAGAGCAGCGCGACGATGCCGAACGCGAACGGCAGCGACACGGCGGATCCGAGCGCGCCGACGGACGGCGCGGCGAGCAGTCCAGCGGAGTAGGTGATGGTGGTGATCCCGGCGACCGCGGAGTCGGCGTCGCGGCCGGTGCGTCCGGCGGCGGCGATGGCGAGCGGCACCCCGGTCGCGATCCCGAGCCCCATGGCCGCGAATCCGACGATGCCCAGCCACGGCGTGCGCGCCATGACGATGGCGACGGCGCCAATCACGGCCAGCACGCCGCCGATCCGCACGGTCAGCACCGGGCCGAGCCGGTGCACGAGAGCGTCGCCGGTCAGCCGTCCGAGAGCCATGGTCGTGGCGAACCCGGTGACGCAGTACGCGCCGATCGCCGGGGAGGCGTGCGCGACGGTGGTGAGGTAGACGGCCGACCAGTTCGAACCCGCGCCCTCGCCGAAGATGGCGCAGAACCCGACGATGCCGATGCCGATCACCGCCTTGGTCGGCAGAGCGAAGCGCGGCGGCCGGATCGCGTCCTCGGCCTTGGAGTCGAGCTCGGCGTCCGCGGGCAGCAGCCCGGCGGCGGCGAACGCGGCGACCGTGAGGACCAGGGCCGTGATGAGGAACTCGGGCAGCGCGCTGATCCCGGCGCCCGCGCACAGCGCCCCGACCAGCGCGCCGACGATGCCGCCGACCGACCAGAGCCCGTGCAGCCCCGACATGATGGACTTCCCGGCGCGCCGCTCGATCCGGACGGCCTCGGCGTTCATCATCACGTCGGCCATGCCCGAGGTCGCGCCGTAGACGAACAGTCCCGCCGCGAGCAGCCCGATGTTCGGCATCACCCCGGGTATCGCCAGCGACGCCGTCCACAGCATCAGCATGATGCGCAGCGCGGTGCGGGCGCCGATCCGGTGCACGACGCGCCCGGCGAGCGGCATCGAGAGCAGCGCACCCGCCGTCGGCGTGATCATCGCGGCGCCCAGCACGCCGGGCGTGGCGTGCAGGTGCTCGGCGATCCACGGGATCCGGGAGGCGTACGTCCCCTCGACGACGCCGTGCACCGCGAAGATCGAGCTGATCGCTATCCGGTCGCGCGGTGCCGTCACTCCTCGGACTTGGCCTTCGGCTTGAAGTCCACTCCGGCCTCCTTGCGCTGCTCCGCGGTGATCGGCGCCGGGGCACCGGTCAGCGGGTCGCCGCCGGACGCGGTCTTCGGGAACGCGATCACGTCGCGGATGGTGTCCGCTCCGGTGATCAGCGCGACCGTGCGGTCGAGGCCGAAGGCGATGCCGCCGTGCGGCGGCGGGCCGTAGTTGAAGGCGTCGAGCAGGAAGCCGAACTTCGACTCGGCCTCCTCCTGGCTCAGGCCGATCGCCCGGAACGCCCGCTGCTGCACCTCGCGCTGGTGGATACGGATCGAGCCGCCGCCCAGCTCCGTGCCGTTGAGCACGAGGTCGTAGGCGTTGGACAGCGCGCTGCCCGGGTCCTTCTCGAAGCCTTCCAGCCACTCCGGGGTCGGCGCGGTGAACGGGTGGTGCATCGCGTGCCAGCCCGCGAACGCGCCCTTGTCGTCGGTGAGCGGCTCGAACATCGGGAAGTCCACGACCCACAGGAACGCCCAGCGCTCCTCGTCGATCAGCGCGCAGCGGCGGCCGATCTCCAGCCGCGCCGCGCCGAGCAGCTCCTGCGAGGCGGTCTTGGCGCCCGCGGCGAAGAACACCGCGTCGCCGTTCTTCGCGCCGACGGCCGCGGCCAGCCCGGACAGGTGCGCCTCGGAGAGGTTCTTGCCGACCGGGCCCTTGGGCTCGCCGGTCTCGGCGTCGAAGACCACGTACGCCAGGCCCCTGGCACCGCGCGCCTTGGCCCAGTCCTGCCAGCCGTCGAGCTCCTTGCGGGTCTGCGACGCGCCGCCCGGCATCACCACGGCGCCGACGTACTCGGCCTGGAAGACCCGGAACTCGGTGCCCGTGAAGTATTCGGTGAGCTCCACGAGCTCCTGGCCGAAGCGCACGTCCGGCTTGTCCGAGCCGTAGCGCGCCATCGCCTCGGCGTAGGTCAGCCGGGGCAGCGGCAGCGGGATGTCGACGCCGAGGGTCTCGCTCCAGATCCGGTGGTAGATCTTCTCGGCGAGCGCGAGCACGTCCTCCTGCTCGACGAAGGACATCTCGATGTCGAGCTGGGTGAACTCCGGCTGCCGGTCGGCGCGGAAGTCCTCGTCCCGGAAGCAGCGGGCGATCTGGTAGTAGCGCTCCAGGCCGCCGACCATCAGCAGCTGCTTGAACAGCTGCGGCGACTGCGGCAGCGCGTACCAGGAGCCGGGCTGCAGCCGCACCGGCACCAGGAAGTCGCGCGCGCCCTCGGGGGTGGCCCGGGTCAGGTACGGGGTCTCCACGTCGAAGAACCCGTTCTCGTCCATCACGTCCCGGATCACCTTGCTGACCCGGGAGCGCGTGCGGATGTTGTGCGCCATGTCCTCGCGACGCAGGTCCAGGTAGCGGTGCCGCAGCCGGACCTCCTCGTTGATGTTGGCGCTCTTGCGCTCGTCGATCGGGAACGGCAGCGGCGCGGCCTCGGAGAGCACCTCGACGGTCTCGACGACCACCTCGACCTCGCCGGTGGCCAGGTCGGGGTTGGCGTTGCCCTCGGGGCGCTGCCGCACCTCGCCGGTCGCCGCCACGCAGTACTCGTTGCGCAGGTCGTGCACCGACTCCATGTCGCGGACGACGACCTGCACGACGCCGGAGCCGTCGCGCAGGTCGAGGAAGGTGACGCCGCCGTGATCCCGGCGTCGGGCCACCCACCCGGCCAGGGTGACGGTGGTGCCTGCGTCGGAGGCCCGCAGGGACCCCGCATCGCGCGTGCGGATCACGACAGCTTCTCCTTGATCGTCGAAATGATCTGATCGACGGCCACCGGAGACTGCTCCCCGCTGACCAAGTCCTTGAGTTGAACCACGCCATCCGCAAGATCGCGCTCCCCGGCGACCAGAGCGTAACGCGCCCCGGACCGGTCCGCCGCCTTCATCGAGCCCTTGAGCCCGCGCGACCCGAACACGGTGTCCGCGCTGATCCCCTGCCGGCGCAGCTGCGTGAGCACGCCGAAGAACAGTCTGCGCGCCTCGTCGCTGAGCGGCACCGCGAACACGTCCACCCGCGCCGCGTCGCGCTCGAGCACGCCCTCGGCCTCCATCGCGAGCACGGTGCGGTCCACGCCGAGCGCCCAGCCGACCGACGGCAGCGAGGGGCCGCCGAGCAGCTCGGACAGGCCGTCGTAGCGCCCGCCGCCGCCGACCGCGGACTGCGAGCCGAGACCGTCGTGCACGAACTCGAAGGTGGTCCGGGTGTAGTAGTCCAGGCCGCGCACGAGCTTCGGATCGTCGGTGAACTCGACGCCCGCGTCGCCGAGCAGTTCGCGGACCTCGCCGTGGTACGCCTTGCAGTCCTCGCACAGGTAGTCCACGATCCGCGGCGCGCCGACGAGCTGCGCCTGCACGTCCGCGCGCTTGTCGTCGAGCACGCGCAGCGGGTTGATCTCGATGCGCGCGCGGGTCGCCTCGTCGAGGTCGAGCCCGCGCAGGAAGTCCTGCAGCGCGGCGCGGTAGACCGGGCGGCACGTCGCGTCCCCGAGCGTGTTCAGCAGCAGCCTGACGTTCCGCAGCCCGAGCCGCCGGTACGCGTCCACGGCGAGGATGATCAGCTCCGCGTCGATCTGCGGGTCCTGCGCGCCCAGCGCCTCCGCGCCGACCTGCGAGAAGTGCCGGTAGCGGCCCTTCTGCGGCTTCTCATACCGGAAGTAGGACCCCGAGTAGTACAGCTTCACCGGGAGCTGCCCGCCCCTGTGCAGATTCGCCTCCAGCGCGGCCCGCAGCACCGAGGCGGTACCCTCCGGCCGCAGCGTCACGGCGTCATCGCCCTGGGTGACGAAGCTGTACATCTCCTTGTTAACGATGTCGGTCGACTCCCCGACACCCCGCTTGAACAGGGCCGTGTCCTCGAAGACCGGCGTCTCGATGTACTGATACCCGGCCAGCCGCACGGTCTGCGCCATCACCTCGCGCACCCGCAGGAACGCGGCGGAGTCCGGCGGGATCAGGTCGAAGGTGCCCTTCGGCGCCCGAAAGGTGCTCATCGTCTCTACTGCTCGTTTCGTCTCTGCTCGAAAAAGGCTCTACAGCCCGGGCCGCGCGGAATCGACGCTCTTCAGTCCCCTGAGGAACGGATTCGACGCGCGCTCCCGGCCGATGGTGGTGCTACCGCCGTGCCCGGGCAGCACGAGAGTGTCGTCCGGGCGGGGCAGCACGACGCGGGCGAGGGACTCGTCGAGCTCCCCCGGATCCCCGCCGGGCAGGTCGCTGCGTCCGATGGAGCCGGCGAACAACAGGTCGCCGCTGAACATGACGTCCGGATCCCCGGCGTCGTCCAGGCGCGGCAGCGTGAAGGTCACCGACCCCTTGGTATGGCCGGGCGCATGATCCACGACGAGGTCGAAGCCGAGCACGTCCGCCAGCCCCAGCGCCCTGCCGTCGGTCAGCTCGCGCACCTCGTCCGGCTCGGTGAACGTCTCGTCGCCGATCATCGCGGCGAGCTGCGGCGACACGCCACGGAGCGGGTCGGCCAGCATGAAGCGGTCCGCCGGGTGGATGTAGGCGGGCACGTCGTGCGCGCCGCAGACCGGGACGACCGACCACATGTGGTCCAGGTGCCCGTGCGTCAGCACCACGGCCGCGGGCCGCAGCCGGTGCTCGCGCAGGATCTCGGCCACGCCGTCCACCGCGTCCTGGCCGGGGTCCACCACGACGCAGCGCTCACCCGCAGCGGGCGCGATCACGTAACAGTTCGTGCCGAAGCTGCCTGCCGGGAACCCTGCGATAAGCAACGTGCGTCCTGATTTCTACCGGTAGTGGCCTGAGGGTGACGTGATGGTAAGCCTACCGGCGCGCCGCGGCCGTTAGCTAACCGGTAACAATCAGCGCGTCAATATCCCGCCCCCCTCAGTGATTTCGAACTCTCCCCGTACACTGCGTGCGGGGCCGTCGGGCATGACCGGACGAACAGCGCGTATATCGACGAGGAGAACTCAACGTGGCCAGCACGAAGGACCGCCAGCGGGCGATGGAGCGCGCCCGGTACGAGCGGGTGCAAGCCAAGATGCAGAAGAAGCGCCGGGAGGCGAAGCGCAAGCAGCGGATCGCCCTGGTCAGCAGCATCGCGGCGATCGCGGTGATCGGCGGCGTGGTGGGGGCCGTGCTCGCGACCTCCAGCCCCTCCTCGAACAAGACCACCACCGCCTCGTCCACGGTGAGCGCCTCCGCGAGCAGCAGCGCGGCCGCGACCTCGACCGCCGCCAGCAACCCGCTCACGTACGAGGCCGACACCAACGGCAAGGTGGTCAGCGGCTACCCGAAGCCGACGTACAACGCGAGCGTCGGCGCGAAGGACTACACCGTCACGCTGAAGACCAACCGCGGCGACATCGTGTTCACGGCGGACGGCAAGGACGCGCCGTACACCGTCTACTCGTTCGTCTACCTGGCGCAGAAGGGCTACTTCAACAACTCGAAGTGCCACCGCCTGGTCTGGTCCAGCGGCCTGTTCATGCTGCAGTGCGGCGACCCGACCGGCACCGGCGAGGGCGGCCCCGGCTACAGCATCCCGGACGAGAACCTCGCCTCGCTCGGCACCGCCGGCTCCAGCGGCACCGTGACCTACAAGGCCGGCACGGTCGCGATGGCGAACACCGGCCAGGCGCACACCGGCGGCAGCCAGTTCTTCCTGGTCGGCAAGGACTCGACGCTCGCGCCCAGCTACACCCCGTGGGGCACCATCACCAAGGGCCTCGACATCCTGCAGACGATCGGCGCGGCCGGCGCCGAGGCCGCGGACAGCAGCGGCAACACCGCCCCGAAGGACGCGACCACGATCGAGAGCGTCTCGATCTCGTAGGATCGGCACTTTTGCGGGATTCACCCTCCCGTCCGCCCGGGACTCGCATGTAGAGTGCCCGGTGCGGGCGGGAGTCCGTCCGTTTTGAACGTAGGAGGACTACCGTGTCCGACGGCGAGCAGGCCACCACCCCGGCGACCGGCACGGCCGAGCCCGCGCCGACCGCCAGCCCGGCGGCGGTCGAGGCCGCGAGCCCGTGGGGTCGGGTGGCGGCCGACGGGACCGTGTACGTGCGCCGCACCGACGGCGAGCACGAGATCGGCAACTGGGCCGCGGGGACGCCGCAGGAGGGTCTGGCGTTCTACCAGACGCGGTACGACGGTCTGAAGACGAAGGTCGAGCTGCTCGAGCGCCGGCTGCGCGGGGACGGCAAGGACTCCGCCGCCTCGATCGCGGAACTGCGCACGGCAATCACCGACGCACACGCCATCGGCGACCTCGACGCCCTGCTCAAGCGGCTCGAGAAGCTCGACGAACTCGCCGAGCAGCGGCGCAGCGCCCGCAAGGAGGCCCGCCAGAAGGAACTGGCCGAGGCCGCCGGGCGCAAGGAGGCCATCGTCGCCGAGGCCGAGCAGCTGTCCGAGTCCGGCCAGTGGAAGTCCACCGGCGAGCGGCTGCGCGCCCTGGTGGACGAGTGGAAGGCCGTTCCACGGCTGGACCGCAAGTCGGACGACGAGCTGTGGAACCGCTTCGCCGCGGCCCGCTCCGCCTTCGCAAAGCGGCGCAAGGCGCACTTCGCCGAGCTGGACGCCGAGCGCGAGGTGGCCCGCGGGCGCAAGGAGGATCTGGTCGAGCAGGCCGAGGAGCTCGCCGCCACGCCGATCACCCAGCCGTCCGACTGGGCCGAGACCGCCCAGGGCTTCCGCGACCTGATGGCGCGCTGGAAGAAGGCCGGGCACGCGCAGCGCGAGGTCGAGGACAAGCTGTGGGTGCGGTTCAAGGCGGCGCAGGACGGCTTCTTCGCCGCGCGCAACGCCGACCTGGACAAGCGCGACGCCGGGTTCAAGGAGAACCTGGCGAAGAAGCAGGAGCTGCTCACCGAGGCGCAGGCGCTGCTGCCGGTCACCGACCTGAAGGCGGCCAAGACCGCGCTGCGGGCGCTGCAGGAGCGCTGGGAGGAGGTCGGCCCGGTCCCGCGCGACGCGAAGGGCCGGATCGAGGGCCAGCTGCGCGACGTGGAGCGCGCCGTGGCGGACGCCGAGCAGGCCGAGTGGCAGCGCACCAACCCGGAGGCGCGGGCCCGCGCCGAGGCGACCGTGCGGCAGCTCGAGGTGTCCATCGACAAGTTCCAGACGGAGCTGGAGAAGGCGAAGTCCTCGGGCAACTCCCGCAAGGCCGCGGACGCCGAGGCCGCCATCACGGCACGGCGCGAGTGGCTCGAGCAGGCGCAGGCGGCGCTCGCCGAGTTCACTCGTTAGGCGGAAATCCAGGCCGCGCGCGGCCCGGACGGACGCGGAAAGACGCGGACGGCCGCAGAGACACAGACGACAGGGGCCGTTCCCGCTGCACAGCGCGGCGGGGACGGCCCTTTCGCATGCCCGGGTGCATGCCCGGCGCAGGTCTGTCGCACGTCTGTCGCGGGCACTTCGAACAATGCGCGGGCGAATGTGCAAGCGGCGGCTTGCACAATGCGGCGAGACATGCAACTCTGTACTTGCAGGTTGTTTCTCCGCGCCGCGGGCGGCGGCGCGTGAACGAGGCCGCGAAGGTCTATTCGTCATGCGAGGAGGTCGAGCACCATGCAGAACGTGATCGAGCAGGAGATCACCATCAACGCCAGCCTGGAGCGGGTCTGGGACCTGGTCACCGAGCCCGGCTGGTGGGTGCCCACGGAGCAGCCGCAGCCGGTGGACCGCACCCCGGGCAGCACCACGGTGCGCGTGTCCGAGAAGTACGGCCGCTACCCGGTCCAGGTCGTGGAGATGAAGCCGCGCACGTACGCGGCGTTCCGCTGGGCCAGCCAGTTCGCCGGCGAAGAGCTGGCGGACGGGCGCACGACGCTGATCGAGTTCTTCGTGCAGGGCGAGGCGGAGAGCGTGCGGGTGAAGGTGCGCGAGAGCGGCTTCGCCGAACTGGAGGCGCCAGATGAGGTACGCCGGGCCGGCCTCAAGAGCAACACCGAGGGCTGGCACATCGAGCTCGCCGACCTCAAGGAGCGCTCCGAGAAGGCCGGGGCCTGATGATGGCAGCCCCGAGCGCCCCGGCGCTCGCGCAACGCCCACGGCCGTCGACGGGCGGGAAGGCCGCGGGCGGGCGCGGGTGCGGCCGGTGGCTACCGGTAGGGTGACGCGGTGAGCGCGGTGAAGGGTACGGGCGCGAGAGGCGCGGACGCGACAGGCGCAGGCGATAAGGACACGGGCTCGCAGGAAAAGGCCGCGCAGACGGGGACTACGGATGCCGTCGCTGCGGGGAACGCGGCAGTCGATGAGGCGACGGCCGAGGGTGCCATAGCCGAGCCCACGGGAACGGCCGAGCGCTCCGAACTCGTCGAGCAAGCCAACCGCGTGTTCTCGGCACTGGCGGATCCGACGCGCCGTCAGGTGCTGCAGTTGCTCGCGGAAGGGCCGCCGCTGAGCGCCTCCGCGCTGGCCGGCCGCATGCCGATCAGCCGGCAGGCGGTGGTGCAGCATCTCGCGGTGCTGCAGCAGTCCGAACTCGTCGGCAGCCGCCGAGCCGGGCGCGAGGTGCTCTTCAACGTGCGGCCCGAGGCGTTGACGCAGACCGCTTCCTGGATGAACACGCTCGCCGCGTCATGGTCCGAGCGCCTGCTGCTGCTCAAGCGGATGGCCGAGGCGCCCGAGCGGCCGTCGGATCGACCATCGGACCGGCCGTCGGATCAGACGCGGTAGACGTCGTACACGCCCTCGATGCCGCGCACGGCCTTGAGTACGTGGCCCAGGTGCTTCGGATCGCCCATCTCGAAGGTGAACCGGCTCATCGCCACCCGGTCGCGCGAGGTGTTGACCGTCGCCGCCAGGATGTTGACATGCTGGTCGGACAGGACGCGGGTGACGTCGGACAGCAGCCGGGCCCGGTCCAGGGCCTCGATCTGGATCGAGACCAGGAACACCGAGGACGCGGTCGGCGCCCATTCCACCTCGACGAGGCGCTCCGGCTGCGCCTTGAGCTGCTCGATGTTCGTGCAGTCCGCACGGTGCACGGACACGCCGTTGCCGCGGGTGACGAAGCCCATGATCTTATCGCCGGGGACCGGCGTGCAGCAGCGCGAGAGCTTGACCCAGACGTCTTCGACGCCCTTGACCAGCACACCGGGATCGCCGCCCGAGCGCTTGCGCTCACGGCGGTCGCCGGGCAGCGTCGGCAGGGTCGACTCGGCGAGGTCCTCCTCCGCGCCCTCCTCGCCGCCGAGCGTCTGCAGCAGCCGCTGCACGATCGACTGCGCGGAGACGTGGTTCTCGCCGACCGCCGCGTAGAGCGCG
>DATJIF010000102.1:0-11472 GCA_035493475.1 Actinospica sp.
GGCGTTGTCGGAGTCCTGCGCACAAACCCGGTGCGCAGGACTCCTCCGCCTTGCCAGACTCGGCCCTCGACCCGCTCCCTGATCCGGCCCACACCCCTCGGACGCTCTATAGACTTATCCCATGTCCACCCCGCCTCCTTCGGAGGCCAACAGACCCTGCGGCTCGCTCCCGATAGCCGAGGAGCCGAGCCGGTGAACGCGACCCTGACCTCCTGCCTGGTCGTCCTCGCCCTGATCCTGGTCGAGGCGCTGTTCGTGGCCTCGGAGATCGCCCTCGTCTCGCTGCGCGAGTCCCAGGTCCAGGAGCTGGCCGAGTCCGGCCGCCGCGGCGCCGTGGTCGCCCGCCTGGTGCGCGACCCGAACCGCTTCCTGGCCACCGTGCAGATCGGCGTGACGCTGACCGCCCTGCTCTCCTCGGCCTACGGCGCGACCACCCTGTCCGAGGACGCCAAGCGGGCCCTGGTGTCCGCCGGGCTCGGCTCGGGCCTGGCCGGATTCGTCGGCCTGGTCGGCGTGACCATGGTCATCTCCTTCGTCACGCTGGTCATCGGCGAGCTCGCGCCCAAGCGGCTGGCCATGCAGCGGATCGAGGCCACCGCGCGCGCCGTCGGCCCCTTCGTGAACGGCATGTCCACCATCTGCCGCCCGGTCATCTGGCTGCTCTCGGTGTGCACGGACGTGGTCGTGCGGATGTTCGGCGGCGACCCCTCGGCCGCCCGCGAGCAGGTCAGCGAGTCCGAGCTGCGCCGCATGGTCGCCGACAACACCTCGCTCAGCAAGGACGAGCGCCGGCTGATCGACGAGGTCTTCGGCGCGGGCGACCGGCAGTTGCGCGAGGTCCTCGTGCCGCGCACCGAGGTGGTCTTCCTGGAGGCGGCCACGCCCGTCCCCGAGGCCGCCGCCGAGATAGCCCGCTACCCGCACTCGCGCTACCCGGTCATCGACGAGAGCGCGGACAACGTCGTCGGCTTCGTGCACGTCCGCGACCTGCTCAGCCCGGACGCCGCCGAGCGCGCCGAGCAGGTGGCCGAGCTGACCAGGCCCGCGCTGTTCCTGCCCGGCACCAAGCACGTGCTCGACGCCCTGTCCGAGATGCGCCGCGACTCCTTCCACCTGGCCATCGTCGTCGACGAGTACGGCGGCACCGCGGGCATCGTCACGCTGGAGGACCTGGTCGAGGAGGTCATCGGCGACATCCGCGACGAGTACGACAGCGCCCGCTCCGACGTCATCCGGCTGCGCGGCGGCGGCCTGGACCTGTCCGGCCTGATCAACCTGGACGACGCGGCCGAGGTGGTCGGCGTGCCGCTGCCGGAGGGCCCGTACGAGACCCTCGCCGGCTTCCTGATCGCCCAGCTCGGCCGACTGCCGCGGGTCGGCGACGAGGTGGCCTGGGACGGGCTGCGGCTGACCGTGCACTCGATGGACGGCCGCCGGGTCTCCCGGGTGCGCGTCGACCAGCAGCCCGCGCCCGGCTCCCCGCCCGCCGAACCGCCCGCGCAGCCGGTCGTCGCGGCGGCCCAGCCGCCGGTGATAGCCGATCGTTAGCCGCACTGACGTGTGAACCGCCGGGATGAGGGAACTTGCACGGGTCTGCGAGAATGGGGGTCATGTCCACGGACCTCATCACCACCTCATCAGCGGTGCGCAGCCACCCGCGCGTGCTCAGCGGGATCCAGCCCACCGCCGACTCCTTCACCCTCGGGAACTACCTGGGAGCGGTCCGGAACTGGGTGGCCATGCAGGACGACTACGACGCGTTCTACATGGTCGTGGACCTGCACGCGATCACGGTCGAGCAGGACCCGGCGACACTGCGCCGGCGCACCCGGGTGGCCGCGGCCCAGCTGCTCGCCGCCGGGCTCGACCCGCAGCGCTGCGCCCTGTTCGTGCAGAGCCATGTGCCCGAGCACGCGCAGCTCGCCTGGGTGATGAGCTGCCTCACCGGCTTCGGCGAGGCCTCCCGGATGACCCAGTTCAAGGACAAGTCGGCCAAGCAGGGCACCGGCGCCGCCAGCGTGGGCCTGTTCACCTACCCGATCCTGCAGGTCGCGGACATCCTGCTGTACCAGGCGAACTACGTCCCGGTCGGCGAGGACCAGCGCCAGCACCTCGAGCTGTCCCGCGACCTCGCGCAGCGCTTCAACGGCCGCTACGGCAAGACCTTCACCGTGCCCGAGCCGTACATCGTCAAGGACACCGCGAAGATCATGGACCTGCAGGACCCGACCGCGAAGATGTCGAAGTCCGCGGAGTCCCCGGCCGGCCTGATCGAGCTGCTGGCCGACCCGAAGGTCAACGCGAAGAAGATCAAGTCCGCGGTCACCGACACCGAGCGGGAGATCCGCTTCGACGAGGCGGCCAAGCCCGGCGTGTCCAACCTGCTGCGCATCTACGCGGCGCTCGGCGAGCGGACGATCCCGGAGCTGGAGCAGGAGTACGTCGGCAAGGGCTACGGCGACCTGAAGAAGGACCTCGCCGAGCTGGTCACCGACACCTTCACACCGTTCAAGGAGCGCACCGAGCAGATCCTCGCGGACGAGGGCAAGCTGGACGCGATCCTCGCCGAGGGCGCCGACAAGGCCCGCGCCGTGGCCGGCCGGACCCTCGCCGAGGTGTACGAGCGGATCGGTTTCGTACCGCGGTGACCATCATCGGGATATCGCTGGAGATTCCGGAGCCGTACGGGTCGGAACTGCGGGACCGGCGGGCTTCCTACGGCGATCCCCAGGCGGAGTTCGTGCCCACGCACGTGACCCTGCTGCCGCCGACCGACGTGGACGCCGAGGTGCTCCCGGAGATCGAGGAGCACCTCGCGAAGGTCGCCGACCGGACCGCGCCGTTCCGGATGCTGCTCGCCGGGACCGGAACCTTCCTGCCGATATCCCCGGTGGTCTTCGTGCAGATCTCCCGCGGCCTGGCCGAGTGCGAGGCGCTGGAGGCGAAGGTGCGCGACGGCGTGCTTGAGCGGGAGCTGCAGTTCCCGTACCACCCGCACGTGACCGTCGCGCACGACCTGGACGAGCCCAGCCTCGAACTCGCGATGCGCGACCTGGCCGACTACCAGGCCGAGTTCGACCTCGACCGGCTCAAGCTGTACGAGCAGTGCGAGGCGGGCGACTGGCGCGTGCTGCGCGAGTTCGCGTTCGAGGACGCGGGGGACTGACGACACGCGGCATTCACCTCGTGCGTCACCTGGATCTATAAGCTCGAAGGGTGCAGCGTCTGATTCCGCGGGTGGTCGTCGAGCGCTACCGGATGACGTCCGAGCGCGTCGGGCGCACGCGCGTCTACCGCTCGTACCACCGCTACGGCGTGCAGCGCGGCGCCCGGCTGGCCGCGGCCATGACGTACTCGGCATTCCTGTCGATCTTCCCCGCGCTGGTCCTCGCGCTCGCGATCGCCACCGTCTTCCTCGGGGACAACGGCGTCGAGAAGGTCAACAACTACATCTCGAAGCAGCTGCCCGGACTCGCCGACAAGTTCTCCCTCAACGGCGTCGTCTCCAACGCGGCCACGGTCGGCGTGATCAGCGGCGTGATCCTGCTCTGGTCCGCGCTGAGCTGGGTGAACACGGCGCGCGGCAGCATGCGGATGATCTGGGGCGTGGACGACATGCCCGGCAACTACTGGGGCAGGAAGGCCCTGGACCTCGTCTCGCTGGCGGGCCTCGGGATCACTCTCGCCATCGTCTTCGCCGCGTCCAGCCTGACCACCGGCTTCGCCGAGACCGTGCTGCGCTGGATAAACGTCGAGGACTCCACCGGCGCCAAGCTCGGGCTGCAGGCGCTCGGCGTCGTGATCAGCGTGATCGCCCAGACCGCGATGTTCGCCTACCTGCTCTCCGGCATCCCGCGCCTCTACATGCCGCGCTGGATCCTGCTGCGCACGTCCTTCGTCGCGGGCCTCGTCTTCGAGGTGACGAAGGGCCTGGTCACCTCGTACGTCACCCGGGTGGCGGGCAAGTCCCTTTACGGCGCCTTCGGAGTGCCGATCGCGATCCTCATCTGGCTCAACCTCACCTTCCAGATGGTGCTGGCCCTGTCCGCGTGGACCGCCACCCGGACCGAGGACGAACTCGCCCGCCGCGGCGGAGCCGAGCGTCCCTTGACCACCGTGAAGGTCTCTGACTAAAGTCAGGTAAATGCAGCAGGAGCTCATCACCGGTGTGCGCCGCTTCAACCGCACCGTCACCCAGCGCGTCGGTGCGCTGAACGACGCCTACCTGTCCAGGAACCGCCCGCTCGGCCAGGCCCGCCTACTCTGGGAGATCGGCGAGGCGGTGGGCGACGACTGTGAGGGCGGCGAGGGCTGCGAGGTGAGGGCCCTGAGATCGCGCCTCGACCTGGACTCCGGCTACCTCAGCCGCCTGCTGCGCGCCCTGGAAGCGGACGGCCTGGTCGAGGTCGTGACCGACGAGGCCGAAGGCGGCGACTCCCGCGTCCGCATCGCCCGCCTCACCGAACTGGGCGCCGCCGAACACAAATACCTCGACCAGGCCTCCGACGAACTGGCCGCCGAAATCCTCGCGCCCCTCAACGACAAGCAGCAGGCCCGCCTCGTCGCCGCCATGCAGGACGTCGAGCGCCTCCTGACGGCCTCCCAGGTCGAGATCGCCATCACCGACCCGCGTCTACCGGCGGCCCGCCACTGCATGACCACGTACTACGAGGAGCTGGCAGCCCGCTTCGACAGCGGCTACGACCCCGCCCGCGCCATCTCCGCCACCGACCCCGAACTGACCCTGCCCCGAGGCCTGCTGCTCGTAGCCACCCTGCACAGCAAGGCGATCGGCTGCGGAGCGATCAAGTTCAGCTCTGGCGGCGGTGACGGTGACGGCGGCGAGGCCGACCGCGACGGTGACGGCACCGCTCTCCTCAAGCGCATGTGGGTAGACCGAAACGTGCGCGGCCTGGGCCTAGGCCGAAGACTCCTCGCCGAGTTGGAAGCCCAAGCCGCCGCTCACGGCGTGCGCCTGCTCCGCCTGGACACCAACAGCACCCTGACCGAAGCCATCGCCATGTACCGCGCCGCCGGCTACCGCGAGATCCCCCGCTTCAACGACGAGACGTACGCCGACCGCTGGTTCGAGAAGGAACTGTAGAGGATTCGTGGGAGGCTGATCATCGTGCCCATCTACCACATCGCCGACGCCGAAGAATGGCAGCAAGCGCGCATCGACGGCGAATACCGCACCTCCACCCGAGGCCGAACCCTCGCCCAGCAAGGCTTCATCCACGCCAGCGACCTGCACCAACTCCTCCCCACCGCCAACCTCGTCTACGCCGACGCCGACCCGGCCACCCTCGTAGTCCTCGTCATCGACCCCACCCGCCTCCCCGCCGAATCAAAGGTCGTCTACGAACCCGTCCCCGGCGCCCCCGACCCCTTCCCCCACATCTTCGGCCCCATCACGGTCGAAGCGGTCATCGACACGTTCCCCCTGGAGAAGGACGAGGACGGCAGCTTCCGGCGGGTATGAGGCGGGCGGCGGGTAGTTGGGTGGGTAGTGCTGAGGTAGGTCTGGTGGGCGGCGGTTCTGCGTAGCTCGGTGCCCCGTTCTGCTGTGTCCGGTTGTCGTGCGGGGGCGGGCTGTCCGCGCCCCACCCACCCGCCCAGCGCACAGCTCCCAGCGTTCCCACCTCGCATCGGCGTCCTCCGTCCCAGCCGCCATCTACGCTGATCCACATGGCTGCCATCAACCCACTCTCCGACCGGATCGCCGCTCACGACGTCGTATCGCGGGCGTTGGGGGCGTTGTCGGATGAGGAGTTGGGTGGGCTGCTCGCGGGTGGGCGGGCGATGGGGAGCGGGATCGGCGGGGCGACGGTGGAGGTGGAGGTCGCGGGGGTTCGGGTGTTCGCGAAACGGATTCCGGTGACGGAGTTGGAGTTGCGTGCCGAGAACCGGCTGGCGACGGGGAACCTGTTCGGGCTGCCGACGTTCTACCAGTATCCGATGGGCTCGGCCGGGTTCGGGGCGTGGCGTGAGGTGGCGGCGCATCGGCTGACGACGTCGTGGGTGCTCGAGGGTGGGAGCGCGGCGTTTCCATTGACGTATCACTGGCGCGTGCTGCCCGGTGCGGCCGCTGCGGGAGCGGGGATCGACGGGTTCGAGGACGTCGCGGAGGCGGTCGCCTCGTGGGACGGGTCCGCGGCCGTGCGGCGACGGCTGGAGGCGATCGGCGCGGCGGGCAGTTGCGTCGCGGTGTTCATGGAGCACGTTCCGCAGCGTCTCGGACCGTGGCTGTGCGGCCCCGATGCCGACTTCGAGCGAGCAGAGGCGCGGCTTGCGGACGGCGTCGCGTTCATGCGGTCGCGCGGATTCGTGCACTTCGACGCGCATTTCAACAACGTGCTGACCGACGGCGATCAGGTCTACTTCGCCGACTTCGGCCTCGCGACGTGCGACGACTTCGCATTGTCGGCGGCCGAGCGACAGTTCCTCGACGTGCACCGGGACTATGACTACGCGTACGTCTACGCCGGACTGGCCGCACGGTCGATCGCCGCGATCCGTGGCGAGCGACAGAACCTAGAATTCCTGCGCGCATGGATCGCAGGGGACGTCGATCGCTCGTTGCTGCCGCCGGATTCCGCCGCGCTCGTCGATCGATACGCGCCGCTCGGCGCCCTGACCTTGGAGTTCCACCGATCGCTCGAAGACGGCGGAAAGGCGGAGAAGCGCTGGCCACGCGAGACCGTCGCCGCGCTGCTGCGGGAGCTCGGTCGGGAGCCCAATGGGTGAGGGCTCCCGACCCGATGCAGCGTGCTGAGATTATGGGGCAGATGCCTGAAGTGTCACGCACTGCCCTCATCCGCTACGTGGTCGGGTCGGGTCCAGTTCCTCGATCGGGGCGCGCGAGCTCGAAAGCGTGATATCCAGCGCGACGGCCTGCGGCGGCCGGACCGTGTGCTGCGGCAGTTGATCGGGCCGCGCGGGAACTTCTACCGGTTGTAGGAGTTGTGGGGACGGGAGGTAGCCTAGGTTCCATGCGACTCTCTCGACGTGCTTCCTGGCTCCTGATCGCGTTCGCCGTGTGGTCGTGGATCATCTGGGTCACCTTGATCAAAAACATCAACAACGATCCGCGTGCGTGGAACGGCAACAGTCCCACGGGCTTTCTGATGGTGCACGTCGTGCTGGCGATCATCTCGCTCGTCATGGGGACGGCGATCGGGTGGCTGGGGTGGAAGGGCCTGCGGGTCGCCAAGGCGGTGGCCTCGACGGCGGCGAAGTCCGCTGGGGCTGCGGAAATCGGGACCGCGGAGGAGAAGCAGCCGCAGGGGGCTTGATGTGCAGTCCGGTGGCTTGCTCTTTTGAGCGACAGCAGCCGCCTGGGCTATTCTTCTTCAGTGTGATGGGATGGTAAGGCGTCTATCTCGCTACTCAACCTAGCTACTAGCTCGTCGTCTAGGGCTATGACATAAGTTAATTCGATTGAGAATGGCCCCGGATCCCCTTGGGCTTGCCGGTCAGATACTGAATTAAGCTCCGTCGTGTAGTTCGCTACGAACGTGCGGAAATCCTGCAGTGGTCTATCTGATAGGCTTGCGGTTAGTTCGAACGTCGAAATATACTTGGCGGGGGGCTCGATGGATCGAAGCGTGGAGGACCAGTCGAGTAAACCTTTGTAGAAGCCGTGGGTTAAACGCTCCGCGATATGCTTTATGAGCGCGGCGTCGCCTTCATGTTCGGATTGGCCGAATGCCGCTACTTGGGCTTCGGTTGAGAGCCACCTGTTCGCCACTGCGATGATACTCTTGGCCTGGGCTGTTGCTGCAGATATATACTGCAGCGCCTGGTTGTTGCCTCGGATTGTATGGCTGCCTGCCCGTTGACCTAGTTTGTGGTCCAACCACTTTGGCTCAAGATCCTGGACGGCTAGCTTTAGCTCGCAGGCGTATGTCAGGTATTCCCATGCGGTTGGCTTGGCTATAAGCATCGCGCTTAGATCAGATCTGGTTTGCGGCACCTTTTGCAGGAAAGAGCCAGCGGAGGTGGAGCCATCCCTTCCCGCAACTCCGGCCGCAGGAGTTTTGTCCACTTCTGGCATGGTGATATGGATGGATCCGTTTAGCTGTCCAACCTGAATGGTGCTGCCTGCAACTGTGCCAGAGATGTTATTCTGCAGGCTCTGTAAGGCTTGAATTGCACTTTGGCTCTCGCGTTGATCGGCGCTTTTCGGGCCTGCCATGCTTGCCACTCTTCCTTCCAATGAGCGACGGATAGCCGGAGCGGGGATTCTACAACCGTGCGCTGCTACAGTGCGCTTGCTCGTCATGGGGACGGCGATCGGGTGGCTGGGGTGGAAGGGCCTGCGGGTCGCCAAGGCGGTGGCCTCGACGGCGGCGAAGTCCGCTGGGGCTGCGGAAATCGGGACCGCGGAGGAGAATGCGGAGAAGCAGCCGCAGGAGGTCTGAGGCGTCGGCGGCTCGCTGGTAGCTCAGGCAGCGTAGCCGCGGTCGACGAGGAGGACGGCGATGCGAGTCACGTTCGATGCTGAGGACAACCTCGGGTACATCTACCTCGTCGACGAGATCGCGCGGGGAGAGGCTGCGCACCAGGTCGTCGTGGAGGACGATCGTGGCTCCGCGATCGTGCTCGACTTCGACGGGGAGGGCCGGCTGCTCGGGCTCGAGTTGTTGAGTGCCCGCCGCCAGCTTCATCCGGACCTGCTCGGATACGCGGAGCGGATCAGTTAGCCGGAGCACTGAGGTCGCCGACGGTCTTCGGTTGCGCGGAGGCTGTGCGCAGCGCCGTAGGTGGGCGGTTGAGCGACCGAGGTACGAGGGAGTGTGCCGCCCGCCGCAGGCTCCCGAAGGAGCGGAGCGACTGTAGGGCCAGTGCTTGAGTGGGGCGGGTGGGCGGGGTATGTAATCGGCCCGGACGTAGCCGCCGCCACGGAGCGAGGAACGAGCGCAGTGGCGGCGGCGTAGGTAGGGCCGATCGTCAACCGCCAAACGTCAGCTGCAAAGCCTCTGACACGCAACAAGGCCCAGCCGCACCTACGCGCGCCGGGCCCTGATGCGATGCGGTATTCAGCGTCAGACGCGGCGGGTGATCAGGGCTCGCTTGACCTCGGCGATGGCCTGGGTGATCTGGATACCTCTCGGGCAGGCTTCGGTGCAGTTGAAGGTGGTGCGGCAGCGCCAGACGCCTTCGCGCTCGTTGAGGATCTCCAGGCGCTCCTCGGCGGCGTCGTCGCGGGAGTCGAAGATGAAGCGGTGGGCGTTGACGATGGCGGCGGGGCCGAAGTACTGGCCGTCGGTCCAGAAGACGGGGCAGGACGTCGTGCACGCGGCGCAGAGGATGCACTTGGTGGTGTCGTCGAAGCGGTCGCGGTCCTTCTGGGACTGCAGGCGCTCCTTCGTCGGCTCGTTGCCGTGGGCGATGAGGAAGGGCTTCACGTCGCGGTAGGCCTGCAGGAACGGGTCCATGTCGACGACGAGGTCCTTGACGACCGGGAGGCCCTGGATCGGCTCGACGGTGATCGGCTTGTCCGGGTTCAGGTCCTTCACCAGGGACTTGCAGGCCAGGCGGTTGCGGCCGTTGATGCGCATGGCGTCGGAGCCGCAGACGCCGTGGGCGCAGGAGCGGCGGAACGTCAGGGTGCCGTCGTGGTCCCACTTGATCTGGTGCAGGGCGTCCAGGATGCGCCACGTGGGCAGCGCCTCGACCTGCCACTCGTCCCAGCGGGTCTCGTCCGTGTCGGGGTTGTACCGCTTGACCTGGACGGTGATGGTCATGAACTCGGGGTCGGAAGTTGCCGCGGGCATGTCAGTACTTCCTCACCATCGGCTGGTAACGGGTGACCACGACGGGCTTCCAGTCGAGACGGATGTCGTAGTTTCCGTCCGCGCCGGTCTCCCGGTACGCCATCGTGTGCTTCATGTAGTTCTCGTCGTCGCGGTCCTGGAAGTCCTCGCGGGCGTGGCCGCCGCGGGACTCCTTGCGGTTCAGCGCGCCGACGACCAGGACTTCGGCGAGGTCGAGCAAGAAGCCCAGTTCCACGGCCTCGAGCAGGTCGGTGTTGAAGCGCTTGCCCTTGTCCTGGACGGCCACGTTCTCGTAGCGGGCCTGCAGGGACTTGACGTCGGCGAGCGCCTGCTTGAGCGTCTGCTCGTTGCGGTAGACGCCCGCGTTGTCGTCCATGGTGCGCTGCAGTTCGGTGCGGATCGCGGCGACCTTCTCGGTGCCCTGCGACGTGCGCAGGCCCTCGATCATGGCGATGACGCCGGTGGCGGCGTCGCCCTCGACGATGTCGACCAGCGGCGCGTCCTTGACGAACTCGGCGGCGGCCAGGCCGGCGCGGCGGCCGAAGACGTTGATGTCGAGGAGGGAGTTGGTGCCGAGGCGGTTGGAGCCGTGGACGGAGACACAGGCGACCTCACCGGCGGCGTAGAGGCCGGGGACGACCGTCTTGTTGTCGCTGAGGACCTCGGCCTGCACGTTCGTCGGGACGCCGCCCATCGCGTAGTGCGCGGTCGGGTAGACGGGGACGAGCTCCGTGGTCGGCTCGACGCCCAGGTAGGTGCGCGCGAACTCGGTGATGTCCGGGAGCTTCTCCTCGATCTGCTCGGCCGGAAGGTGCGTCAGGTCCAGGTAGACGTAGTCCTTGTGCGGACCGGCGCCGCGTCCCTCGCGCACCTCGAGCACCATCGAGCGGGCCACGATGTCGCGGGGGGCGAGGTCCTTGATGGTGGGGGCGTAGCGCTCCATGAAGCGTTCGCCCTCGGCGTTGCGCAGGATGCCGCCCTCGCCGCGCGCGCCCTCGGTCAGCAGGATGCCGAGGCCCGCGAGGCCGGTCGGGTGGAACTGGTAGAACTCCATGTCCTCCAGCGGCAGGCCCTTGCGCCAGATGATGCCCATGCCGTCGCCGGTCAGGGTGTGCGCGTTGGACGTGGTCTTGAAGACCTTGCCGAAGCCGCCGGTGGCGAAGATGACCGCCTTGGCGCGGAAGATGTGGATCTCGCCGGTGGCCAGCTCGTAGGCCACGACGCCGGCGGTGCGCTTGACGCCGTTCTCGTCGGGCTCGCCGAGCAGCAGGTCCAGGACGTAGAACTCGTTGTAGAACTCGATGCCCTCCTTGACGCAGTTCTGGTACAGCGTCTGGAGGATCATGTGGCCGGTGCGGTCCGCCGCGTAGCACGAACGGCGTACGGCGGCCTTGCCGTGGTCACGCGTGTGGCCGCCGAAGCGGCGCTGGTCGATCCGGCCCTCGGGGGTGCGGGAGAACGGCAGGCCCATCTTCTCCAGGTCGAGGACCGCGTCGATGGCCTCCTTGCACATGATCTCGGCGGCGTCCTGGTCGGTCAGGTAGTCGCCGCCCTTGACCGTGTCGAAGGTGTGCCACTCCCAGTTGTCCTCCTCGACGTTGGCCAGCGCGGCGCACATGCCGCCCTGGGCCGCGCCGGTGTGCGACCGGGTCGGGTAGAGCTTGGTGAGCACGGCGGTGCGCGAGCGGGTGCC
>DATJIF010000103.1:0-79528 GCA_035493475.1 Actinospica sp.
AGGACTTCTACAAGGCCAACGTGGAGTTCTTCGAGGACCTCGGCTCGCCCGGCGGCGCCTCCAAGCTGGGCCAGATCGCCAAGGACCACCCGATCGTCGCCGCGCTGCCGCCGCAGGCCGCGGAGCACTGAGTCTGTGCCCACGCTCGCCGACCGCCTGCCGCCGTTCCCCTGGGACCGGCTGGCGCCGTACGCGCAGAAGGCGGACGCCCACCCCGGCGGACGGGTGGACCTGTCCGTCGGCACGCCGGTGGACCCGGTGCCCGAGGCGGTGCGTACGGCGTTGATCGCGGCCGCGGACTGGCCGGGCTATCCGGTCACCCGCGGCACCGACGCGCTACGGGAGGGCGCGCTGGGCTGGATGCGGCGAGTGCTGGGCGTCGGCCTCGAGGGAACGGCGCAACCGGGCGTGCTCCCGGTGATCGGCTCGAAGGAGCTGGTGGCGAGCATGCCCACGCTGCTGGCACTGGGTCCCGGCGACCGTGTCGCCTACCCGGTTCCGGCGTATCCGACCTATGAGATCGGCGCGCTGCTGACCGGCTCCGAGCCGGTACCGACCCCGTTCGGGCAGCTGCCGGACGCGGCCGGGGCGCCGCCGAAGCTGGTCTGGCTCAACAGTCCGGCGAATCCGCACGGCCAGGTCCTCACCGTCGAGGAACTGCGCGCCGCGGTGGGCTGGGCCCGCGAGCACGAGGCGGTCGTGGTCTCCGACGAGTGCTACATCACGCTCGGCTGGGACGAGGCGGCCGAGCCGGTCTCGATCCTGCACCCGGACGTCTGCGACGGTGACCACACGGGCCTGCTGGCCCTGCACTCCCTCTCGAAGCGGTCGAACCTGGCCGGCTACCGGGCGGCGTTCCTCGCCGGCGACCCGGAGCTGCTCAGGAAGCTGCTGCTGGTCCGGATGCACGGCGGGATGATCATGCCGGGCCCGGTGCAGGCGGCGATGGCCGCGGCGCTGAACGACGACGGGCACGCGGCGGCACAGAAGGAGCTCTACCGGGCCCGACGCGCGGCGCTGCGCGGCGCCCTGGAGCGGGCGGGCTTCCGCATCGACCACTCCCAGGCCGGCCTGTACCTGTGGGCCACCCGCGGCGAGCCGTGCTGGGACACCATCGGCTCGCTCGCCGAGCTCGGCATCCTGGCCGCGCCCGGCGAGATCTACGGCCCCGGCGGCGAGCGGCACGTGCGGCTCGCGCTGACGGCCACCGACGAGCGGATCGCCGCCGCCGTCGAACGCCTCGGCTGATACATACGGAGCCGGGGCACGCGGCGAACGCGACAAACGCAACAAGAGCACGGAACGCACCGAACGCACGACGCGGGCCCCGCGCCTCCCGATCGGAAGTCGCGGGGCCCTCGTCGTCACGGACTACAGGTGACGAGTGGTCAGCCCAGCCGTTCGACGGCGGCGGCGATCCGCTCGTCGGTGGCCGTGAGCGCGAGCCGCACGTGCCGCCCGCCCGCCGGACCGTAGATCTCGCCGGGCGCGGCCAGGATGCCGAGCTCGGCCAGCGAGCCGATCGTGTCCCAGCACGGCTCGTCCCGGGTGGCCCACAGGTACAGCCCGGCCTGCGAGTGGTCGATCCGGAAACCGGCCCGCTCCAGCGCGCCGCGCAGCGCCACCCGGCGGGCCCGGTAGCGCTCCTTCTGCTCCGCCGCGTGCTCGTCGTCGTTCAGCGCCGCGGCCATCGCCGCCTGCACCGGGCCCGGCATGATCATCCCGCCGTGCATCCGGACCAGCAGCAGATCCTTGAGCAGCTGCGGATCGCCGGCCAGGAACGCCGCCCGGTAGCCGGCCAGGTTCGACCGCTTGGACAGCGAGTGCAGGGCCAGCAGGCCGGTGAAGTCCCCGTCGCAGACGTCCGGGTGCAGGATCGAGACCGGTTTGGCCGCCTCGTCCCAGCCGAGCGTGATGTAGCACTCGTCCGAGACCACGACCGCGCCGTGCTCGCGCGCCCAGGCCACCGCCGCGCGCATTTCGCCGACCGTGAGCACCTGGCCGTGCGGATTGGCCGGGCTGTTGAGCCAGACCAGCTTGGGCGGCGCGCCCTCCGGAAGCCGCCCGAACGGGGTCGGCACCGGCTCGGAGCCGGTCAGCAGCGCGCCGATCTCATAGGTCGGATAGGCCGGGACCGGGTACGCGACGCGGTCCCCGGGGCCCAGCGCCAGCAGCGTGGGCATGCCCGCCACCAGCTCCTTGGAGCCGATCACCGGGAGCACGCCCGGTTGCGCCGTGCCCTCGAGCCCGACGCCCAGCACCCGCCGCATCCAGCCCAGCGCGCCCTCCCGTAGCGCGTCGGTGCCGCGGGTGACCGGATAGCCCGGCCAGTCCGCGGCCTCGATCAACGCCGTGCGCACCGCCGCGGGCACCGGGTCCACCGGCGTTCCCACGGACAGGTCCACCCGGCCGCCGGGGTGTGCGTCCGCCTTCTGCGCGTACGGCGCCAACCGGTCCCAGGGGAACGGCGGCAGCCGGTCGGCGAGGGTGCCCGGCACCGGGCTCAGTGCTCCCCGCCCTGCGGCGGCAGCGCGGCCACGATCGGGTGGTCCTTGGCGATCTGGCCCAGCTTGGAGGCGCCGCCGGGCGAGCCGAGGTCCTCGAAGAACTCCACGTTGGCCTTGTAGAAGTCCTTCCACTGCTCCGGGGTGTCGTCCTCGTAGAAGATCGCCTCGACCGGGCAGACCGGCTCGCAGGCACCGCAGTCCACGCACTCGTCCGGGTGGATGTAGAGCGAGCGCTCTCCCTCGTAGATGCAGTCGACCGGGCACTCCTCGATGCAGGCCTTGTCCTTCACATCCACGCACGGCAGCGCGATGACGTAGGTCACGTCCGGATCCTCCTGGCTCGGGCCGGGTCCGCCGCTCGGCCCCGGTCCTGTCATGTTCACGTCGGTCCAGTATCACGCCTGGCACTGTTCAGATCCAAGCTAGGGTCCGGTTAGCCCAAACTATGGGACATCCCGTGACGACAGGCGGGCTACTGGGACGATTCAATGCGGTAGCGCGCGTCGTGCAGCCGCTTGAGGACGGTCGCGGCGTGCGAGGCGCCGCGGGTCTCGACAGTCAGTCCGACCTCGACTTCTCCTATGGCCAGGTTCGGCGCCATCCGGCCGTGCTCCACGTCCACCACGTTCGCGTCGCACGCGGCGATCTCGGCCAGCAACTGGGCCAAAGATCCTGGCCGATCGGACACCCGCAGCCGCAGCGAGAGGAAGCGCCCGGCGGCGGACAGGCCGTGCCGGATCAGCCGGAGCAGCAGCAACGGGTCCACGTTGCCGCCGGAGAGTACGGCCACGACCGGCGGCTCGAACTTCTCGATCGACTCCAGCAGCGCGGCCACGCCGACCGCCCCGGCGGGCTCGACGACGAGCTTGTTGCGCTCCAGCAGGAGCAGCAGCGCGCGGGAGATGGCCTCCTCGGAGACGGTGCGCACCTCCACGCCGCACTCCCGCACGACGTCGAACGTCAGCTCGCCGGGCCGGCCCACGGCGATTCCGTCCGCCATCGTGGACATGCCGCTGATCGAGACGGGCTCGCCGGCCTTGAGCGAGGGCTCCCAGGACGTGGCGGCCGCGGCCTGCACGCCGATCACCCGGGTCTCCGGTCGCAGGGCCTTGAACGCGGTGGCCATCCCGGAGAGCAGTCCGCCGCCGCCGAGTCCGACCAGCACGGTCTTCACGTCGGGGCACTGCTCCAGGATCTCCAGCGCGACGGTGCCCTGACCCGCGATCACATCGGGGTGGTCGAAGGGGTGGATGAACGCGGCGCCGGTCTGCTCGGCGTATTCGCAGGCGGCGACCAGGGCCTCGTCCACGGTGGTCCCGGCGAACCGCACCTGCGCGCCGTACGACTCGGTGGCCGCGACCTTGGGCAGCGGCGCGCCCTCGGGCATGAAGACGGTGGACGGGATCCCGTGCAGGGTGGCCGCGAGCGCGACGCCCTGCGCGTGGTTGCCCGCGCTGGCCGCGACCACGCCGCGGGCCCGCTCGTGCTCGGGGAGGTTGTGGATCCGGACGTAGGCGCCGCGCACCTTGAAGGAGCCGGCGCGCTGCAGGTTCTCGCACTTGAACCAGACGGGGCCGCCGAGCTGGTCGGACAGCGGCCTCGACCAGGCCAGCGGCGTGGCGCGGGTGATCTCGGCGAGCAGGTCCTGCGCCGCTCGGATCCGCGCGAGGGTGACGGGATTGGGCACGGCTCAAGGCTACGGCCACGCGTCCACCTGTTGGGACCTTCTGGAAGGCCCGGATCGATCCGTAACAGGGAAATAACGATGCCGCCCGTTACCCGAAATTTGGTTGCAGAGCACAAGTAACGGCTTCTATGCTTGCAGAGTACAAGTAACGAGAGGGGAGGCGCGCGGGCATGAGCGAGAAGCTGTCCGATGAGGATCTGGTGACCCTGATCTGCGCGGTCGGCGCCACCATGCACGGCCTCAAGCGCTTCTACACCGAGCCCGAGGGGATCGACCACGGCGCCTCGATGGTCCTCGGCGTGCTCTACCGGCGCGGGCCGAGCCGACCCTCGGAGATCGCCCAGCACACCGGCCTCGACCTGTCCACGGTCAGCCGGCACTGCCGCTTCCAGGAGGACGCGGGCCGGCTCGTCAAGGTGGCCGACCCGGCGGACCGGCGGGCGCACCGGCTCGCGCTGACCGACGCCGGCGTCGAGCACGTCGACCAGCTGTGGCGGCACCGGATCGCGCGGCTGCAGGAGGCCGTCGGCCACTGGAGCGCCGCCGACGCCAGGACGCTGTCGATCCTGGCCGAACGACTCGCCGGCGACCTGGGCGTCACGACGCCGATCCAGATGCCGGATCCCGACGCCGTACGCGCGACCCATCAGGCCGCGCTCGCCGAGACTCTACCGAAGGGGGCATGAACCACCATGTCAGAAGCAATATCCCCGCCCCAGCCCGAGCGGCCGTCGCGCTCGGACGAAGCAATATCCCCGACGGTGCATCACGCCGACAAAGAGCAGAAGGTGCTCTCACACCGCCAGATCATGGTCATCTTCAGCGGCCTGATGCTGGCGCTGCTGCTGGCCGCCCTGGACCAGACCATCGTCTCGACGGCGCTGCTGACGATCGTCAACGACCTCGACCGGGCGAACGGCTCGGCCGAGATGCCCTGGGTCGTGACCGCGTACATGCTCTCCTCGACGGCCGTCGCGCCGATCTACGGGAAGCTCGCGGACCTCTACGGGCCCAAGAAGATCTTCATCTTCGCGATCGTCATCTTCCTGGCCGGCTCGGTGCTGAGCGGCATGTCGCAGAACATGCCCGAGCTGATCGCCTTCCGCGCCGTGCAGGGCCTCGGCGGCGGCGGCCTGATGGCGCTGGTGTTCACCATCATCGGACAGGTCGTCAGCCCGGCCGAGCGGGGCAAGTACCAGGGCTACTTCACCGCGACCTTCATGTTCGCGATGGTCATCGGCCCGCTGATCGGCGGCTTCTTCACCGACCACTCGCACATCTTCGGCGTGAGCGGCTGGCGCTGGATCTTCTACGTGAACCTGCCGATCGGCGCCGTCGCGCTGGTCGTGATCTCGGCCGTGCTGCACGTCTCCGAGACGCACGTCAAGCACAAGATCGACTACGCGGGCGCCGTCCTGATCACGCTCGCCGCCTGCGCGACGCTGCTGGCCACGCAGCTCGGCGCGAACGGCCAGGAGCCGTGGGGATCCTGGCAGGTCATCTCGCTGTTCGTGGTGGGCGTCGCGCTGGCCGTCGGCTTCGTCTTCTGGGAGGCCAAGGTCGCCAGCGAGCCGATCATCCCGATGCACCTGTTCCGCAACCAGGTCTTCTCGGTGTCCAACGCGATGGCGCTGGTCGTCGGCATCACGATGATGGGCTCGCTCATCTACCTGAGCGTCTACCTGCAGTTCGTGGCGGGCTACTCGCCGACCGGCGCCGGCCTGGCGATCCTGCCGATGATGATCGGCGTGGGCCCGGCGGCCATGATCACCGGTATCGCGATCTCGAAGCTCGGCAAGTACAAGCCGTTCCCGATCGTCGGCCTGGCGATCGCCGTGGTCGGCATGTTCCTGCTCTCCCGGCTCGGGGTGAACACCTCGGCGGTCGAGCGCGGCCTGTTCATGTTCATCCTCGGCCTCGGCCTGGGCATGACGATGCCGGTGCTCACCCTCGCCGTGCAGAACGCGCTGCCGTTCAAGGACATCGGCACCGGCACGTCCAGCAACCTGTTCTTCCGGAACATGGGCCAGTCCTTCGGCACCGCGATCTTCGGCGCGATCCTGAGCAACCGGCTCGCCGACTACCTGCGGCACGACCTGCCGAGCTCGATCTCCGGCCAGATGACGAGCAGCGGCGGCGGCACCAGCCTGAGCCGTTCCGCGCTGCAGCAGGCGAGCGCGCAGGCCGAGCAGCACGGCTTCCACGGCCTGTTCGACATCGTGGTGCGCGACTTCACCAGCGCCATGTCGGTGGTCTTCATGACCGCCGCCGGGATCATGGTGATCGCCTGGGTGCTCAGCTTCTTCCTCAAGCAGGTCGAGCTGCGCAAGGCGGGCGCGCCGAGCAAGCCGGCCGCGGACGCCGGGACCGCGGAGGCCGCGGACCTGGCCCCGTCCCCCGCCGTGCACTGACGGCTGTTCACGTAGAAGCGGCCCCGGCATCGCGCCGGGGCCCCTTCGCTTCGCCCGCCTTACTTGTCCGCGGACCAGTAGTTCTCCGGACGCAGCACCAACGCCGCGGCGCCGACGAGCCCCGACTCCTGCCCGAGCCCGGCGGGCACGACCCGCACCCCGCACGCGTACTCCAGGCCGATCCGCTCCCGCAGACTCGCTTCCAGGGGATCGAACAGCAGCGGCCCGGCCTGGGACAGCCCGCCGCCGATCGCCACCACCTGCAGGTCGCACAGCGTGGTCGCGGTGGCGATGCCGATGCCCAGCGCCCGCCCGGCCCGGCGCATCGCGGCCAGCGCGACCGGATCCCCGCGCCGCGCGTCCTCGACGAGGTCCTGGCCGGTGCGCTGCTCGTCCGGATGGCCCGCGCGCCAGCCCTGGCCGGTCGCCCACGCGGACAGGTTCGGCCCCGAGGCGATGGCCTCCAGGCAGCCGATCGCGCCGCAGCGGCACTGCGGCTCGAACTCGTGCACGATCGCGTGGCCGACGTGCCCGGCGTTGCCCGAGGCGCCGTCGATCAGCCGTCCGCCGAGGATCAGCCCGCCGCCGACGCCGGTGGACACGACCATGCCGAGCACGTTGTCCACGCCCATACCGGCGCCGCGCCAGTGCTCCGCCACGGCCACGCAGATCGCGTCGTTGTGCAGCCGCACCGGCAGCCCGAACTCCTCGGCCAGCCGGGCCCGCAGCGGGAAGCCGCGCCAGCTCGGGATGTTCAGCGGGGAGACCTCGCCGGCCGGCCAGCTCATCGGACCGCCGCAGCCGACCCCGACGCCGACGAAGTCCGAGCGGTCCGCGTCCAGCTCCTCGACCAGGGCGAGCAGCGCGCGGTAGACCGACTCGCCCTCGCCGCTCGGCGGATTCGGATTGGGCGCGCGCCGGTACTCGAGGACGCGGCCCTCCTCGTCCACGACCCCCACGGCCAGCTTCGTACCACCGATGTCGATCGCCAGGACCACCCGCTGCTGCATGTCAGGCAGCCTACTCATTCTCGGCGAAGGCGAGCACGGAGGCGGTGTACCCGTGCAGGTGGTTGCGGCCGGCGACCGGCCCGATCTCGCCGGTGCCGAAGAAGCCGGCGACGGCGCCGGTGCCGAGCTCGGTGCAGACGGTGTGCAGGTCGTGCGACGCGCCGAAGGGCGGCGGGAAGAGCCCGGCGGCCCGGCCGTGGCAGGAGACGAGCAGCGCGCCGCCGATCGACTCGTAGCCCGGACGGCGGCGCGCCCGGCGCAGCACCGCCCGCAGCTGGTCGGCCGCGCTCGCCGCGTCGCGCACCTGGAAGCGCACGGTCTGCCCGACCTCGACGTGGTCCCCCACCTGGATCGCGTCCCGGTCCGGCAGCACCCCGACGACGCCGCGGATCAGGAAGTCGCCGCTGTCGTGGTACTCGGCGTACTCGTCGAGCGCGATGCCGAGGTGCAGGCCGGTCGTCGAGGCCTGCTCCCGCTGCTCCTCCGGCAGCTCGTCGAGGATCTCGCGCAGCCGCTGGTAGGCCGGGCGCCCGGCGAGACCGAGCAGCACGTCCCCCTCCGCAGCCGTGACCGTCATCGCCGGACCGATCGCACGGCAGCCCTGGCTCACCGCGATCGCCGCGTTCAGCTCGCCGCCGAGCAGCACGCCGACCGCGCCGGTCGCGTACGCCTCCGAGCCGAGCAGCAGCCGCGCCGAGCCGTAGCCCGCGGGCCCGGGCGCGAGGCCGCCGACGAACGGGAGGTCGGGCAGCAGCTTGTTGCAGCGGGCCAGGAAGCCGTCCACCGGGAAGCTGTAGGGGTCGGCGAACAGCAGCGCGACCCGCTCGTCCGGCCACGGCTCGGGCAGTCCGCCGATCGCCATACCGCCGTTCGGAGGATGCTCGCCCAGCACGGACGTTCCCTCGAACGGCTGAGTGACGCGGTGCGAATGCAGCCGGAAGGGCCGCACGCGGGTCCCCGGCAGCCGCGCGGCCCACACGGCGACCGAGGTCTGCCCGGGGACCCCGCCGGACGGCTGCCCGGGAACGCCGGCGGCGTCCGGGTCCCAGGTCATCTCGCCCTCGGACAGCGCCCGCAGCGCGGACCCGGCCGCCTGGCCGAGGCTGGTCTCGCCCATCACGGCCTCGGCCATCGTGCCCACGACGGCACAGCGGTCGTTGCCGGTGGCCGCCACCTGCTCGGCCACGGCGGCCGCGACCTCGTCCGCCGCGTCCGGATCGGCCAGCGCCGCGGTGACCACCACCAGGTCGGGCGCACCCGCGACCCGGCCGAGCGCCCCGTGCGCCGCGCGCCGGGCGGCCCGGGCGGCGTCGGGGTCCGCGGCGAGCGCCGCACCGAATCGGCTCATGCTCCGCATGATCTCACCCGCTGAGCCGAACTCAGCTCAGCGCGCTGACAAACTCGCGTACAGAATTGTGACGGAACCGTCCCATGACGGGCGCAAAAGCCGCACAGGTTGAGAATGTCCGGTCGCTAACGTGCTGCTGATCCGGTGCGGGCGGCGAGAACCATCACGGAAACGGGGGCCGGTGCGGTGCGCGGGGCACGGAACGTACGGAACGTCACGCGACTCGTCGGCGGCCTTTTCAGCCTCGCCGCGGCACTGGCCGGCGCCACCGCGTGCGGCGGATCGCCCACTCCGACCGCCGCCACCGCGAGCCGCCCCGCGCCGGTGTCGCCTGGCGTGCGCTACGTGGAGACCCAGGCCGCCGCCCCGTACCCCGGACACTGCGACGCCCCCGCCGTGATCGCGCACCGCGGCGAGACCGGCGACGGCAGCCACCTGCCGGAGAACACCTGGCAGGCCGAACTCGCCGCGTCGGCCGCCGGCGCGACGTACCTCAATATGGACGTGCGCTGGACGCGCGACGGCGTCCCGGTCGCCCTGCACGACGCGACCGTGAACCGCACCACGTCGGAGACCGGCCCGAACACGCCGATCACGGACCTGACGGCCCAACAGTACGTATCCCTCGACGCACGCACCTACGCGACCGACACGACTGCGGGCCGAATCGACCCCGCCGTCCACCCCGATACGCTCGCCGAAGCCCTCGCCGAGATCGCCACCACCGGCAAGCCGATCGTGCTGCAGATGGAGGCCGACCCGTTCGCGGCCCGCCTGCCCGTGGCCTCCGCGATCCGCGACTTCGCCACCTTCGCCGAGGTCATCCAACACTCCAACTACGCCGATCGAGTGATCGTCGCGGGCTGGACGACGGAGGACCTGCGCGCATTCCACGCTATTGCGCCGAACGTGCCGCTCGCCTACCTCGTCGAGACCATTGGTATGAAGAACATCCCGACGGCCCGCCAGATCCTCGCGACGGGCGCGCACATCATCTACGTGGACTTCCGCGGCGTCACCGCGCCCGAGGTCACGACGTGGCGCGCGGCCGGCCTGCAGGTCTGGACGTGGACCCCGGCCGACCGCACCGAATGGCAGCGCCTGCGCACCGACGGCGTCGAGGCGATCGCCACCAACTGGACGACGTACTACCTGCGCTGGGCCCCCGTCCCCTGCGCAGCCGGCGCGCCGCTCTCCTAGCTCCCCTAGCTCCCCTAGCTCCCCTGACTCGCCGACAGATACTCCGCGTACTGGATGAGGTACGTGTTCAGCGACGACGGCAGTTCATTCGAGTGCAGCAGCGCCCAGAACTGGCTCATGCCCGTCGAGAGCGACTGCCCGCCGCTGATCTCCTGCTGCAGCGTGCTGATGATCTGAGTGAGCTGCCCCTGCTCGGTGGAGGTGAGCTCGCCCTTCGCCTGGTTCACGATGGTCTGCACCTGCTGCACCGCCTGACCGGGCGAAGCCGGAACAGTCGTCAACGTGGACGGGAACGTCTCCGACCCCGCCGGCGCCGTAGCCGCAGTCGACACGGACGTACCGGCTGTGGAGCCCGACCCGGACGACGCCGAGGCCGACGCAGAACTCCCCGAGCCGCTCGTGGCACCGGCAGACGCCGACACGGACGCGGAGGCGGACGCCGACGAATGCGACCCGATACTCCCCGACGACGCCGTATTCGCCCTATTCGATCCGCTGGTCGAAATCGTGATCACCAGCGCGATGACCACCACAAGCCCGACGCCCGCACCGATCAAGACGCCCGTCTTCGGCTTACGCGGATGCGCATGATGCCCGCCGGACGCTGAACCGCCAGCCGCGATCCCACCCGAGAACGACGCGGCCCCGGCAGCACCAGCGCCGGCTCCAGCCCCGGCACCGCTCTTGGGCCGAGGCCCCCGCGGCACCCGAGGAATGACCTCCGTCGACTCCCCCACAACCGCCGCGCCACCGGCCGCCGCACCGCCAGCAGCCGCCGCACTTCCGCCAGCAGCAGCAGCTCCACCACTCGCGGCAGCCGAGCCGCCGCCGCTAGCGCCGCCACTCGCAGCCGCACCGCCGCCACCAGCCGCAGCACTTCCACCGCCCGCCGCCGCAGCTCCGCCACTCGCAGCCGAGCCACCAGCGCCCGCGGCAGCACCACTCGCCGCCGCAGTCCCCGCACCGGCAGCCGCAGCACCCTGCGCGGCCTGCGCCGATCCGGCCTCCACGATCTCCGCCGCCACGACCGCTCCGGCCACGGCGGCCACCGCGGCACCCTTGGCCGCGCCCGACTTCTTCCGCTTCTTTCCGGCAGCCTCGGCGACGACCTCTTCAGCCACCACCTCTTCGCCGACTTCCTCGGCGACGATTTCCTCAGCGACGACTTCCTCGACCACCTCGGCCTCGACAGCCACAGCCGCCGCAGCAGCCGCGGCCGCGATCTCGGCCCCAGCCTCAGCCTCGACGGCCGCCGCTTCCGCGCCCGTGGTCAGCAGCATCCACTCGGCACGCAGCGCCGCGGTCAGCGCCGCAGCCCGCGGACGACCGGCCGCCTCACCGAGCGCGAGCAGCAGCACCTCGGCAAGCGCCTCCGACACGCCGAGCACGATCAGGTTCTCCGCCGCCCACTCGCGACGACGTAGCAGCACCTGCTCGGCCATCGAATCGAGCTCCACGGCCGTCGCGAACCCGGCGCCGAACTCGGCCTCCAGCACGGCCGGGCCCACCAGCGCCAGCACGGTCAGCCACGCCAGCGCGTACACGTCCGCGGCGACGGTCAGTTCGGACTCGAGCGCGGTCTCCAGCGCCAGCGAGGCGGGCAGGTCGCTCAGCACGACCTCGTAGCCCGCGCCCTCGGTCGCCGTGAGCAGCACCGAGTGCGAGCTCAGGTGACCGTGTACGAGCTCGAACTCGGCCAGCAGCTCCAGCACCTCGGCCACCTGCGCGAGCGCGGCCAGGATCTCGGCGCTGTCGATCTCCTCGCGCAGCAGCACCGCGGCCAGCGTCTCGCCCGCGGCGGCCGGGACCGCGCAGTAGCCGACCGAGGTCACCGCCCCGTCGGCCTCGAACTCGTACTCACCGAAGGCGTGCACCACCGGTACGGCCGGGTGGTTGATGCGGCGCAGCGCCGACACCGCCCCGGCCAGTGCCGATCCCCCGGCGTATACGCCGTCGGACGCCGCGAACTGGATCCAGACGTCGGCCTCGGACGTGACGTCCGTAGCGAGCCAGTACTCGTATTCGACACCGGCCACGCGCTCCGCGCCGACCGAGAACACCTCGAGGCGGCGCACGAGCTGGTAACGCTCGCCGAGCAGCACGCCTTCACTGAGTTCGGATATACCCTCCACCACGCGCGCAGCATAGTGCATCGGATGGGCGGCCCGGGCCGCCCATCCATATCGTTATATGCGATGCAAGCCGCTGTTGATCAGCGGACTGACGCGTCGTCAGAGGGCCTGGCGCAGGTCCGCGACCAGATCATCGAGGTCTTCGATACCCACCGAGAGCCGGACCAGGTCGCCGGGCACCTCGAGCGGGGAACCGGCGGCCGACGCGTGCGTCATCCGGCCCGGGTGCTCGATGAGCGACTCGACCCCGCCGAGCGACTCGCCGAGCGTGAACAGCCGCGCCCGGTTGCACACCTCGACCGCCGCCGCCTCGCCCTCCTTGTGCCGGAACGAGACCATGCCGCCGAAGCCGCGCATCTGCTTCGCGGCGATCTCGTGGCCCGGGTGCGAGGGCAGGCCCGGGTAGTGCACCGCGGAGACCTTCGGGTGCGCCTCCAGCAGTTCGGCGATCGCCGCGGCGTTCGCGCAGTGCCGGTCCATCCGCACGCCCAGCGTCTTGATGCCGCGCAGCGTGAGCCAGGCGTCGAACGGCCCGGCGACCGCGCCCATGGCGTTCTGGTGGAACGCGAAGCGGGCGCCGAGGTCGTCGTCCGCGGCGATCAGGGCGCCGCCGACCACGTCCGAGTGCCCGCCCATGTACTTCGTGGTCGAGTGCACGACCACGTCGGCGCCGAGCGCGAGCGGCTGCTGCAGGTAGGGGGTGGCGAAGGTGTTGTCGACGACGAGCAGCGCGCCCGCGTCGTGCGCCACGTGCGCCAGCGCGGCGATGTCGCACACGCCGAGCAGCGGGTTCGAGGGCGTCTCCACCCAGATGACCTTGGTCTTCCCGGGCTGCACGGCGGCGCGCACGGCCTCGACCGAGGACAGGTCGGCGGCCGTCCACGCGACGCCCCAGCGCTCGTAGACCTTGGCGAACAGCCGGAATGTGCCGCCGTACGCGTCGTTCGGGATCACCACGTGGTCCCCCGCGTTGCACACCGTGCGCAGCAGGCAGTCCTCGGCGGCCAGACCGGAGGCGAAGGCCAGGCCGTGCCGCCCGCCCTCGAGCGCGGCCAGGCACTCCTCGAGCGCCGTGCGCGTCGGGTTCGCCGAGCGGGAGTACTCGTAGCCGCCGCGCAGCCCGCCGACGCCGTCCTGCTTGTACGTGGACACCTGGTAGATCGGCGGCACGACGGCCCCGGTCAACGGATCTGGCTCCTGACCAGCGTGAATGGCCAGGGAAGAGAAGCCCAGGCCGTCGTGGTGGGAACCGTGGTTGGAGCGCTGCGTCATAGACCCAGGGTAGCGGCGCGCGGCGGAACATCCCCGCCGGGAAACTCGTTCGTCGATACGTGAGCATCTTCCGCAACTTCAAGGGCAGCCTGCCGACCCCCGCCCAGGCCCTCCCGGGCCGCGCCGAGCGCCCATTCCGGCTCAACGGCACGCACACCGTGCTGGGCACCCCGATCGAAGGCCTGCCCGAGGGTTACGAGGAAGCCGTCTTCGGCCTCGGCTGCTTCTGGGGCGCCGAACGCAAGTTCTGGTGGCACGACGACGTCCACACGACCGCCGTCGGCTACGCGGCCGGCACCACCCCCAACCCGACGTACGAGGAAGTCTGCTCCGGCCGCACCGGCCACGCCGAGGTAGTCCGCGTCGTCTACGACCCCCGCGAGGTCGCCTACGAGAGCCTGCTCAAGCTCTTCTGGGAGTCGCACGACCCGACCCAGGGCAACCGCCAGGGCAACGACGTAGGCACCCAGTACCGCTCGATCATCCAGTACACCACCGAGGCCCAACGCACCGCCGCCGAAGCCAGCCGCGCCGCCTACCAGAAGGTCCTCACCCCGGCCGGCCATCGCCAGATCACCACCACCATCGAGCCCGCCACCGAGTTCTACTACGCCGAGGACTACCACCAGCAATACCTCAGCGACGCCAAGAACCCGGACGGCTACTGCGGCCTCGGCGGGACCGGCGTCAACCTGAGTGACCCTGGCGAGGACGTCTGGGGATCCTGCCCGACAGGGCTCGCACCTGCCGGTGACTGACCTCTCGCCTGCCACCGCACTGCTAGAGGCACAAGCAGTGCGGTGGGTCGATACAGACTCGTGGCCTTGGGTCGTTGAAGTCCGATTCGCCGACGCCGACGGACGGATGCAATCGATCGTCGACGAACTGCCGCTGTAGTCGTGCCTCCCATGCTTCGTCATCGAGTAGTACATCCGCGCTGATACCTTTGCGCGAATCATTGATGTGAGCCTTAGGGGGAGTCATGGGCCGCGACATCACCGTCGAAATCGAGCGGGCCGAAGCGGTGGTCGCCCGTTGGCGGCGCTTGGCCGAGGATACGGACGGCCTGGTGAGGTTGGGCGCGGGCGTGTCCGATGCGGCCATGGACGAATGGCCCGCCCCCGTCCCCGAGCACATCAGAGTGCTGGCGCGGGCGGCTTCGTGGTGCCAGGTCGGCGACATCGAGCCCTTCGGATTCCTCGAGGTCGTGAACTTCAAGGGCTACATGACACACCTTCTCGGCCCGCAGACAACCTGGTGGGCATTGCACGCCAACGGTGCGACACAGACCTGGTACGCGGACATCGACCCGGTCAGCGGACAGTGGGGCCGTGTGCTCTGCAACGATGAAGAGCACGAAGTCGGCTTCCGTGCGCCCGACGTCGTCACGTGCTTCGAATGGCTCGCCGACTGCGTTGACGTGACCCGAGCCTATGCCGCGGGCACGCTCGACCGACTGCCGCACGGACGTGTGATCGAGGAGTCCGCCGTGCAGGATGAGTGCTGGATGCCGACGGTGCAAGACGCCTTCAACGACCTGGTCTTCAACGGAGGCGAGGTCTTCGTGCCCATGCAGAGGGCTACCGCACCGATATTCACACCCGAGCAGGCGGCATCCACCGGCGACCCCGAACTCGCACGCGCCGCGCAGGAGGCCGAACCTGACGCGTGGATGATCGCGGACATGCGCGATCTTCCGCCCTTCTCCCGTACCCCGTCCAGCCTCTACGGCGCTGCCCGAGTCCAACGCCTGTTCGGTGGAGGCATCGTCATCCTCGGCACTGACGAATACGAAACCGACTGAGCAATCCGCGGGCCTCTGACTTCCCGGTCACTCGTCATCTGGAGGCAGTTCGAACGCCGGGGACGGCGTCTACCAGACCGGCCCGGGCTCCACGAACGACGGCGTGTACACATACATCCCGCCGAGCAACCAACCCATCTCCGTATGAGTGGATCCAGACACGTGGTACGAAAGTTCGTGATCGTGGCGGCGGCCACGATCACGCTGGCCACCTCCGCATGCAGCCCCCGGGGCAGTCGGCCAATACGGTGGCGGTCAGCATGAGAGAGGCCATCGGCACGTGGCTGGACCAGCAAGGACATTGGATCGTCCTCATGGCTTCCGGGCGGGCGTACATGGATCCGGCTATGGACAACAAGCGTCACGTGACGTTCCACGACGGGATGTCACTCGACACGTACTATGCCGGAGCGTGGGCGTTGGACAGCGAAAAGTACAGTGCGACCGTGACCTACGCGGATTCGTGGAATGCTGACGTCGCCGGACCGATAGACCCGCAGGGCGGCTTGACGTGGTGCAGTTCGCAAGGTGGCGTTCAGCTCATCTACGGCGCCGGCGACCCTGATTCCCCATGCGCCGGCCTGGCGTTCACTCGTACGTGAAGGGCGTCAGTCGCTGCCCATCATTGCAGCACGCTACCGCGCGGAGGCAGCAGCCATCCACGATGGACAGCGAGCAATAGCCTTGACTCGATGACTTCGCATCTGCGCTGCTTCCTAGTCCGCAACAGCCGTGGCAGCCTGGGCGGGACGGGTGTCAACCTAAGTGAGCCTGGCGAGGATGTCTGGGGAGCGTGCCCGACGGGGCTTGCGCCTGCGGGTGACTGACCTCTCGCCTGCCACCGCACTGCTCCAAGCACAAGCAGTGCGGTGGGTAGACACCGAAGGGTGGCCGTGGGTCCTTGAAGTCAGCTTCACCGACGCCGACGACCAAACACACTCAATCGTCGATAAGACCCCACTGTTCACTTTCGAAGACGACGAGCCCGGGCCCGGCACTGAGCTTCCTGTGCATGTCCTCCTAGAGTGCACAGTTGTGAGCCAAACGGCCTCAGGCTGGCAGATTTGCGTCGGTCACCGATCCGTCAGCGACCACGGCCATGCCTTTCTCCCGATCGGTTGGTCGGCCGTTCATATTCGACGAGTCAGGTTGTCGGCACTGGCTCCGGGAACTTCACGTCGGTGAGTTCCTCGGAGATCGTCCACAGGCGCTGCCGGTCGACGATGTCGTAGGAGGCCGCGAGGGAGGCGACCACCTGCGGGTGTCCCTTGTACTGGCCCTTACCGTCGGGGCCGTAGTACTGGCCTCCGAGGACGCCGGGGTCGGTGGCGGCCCGCAGGGTGGGGAGCGCGGCCATGGCAGCCGGCTGGCTCATCATGGGTGCGACCACGGTGAAGGCCAGCCGCATGGGGGCGGAGGCGTTGCGGGTGGGCGCCTCGGTGCGGGCCACGCCGGGGTGTGCGGCGACGGAGAGGGTGGTGCCGTACGGTGAGAGGCGGCGTTGCAGCTCGTAGGCGAACATCAGGTTGGCGAGCTTGGACTGTCCGTAGGCTCCTGTCCGGCTGTAGGAACGCTCCCATTGCAGGTCCTCGAACCGGATCCGGTCGGCCATCAGGCTGCTGACGGTCACCACCCGGGAGCCTTGTACCGGCAGCAGCAGGTCCAGCAGCAGCCCGGTGAGGGCGAAGTGGCCGAGATGGTTGGTGCCGAACTGCAGCTCGAAGCCGTCCCGCGTGGTCTTCTTCGGCGGTTGCACGACTCCTGCGTTGTTGATCAGCAGGTCGATCCGCGGGAGTTTCGCATGCAGGGCGGCCGCGGCGCTGCGGACCGACTCCAGCGAGGACAGGTCCAGTTCCTGGACGGCGATCTCGGCGCCCGGTGCGCTGTCGCGGATGCGAGCGGCCGCCTGCTCTCCCTTCGCGATGTCCCGTACGGCCAGTACGACGTCTGCCCCGCGTGCCGCGAGCGCCCGGGCGGTCTCGAAACCGATGCCCGAGTTGGCGCCGGTCACGACGGCCGTGCGGCCCTTCTGGTCGGGGATCTCCTGCTCGGTCCATTGCTGTTTCATGTGGTGCTCCGGTGTCGGTGGCGGCCGGTTGACGGGTGGTCAGGCCAGGGCGGTCTCGGCCTCGGCGGACAGTTCGGCCCATTCCTCCCAGGCCTTCAGGCGCTCGGCGTAGATCGGCGGGACCACCGTGTGGGGATAGGAGCCGAAGAAGATCCGCATCGGGGGGTTGTCTGCGTCGACGACCTTCAGCAGCGCGGGGCCGACGCCGTGCGGATCGGCCAGCGGCAGGTCGGTGAGGCCGGCCATGACCGCCTGCCGGACACCGTCGTAGGCGGCCAGCGGTTCGGCCATGACCGAGGAGGCGCCGAGATCGGTCTTGAACGGACCGGGCTGTACGACGGTCACCCGGATACCGAAGGCGGCGACCTCCTGGGCCAACGCGTCGGCGAAACCCTCCAGCGCGGCCTTGGAGGCGGAGTAGGCACCCGTCGTCGGGAACGTCGCGTGGGCGAGCATGCTCGAGACCATGACGAGATGGCCGCTGCCCTGCGCGCGCAGGTACGGCAGCGCCGACTGGGTCACCCATACCGGGCCGTACAGGTTCGTCTCGAACTGCGCGCGGATGTCGTCCTCGGAGAGTTCCTCGACCATGCCAGACACGTTGTAGCCCGCATTGTTGACGACCACGTCCAGCCGCCCGAAGTGCTCGTGGGTCCGCTTCACGGCCGCGGCCACGGCTGCCTTGTCCCTGACATCCAGGGCCAGCGGCAGGACGGCGTCGCCGTACTCCGCGACCAAGCCGGCGAGGGACTCGGCGCTGCGGGCCGTCACCGCGGCCTTATCGCCTCGCGAAAGCGCCGCCCGGGCGAACTGGCTGCCCAGGCCGCGGGAGGAGCCGGTGATGAACCAGACCTTGCTCATGAGAAGTACTCCTGAAGAAGAAACAGAGTCAGCAAGAGGGACTATAATCCTTTCTGGAACTGAGTACCACAAGGGGTCTGTGTACACTTTCGGCATGGCAGACACATCCGGGACGTCACCCACGCGGGGCGGGCAGCCGTCGCTGCGCGAGCGGACCCGGGCCGCGATGCGCGCCGAGGTCAGCGACATCGCGTTCCGGCTCTTCGCCGAACAGGGCTTCGAGCACACGACCATCGAGCAAATCGCCGCGGAGGCAGGGCTCTCGCGCACCACGTTCTTCCGGTATTTCGGCACCAAGGAGGAACTCGTCCTGGGCAAGATGAACGAGTTCGGCCACGAGGTCGCCGCCGCGCTCGCCGCCCGCCCCGAGAGCGAACGGCCGTGGGAGGCCCTGCGTCGCGCCTTCGACCTGGTCAGCGAACCCCGAGGCGACGAGTCCGAGCCGTCTTCGAACGGGTTGCAGCTGTTCAGCGACGCGTGCGCCCTGATGACCCGTCAGTGGGAGAAGACGCAGGGCTGGCAGAGCATGCTGGTGCCGGAGATCGCCCGCCGGCTCGGCGGTGCGGCGAACCCTTCGAGCGACCTCCGCGCCCAGGTCCTCGTCGCGTCCGCGATCTCCTGCCTGGACGCCGCCGCCGACGCCGCCATGGCCGACGGTGGCAAGACCCCGTTGTCCGTGCTGCTCGACCAAGCGATGGAAACACTCAGCGAAGGGGTCCTCGCCGGACACTGAGCGTTCCGACCGCCACGAACACCTCGCTCTGCCGAATCCATCGCATGCCTACGGCCGCGGCATCGGCGTCGTCACCGCTGTTCCAAAAATCGCCATGGCGGAGATCATGCGGCTGACTGGCGTCACGTGCTCGTGAGCCGGTTGAGCACGTAGATCGTGACCGGCTCGCCGTGCAGCACATCCGCACGGCTCGCAGTGAATCCGAGGCGCTCGGCAACGTGGACCGATGCCGCATTGCCGGGGTGGATCGTCGCCGTGAAGTACGGCACGTCGAGTGCACCGAAGCCCCACTCGGCGACAGCACGTGCGGCCTCGGTCGCGTATCCGTGTCCCCATGCTTCCGCTCGCAGCGTCCAGCCCAGGTCGACCTCAGCGCTCCGCTCGCTGTAGACGAGGCCGCATCGACCGAGGAAGCGCCCGCTCTCACGCGACTCGATCGCGAAAAGGCCGTGCCCACGCTCCAGCCACTGCCGTTCGATGCGTTGGAGTACGGCGAGCGCGGCCTCTTCCGCATAGGCGCCGACGAACTGGTTGACGCGCTCATCGCCGTGCAACGTGACCCATAGATCGACGTCCGAGGTCGTCATGGGGCGAAGCCGCAGCCGAGCGGTCTCAAGGATGACCACAGTCGGCACGTTAGACCAGCTCGAAGAGGACTTCCACCTAGTCGGCGTTGATCACGCCGTTGTCGTCGGTGCTGATGACGCCATTGTCGTTCGAGTTGATCACGCCGTTGTCATTGGCACTGATCACGCCGTTGTCGTTGGTGCTGATGACACCGTTGTCGGCGGGGGCGGCCCCGTTGGTCGAGATGACGCCGCCGTCGGATGCGGTGACGCCGTTGGTCGAGATGACGCCGCCCTCGGCTGACTTGACTCCGTTGGCCGAGATCACACCGCCGTCGGCGACAATGACTGATGCCGGCGAGTTGTGGTGGCCGGTGCCCTGGATGCCGTTCGCGAGGATGAGGGCTAGTGCGCCCGCGACTGCCACTGTTGCGGTGATGAGTGTGGTCCGCTGATTCACGCGTACCTCCCGGTTACGTCTTCGCGGTCGGGTACGGCGGTCCTGATGCGTCCGCGCGCCGGGCCACGACGCGATCGGTGTACGCTCCGCCGTCATCGCGAACATAGCACCGTCGCAGAAGCCTGACTACCAGTCGCGATGCCGCCCTCCGCTCCCTCTCCCGCCCCCCTCCACTCCCCCTCTCCGCGAAACCGAACCGTGATGTAACCGGCTCGGCGCGCGGCACGTCAACTCTGCGAAGCCGCGAAACGGGATCGTGGCGCAAGTGGGGAGGGGGCGGCATGGCGGTTGGACTGGACCAGGATTTCGACGCGTTCTACACAGCCACATACCGACGACTTGTCAGCCATATCTACGCCTTGACCGGCAGCCTGGACGAGGCGGAGGACTGCGTCCAGGAGGCCTTCGCGCGGGCCTGGCAGCAGTGGGCCAGGGTGTCGAACGAGATCGAGAGTCCCGAGGCGTGGGTGCGCACGATCGCCGCACGGCTCGCGGTGTCCTCGTGGCGCAAGGCGGTCAACCGGCTCAGGGCGCACCGCCGCGAGATGCCGGTGACGGAGGTCGCCGGGATGAGCCCGGACGCCGTCGCCGTGATCGCCGCGCTGCGCAAGATCTCGGCGGACCAGCGGCTGGCGATCGTGCTGTACCACTACGCCGGTCTCACGGTCGAGCAGATCGCGGCGGAAACGGGGGCGGGGGCGAGCACGGTGAAGGCGCGCCTGGCCCGCGGACGCAAAGCCCTGGCACCGCATCTGGCCGAGTTCGCCGACACCCTCGACGAGCGTCGGCCGCCCCGAGCGACCACACACCACGAACCGTCCGCTCAGCACGACCCGACCGCTCAGCACGACCCGTCCGCGCACCACGATCCGTCCGCTCAGCACGACGAACCGACTCAGCACGAACAGCCCCGCACCAGTCGAAGGGGGTCCTAGCCGTGTCCAAGGACTTCGACGCCTCACTCTCCGACGCCCTCGACAGCGTCGCCCGCGCCGCACGGTCCGCCGGACCCGAGGCCGCCCAAATCCGAGGAAGGAAGCGCACCATGCGAAAGCGAATCGCCCTGTCCACCGTGTCCCTCGTCCTGGTCGCCGCCGGCGCGACCACGGCGTTCAAGGTCGCGGACACATCGCACGACGTCACGCCGACCATGACGCACTCGGCCAGCCCGAACGTCACGGTGAGCGTGTCCCCGACCACCGCGGCCACGAACGGTACGCCCACCACGGGCGCGACGGGCACCTCCACGTCGGGTTCGCCCGCCTCCGGTTCCACGTCGGCCACGCCGTCCGGCTCCACGGCGACGAGCAGCTCCCGGATCGGCGATCCGCACAAGGTGGTCACGAGCGCGTGGCTGACGGCGAGCCAGATGCCGTTCGCGGGCACCTTCGTGTGGAACTCGATCCCGGCGAGTTCGGACAGCGTGCAGCCGCTGACGTCCACCATCGGCTACGTCCCGAACAACACGAGCTACCAGGCGCTGACCATGTGCGCCGACCCGGCCCAGCTCCTCTCGCGCACGACCGGCGCCCAGATCCAGGGTTTCGAGACGACTCCCACGTCCGCGGGCAGCCACGGGGCGGACCAGTACATCTTCTTCTTCACCAACGCCAAGTCCGCGCAGCAGACCTATAGCTGGCTGCAGAACCAGTACAGCTCCAGCTGCTTGGGCATCCCCAGCACCGGCGCGCAGATCACGCAGGTCGCCAGCGACGGCACGTCCGGCATGGCCTGGCTGAGCCGCAAGGCCAGCTCCGGTCTCCCTGACATGCCGATCTACCAGCGTGAGTACTTCGTCCAGCGGGGCAACACGATCGCGTACGTCTCGTTCACCAGCCCGCAGGACCTGCCGACCGCGTACGACGACAGCAGCCAACTCGCCACCATCGCCGCCCACATGTGTGTCTACGGCGGCGCCTGCAACTAACGCGACACGCACAAAAACGACCGGCCGCAGTGGCCTCGACCTCGATCGACATCCTCGATCGGCGTCGAGACCGCTGCGGTCGGACTCGTTTCTGGCCCTCGACTCTCTAGCCCTCGACGACCCGCAGCACGACCTTGCCGACGACGCGGCCGGTCTCGCTGCGGCGGTGCGCGTCCGCGGCGTCTTCGAGTGCGTAGACGGAGTCGATCTCCACGCGCAGCTTGCCCTGTTCGATGAGTTCGACGATCGCGGTGAGGGCGAGGCGGTCGGGCTCGACGAGCGTGAAGCCGGTCGGGATGTCGCGCGCCGCGGCCTCCTTCACGGCCGCCTCGTCGACGGGGAGGATCGAGACGAGGACGCCGCCGTCCTTGAGCACCTTGAGCGAGCGGCTGCTGTAGTCGCCCGCGATCGGGTCGAAGACGACGTCGACGGGCTGGTCGCGCAGCACGTCGGCGAAGTCGGCCTCGTGGTAGTCGATGACCTCGTCGGCTCCGAGGCCGCGGACGAAGTCGTGCTTGGCGGCGCTGGCCGTGCCGATGACGTACGCGCCGAGGCTCTTGGCGATCTGCACCGCGACGTGGCCCACGCCTCCGGCCGCCGCGTGGATCAGGACGCGCTGGCCGGGCTTGACTTTGCCGGTGTCGACGAGCCCCTGCCACGCGGTGAGCGCGACGAGCGGCAGTCCGGCCGCCTCCTCGAAGCTCAGTGCGGCGGGCTTGGGCACGAAGTGGCGGGACGGGGCGACGACGTATTCGGCGTACGCGCCGGGCAGGTGCGGGAACAGCGGCATGCCGAGCACCTCGTCGCCGGGCCGGTAGAGGGTCACGCCGGGTCCGACGGCCTCGACCACGCCGGCCACGTCGTAGCCCAGGATCAGCGGGAACGTCCGGCCCGCGAGCCCGCCGCCGGAGCGCGACTTCCAGTCCGTCGGGTTGATCCCGGCCGCGTGCACCCGCACCAGGATCTCGGTCGCGCCGGGCGTCGGCCGCTCGACTTTCGCCGGCTTGAGCACCTCGGGTCCACCCGGCCGTTCCGCGATGATCGCGCGCATTGTCGTCGTCATGCGGATCACTCTGCCGCCGCGTCCCCCGCCTCGCCTAGTGGCTGGATAGACATGATGTGAAAGAATCGGGCCATGGCTCGTCTCCAGCGTCCGCATCGGGTGGCCGTGCTCGCACTGCCCGGCGTCGTGCCCTTCGAACTCTCGATACCGGCGCGGATTTTCGGCGGCGCGCGCGACGTCCGGCACGGGAATCGGCCGCTCTACGAGGTCGTGACCTGCACGGTCGACGGCGCCCCGGTGCGAACCGATGCGGATTTCACCATCAGCGTGGACCACGACGCGTCCGTGCTGGCCACTGCGGACTCAGTGGTGATCCCGCCTTCGCACGCGCTCGAATTGATCATCGACTCCGGCGGGATGCTGGCTGAGCCGGTGCTGCGCGCGCTCAAGGAGATCCGGCCGGGCACGCGGCTGATCGCGATCTGCACGGGGGCCTTCGTGTTCGCGGCGGCCGGGCTGCTCGACGGCCGCCAGGCCGCGACGCACTGGGCCGAGGCCTCGACGTTGCAGGCGCTGTTCCCTCAGGTCCACGTGGACGCCGACGTACTGTTCATCGACGACGGCGACATGCTCACGTCCGCGGGCGTAGCTGCCGGAATCGACCTGTGCCTGCACGTGATCCGGCGCGATCACGGCAGCGCGGTGGCGAATTTCGCGGCGCGGCTCTGCGTCGTGCCGCCACGTCGCGAGGGCGGCCAGGCGCAGTACGTGCAGCGTCCGGTGCCCGAGGTCGACGACGGTGGTACGGCGGCGACCCGCGCGTGGGCGATCGAGCACCTCGGCCGCCCACTCAGCCTCGCCGAACTCGCGGCGCACGCCGGGACGAGCGTGCGCACCTTCACTCGCCGATTCCGCGCCGAGACCGGGCTCAGCCCCGGTGCCTGGCTCGCCGCGCAACGCCTCGACTACGCACGTCACCTGCTTGAGGACTCCGAACTGTCGGTCGATCAGGTCGCCGAGCACGCCGGGCTCGGCACCGGCGCCAATCTCCGCCAACAGTTGCGTCTCACGTCCGGCGTCTCCCCGACCGCGTACCGCCGCGCGTTCCGATCCCTGGAGGTCTGACCATGACTGCCAAGTTGGTCTACATCGCCATCGCGTCTCTCGACGGATACATCGAGGACGCGGACGGCTCGTTCACCTGGGCGGAGCCTTATCCCGACCTGCTCGCGCACGTGAACGCACTCGTTCGGCCCATTGGTACGTATCTTTACGGCCGCCGCATGTACGAGACGATGGTCTTCTGGGAGACCGTCGAGGTCGACGCGCTCGATCCCGGAAGCCGTGACTTCACCGGCATCTGGCGCCAGGCCGACAAGATCGTCTACTCGCGCACGCTGCAGAATCGGTCGAGTTCGGATACGCAGATCGTCCGCGAATTCGACGCCGACGCGGTCCGGAAGCTCAAGGAGTCGTCAGCACGCGACATCACGGTCGGCGGTGCGGACCTCGCGCGCCAGGCGATGGCGGCCGGGCTAGTCGACGAATGCCACCTGTTCCTGCACCCGATCATCGTCGGTGGCGGAAAAAGCGCGCTGCCGGACGGAGTTCGCATCGATCTCGAACTGCTGGAACAGCGCCGATTCAGCCATGGTGTCGTCTATCTCCATTACGGAGTCCGCAATTAGCTAGAACAGCGTCGGCGGGCCGGCGGGTATCGGCTCGGGCAGCAGTTCCAACTCCGGCACGAGAGCGCGCACCTCGTCGTGGAAACGGCGTGCGAGGATCGGCGCGTCCATGTTGTTCGGCGTGTGGATGAACACTGTCGGAGACCGGTCTTCACGCAGCCAGCCTGCGACGACGTCGAGCCACGGCTGCCAGCCATCGACCGTGAGCTTCTCGTCGTCGCGGCCGATGAAGCGGACCACGGGATGCTCCGTCAGCACGTGCGCACGACGCGGCAGACGCGGCTTCTTCACCCACGCCTCGCGCTCGTCGTCGGTCGTGGGCGGGGTCGCGAACATCACCGTCGAGTCGAAATTCACCCACTCCGCGCCGAATTCGTTCAGCAGCCCACTGAGACTCTGCTCCCACCGCCGAGACTCGTAGAACGCGATATGCCGCACTTCGACCGCATATCGATGCTTACGCGGCATCCGATGCAAGAACGCTGCCAACGCGCTCATATCGGCGGGCCCGAACGACGGCGGCAACTGCACCCACAGTGCGTGCACGCGCGTCCCGAGCGGCTCGATCACGTTCAGGAACGCGCGCACCGGTTCCTCGACGTTCGTCAGTCGACGATCATGCGTTACCGGACGCGGCAGCTTGAGGATGAACCGGAAGTCGGGCTCCGTCTGCTCCACCCACGATCGCACCGTTTCGGGCGTCGGCGTCGCGTAGAACGTCGTGTTCCCCTCGACTGCGTTGCAGAACGTGGAGTACGCGCGCAGCCGCTCACGCTGTGGCAACGGCTGCGGCATGTGCCGTCCCGGCCACGTCGCATGCGACCACATCGCGCACCCGACATGGAGTTTTCTCATGCGATGAGCCTACCGAAGCGCGCGGCGGCGTATTTCCCGGCGACCGCTGAACAGGATCGATACAGTGGTCGCGGGCCGTGACTGGCGCTTGAGATGGACTACCATCGGGAAGCGGCCCGGCCGAGTCCGGCCCCTGCCGTGCGCCTGGGCGAACGCCGACGACGACCCAGGAGTTCCGCACATGGCCACGACGCCCCCCGGCCGCCTCATGGACGGCACCGCTCTCGCCGCACGCACGCTCGCCGAAACCGCAGCGCGCGCAGCGGCATTCACCGAACGCACCGGCTACGCGCCGTGCCTCGCGACCGTGCTCGTCGGCGACGACCCCGCCTCGGCCACGTACGTGCGCATGAAGCAGAACCGCTCCCGGAAGGCGGGTATCGCGTCGCGGCACGTCGAGCTTCCCGCCACGTCCAGCACCGCGCAGGTCGTGGATGCCATCGCCGAGCTGTCCGCGGACGAGTCGGTGCACGGGATCCTGCTCCAGCATCCGTGCCCGCCCGCCGTGGACGAACGTGCCGCGTTCGAGGCGATCGCCCCGGCCAAGGACGTGGACGGCGTGACCCTTCACTCGTTCGCGACCATGAGTTTCGGGATCCCAGGGCCCGCCTCGTGCACGCCGGCGGGCATCATGCGACTGCTCGACGAGTACGAGGTCGACATCAGCGGGAAGCGCGCGGTCGTGGTCGGACGCAGCCCGATCCTGGGCAAGCCGATCGGCATGCTGCTGCTGGGTCGCGACGCGACGGTCACCTACTGCCATTCGCGCACCCGCGACCTGCACGAGATCACGCGCGAGGCCGACATCCTCGTTGCCGCTGTCGGCAAGCCGCGCTTCATCCCGGGTCACGCGGTGAAGCCCGGCGCGGTCGTCATCGATGCCGGATACAACCCGGGCAACGTCGGCGATGTAGATTTCGACACCGCCCACGAACGCGCGAGCCTGATCACGCCCGTGCCAGGCGGCGTCGGTCCGATGACGATCGCGGTGCTCCTCGAACAGACCGTGACGGCCGCCGAGCGCCAGGCCGCCGACCGCAAGCTCTAGATCTAGATCCGCGCCGCCGCGAGGTCGACCCACGTGTCGACCTCGTCAGGCGGGAAATGTCGGATCGCCCAATCCGTCATCCGCAGACCCATATGCGCCCACGCCGATCGCAGCACGTCATCAGGCAGAGCGTCGAGCAGCGCGTCTAGGCGGTCGACGACTACGCGTTCGGCGCCCGCCGGATGAATGCCGAATCGCAGCGTGACGAGGTCGAATCCCGCAGCTCCCCTGCCCGCGCCGTCCCAGTCGATCACGCCGGTCAGCACACTGTCGCGACTCAGCATGTTGCCCGGATGAAAGTCCTGGTGGACGACGTCGTCTCCCCACATCGACTCGTCGCACTCGGCACCGATCGCGCGGACTCGCCGCTCCAACTCGGCAGTTCGCGCACTGAATCGGCGCAGCGGTTCGTGCAGGCAGTATCCGGGCCCGTCGGCACGCAGATAGAGCGCGTTGCGCGGCACGTCTGGTCGCTCGGCTAAGGCACCCACGTGCAGCGCGTGGACCGCAAGCACCTGGTCGAAGAGACGCTCGTCCAGGTAGTCGATCTTGCTGCCCGGCAACAGCTCCTGCGCCGTGACGACAGCCGTTCCAACCTGCATGACAAGCTCCGTCGCGGGCGCCGGATACCCGCACGCACGCAGCACCTCAACCGCCGCGAGAGGCCCGGCTCGCATGTCTTTTTCGTCGTAGTCGGGCCGCCACTTGAGAACGCCCTCGTGGCCGTCGGGCCAGCGAACCCGCGCAGCCCCGACCTGCCCGCCGTCCAAGACCCCTGAGACGACAAGTTCGACACCCGCCGCCTCACGGAGCGCGGCGAGCATCCGTGCGGCGTCGAGTCGCTGAACCCTGGGAAACGTCCCCGCTTCGTCCTCCATCCCCACCTCAATAACGATAACTGGGCCCTCACATCCGTGGACATGTGTCGCTACGATCCCAAGCATGGAGGGGATGAACGGGATCACTACCAGACAACTGCTGACGATGAAGATCCACATCGTCGACTCGAACTGGAGCACGGAGGGTCTGCGGGCGATGCTCGCGGCCGTGATCGCCAGCTTCGACGACGCTGAACGGGAGGCGATCCTCCGGGCCGAGCGGCTCGCCTCGCGCCTGCACGCCAAGGACGTGCGATCCGGCGGGCGGCCGTACGTGAACCACCTGCTGCGCGTGGCGATACGCGTCGCGCACTACTACCACGTCCGCGACATCGACGTTCTCACGGCGGCGCTGCTGCACGACGCCGTCGAGGACCATCCGGACGAGCTCGCCGACCTGGCCACAGATGCCGAGCGCGCCGAAGGCCAGACGGCGGCCGCGCTCGCGGTGCTGGGCCGGGCGTTCAGTCCGCGGATGGGGCGGCTGGTCAGCGCGGTCACCAATCCGGACATCGACAAGGCGCTGACGCTTGCGGAGCGGCAGGAGCTCTACCGCCTGCACGTCGTAGAGAGCCTCGATCGGGAGCCGTGGGCCCGCGTCATCAAACTCTCGGACTTCACCGACAACGGCGTGGGCATCATGTGGACCCTGACGCACGACAAGGCCAAGCGGCTCGCGGCGAAGTACGCGCCGCTCGTGCCGCAGATGCTCGACTTCGCGCAGCGGTCCGACACGCCGCTGGACTTCGAGGCGAAATCCCGCATCCTGGGCCAGTTGAGGAACGCCGAGAAGAATTTCGCGGCGATTCTCGACGAGGGCGAGTGATCCACAGAGAACTCCCGTACTTCCCGGAATCCGGGCGGAACCAAGCGGGTTCGGCCGTCGTCGAAGTGCCATGAAACGTCGACTGGCCGACCCGCTGACCCCGCTCCTTCCCGTCGCCCGCGTGGCCGTCGTCGGGCTCGTCGCGGCAGCCGGAGCGCTCATCGCCGTGCACGCCGCCGCCAGTCCGGCGCCCGCACACCCTTCGCCGACAGCCGCTGTCCGGAAGCTCGTGGCGACCCCGAGCAATCCTCAGCTCAAGACCGCTCTCGCTCCGATGACCATCACCGATCAGGCCGAGATCACGCGCGTGGCGGACATCATCAATGCCCTGCCCCCGGCGCCGACCGGCGTGTTCAATTGCCCGGTCGACTGGGGCGCCCGCCTTCGGCTCGACTTCGAATCCAGCGACGGCAAGGCCGTCGAGCAGGTCTCGATGGAAGCCGGCGGCTGCGGAGGAACGGAAATCACGCTCAACGGCACGAAGCAGCCGAACCGGGCCAGCGGGCTCGACACGATCAAGCAGGTCGAGGCCGTCTTCGGCGCGAACTGGCAGTTCACGCCGTCGTTCCTGCACTGAGGCCGCACTAAGACCACGCTGAGACTGCGCGCGATCTAGTCTCGTTCCTCTATCACGGCCCGGAGCTGCTCGCGGAGCAGCTCCGCCGCCGCGTCCTCCAGCGGGCTGACGAACCGGCGCTCCGCCTCGTCGCTCGCCTGCAGCGCCTGCCTGAACAGCCCGTGGCCGCTCTCCGTGAACTCGACGACGTTGCGCCGCCGGTCCTCCGCGGACGGCCTGCGCACGACCACGGACTTGGCCTCCAGCGCGTCGATCAGCGCGACCATCGTCGTCCGATCGATGCCCAGGCGGCGCGCCACGTCCTGCTGCGAGGTCGCGCCCATCTGGTCGAGCACGACCAGGACGCCCAGCTCACGGCCGTTGACGCCGTACGGCTCCAGCGCGGCCGCGGTCATCTCCGTGAGCCGCTGCTGCGCGTGTTTGAGCAGGTAGCCGAGCCGATTGAGCTCGACACGCGGCTGCCCGGGCGCGTTCTCGACCTCATTCGCGGCTTCGTTCACGGCCTCGCTCGACATGAAACAAGGATAAGGTATACGCTGATCGTCAGTAGCACTGACAATCACCCTTGCTGACAGATAGAGAAGGTGACGAACGATGATCCTGATCACCGGCGGCCTCGGCTTCATCGGCTCCCACACCGCGCGTGCGCTGGTGGACCTCGGCGAGAGCTGCGTGCTCACGCAGCGGCGCGAACCCGAACCGAACGCGCTCCTCGCGGACGAGATCGGCAAGCGCGTATTCCTGGAACAGGTGGACGTCACGGACGACACGGCGCTGCGCGAAGTCTGCGAGAAGTACCAGGTCACCGGCATCATCCATCTCGCCGGCGCCTTCTTCGGCGACCCGTTCGAGGACGTGCGCTCCAACATCGCGATGTTCTTCTCCGTCGTCGAGACCGCGCGGGCCCTCGGCATCCGCCGCGTCTGCATAGCCAGCACGATCGGCGTGTACGACGGAGGCGACGAGGGCGGGCTGCTCGAATCCATACCGCTGCCGATCAGCGCGACTCAGGGCATCGCGATGTCGAAGAAGATCAACGAGATCCTGCTCTCGCAGCTCGGTCCGGCGGCCGGCATCGAGCTCTTCGCGGCCCGGATCGGCGCGATCTGGGGGCCGCTCGGCCGTCCCGCGGCGCCGTTCTTCCCGACCTCGCAGCTGATCCACGCCGCCGCGGCGGGCCGGGACCTGGATCTCAGCACGCTGCCGGGCGGCCGGCTGCCGCGCGCCGACGACGGCCTCGACCTGATGTACGTGCGCGAATGCGGCCGCGCGCTCGCCCTGCTCCAGCTCGCCGAGCGGCTCGACTACCGCGTCTACAACGTCTCGTCGGGGCGGGTCACCACGAACCGGGAGATCGTCGAGGCGATCAGCAAGGTCCTGCCCGAGACGCGCTTCGACCTGCCCGACGGAAACGACCCGGCCTTCATGCGCAGCCGCTCGTGGCTGGACACCGGCAGGCTCCGCGAGGACACCGGCTACCAGCCGGAGTACGACACCGAGCAGGCCGTCGCCGACTACCTCGCGTGGCTGCGGGCGGGCAATGAACGCTGACTCCGCGATCCGGCCCGGTGCGGGCTCAGCGCCGCTCCAGGTAGCGCAGCACGGCGACGACCCTGCGGTGCTCGTCCGCGCCCGGCTCCAGACCCAGCTTGCTGAAGACGTTGCCGATGTGCTTCTCCACCGCCCCGTCCGAGACGACGAGCGCGCGGCCGATCGCCGCGTTCGAGCGCCCCTCGGCCATCAGCCCGAGCACCTCGAGCTCACGCGGCGTCAGCGAGGCGAGGGCCCGGTCCACGTTGGCGTTCAGCATCGCGGTGACGATCTCCGGGTCGAGCGCAGTGCCGCCCACCGCGACCCGGCCGAGCGCGTCCACGAACTCCGAGACGTCGGCCACGCGATCCTTCAGCAGATAGCCGAAGCCGCTCGCGCTGTGCTCCAGAAGACGCGCCGCGAACCGCGCCTCGACGTACTGCGAGAAGACCAGCACCCCGAGCTTCGGGTAGGCCGAGCGCAGTTCGAGCGCGGCCCGGATCCCCTCGTCGGTGAAGGTCGGCGGCATCCGGATGTCCATCACCACCGCGTCCGGGATGCCGTCCGGCACGCTCGCGCGCACCGCGGCGATCGCCGCCGCGGCGTCGCCGACCTGCGCGGACACCTCGTGTCCGCGCAGGGTGAGCAGTTGTGCCAGACCGGCCCGGAGGATCCCCGAATCCTCCGCGATGACCACGCGCATGCCGACTCCCCGTCTCCCCGATCACGCGTCGAACGGCAGGACCCCGGTGAGGGTGGTCGGGCCGCCCAACGGACTGTCCACGTCCAGTGTGCCGTCCACGGTCGCCAGCCGCCGCTGCACGCCGTCCAGGCCGGTCCCGCCGCCCAGCACGGCGCCGCCGCGGCCGTTGTCGGCGACCGAGAACACTATCTCGTCCCCGCGCCGCCGCACCCGCACGCTGATCGCGCTCGCGGTGCTGTGCTTCACGGCGTTCGTCAGCAGCTCGGCGACCGCGAAGTACGTGATGGTCTCGGTCGTCGTCGAGGGGCGCCCGGGCAGGTCGATGCCCAGGTTGACCCGGATCGGCGAGCGCGCGCCGAGCGAGGTCAGCGCGGACTCGAGCCCGTTGTCCAGGATCGGCGGATGGATCCCGCGCGCCAGGTCCCGCAGCTCGGTCAGCGTCTCCTTCGTCTGCTGGTGCGCGCCCTCGATCAGGGTGCGCACCCGGTCGGCCGCCGCGGGGTCGTCGCTGTCCAGATCCTCCTTGGCCTGGCCCAGGTTCATCGCCAGCGCCACGAGCCTGGCCTGCGTCCCGTCGTGCAGGTCGCGCTCGATCCGGCGCAGCTGCTCGTTCGAGGAGTTCACCGCGTCGCTGCGCGTCTGCTCCAGTTCGCGCACCCGCTGCGAGACCGAGACCGGGCCGAGCAGCGCGCGGCCGAGCAGCCGGTCGAGCGAGGTGAAGCCGTGCACGATCCAGGGCGTGAGCCAGAACAGCATGAGGCCGATCAGCGCGGTCAGGAGCACGCGCGGCCAGGTGTCCAGGAAGTAGCTCGAGGTGGTCGTGTCCCACAGCGAGGCGCCCCGGTGCTCCCGGCCGTCCTGGCCGAGCTGCGCGGGCAGGAAGCGGTACCAGATCCAGTACGTCAGCCCGCCGAGCGTGTAGGCCCAGAACACCACCGTGAAGCAGAACGTGGCCACGGCCAACGGGAAACGCGCGAGCTGGTAGGCGATGCCGCGCCAGCCGACGGGGTCGCCGAGCCGGGAGACCGCCCAGCCGAACGGCCCGCTCCGGCGCGCCTTGAACCGGCGCGGCTTCTGGATCCGGCCGCCGAGCAGACCGTTGATCAGGCCCCGGTCCATGGCGCCGAGCCACCGCCCGAGCACCACCGCGAACGCGAGCACGAAGACGCCGATGACCGTGACGAGCGTGCTGGTGCCGAGCGCGACGAACGCCACCGAGAGGACGAAGCCCAACGCCGCGACCGGCAGGCCGGTGAAGCCGTAGAGCAGCTCGGCGTACGTCCGGCCGCGGAACGGGGCGTTCAGGAAGGTGACACGGCGGCCCGGAGCCGGGGCGGGTACCGGGACCTCGCCCGGCTCCGGGGCGCCCGGCACCGCGTCGACCGGGGACGGATTCACGCTGGACATCTTCGACTCCGAAATCAGGGATACGACTCTATGCCCTCGAGTCTGTCCGAGCGCCGGCCCCGTCCCCAGCCGGTGGCCTGCCCACCGGGGGGTGGGGTTGGCCCTACCTTCCGGCCAGGAAGGCCAGCAGGTCTTGGCGCGAGACGACCGTGCGCGGCTTGCCCTCGACGAGCACCACGGCCGCGTCGGCCTTCTCGAGCACCGCCATCAGGGCGCTGATCGGCTCGCCGGAGCCGACCTGCGGCAGCGGCGCGCTCTTGTGCTCCTCCAGGGTGTCCTCGAGCTTCGCGCGGCCGGTGAACAGCGCGTCCAGCAGGTCACGCTCGACCACCGAGCCCACGATCTCGGCCGCCATCACCGGCGGCTCCTCCTTGACCAGCGGCATCTGGCTCACGCCGTACTCGCGCAGCGTGTCGATCGCCAGCTTCACGGTCTCGTGCGGGTGGACGTGCACCAGGTCGGGCAGTTGCGCGCCCTTGAGGCCGAGCACGTCGAGCACCGTCGCCTCCATGCCGGGCGGGGTGAGGAAGCCGTAGTCGGCCATCCAGTCGTCGTTGAAGATCTTCGACAGGTAGCCGCGGCCGGAGTCCGGCAGCAGCACCACCACGACGTCGTCCTCGGTCAGCCGCTCGGCGTAGCGCAGCGCGGCGACCACCGCCATCCCGCAGGAGCCGCCGACCAGCAGGCCCTCCTCGCGGGCCAGCCGACGGGTCATCACGAAGGCGTCCTTGTCGGAGACCGCGATGACCTCGTCGGACACGGTGCGGTCGTAGCACTCCGGCCAGAAGTCCTCGCCGACGCCCTCGATCAGGTACGGCCGCCCGGTGCCGCCGGAGTAGACCGAGCCCTCCGGGTCGGCGCCGATCACCTTGACCGCGCCGCCGGAGACCTCCTTGAGGTAGCGCCCGGTGCCGCTGATGGTGCCGCCGGTGCCGACGCCCGCGACGAAGGCCGTGAGCCGCCCGTCGGTCTGCTCCCAGATCTCGGGGCCGGTGGAGTGGTAGTGCGAGAGCGGGTTGTTCGGGTTCGAGTACTGGTCCGGCTTCCAGGCGTCCGGGATCTCGCGCACGAGCCGGTCCGAGACGTTGTAGTACGAGTCAGGGTGCTCGGGGGCGACCGCGGTCGGGCAGACCACCACGTCCGCGCCGTAGGCCCGCAGCACGTTGATCTTGTCCTGGGAGACCTTGTCCGGGCACACGAACACGCACTTGTAGCCCTTGCGCTGGGCCACCATGGCCAGCCCGACGCCCGTGTTGCCGCTGGTCGGCTCCACGATGGTGCCGCCCGGGCGCAGCTGCCCGGACTCCTCGGCCGCCTCGATCATCCGCAGCGCGATCCGGTCCTTCACCGAACCGCCCGGGTTCAGGTACTCGACCTTGGCCAGGACGGTGGCGCGAAGACCCTTCGTCACCGAGTTGAGTTTCACCAGTGGGGTGTCGCCCACGAGGTCGATCACCGATTCGACGTAGCGCATGGGGCCAGCCTATCGGCGCTTCGCATGCAATTCTCACCATCCGGACGCGCGAAGCGGGTATCTTCCTGCTACTGGGGAGAGGAGCTGTGAAGATGGGCTTTTCACCAAGGAAGGCGGCCGCGGCCGCCCTGTTGAGCGGTGGCGGGCTGACGGTGCTCGCGGGAGCGTCGGTCGGACTCGTGATGGCGGAGGCCAAACTGGCCCGTAAGACGATCGGACCGGCGCTGAGCGTGCCGCCGGCCGCGGACGGGCTGTACGGCGAGCACCTGGCCAGGGACGGCGAGCGTCCGCTGCGGCTGGCGATCCTGGGCGACTCCACGGCCGCCGGCTACGGCGTGGAGCGGCCCGAGCAGACACCCGGCGCGCTGCTGGCCGGGGCGCTGGTCGCGCACACCGGCTGCCCGGTGCTGTTCCGCAACGAGGCCAGGGTCGGCGCGTGCTCGGAGGAGCTGGCCGGGCAGGTGGACCGGCTGCTGGAGGACGGGCCCGACCAGGCCCCGCAGCTGGCCGCGATCATGATCGGCGCCAACGACGTGACGCACCGGATGCCGCCGCGCGAGGCCGCCCGGCAGCTCGGCGAGGCCGTGGCCCGGCTGCGCGAGGCTGGCTGCGAGGTGGTGGTCGGCACGTGCCCGGATCTGGGCACGATCCGCCCGGTCCAGCCGCCACTGCGCTGGCTCGCGCGGCGCTGGAGCCGGCAACTCGGCCTCCTGCAGGGGCACGCCGTGACGGCTGCCGGCGGCAGTTCCGTGCCCATCGGGGCATTGCTCGGCCCGGAGTTCGCCGCGCGCGCCGAACTGTTCGGCCCGGACCGCTTCCACCCGTCGGTCGTCGGCTACCAGACCGCCGTCTCCGCGCTGCTGCCCTCGCTCGCCTCCGCGGCCTGGCGGCTGACCCCGCACACGGCCATCGGACTGGCCACCCTTACCGGCGAGTAACATTTCCGGTAGCGTCGTCACGGACAGAGCAGTCACGCAGTCCGCAGCCCAAGCGAGGAGTGTCCACCGATGCCCGAAGCCGTCATCGTCGCCGCCGCCCGTACCCCGATCGGGCGAGCGGGCAAGGGATCGCTCAAGGACCTGCGACCCGACGACCTCGCCGTGGCGGCCGTGCGCGCCGCGCTGGCCCAGGTGCCCGACCTCGACCCGCGCGAGATCGACGACCTGATGCTCGGCTGCGGCCTGCCCGGCGGCGAGTCAGGGTTCAACATGGCCCGCGTCGTCGCCACCCTGCTCGGCTACGACTTCCTGCCCGGCACGACGCTGACCCGCTACTGCGCCTCGTCGCTGCAGACCACGCGGATGGCCCTGCACGCGATCAAGGCGGGCGAGGGCGACGTCTTCATCAGCGCGGGCGTCGAGTCCGTCTCCAGCTACGCGCGCGGCAGTTCCGACTCGTGGCCCAACACCACGAACCCGGTCTTCAACAACGCCCTCGCGCGCACCGTCAAGCGCTCCGAGGAAGGCGCCGAGACCTGGACCGACCCGCGCGAGAGCGGCGAGGTCCCCGACATCTACATCGCGATGGGCCAGACCGCCGAGAACCTGGCGCAGGTCAAGAACGTGACCCGCCGCGACATGGACGAGTTCGGCGTGCGCTCGCAGAACCTCGCCGAGAAGGCCATCGCCGAGGGCTTCTGGGCCCGCGAGATCACCCCGGTCACCCTCCCCGACGGCACGGTCGTCAGCGCCGACGACGGCCCCCGCGCCGGCGTCACCCTCGAAAGCGTCGAAGGCCTCAAGCCGGTCTTCCGCCCCGACGGCCGGGTCACCGCGGGCAACTGCTGCCCCCTCAACGACGGCGCCGCGGCCCTCGTCATCATGTCCGACACCAAGGCCCGCGACCTCGGCCTGACCCCCCTGGCCCGCATCGTCTCCACCGGCGTGACGGCCCTCTCCCCCGAGATCATGGGCCTGGGCCCCGTCGAGGCGAGCAAGCAGGCCCTCAAGCGCGCCGGCATGTCCGTCAACGACATCGACCTCGTCGAGATCAACGAGGCCTTCGCCGCCCAGGTGATCCCGTCCTACCGCGACCTGGGCATCGACATCGACCGCCTGAACGTCAACGGCGGCGCGATCGCCGTCGGCCACCCCTTCGGCATGACCGGCGCCCGGATCACCACCACCCTGATCAACTCGCTGCGCACCCACGACAAGCAGTTCGGCCTCGAGACCATGTGCGTAGGCGGCGGCCAGGGCATGGCCCTCATCATCGAGCGCCTCAGCTAGCAGCCACCACCCAGGAGCTGGCCGCGCTGCAGTAAGCCCCCCAAGGCACCTAAAGCACCCCGGCCAGCTCCTGAGCCGCCCGAAGCACCCCCTCCAACACCCCTTCCACCCGCACCCGCTCAGCGTCCCCCGCCGCCGACACCTCCCAAACCGTCATCCCCATCCCCATCCCTATCCCCGCCCCGCCCTCATCCACCGTCGCCCGCCGACAGACCTCCATCAGATCGTGCCCGGTAACCCCGATCTGATCCCCCACGACGAACGGCCCCTCGAACGGCAACGCCCGCCACACCGGAGCCGATTCCGCACCCCTTTCTTCGACCCCCTGCGCCGCGAGCGCCACCCGCTCGGCCAGTTCGTGCCCCGCCGCGGCACGCGTGCGCCCGTCCGGCAGCCGACCGAGCAACTTGGACTCGGGCATGCTGCGGAAATGCCCCGACAGCCGACTCAACACGGCCTCGAGTCGGGCGGAAACGGACGCGACGCCAACCAGGTCTTGCACTCGTCCAGCCTAATCCAGCGGCCGCCGCGCGCACGCCGTTCCCCCCGAATTCACCGCCCCGCCCGCTGTTCGGCGCCAGTCCGCCCGGATTCGCCCGCCGCCGGGGGTTGCCTAGCGCGCGAAGCTCAGGCACAGTCAAGTCACGGGCCGGTCACGCCCCCGACAGCCGTCATTTCCCCATACCCGGTACTCCGGTTCACCCTTGGGAGACGCCCCTATGTCGATGCACCACTCGGATCAGACTCATCGCAACCTGCTCGCCCGCATCCCCCAGGTCACCGGCCGCGCACTGAACGAATGGTGCCGCGAAGTCGACGCCGGCCCGGGCCTCGTCCGCTTCGAGGAGCGCGTCAACTGGCTCCGCTACGAGTTCGATCTCCCGCACAGCTACGCCGCCGCCATCGTGCACGAGCACGACCTGCGCCGCGCCGCCCGCGCCTTCGCCTAACCCCGCACCGACCCGGTACGCTGTCCCGGCGCCCCGCGCGCGCCCGGATGGTGGAACGGCAGACACAAGGAGCTTAAACCTCCCAGGCCGCAAGGCCGTGCGGGTTCGAGTCCCGCTCCGGGCACCGGCTCTGAGCTGCGGATTCCGGATCAGCTTGTGCGCATCTCCAAGATCCTGGACTGGCCGCAGTCTCAGTTTCAGTCTCTGTTTGCTGTTCCGTGACTGCCGTCTTCTCGGCCGTGCCGACCGTGGGCGGCGGCCGCGGCCGCCGCGGGGTCAATAGGATGTGTGCCGTGCCTCCCGTAGCCGCACCTAGATTGCGGCGGACTGCGAACGAGTTGGAGTTGGCGCTGTCGGCTGGGGCTGCGCGTCTGCTTGGTTCTGCTTTGCGGCGGGCGAGTGCGGAGCTTGCCGCGCTCGTTGAGGGGGCGCCGGCTCCATACGCGGAGTGGCTGTCGCGCATCGTCATCCGTGAGAAGGAGAGCGGCAGGGTCTGCCTTTCGGTTGACGAGGGTGGCTCGGCGCTGGTGGTGGAGGGTGAGCGCCAGTATCTGGACATACTGGCTGAGAACATCGAAGGCTTCATCGACGACGTGCGGAGTCCTGGGGATCATCTGCACATCGAGTACTTCGAGGGCCACTTCTATCTTGCCCCCAGCGATATCTCGCTCACGGTCGTGGCGGAGCACGGCTGAGGGACGTTTGATCGGCGTTTGATCGGTTCTTTCGCGGGGTCAGCGTCCCCAGTACAGGGCTGCGTCGCGGCCTGTGCGGGTTAGGCCGATCTGTTGGTCTAGGGAGCGGTTGTCGCCGGGGCGCTTGGGTGCGTTGTGGGCCAGTTCGCGGATCGACGCTATGCAGACGGCGAGGAATTGGGCGGCGGGGGCGACTAGGGCGTCCACCGATTGGGTGAGTTCGTCTAGGCGGCGGCGTTGGGCGCGGTTGGACCAGCCGTGGAGGTGTGGGGAGGCGCACTTGGCGGTGTTGGCCAGGACTGCGAAGGCTAGATCTTCGAAGGTCGGATCGGCTGCGGGGGCGCATGCGGCTTGTAGGCGTTGCTCGGCGGTGGCGAAGCGGTCGGGGTCGTGGACGGTGATCGCTTGTTTGGATTCCCCTGGCCCTACGAGGATGGGCTTGAGGGTGATCGCGCCGGATGCCACGAGTTCGTCGACGTGTTTGTTGATGGCCTTGGGGCCGCGCTCAGCGAGCCAGGTCGGGATTACCGTGCGCATCTTGGACATTCGCAGGTTGGCGAAGAGGATTCCGAAGGACGGCGCGCTGGCGGGCGCCGGATCGGCATCGGCGTCGTGGTCGGCGCGTAGCTGGATGCGGCCGTTCAGGACCATTTCCACCAGGTCGGCGGCTGCTAACGAGTACGCCAGATCTGCGGAGAAGCGCGGCCGACCGCTCTTGCTGTCGATCGCGAGAATCGCTAGCTCAGAACCCAACCCCATGGAACGGGATATTACGCCCAGACACGGCGCGTGCGTAGGTGCTCGAGGTCTGGTTCGGCGACGTTCTTGAGGGGGCCGGCGGCGCGTAGGACCACGTCCAGGACGCGGTCGGGGTCTGCGGCGTAGCAGTTGGCGAACCAGGCCATGTTCGCCTCGATTACCACCCAGCGCTGGCGGTCCGATCTTGGATCGCGTGCGAGTCCTATGTCCACGACGACTGCGCTGGGGAGGGAATGGCGCACGTGTCTGGTCAGGGTCGCTGCGAAGGCGCGTATTTCGGGTTCGCGTGGGTCACCGTCTAGCGGGGCTACGTCGAGGAGGCCGTGTACGGCGTAGCGGCTTGCGGCGGCGACTTCGCCGTCGAGCAGGAAGAGTCGGTACTCGGCCGCGAGGTTCGCTACTTCACTGATCAATACCGGGGTCTCTGGGAGGAGCGGGTCGGTTCCGTGGCGTGGGACGTGTGTGCCGTCGAGGTAGACCTGAGCGGGGAACGATTTTTCGCTTGGTGGCTTGACGAATGCGGGTTCTGTCAGCGCCCACGCGTCGGAGAGGGTTGCCGACTCGATGCGTCTGCCGGTGAATCGACGTGCGAGGTTGGGCAGCCATGCGTCGTCCGGTTCGAGGAGGCCGATGGCGACTTGATCTGCCACGCGGCTGGCAGCGTGGGGGCCGCCGTACCAGTGTGTGGCGCGGCCGGTGAGTCCTGACAGGTCTTCGGGTCCGGAGACACGCCGCACCTCGAGGCCGCGTCGTGCGGCGGCGTCGGCCAACAGTTCTGCGGAGCTCGTCGTGGGTGTTCCGAGGAGCAGCACGGCGGCGACGGAGGCACCAGAAGAACAGCGGCCTTCCATCTACGGCTGCGCGGCCATCAGGGCTGAGACGCGGGCCACGGCGGCGAAGATGTGGGGCGTGGCCTCAGTCATGGTCTCGGCGACGATGGTGCCGTCGGCATAGCGGTTGAAGATCTCGGCTAGGCGGGACGTGGCGTCGGTGAGTTCGCCGTTGGGGGTGGTGGAGATGTCGCAGTAGGTCAGGGCGTCGTCGAGGAGGCCGCCCAGGGGTGGGAACTCCGCGTCGAGGTCCTTGTCGAGGTCGCGGAATCTGGCTTCGATGTGGGCGCACGTGTGGTGCGCCACGAGGGAGCAGAGGCGGGGGTCCGCGCCGGCCACGTCGCGGAGGTAGCGGGCGCCGTCGAGTTGGTGCATGCCCGTCTTGACGAGGTCGGGGGCGTAGCCGATGTCGTGCAGCCACGCCGCGGCGGCCAGCAGGTCCGCGTCGTCACCGAGGATGTCCGCCAGCAGTTCGGCGAGCTCGCCGACGCCCTGGGTGTGCGCCCAGCGGCGCGGCAGCGGGTCGGCGAGGAGCTGCTCGGCGAGTTCGCGGGACCAGGGGAGGAAATCCATGGCTACGAACCTAGCTCACGTCGCCCACACGGTTGGCGAAGTTGCGGAGTCGGGCGAGGCGTAGCGGGGACACGGGCGACGGCAGCAGGGCAGAGGCGGGTCAGTCTCCTGCGTACGTGGACGTGGGGGCGGCGGGTTGGATCGTGGCCTGGTAGACAGCGTTGAAGGAGGCGGCGATCTCGCGGAAGCCGTTGCGGATCCATTCGGTCATCGGGCCCTCGTGCACACCATTCGTGTCCGCCACGCCGTATGCGTCGATGCCGACGGCGCGGCAGAGGTAGATGGCGCGGGGTACGTGGGAGGTCTGGCTGACGAGGATCGCCTTGCTGACGCCGAAAACGTGCTTCGCTCGGGCGCAGCTGTCCCATGTGTCGAAGCCCGCGTTGTCGAGGACGATCGCGTTGTCGGGGACGCCGCGTGCGACGAGGTAGTCGTGCATGGCGCGCGGCTCGTCGTAGGTGAGGGAGGCGTCGTCGCCGGTGACGAGGAAGGTCTTGAACTTGCCCGCGTGCCACAGCTTGAGCGCGAGGTCCAGGCGGCCTTGGAGGTAGCCGCCGGGCTGGTCGCCTTCGAGGCCCGCGCCGAAGACGATGCCGACGGGTTCGACCGGGACCTGGTCCGCCGCGTACATGTACGGGTCGCCCTGCGCGCGCACGAAGATGATGGGGACGAAGAGCAGGATCGTCGCGAGGCAGAGGAGTTGGTAGCCGCGGCGCCGGCCGGTCCTGGTGTGGAGGTGGCAGAAGCGCAGCAGGCGGCGGAGCAGGATTGTGGCGCGGCGGATCAGGCGGGGCACGTACCTGAATACGCGGCGGGGTCAGGGGCGGTTGCCGGCCGGTGGAGAAATACCCGCGGCCCCCGGAATCGGAGATTCCGGGGGCCGCGGGACGAACTGTGAAGATACCGCGTCAGGCCGCGACCTTCTCCTTGGGCGCGTCGGCCTTGGGGGCCTCGATCGCGGGGGCCGGGGCCGGGACCGCGACCTCGCTGAACTCGCCGCGGGGGCTCTCGAAGGCGGTCAGCGAGACGGCCTCGCGGCGGAAGAAGCCGGCGAGGATCCAGTCCATGCAGACCCGGACCTTGCGGTTGAAGGTGGGGACCCGGCTGACGTGGTACGCGCGGTGCATGAACCACGCGGGCCAGCCGCGCAGCTTGGTGCCGTAGACGTTGGCGACGCCCTTGCCGATGCCGAGGCCGGCGACCGAACCGACGTGCTTGTGCACGTAGTCGTTGACGCTCTTGCCGCGCAGGGCCGCGACGATGTTCTCGGCGAGGACCTTGGCCTGGCGCACGGCGTGCTGCGCGGACGGGGAGCACCAGTTGCCCGCGCCCTTGGACAGGTCCGGCACCTGGGCGCAGTCGCCCGCGGCCCAGACGTAGTCGGTGCCGACGACGCGCAGGTTCGCCTGGGTGTCGACGTGGCCCTTCGGACCGAGCGGGATGCCGAGGCTCTCGACGACCGGGTTCGGCTTGACGCCCGCGGTCCACACGATGGTGGAGGCGTCGAGTTCGGTGCCGTCGGAGAGCACCACGTGCTTGTCCACGCAGGAGTTCAGGAAGGTCTTCATCTTGACCTGGATGCCGCGCTTGCGCAGCTCCTCGGCCGTCCACACGCCGAGCTCGGGGCCGACCTCGGGCAGGATCCGGTCGGCCGCCTCGACGAGCAGGAAGCGCAGGTCCTCGGGCTCGACGTTGCTGTACCACTTGCAGACGTCGCGGGCCATGTCCTCCATCTCGGCGATGGCCTCGACGCCGGCGAAGCCGCCGCCGACGAACACGAACGTCAGCGCCTTGCGACGCAGCGCCTCGTCCTTGATGGAGTCGGCGAGGTCGATCTGGCCGATGATGTGGTTGCGGAGGCTGATGGCCTCCTCGACCTGCTTGAAGCCGATGCCGTTCTCGGCCAGGCCCGGGATCGGCAGGGTGCGCGGCACGGAGCCGACCGCGACGACGAGCTGGTCGAAGCCGAGGTCGTAGGCCTCGCCCGCGTTCGGCTCGATGCGCGCGGTGCGCCGGGCGTGGTCCACCTCGACGACCTTGCCGGTGACGACCTCGGCGTTCGGGCCCTTGATGACGCGGCGCAGCGGGGCGACGATGTTGCGCGGCGCGATGGAGCCGGCCGCGGCCTCCGGCAGGAAGGGCTGGTAGGTCATGTAGGAGCGGGGGTCGACGACGGTCACGACCGCCTCGCCGCGCTTGAGGTTCTTCAGGATCCGCTGCGCGGTGTACAACCCGACGTAGCCGCCGCCGATGACGAGGATGCGCGGCGGGATGTTGGCCGGGGACACGGGGGCAGGGGCGTGTTCAACGACATTGCTCATGTGGGGCTCGCTCACTCGATTCCTTCGACGCGTCCTGAACCTGCTTCGGTCGCTCGGCATCGAGCGGCTGTGGCCTTGCATGCGTTCCTCGACGCACAGCCACGGCGTTGGGGCAGTCAGTCGCGGAGGGAGGCGCCCCTTCAGGACACCTCGGTGTTACGAACTTCTCGCTTACCTCTTGATTATACGAGCCAAGGGCGGGTGGCAAGCCACCACCGCGAGGCCCGGAATCTTAACAGTCTGCCAGAATTGTCGGACGTCCTCGTTATCGTCGCGCTCATGGGAACCACACTCTCGGCCGCCGAGGCCCGGCGCGCGGCGCTGCGCGCCCAGGGTCTGCTCGGCGCGCTGCCCGGTCGGACCGTGCCCGGCCTGCTGCGCCGGCTCGGCGCGATCCAGCTGGACACCATCTCCGTCCTGGCACGTTCCCAGGAACTGGTGCCGTTCGCGCGGCTCGGCGCGGTGGGTCGGCCGGCCGTGCACCGGGCCTTCTGGGAGCCGAAGGGTCCGGGGGCGGCACGCGCCGTCGAGTACTGGGCCCACGCGGCCTGCGTACTCCCTGTGGAGGACTGGCCACTCTTCGCCTTCCGTCGGCGATCATATCGAAACCGTAACGATATGTGGGGGATGACTCCCGGTCATGTTTCGGTACGCGCCGTGTTGGACCGGCTGACCGCGGACGGACCGGTCACCACGACCGAGCTCGGCGGCGCGCGCAAGACCCCGGGGTGGTGGGAGTGGTCGGACGTGAAGCAGGCCGTGGAGTACCTGCTGGCCTGCGGCGACGTGGTGTGCGTGGAGCGCCGTGGCTGGCGGCGGGTGTACGACCTGCCGGAGCGCGCGCTGCCCGAGGCGACCCTGCACGACGACCTGGCCGACCGGGAGTGCCACGTCGAACTGCTGGCGCGGGCAGGCCGGGCGCTGGGCGTCGGGACGAAGGCCGATCTGAACGACTACTACCGGCTGAAGAACGTCGCGGGGTTCGCGGACGTGGCCGAGGAGGCCGGGCTGGTCCCGGTGGAGGTGGACGGCTGGGGCCAGCCCGCGTGGGCCTCGCCGGAGGCGCTGGAGTTCCTGGAGTCCGGCGGGCGCGGCCGGCATCGCACCACGCTGCTGTCCCCGTTCGACTCGCTGATCTGGGAGCGGGCGCGCACGGAGCGGATGTTCGGTCTCACGCACCGGCTCGAGGCGTACGTGCCGAAGGCGAAGCGGGTGCACGGGTACTACGCGATGCCGCTGCTGCACGGCGGCGAACTGCTCGGCCGCGCGGATCCGGCGCGGGAGACGACGAAGGCGGGCGACGTGCTGATCGCGCGTCAGGTCTCGCTGCACACGCGCCGCGCGGTGGAGCCGATGGCGGCGGCGTTGCGCGAGGCCGCGAGCTGGGTCGGCTGCGAGCGGGTCCGGGTGGAGCGGGTCGAGCCCGCCGAGTTGGCGGAGCCGCTGCGCAAGGCGGCCGAGTCCGGAGAGGCGAGAATGGGCGCGGACGGTTGAGCGACGGTTCGAGATCGGAAGCACGGGGGTGCGCACGGTGAAGTCGGGTGAGGCACGGGTCGGCGGGCGGCAGCGGGCGGGCGGGGGCGGCCGACGCGGCTGGAAACCCGGGCCGGGGGCGGCGGTGGGCGGCCATAATGAGTCGGTGACCTCCGTACCGAACAGCCCGCCACGCACTCGGATGACCGGGAAGGAGCGCCGAGAGCAACTGCTGGAGATCGGCCGTTCGCTCTTCGCGGAACGCGGCTTCGACGCGACCAGCGTGGAGGAGATCGCGGCGAAGGCGGGCGTGTCGAAGCCGGTGGTCTACGAGCACTTCGGGGGCAAGGAGGGGCTCTACGCGGTCGTCGTGGACCGGGAGATGCGCACGCTGCTGGACCTGGTGACCTCGGCGCTGACCGGCGGGCATCCGCGCGAACTGCTGGAGCAGGCCGCGTTCGCCCTGCTGGACTACGTGGAGCACTACAGCGACGGCTTCCGGATCCTGGTACGCGACTCGCCGGTGGCCGCGTCCACCGGCAACTTCGCCTCGCTGATCAGCGACATCGCCACGCAGGTCGAGGGGATCCTGGCGAAGGAGTTCCGGCGCCGCGGCTACGACCCGTCGTTCGGGGCGATGTACTCGCAGATGCTGGTCGGCATGGTCGCGCTGACCGGGCAGTGGTGGCTGGACGCGCAGAGCCCGAGCAAGGACGAGGTGGCCGCGCACATGGTGAACCTGGCGTGGAACGGGCTGTCCGGTCTTGAGCACGAGCCGCGGCTGATGACCCGGCGCGGCTTCCGGGCGGCGCGGGCCCGGGCGCGGGTGCGGGCGGCCGAGAGCGGCGGCGCGTCGGACGCGGCCAGCGGCGCCGAGGGGTGACGGCGGGCCCGCAGCGGCCCGAGCAGACTCGACATCAAGATACTCGGCATCGAGTTTCTTGATAGAATCAGAGTATGAGCGAGGAGTCGCGTGCCGCCGCCGAGCCCGGCACCCTGGACGAGGTGGACCGGCTCGTCTCGGCGTGGCGGCGGGAGCGGCCCGACCTGGACGTGAGCCCGCTCGAGGTGCTCAGCCGGGTCACCCGGCTCGCCCGGCACCTGGACCGGGCGCGGCGCACGGCCTTCGCCGAGCGCGGGCTCGAGACCTGGGAGTTCGACGTGCTCTCGGCGCTGCGCCGCGCGGGCACCCCGTACCAGCTCTCCCCCGGCCAACTGCTCACCCAGACCCTCGTCACCTCGGGCACGATGACGAACCGGATCGACCGGCTCGCGGCGAAGGGCCTGGTCGTGCGCGGCCCGGATCCGAGCGACCGGCGCGGCGTGCTGGTGCGGCTGACCGACTCGGGTCGCGAACTGGCCGACGCGGCGATGGTCGGGCTGCTCAAGAACGAGCGCGACCTGCTCGCCGCGCTGCCGGAGGCCCGGCTCGCGGCGCTCGCCGACCTCCTCAGGGAACTGACGGTCCAGTTCGAGGCCGAATAGTCGGGGCTTCATGCGAAGCCTGTCCGCATTTGTAGGCTTCCGCCCGTTCACCGCGGCTTTCCGAGCCCTTCCCCGCGAGGATACCCGCCAGTAGCATTCCGGCCATGAATCGTCGAACCTTGCGATCAATGATGATCGCCGGAGCGGTCGCCGTGTGCTGCATAGCCACCGGCACCACCGCCGCCGAGGCCGCGACCGTGCAGAGCCCGTCCCACCGCGGGGGCGGCCGGCCGGGCGGCGAATACGACTACTACCTGGCCCTCGGCGACTCGCTGGCCTGGGGCTACCAGCCGGACGCCAGCGGGAACGGCGTCAAGTCAGGCCACGGATACGCCGACGACATCGCCGCCGACCTGCGCGCGCACGGCAACCGGAACCTGCACTACGTGAACCTCTCCTGCCCGGGCGAGACGACCGGCACGATGCTGGACGGCGGCTGCCCGGAACTGGCGGGCAGCGGCCAGTCGTACAGCGTGCAGGAGGACGCCGCGGTCGCGTTCCTGAAGGCGCACCCGCACGCGCGGATCCTGGTCACCCTGGACATCGGCGCCAACAACGTGGACCAGTGCCTGACCAGCAGCGGCTCCATCGACACCACGTGCGTCGCCGAGGGAGTGGCCACGGCGGGAACGCAGCTGCCGCAAATCCTCGCGAAGCTCAAGGCCGCCGCGGGCCGGCACGTCAGCTTCGTCGGCATGAACCTCTACGACCCGTTCCTCGCCGAATGGCTGACCGGCAGCAGCGGCCAGACGCTCGCCGAAGAGTCCGCCGCGCTTTCCACGACGTACAACGGCGTCCTCGGCGCGGACTACGCACTCTTCGGCGTGCCGGTCGCGGACGTGTCGAGTGCCTTCAAGACCGACGACTTCACGGACACGACCTCGCTCGGCGGCGTGACCGTGCCGGTGAACGTCGCGAATATCTGTGAGTGGACTTGGATGTGCGCTCCGGCTCCGGTCGGGCCCAACATCCACGCCAACAACGCGGGCTACGCGGTCATCGCGCGGGCGTTCGAGGCGAAGCTTCCGACGCGACGCTAGCAGCAGTGATGTGGGGGGCGGGGCGCAAGCCCCGCCTTGCCCACATAGAGGGCAGCCGACAACCGAGGCTTGGACCTCGCCAAGTCACAAGTCTTCGGCCCAGGTAGGCAGCGGCTCGCGGAGCTCAAGCCATGCGGACGGCGCAGCGCGGATGCCGACCCGCGCACCGACGATGCCGCCGACGATCGCGCACGTGGTGTCAACGTCGCCAAGGCCTTCGGCCGTCGCCCAGAGCGCGTCTTCCACGCTGTCGGGGTGTCGGGCCGCACACCAGAGTGCGAAAGGCACGGTGTCGGACGCACGGATTCGCTGCCCATTGCCGAGCAGATCAGCAACTCTCCACGGCGGGGTGTCCAAGCCCAACTCGCTCGCTTGCAGAATCCCCTCCCGAATCAGCCCTGATGGAGTGAGCTCCGCAACGCGTCGCAACATGTCAGCGCCCGCGATCGGTGGCGCGGACCGGCCGGCCGCCGAGAGCGCTGCGGCGAGTGCGACACCGATCGCTCCGGCTATGCCTTCCGGATGCAGGTGAGTGATGTGAGCCGATCGGGTCGCCTGGTCTACGACGCGATCCAGATCCCGGTGGAACCAAGCGCCGAGTGGAGCAACGCGCATGGCCGCGCCGTTCCCCAGGCTGCCTTCCCCGCCAAACAGTGATCTTGCATGGGTCGCCCAGTTGCCGGAGTCCGAGCTCAACTTGGGCAACAGCTGGGTCATACCGTAGCCATAGCCTCGGTAGGGGTCGGCCTCATACGTCGCACCAAACATCTCCGCCAGGTGCTGCTCGCTGATCTGCCCGGTGGTGAAGAGCACCCGCAGGATCGGAATCGCCATGGCGGTGTCGTCCGTGTAGGAGAACGGTGCCTCGGTCGGTGTACGCCGCTCGCGGATCATGTCGATTGCCCGTTGGCCGTCACCCTGATGGAACCAACGCACGCCGAACCCATCCCCGAGCGCCAGGCCGCGCAGGCTGTCCCCGGCTGCTTTCCGATCACCTGTCATGCCGGCAATCGTGTCAGCCTCAACCAATACAGCGCAGCGCATTTCTGCCCGCTGAAGTCGACCGACGCGGGCTACGCGGTCATCGCGCGGGCGTTCGAGGCGAAGCTTCCGACGCGACGCTAGCCGCGAGCAGCACTACGACGACGATGACGGGCGGGGCGGCGGATGCGGCGTGGGGAGCGGCTGCGTTCGCCGCGCCGATGAGGCGGTCCCGCTCGGCCTGGCCGAGTTCGAGTCCGGCCGCCAGCGCGGCCAGCGAGGACAGGCGCGGCCGGCGGCGGCCGGATTCGAGGACGCTGATCGCGTGCGCGGAGACCCCCGAGCGCTCCGCGAGCTCCTCCTGCGTCCAACCGGCCGTCAACCGGTGCCCGCGCAAGAGCTGACCGAAATGCATAGCCTGATTCCCCCCGCTCGACTGGAACTTCCCCGACACCGTCGAAGCTAGGCGGGCCGGGGAGCTGGCATCCAGAACCCCGTACGTTCCCGTACACGCCCGCCCGCCCCCGGCCGATTGGACCGGGGGCGGGCGGGTGCTGCGGCGGCCGCGGGTTTAGTACGGGGTGTCGCAGACCGTGCCGTAGCCGCGGTCGATGTCGATGTTGTACGCGTACGCGCAGATCTGGTCGGTGAAGCCGGGGCCGTCGTAGAGGTTGAAGCCGGGCGGCTCGTCCTCCCGGCTGCCGTTCTGGATCATCCAGAAGGTGCACTCGATGATCGAGCTGCCGTTCCCGGTGATCGTGTAGTACGTGTACTGGTTGGTGCTGTTCACCAGGTAGCGGTTGGCACTGCAGCCGTGATTGCTCACGCTGTCGAAGTAGCCGGGGCCGGCCGCCGAGGCGGTGCCGACGCTGATGCCGGTCACCAGCGCCGCACCGCCGAGCGTGACCGCTAGCGCGTGCTTGAGCTTCATCTACTTCCTTCCCTTCGGTCGTGGAATCGGGCTCTGATCCCCCGCACCCAGACTGGTCGAGCCGGCCGCGTCTCTCCATGGCGGCCGCTTGGCGTTCGTCTGGTGTTCGAGGGGCACGCGCAGAACGAGGCGGAGTGGTTAGATCCATCGTTATGGATTCGAAACCGAGCACGCCGTACCAGTCCGATCTTGACGTGTACCTGGCCGCCCTCGACCGCGTCCTCCCGGCCGAGGCCGTGCACGGGGTCTATCTGACCGGCTCCGCCTCGCTGGGCGACTACCGCCACGGGCAGAGCGACCTCGACCTGCTGACGCTCACGACCCGGGCGCTGACCGAGGAGGAACTGACCGCCCTCGACCAGATGCACAAGACCCTGGAGACCGGTTCCCAGCCGCACACCGACGCGCACTACATCGCCCGCGAGTACGTCGGGAAGCTGCCGCCGGAGGACGCCGCCGGGCACGGCCACGTGGTCGACGGGGACTTCAACCGCGGCCTGACCGGGCAGGAGCTCGTGACGTGGGCCAACCTCGCCCAGTGCGGGATCACCGTGCGCGGACCCGAGGCGAAGTCGCTGGACGCGGCGCCGGACGCGGGCGTTTTCAAGGCCTGGAACCGCGGGAACCTCGAAGGCTACTGGCGGATGATCGCGCTGCAGGCACACCGCGCGGTCAGCGAGCGTGACCCGGGTGAGGAGTTCTCGCCTGTCTTCGCGGTCTGGTGCGGCACCGGGCCGGGGCGGCTGCACAGGACGATCGCGACCGGCGAGATCATCTCGAAGACGGCGTGCATCGACTACGTCGTCGGACTCTTCCCCGCGTACACCGAGCTACTCGAGCGGGTGAAGGCGAGCAGGCTGGGTGACGAGTCGGTCACGTTCACGATGGCGGATGGACGGCTGCTCGGGAATCTCGTCGAAGAGATCTGCGACTCGGCGAAGCAGCTGCCCTAGCGCACGGGCTCAGGTCGTGACCGAGGTGGCGAGCAGCACGCGCAGCAGCGGCAGCGCGGGCAGCGCCCAGAGCGAGATCTCGTCGAGCAGCACGGCCACGAGCCACTGCGAGCCGTCGGAGGCCGTCGCGCCAGCCGACAATGCGGAGGTGTAACCCGCCGCCGCCAGGAACTCCGGGGATATCCCCAGGTCACCGGGATTCCAGTTCGAATCCTGGCCCACCGCCGGGGTGACCGCGCCGAACCCGCGCAACTGCTCGGCCACCCGCGGGATCGGCTCGATCCACTGCGGCGGCGAGGTGGGCGAGGTCTCGACCGGCCGCGGCGGCGGCTCCGGGACGGCGCCCGGGATCGTGTACGAGCCCGACTCGGAGGCCGCGCGGTAGACGGCCGAGCGCTCCTGGAACAGCGGGCCCTGCTGCGTGGCGCGGCGGTATATGTACCAGGACGCGGCGTCCAGACCGCGCGCGACCTGATCCACGATCACCTCGACGCGGTCGGCCCGCTGCGCGCCGGGCGGCAGCTTGTCGAGCCCGGCGAGCGCCTGGCCGAGCAGTGCCTCGATCGGCGCCGAGGCGCGTCCGCGGCCCGCGGCGATCGGCACGCCGCGCTGCTGCACCGGAAGCGCCGGATCCGGCGGCTGGCCGCGACCGGCCACGACCGGGGAGAGCGACCGCGAGCGCTTGGCCCGGTACTGCGCGGCGTCGGCGAGCCGGAACAGGCCGTCCCGCGTGGCCACCCGGCCTATCGGGTCGCCGGTCGAGGCGACGCCGCAGGACATGCCCTCGCCGCCGCGCACGGTCAGCGCGCGCAGGCACAGGTCCTCGGCCGCGGCCACGGCGTCGTCCGCGGTGAATCCCTCGATCAGCAGGCAGAATTCGTCACCGCCGAGCCGCGCGGCGAGCGCTCGGGGCAGCCGGGATGCGGCCGCCGAGACGCACGCGCCGAGCTCGACCAGCAGCGCGTCGCCGTGGTCGTGGCCGTGCGTGTCGTTGATCCGCTTGAGGCCGTTGCCGTCGCAGAGCACGAGCGAGACGACGGTCCCGTCGGTGTTGTGCCGGTCCATCGCGGCGTCCAGCCGGGCGTCGAAGGCGCGCCGGTTGGCGAGGCCGGTGAGCTGGTCGGTCAGCGCGAGCCGTTCGATGTGCTCCATCTGGCTGGCCCGGGCCAGACCGGCGGCGACCTGCGTGGACAGCGCCTCGGCGTAGTCGAGGTCGGATTCGCTGTAGTCCGGCTGGTGGATGGAGCGGGCGGCGTAGAGCTCGCCCCAGGCGCGGCCGCCGAACACAATCGGCGCGATCAGCGCGCAGCGCAGCCCGCGGCTGCGCATCAGGTCCACCCGCTTCGGGTCGCCGGTGCCCGCGTCGGCCGTCTGGATCCACGGCCCGAGGTCGTCCTCGCTCAGCAGCACGGTCGGGAAGTCGGTGACCGGGTACGTCTCGTCCTTGGGCTGGTCGGAGAGCTCGGCGCCGAGCTGGCCGCCGTGGTTGACCAGCACCCGGAGCAGCCCGGTGTCCCGCTCCCACATGGAGATGGACACGGCCGCGGCGTCGAGCTGGCGGTACGCCTCCGCCGCGGCCGCCTCAGCCACGTCGAGCGTAGAACTCGCGTCGGCGATCAGCTTGGTGAACTTGGCCAGCGCCCGCAGCCGCACGGCGAGGTTCGCGGCAGAGTTGGCGTACGCGACCGGATACGGCTCCACCGCACCCGGCGCCGAAGGTGCGGCATGCGCACCGCCGGACAGATGCCCGGAGGCGCGTCGCCAGGACGTCGGGCCGGGATCGGCGGGCGCGGGGACCGAACCGGGCACCGGACCCGGCGTACCGGGATCGGGGCCGGGAACCTGCCCCGGACCGGACATGAAGCCGGGAATCGGACCGAAATCGGGAACCGGGCCGAAGCCGGGCATGGAACCGGCGACCGGGCCGGGAACCGGGCCTGGCACCGGACCATAACCGGGTATCTGCCCCTGCCCCTGCCCCTGACCCTGCCCCTGCCCCGTCCCCGGAATCGGAGCGGGCACGGGTCCGAGCCCGGGAACCTGCCCCGGGCTCGGACCGAACGTCGGCATGCGAACCGGGCCGAGGCCGGAACCGGGAACCGGACCAGGGCCGGGCATGGATCCCGGAACCTGGCCCGGCGCGGGCACGGGACCGGGCGCGGCGTGGCTCCCCCGGGCCCCGCCTTCGAGGTCGCCGCGGCCAGACCGATTCACCCGCCCCTGCCTTCCGCGTCCGGCCGCCACCGGACGCGCTAGGTACTCGCCTGCCTTCTCGGTTCCCTTCCCCGGTGCCGCGAGGGCCCCGGAGCGCTGCGTCAGCCGTGCGCCGCCGCGGGGTCGCCCGAGATCAGCGTGCTTATCTCGCGCTGGGTCTCCTCGACCCGCGGGATGTCGTTCAGCAGCACCTGTCCGTGCTCGCCGGCGGACTCGACCACGAGGGTGCCGCAGCCGAGCATCCGGTCCAGGATCGAGTCGTGCCGGAACGAGACGTCGTTGATCTTCTCCAGCGGCAGGTCGCGGCCCACGCGGTGCACGAACCCGAGCCGTATGATCAGCCGCCGGTTGGTGATGACGTAGTTGCTGAAGAGCCAGTGCATCCAGGGACGCACGGTGAAGTAGAGGATCACGCCCAGCGCCACCACGCCGATCGCTATCCAGCTGATCTCACCGCTCGTCTTGCTCGGGCTCGGCGAGACGGTCAGCAGGAAGCCGGCGGCGCCGCAGGTCACCAGGAGCACGATGACCGGCAGGACCAGGGCTTTCCAGTGCGGGCGCAGTTCGAGGTCGATGCGCTCGCCCTCGCTCAGAAGTCGGGTCGGGTACCCCATCGTGTGCTGTTCCTCTCCCCCCTCGCGTCGAGGGTGACCTTAGGTGACCACGGCTGTTCGGCTCCGTGTGGGCCCCATCCTGGCATGCCACACCGACAGAAATCCACGGCCGCCCAAGGCTTCTGATGCTCAGTTACCCGTCGACGGGCGAAGATGAACCACGTCCCCCGCACCGATCGGGGTTTCCCGCTGGTCAGCGGTGGTGACCAGGAGCGCGCCGTCCCGGTCCACGCCGGTCGCGCGCCCGGTCACCGTCCGTTCCCCGGGCAGCTCAGCGCGCACGTCGCGGCCGATCGTGACGCAGGCCTCGGCGTAGGCGTCGCGCAAGCCCGCGGCCTCGGCGTCGCCACCGGCCTGCGACCAGCGGGAATACCAGTCGCCGAAGGAGCGCAGCAGCGCGCGCAGCAGTGTGTCACGGTCCGTGGACTCGGCCCCGGCCAGCGCCAGCGAGCACGCGGTCGGCACGGGAAGTTCGTCCTCGCGCAACGTGACGTTGATACCGATCCCCACCACCACGCCGGACGCGTCGGGAACCGTCTCGCACAGGATCCCGCCGAGCTTGCGATCAGCCAGTTCGCCCTCCGCGACGACGAGGTCGTTGGGCCACTTGAGCCCGATCTCCAGCCGGGAGGCGCGGGCGACGCCCTCCCGCGCGGCGAGCCCGGCCAGCAGCGGCAGCCAGGTCCAGGTGGCGGCCGGCGACTCGGGCCGGACCAGGATCGAGACGAAAAGACCTGAACGCGCCGGAGCCGTCCAGGTACGCCCGAGTCTTCCCTTTCCCGCGCTCTGCTCCTCGGCGACGAGCACCGAGGCGTGCGGCGCGCCGTCCGCGGCGGCGCCGATCATCGCGGTGTTGGTGGACTCCACGCTCGGCAGCACGCGGATCGCGGAGACGAACCCGCCGGGCGTCATCAACGCCCGCTGCACACTGCGCTCATCCAACGGCGGACGGTCGAGGTCGTTGTAGGCAGACACCATGCGACGAGCCTAAGCCCGTCGGCTACATTGGCTCGGGACGCCGTCAGGAGTTCCTCCGATGGACACCACCGGGAGCAGAAGAAGCCGCTATGACCGACACGACCGACATCCACACGACCGCGGGCAAGCTCGCCGGGCTGCGCGCCCGGATCGACGAGGCGGTGCACGCCGGGTCCGCGCGGGCCGTGGAGAAGCAGCACGCCAACGGCAAGCTGACCGCGCGCGAGCGGATCGACCTGCTGCTCGACGAGGGGTCCTTCCAGGAGCTCGACGAGTTCGCCCGGCACCGCAGCACGAACTTCGGGATCGAGAACAACCGGCCGTACACCGACGGCGTGGTCACCGGCCACGGCACGGTGGACGGGCGCCCGGTCTGCGTCTACTCGCAGGACTTCACGATCTTCGGCGGCTCGCTCGGCGAGGTCAACGGCGAGAAGATCTGCAAGGTCATGGACCTCGCGATGAAGATCGGCTGCCCGCTGGTCGGCATCAACGACGGCGGCGGCGCGCGGATCCAGGAGGGCGTGGTCGCGCTCGGCGCCTTCGCCGACATCTTCAAGCGCAACGTGCACGCCTCGGGCGTGATCCCGCAGATCTCGCTGATCGTGGGACCGGCGGCGGGCGGCGCGGTGTACTCCCCCGCGCTGACCGACTTCATCGTGATGGTCGACCAGACCTCGCACATGTTCATCACCGGCCCGGACGTGATCAAGACCGTCACCGGCGAGGACGTGGGCTTCGAGGAGCTCGGCGGCGCGCACACGCACAACACCAAGTCGGGCAACGCGCACTACCAGGCGTCCGACGAGAAGGACGCCATCGAGTACGTCCGGGCGCTGCTGTCCTACCTGCCGCAGAACAACCTGGAGGACCCGCCGGTCTTCGAGGCCGAGGACGACCTGGCGGCGGACGCCGAGCTCGACACGCTCATCCCGGACTCCGCGAACCAGCCGTACGACATGCACACGGTGATCGAGCACGTGCTGGACGAGGGCGACTTCCTCGAGGTGCAGCCGCTGTTCGCGCCGAACATCATCGTCGGCTTCGGCCGGGTCGAGGGGCGCAGCGTCGGCGTGGTGGCGAACCAGCCGATGCAGTACGCCGGCTGCCTGGACATCGACGCCTCGGAGAAGGCGGCGCGGTTCATCCGGACCTGCGACGCGTACAACGTCCCGGTGCTCACCTTCGTGGACGTGCCGGGCTTCCTGCCGGGCACCGACCAGGAGTGGAACGGCATCATCCGGCGCGGCGCGAAGCTGCTCTACGCGTACGCCGAGGCGACCGTGCCGCTGGTCACGGTGATCACCCGCAAGGCCTTCGGCGGCGCGTACGACGTCATGGGCTCCAAGCACCTCGGCGCGGACATCAACGTGGCCTGGCCGACGGCGCAGATCGCGGTGATGGGCGCGCAGGGCGCGGTGAACATCCTGCGCCGCAAGGAGATCGCGGAGGCCGAGGACGTCGAGGCCAAGCGCGCCGAGCTGATCGCCGAGTACGAGGACACGCTGTTCAACCCGTACGTGGCGGCCGAGCGCGGATACGTGGACTCGGTGATCGAGCCCTCGCAGACCCGCGCGTTCGTCGCCCGGGCGCTGCGCACCCTGCGCACCAAGCGCGCCACCCTGCCGCCCAAGAAGCACGGGAACATCCCGCTGTGACCGACAACGACAACGCGGTGCGGATCGTGCGCGGCGAGCCCTCGGCCGAGGAACTCGCCGCGCTGGTGACGGTGCTCGCGGCGCGGGCCGCGGCGGGCGGCGGCGAGCCGGGCGCGGCCCCGGCGGCGGCCTCCGGCTGGACGGACCGGGCGCGCTACGTGCGCTCGGCGCGGGTCGATTTCGGCGCGCGCGCAGGTTGGCGGGCCTCGGCGCTGCCGCGCTGACGCCATCTCACATCTAAGGAGTAACGTGCGCTTCGTCCTCGCGTCCCAGTCCCCGGCCCGCCTGGCCACGCTGCGGGCGGCCGGTCTGGAACCGGAGCAGATCGTCAGCGGCGTGGACGAGGACGCGTTCGACGCGGCGAGTCCCGCCGAGCTGGCGCTGCAGCTCGCGATCGCGAAGGCGCAGACCGTCGCGGCCAAGGTCGGCGCGGACGCGATCGTGATGGGCTGCGACTCGGTGCTGGACTTCGGCGGCAAGGCGCTGGGCAAGCCGGGCGACGTCGACGAGGCGCGCGCCCGCTGGCAGGAGATGCGCGGCAAGGACGGCATCCTCGTCACCGGCCACTGCGTCGTGGACACCCGCGGCGGCGCCGATCCGGACGACTGGAAGGTCGCGCTGGACGTGAATCCGACGATGGTCCGGTTCGTCGAGGTCTCCGACGAGGAGATCGAGGCGTACCTGGCCAGCGGCGAGCCGCTGCACGTGGCCGGGGCGTTCACCCTGGACGGGCTCGGCGGCTGGTTCGTCGAGTCGATCGTGGGCGACCCGTCGAACGTCGTCGGCATCTCGCTTCCGCTGGTCCGGCGGCTGCTCGGCGAGGTCGGCGTGACCGTGCCGGAGCTGTGGAAGTCGCACCCGGCCCGGTAGCTCAGCTGTTCAGCACGTCGGCAAGCTCGGCTTCGCTGGCGTTCCCGCCGCTGCAGATCACGCCGACCCGCGCACCCGCGTAGTGGTCGCGGACGGACCAGAGCCCGGCCAGAGCGACGGCTCCCGCGCCCTCGGCCATCGTGTGCGCGGAGGTCAGCATGAGTCGTTGCGCGGCGCGGACGTCGGCGTCGTCCACGAGCAGGAAGTCGTGCAGCAGCTCACGCATGATGCGCTGCGGCAGCGCGAAGGGCTTCGCCGTGGAGACGCCCTCGATAACCGTAAGATTCGGCCGATCGACGAGCTCGCCGCCGCGCCACGAGTCGTGCGCCGACGGGGCCTGCGCGGACTGCACGCCGATCACGCGGCAGTTCGGCGCGAGTTCGGCCGCCGCGAGACAGGCCCCTGCCGCGCCGGTGCCGGAGCCGACCGGGACGAAGAGCGCGGTGAGATCGGGGGCGCGTTCGAGCAGTTCGATGGTGGCCGTCCCGACCCCCGCGATCAGGGCCGGTTCGTCGCCCGAATCCACGTAATACGCGCCGGTCTCCCGCGCGATCCGGTCGGCGATGACGCGGCAGTCGTCGAACCGCTCGCCCTCGAGCACGAGGTTCGCCCCGAGCGCACGGACGGAGGCGGCCTTGGCGGGATTCGCGTTCTCCGGCATCACGATCGTGCACGGCGCTCCGAAGTGGGCGGCGGCGTACGCGACGGACTGCGCGTGGTTGCCCGTCGACGCGGCGACCACGCCGTTCGCCCGCTGCTTGTCATCAAATGAGGCCAGAAGCGTGAGCCCGCCACGTACCTTGAACGCCCCGACCGGCTGCGCGTTCTCGTGCTTGACCCACACCTGCGCGCCGACGGCCGCGTCCAGGACCGGATAGTGCCAGGACGGTGTCGGCGGAAGCAGGTCGGCGAGCACGGTCCGGGCGGCGGCGAGATCGGCGAACGTCGGAGTCCCCATGCCAGCAGATCCTGCCAGCGTGTTCGACGCGACGCCACGCGTACGCGCGGGCCAATCGAGGCTGCGTGGACCGTTTCCCGACTACTCCGGACGAGTGGCGGTTTCACTCATCCGAGCGGCGACGACCGCGAAATGACTATCTGTCACATAGGGTCACAGCGTGACCGCGCCCGACGTGCCCCGCTCGAGCCCCTGGTCGCGGCGATCCATGCTGCGCGCGCTCGCCCCGCTGCCGCTGCTCGCCGTCGGCGGCTGCGGCGGATCCGGTGCGGCGAGCGGATCCAGCGGCACGGCGCGCACCTCGGCCGCAGCCCCGCGCACGTCCGCGGCCGCGTCCACATCCCCGACCCCCACCGTGGTCGGCGCCACCCCAGTCGCCCTCACCCAGCCCGAGGTCTCGCAGGCCCCCGCCGTGACCGACGCCGTCGCACTCACCTTCCACGGCGACGGCACCCCCGAGCTCGCCGAGGCACTGCTCAGCGAGGCGGAGAAGGCGGACGCGCGGCTGACCGTGCTCGCCGTGGGCCGCTGGCTCGCGCGCTACCCCCAGATGGCCGAACGCGTGCTCAAGGGCGGCCACGAACTCGGCAACCACACCGAGAACCACCTCGACATCGACGCGATGTCCGAGTCCCAGGCGTACGACGAGATCGAGCGGTGCGCGCAACGGCTCGAACAGCTGACGGGCTCGCGCGGCCGCTGGTTCCGGCAGTCGCAGGCGCAGCACGCGAACACGGTCGTGCGGGCGGCGGCGAAGCGCGCGGGCTACGGAACGCTGCTGTCCTACGACCTCGATCCGCTGGACTACACCGACCCCGGCAGCAGCCGGATCGTGAACAACGTGCTCGACCAGGTCCGCGGCGGCGACGTCGTCTCCCTGCACCTCGGGCACAGCGAGACCGTGACCGCGCTGCCGACGATCCTGGCCGGCCTCGAGCGGCGCGGCCTGCGGGCCGTCACGGCGTCAGAACTGTTCCCGACCACGCAGACGCAGAGGTAGAACCCGGTGAAGATCACCACCCGCCGTCGTATCGTCCTCGGTGCGGGCGTCGCCGCGACCGTGGCCCTCATCTGGACCGCCGCGAACACGCTGGGCTCCGACGACGAGAGCGGGCCGAACTCGCAGATCGCCGCCTCGGGACGGCAGGCTGCGGACACCTCCGCGTCCCCCTCGCACAGCCGCTCGGCAAGCAGGCCGACGACGGTGCAGATGCGGCAGGCCGCGCTGCCCGGGATGCCGGAGTACGACCCGACGGACCTGTACGCGGCGGACCGGCCGAACCAGCTCTCCTCGGTGGTGAAGAACTTCCCGAGCTTCGTCTACGTGCCCAACACGGAGTCGAACACGGTCTCGGTCATCGACCCGGCCACGTACAAGGTGGTGCGCACCGTGCCCGTCGGCGAGCAGCCGCAGCACGTCGTGCCGAGCTGGGACCTCAAGACGCTGTGGGTGAACAACGACCTGGGCAACTCGCTCACCCCGATCAACCCGGCCACCGGCCAGTTCGGCACCCCGGTCTCCGTGCACGACCCGTACAACCTCTACTTCACCCCGGACGGCAAGTCGGCGGTGGTGATGGCCGAGGCGGACCGCGAGATCGTCTTCCGCGACCCGCACACGATGGCCATCCAGACCGTGCTGCACGTGCCCTGCGAGGGCGTGAACCACGCCGACTTCTCGCCCGACGGCAGCTACTTCATCGCCTCCTGCGAGTTCAGCGGCCAACTGCTGAAGGTCGACACCGCCAAGCACACGCTGCTCGGCGAACTCGACCTGGAGCACGGCGCGATGCCGCAGGACGTCAAGATCTCCCCCGACGGCCGCGTCTGGTACGTCGCCGACATGGAGACCAGCGGAGTCTGGACCCTCAACGGCGACACCTTCAAGACCACCGGCTTCATCCCGACCGGCCTCGGCGCCCACGGCCTCTACGTGAGCCGCGACTCGAAGAGCCTCTACATCACCAACCGCGGCGAGGGCTCCATCAGCGTGCTGGATTTCGCCACCGGCAAACTCGTCGCGAAATGGAAGATCCCGGGCCACGCGAGCCCTGACATGGGCGGCGTATCCGCCGACGGCAAGGTCCTGTGGCTCACCGGCCGCTACGACGCCGAGGTCTACGCCGTCTCGACCACCGACGGCCACCTCATCGCCCGCATCCCCGTCGGCGACGGCCCGCACGGCCTCTGCGTATACCCCCAGCCCGGCCGCTATTCCCTCGGCCACACCGGCATTTTCCGCTAAGCCGAACGAGTGCATGAGACGTCGTTAGTAATACAAATACGGCGCCGAATAGTACTCCTATAGAGTGATTCAGCAACGACGTCTTCCTTTCAGTCGGCGAGCATGCTGGACTTGCCCTGGAAGGAGGAGGCCGCTATGCAGGATGTTATGGAACGCCCACGCACGACCGACGAGTTAGGGCCGCTGGAGCTGGAAGCGCTCCTTGAATCCCTCGATCTGCCTCCAGGCTCCAAGGCAGAGATCATCGAGGGGGAAGTCGTCGTGACGCCGGCGCCGAGCTTTGAGCACGAGAGCTACTTCGCCCGGCTGAGCCATCAGCTCAACGTGAGCGGCTGGTCCGTGTCGGGCAACCTGGGGGTCCTCACGCCGCTCGGACGGTTCATCCCCGATATGACCGTCGTCGCGCTCGACTACTGGGAGCGCGATTCGGACGAGGGCTGGCAGCCGGCCGACGGCATCGCGATGGTCGTCGAGATCACCTCGACGAACCCGTCAAATGATCGCGACGCGAAGCGGCGCGGTTATGCGCGAGCGGGTGTCCCGCTGTACCTGCTGATCGACCGGCAGCGTAAGGAGAGTGTGCTTTTCAGCGAGCCGGAGAAGGCGGACTACGCTGCCTGCGCCCGCAGAGCGCTGGGTGAACCGATCCCGCTGCCCGCGCCGTTCTCCTTCGCATTGGAGGACATCCGTTGAACTGAGGTGTGTGGGGCCGCCGTTACCCTGATGACGTGGTGGAACAGGGCTCGCGGGATGCGCAGCAGGAGCATGCTTGGCAGGACCGGATGCGGACCCTGCTGCGGACGAATCCCTCGGAGCGGCCGGACGAGCAGCCGGAGGGGATGCTCGAGGCCTCGCCCGACACGTCGTTGGAGGCGGTGGGGCGGCCGAGCGGGAGCGGGCAGCAGGCGCCGAAGGTGCGCAGCGTGCTGGACCTGGCGCTGCGGCTCGGGGAGTTGCTGCTGGCGTCCGGGGAGGCGGCGGAGGACGTCGAGGCGGGGATGCTGGCCGTGGTGCACGGGTACGGGCTCGTGCGCTGCGACGTGAACGTCACCTTCACGATGCTGACGATCGCCTACCAGGCGACGCTCTCGGAACCGGCGTGGACGGCGTCACGCGGAGTGCGGCGGCGCGGCTCTGACTACACGCGGCTGGCGGCGGTGCACGACCTGGTGCGGGACATCGGGGAGGGCGGCACGTCCGTCGAGGAGGCGTACCGGCGGCTGCTGGAGATCCGGCGTCGGCGGCAGACGTACCCGGACTGGGCCGTCGCCGGGGTGACGGCCCTACTCGCCGGCGCCGCGTCGGTGCTCGTCGGCGGGTCCTGGCTGGTGTTCATGAGCGCCTGCCTGGCCGCGCTGCTCGGCAACCGGCTGGCGTCCGCGCTCGCGGTGCGCGGACTGCCCGAGTTCTACCAGTACGTCGTGGCCGCGATGCCCGCCGCCACGGCCGGGATCGCGCTCGACCTGGCGCACGCCGAGGTGCGCTCCTCAGCCGTGATCACCGGCGGACTCTTCGCGCTGCTCCCCGGCAGCGCCCTCGTCGCCGCCGTCCAAGACGGGCTCACCGCCTTCTACATCACCTCGGCCGCCCGGCTCATCGAGGTCTTCTACATCATCGTCGGCATCATCTGCGGGATCAGCGTCGTGCTGCGCGCCGGAATCGCCTTCGGCATCGACCTCAACCCCGCCGACAACCTCCTGATCCCCGCCCGACCCTGGCTGCAGACCCTCGCCGCCGCCGTCCTCGGACTCACCTTCGCCGTCATCCTCCAGGTCCGCAGGCGACTGCTCGGCTACGCCGTCCTCAGCGCCGGACTCGTCTGGATCTGCGACGCCGGGCTGCTCAAGGGCGGCGTCAGCCCCACCATCGCCGTCGCCGCCACCAGCGCCCTGCTCGGCCTCGGCGGCCAGCTCATCGCCCGCCGGCACGCCACCTCCGGACTGCCCTTCACCATCCCCGGCCTCGTCGCCCTGCTCCCCGGCTCCCAGACCTACCTCGGCGTCCTGTTCATCGTCCGCGGCCAGACCGGCTTCGGCGCCGCTCACCTCTTCACCGCCGCCTCCACCGGCCTCGGCCTCGCCGTCGGCGTCAACCTCGGCGGCGAACTCGCCCGCCTCCTGCTCCCCGCCCGCCCCGGCCAGATCCACCGCATCAGACCCGGCTTCGCCCGCGCCAAGATCGGCCTCCGCCGCTGACCCGCCAGCAGAATCGGCATCCGCATCGGCATCGGCACCCACAGCGGAATCGGCCTCCGACTCCGCCGCACCCGAATCGGCATCGGCATCGGCGTCGGCACCCACAGCGGAATCGGCCTCCGGCTCCACCGCACCCGAATCGGCATCGGCATCGGCGTCGGATTCGGATTCGGATTCGTCCTCTGGCGCTGACGCCGGATCCACGCCCGCGTCCACATTCGCGGCGGAATCCGCTTCCGCTTCCGGCACTGCGCTGATGCCCATTCCGGTGCCGGCGCCCACTGCGGCTCCGGCGGCTACCGGGACCGGGAGGGCGCGGGCGTGGGTGAACTCGGAGATGTGGACGGTCTTGAGGGCGTCGGGGAGTTCCTCGGCGGGGACGCGGACGGTGGCGTCTGCGTCGGCGTCGAGGTCCGGTGCTGCCTGCTCCTGTGCGAAGAGCATGGTGGGAGACAGGTGCTGGCGCTCCGGCAGGGGGACTTCGACGCGGGAGCGCTCGCGGATCTCGCGGTATCGGACCTTGCGGCGGTGGCGTCCGAACAGGGTCAGCAGGAGCATGCCCAGCAGGCACGCGGCGGCCAGGGCCAGGACGCCGGCCGCCACGTCCTTGGCGTCCTGCTTCAGCGAGGTCTGCTTCACGTCGGACTGGGTGTCGATCGCTCCGGAGCCGGTTACGGGGGTCGCGCTGCCGGTCGGGAGGTAGTTCCAGCTGATCGACGTGTAGGTGACGGTGAGCGTCTCGGTCTTGCCCTGCACGGAGTCGGAGACGAAGCTCGCGCCGGTCAGTGCGTAGTCGATGCGCTGGTAGCCCTGACCGGGGCTCACATCCAGCAGTGCGCAGGCGAAGCGGTCGCCTGAGCTCGCGGCCATGCCGAGGTTCGCGGACTCGGCGTCGGCGGTGCGGGTCAGGGTGAGGGTGGTCAGGTTCGCGTCGCTCAGCTTCGTCGGCAGCATGCCGGCCGGGCCGACGGCCGATACGTGCAGCCAGTTGGTGAATCCCGCGTCGGTGGAGCCCGCGCTGACCTGCGGAAGCTGCATGTCCGCGTCGGCGGACGGGGCGCGGGTGTCGGGTGCGCAGCCGGTGTTCGTGGGCACGGGCGCGGCCGAGGTCGGCAGGGCGTGCGGCGAGAACGTGGACCTGTACATCGACTGCGTCGCCGTGGCCCCGCCCTTCGAGTGCTTCGACGTGGCGGTGCTCTTCGCCGTGGTCACGGGGGCGGTCGTGTGCCCGGCCTGCGAGGTCGTCTGCTCGGCGGTCGTGTTGACCGGGATCGAGAAGATCGGCGGCAGAGTGATGTAGGTGTGGCGCGCCTCGGGGACCGCGACGGCAGCGGCGGCGGGCGAGGCGGCCGGTGCGGAGGCGGCGCTCGTCGCCACGAGGGTGGCGGACGCGGCTGCGCACAGGGTCAGCGTGGCTATCGGCGCGAGGAGGCGTATGGCCTGGCGCCGCTGGCGCGCGGGGCGGTTGGTGCGCGACACGGGACGGGGACTCCGAGGGATGCGAGGCTTTATTGCGGGGGACGGACCCGGGACGCCGCTGTCGGCACGGCGCCCGAGGACGTGCTTGGAAGCGAGATGCGGAGTCTACGCGAAGCACCGGAACTCCGGGAACGCGGGACGGACGACTTCTCCGACCGACTGCACCGACAGTTAGACGCGCGGCGGGCGGCGAACGTTGCCTCGGAGCGGGACGGAGGCCGGAATTCGAACCTCGTCGGCTACACGTAGGGGGACGGGAATCGGGAGTCCGGGGGCAGCGAGGGCGTGCTGGGGGGCTCGATGGCGGCGGGGCGCCGTCCCAGCATGATCGCGCCGAAGATGCCCGCCAGCAGGCCGGTCAGGTGCCCCTGCCAGGAGATGTGCATCGTGTTGACCTCGGCGGACGGGTAGAGCAGCACCAGGGTCCACTGGTAGTAGACGGCCACCGCCACGCCGAGCACGAGCTGCCAGACGGCCTGCCAGATCGACTGGGCGAAGAAGCCGCGGGCCACGAGGTAGCCGAGGTAGCCGAAGATCAGGCCGCTGGCGCCGACCATGACCACGCCGGACGGACCCAGCAGCCAGTAGCCGAGGCCGCCGACCAGCACGATGATCGCCGTCACGTACGCGTAGCGGCGCAGGCCGTCGAGCGCCACCAGGAACGTGGTCACCGCGAGCGGCACCGTGTTGCTCTCGATGTGCTCGACCGACACGTGCAGGAAGGGCACCGCGATGATGTGCGGCAGGCTGCCCAGGCTGCGGGAGGTCAGGCCGAACTCGCCGTCCAGCCGGTAGCCGTCGGCCGCGTTGAATCCCTGCACCAGCCAGATGGCCAGGATCGCGCCCACCGTGACCAGCACCGCCGTGCGCACGCTGAAGAACACGGACCTGCTCCGGACCGCCATGTTCGAGGACATCGCCTCCGACACCTCCGCTTCCCGCCGCCGAGCCCGGCCGTGCCGCTGCTCCTGCTTGGCACGATAGCGCTCCGCGACCGGCCGTGGCGCGTCTTGTCAGGTCTGCACAAAAGCGCGTCGTACCCGCAGGCGTCATCCCCCCGCGCGGGGGTCACCGGTACTTGCCTACACTCAAGGAGACTTCGATGAGCTGGGATAGGGAGCCTCACGTGCGCAAGGTGCTGATCGCGAACCGTGGTGAGATCGCCGTACGGATCGCCCGGGCCTGTAAGGACGCCGGGATCGGCAGCGTCGCCGTGTACGCCGACGGTGACCGGGACGCGCTGCACGTGCGGGTGGCCGACGAGGCCTACGCGCTCGGCGGCGAGACCTCGGCCGAGACGTACCTGGCCATCCCGAAGCTGCTGGACGCGGCCCGGAAGGCCGGGGCGGACGCCGTGCACCCGGGTTACGGCTTCCTGGCCGAGAACGCCGACTTCGCGCAGGCGGTGCTTGACGCCGGGCTGATCTGGATCGGCCCCTCCCCCGCCGCGATCAGCGCGCTCGGTGACAAGGTCTCGGCCCGGCACATCGCCCAGCGCGCTGGCGCCCCGCTGGTGGCGGGCACCCCGGACCCGGTCGGCGGCTCGGACGAGGTCGTGGCCTTCGCGCGGGAGAACGGCCTGCCGATCGCGATCAAGGCGGCGTTCGGCGGCGGCGGCCGCGGCCTGAAGGTGGCGCGCACGCTGGAGGAGATCCCGGAGCTGTACGACTCGGCGGTGCGCGAGGCGGTGGCGGCGTTCGGGCGCGGCGAGTGCTTCGTGGAGCGCTACCTGGACCGGCCGCGGCACGTGGAGACCCAGTGCCTGGCCGACACGCACGGCAACGTGGTCGTCGTCTCCACCCGCGACTGCTCGCTGCAGCGGCGGCACCAGAAGCTGGTCGAGGAGGCCCCGGCGCCGTTCCTGAGCCAGGAGCAGCTGGACGAGCTCTACCGCGCGTCCAAGGCGATCCTGAAGGAGGCCGGGTACGTCGGCGCGGGCACCTGCGAGTTCCTGGTCGGCCAGGACGGCACGATCTCGTTCCTGGAGGTCAACACGCGGCTGCAGGTCGAGCACCCGGTGACCGAGGAGGTCGCCGGGGTGGACCTGGTGCGCGAGATGTTCCGGATCGCCGACGGCGAGGAGCTCGGCTACGGCGACCCGGTGCTGCGCGGGCACTCCTTCGAGTTCCGGATCAACGGCGAGGACCCGGGGCGCAACTTCCTTCCGGCGCCGGGCGTGGTCACCACGTTCCGCCCGCCGACGGGCCCGGGCGTGCGCCTGGACTCCGGCATCGAGCAGGGCGCGGAGATCGGCCAGAACTTCGACTCGCTGCTGGCGAAGCTGATCATCACCGGCCGCACCCGGCAGGAGGCGCTGGAGCGTTCGCGCCGCGCGCTGGCCGAGTTCGAGATCGAGGGCATGCCGACGGCTCTTCCGTTCCACCAGGCGGTGGTGGCGGATCCCGCTTTCGCCCCGGCCGACCCGGAGCAGGCGTTCACGGTGCACACCCGCTGGATCGAGACCGAGTTCGACAACACCATCGCGCCGTACGCGGGTCCGACGGGCGAGGCGGCGGAGTCGGCGGGCCGCGAGTCGGTGACCGTCGAGGTGGGCGGCAAGCGGCTCGAGGTCGTGCTCCCGGCGGGCCTGGGCCTGGCCGCGGGCGGCTCCGTGGCGGCCGGCGGCAGCAAAAAGGCGGCCAAGCGCTCGGGCGGCGGCAAGAAGTCCGCGGCGGCCACCGGCGACGCGCTGACCTCGCCGATGCAGGGCACGATCGTGAAGGTGGCCGTCGAGGAGGGCCAGCAGGTCGAGGCGGGCGAGCTGATCGTGGTGCTCGAGGCCATGAAGATGGAGCAGCCGCTGAACGCGCACAAGTCCGGCACGGTCGTGGGCCTGTCCGCCGAGGTCGGCGCGACCGTCTCCTCCGGCGCCGCGCTCTGCGAGATCAAGGACTGACAACGGTTCAGCCAAATTTCGACAAAGGTCGGGGGCCGCTCCGCAGCGAGCGGCCCCCGACCTTTTCGTTTGAAAGCTACTAACGGGTAACTACTCTTCGCGGTCGCTGTGCAGGCGGCGCGCGGCCTCGGCGACCGAGCCGGAGAGCGAGGGGTAGACCGTGAACACCGAGGCGACCTGATCGACCGACAGGTGCAGGTCCACCGCCATCGACACCGAGTGGATCAGCTCGCTGGCCCGCGGGGCGACGACGACCCCGCCGAGCACGGTGCCGGAGCCCGGGCGCGCGTACAGCTTCACGAAGCCGTCCGTGAAGCCGAGCATCTTCGCGCGCGGGTTGGTGTCCAGCGGAAGCTTCACGACGTCGAAGCGCGGGTCGTCGCTCTCGGCGTTGAACGTGGTGCGGCCGACGGTGGCGATCTCGGGCGAGGTGAAGATGTTCGCCGACACGCGCTTGAGGTTGATCGGCCAGACCGCCTCGCCGAGCGCGTGGTAGACCGCGATCCGGCCCTGCATCGCGGCGACGGAGGCGAGCGCGAGCAGGCCGGTGCAGTCGCCCGCCGCGTAGACGTTGGAGACGGTCGTGCGCGAGACGCGGTCCACGATGATGTGCCCGGACGGCGTGGTCTGCACCCCGGCCTCGGCCAGGCCCAGGTCCTCGGTGTTCGGCAGCGAGCCGACGGCCATCAGGCAGTGCGTGCCGCTGACCGTGCGTCCGTCCTCCAGGCTGACGACCACGCGGTCGCCCTCGCGCACGGCGGCCGACGCGCGGGACCGGCTCAGCACCGTCATGCCGCGGCGCTGGAAGACCTCCTCCAGCACCCGCGCGGCGTCCTCGTCCTCGCCGGGCAGCACCCGGTCGCGCGAGGAGACCAGCGTGACCTGCGAACCGAGCGCCTGGTACGCGCCCGCGAACTCGGCGCCGGTCACGCCCGAACCGACCACGATCAGCTCGCGCGGCAGTTCGCGCAGGCCGTAGACCTGGGTCCAGGTCAGGATCCGCTCGCCGTCCGGCTTGGCCGTGGGCAGCTCGCGCGGCCGGGCGCCGGTGGCCAGCAGGACCGCGTCCGCGTCGATGGTGACCGTCTCGCCCTCGGCGGTGCGCACCTCGACCGCGCGCGCCGTGCCGCCGTCCGCGACCAGCCGACCGGACCCGCGGATGATCTCCACCCCGGCCTTGACCAGGCCCTCGGCGATGTCCTCGGACTGCTTCTCGGCGAGCGCGAGCACCCGCTCGTTGACCCGCGCGAGGTCCACCCCGGTGTCGCAGCGGCCGACGCCGTTGACCTCGACCCCGAGCTCCGGCGCGTCCTGGATCGTGGTCATCACGTCCGCGGTGGCGATGAGGGTCTTGGAGGGCACGCAGTCGGTCAGCACCGCGGCGCCGCCGATGCCGCCGCGGTCCACGACCGTCACCCGGGCACCGAGACGGGCGGCCACCAACGCCGCCTCGTAGCCGCCGGGTCCGCCGCCGATGATCACGATTCGAGTCACGTGGCTCATTGTCCCATGCGGCGGAGCGCGGAAATCCGATGGCCGCGGCAGCTCCGGCGGGGTTAGCCTCGCGCTGACCCCACTGCAAGAAAGGCTCATGATGGCGCGCTCCATCAAGGAAGACCTGGGCGTGCTGCGCTATCGCGACTTCCGCATCCTGCTCGCCGACCGGCTGCTCGCCCCGCTGGCGTACTCGTTCTCCGCGGTCGGCGTCTCCTTCGCCGTGCTCGACGTCACAGGCTCGACCGCGGACCTGTCCTACGTGCTGGCCGCGCAGATGATCCCGTCGGTGCTGTTCACGCTGTTCGGCGGCGTGGCGGCGGACCGGTTCAAACCGCAGCTGGTGATCGTGCTCGGCAACCTGTGCATCGCGCTCGGCGAGGGCGTCTTCGGCGTGCTGACATTGGCGCACGCGATCAACGTGCCGGCGATGATCGGGCTCGAACTCGTCACCGGCACCGGTATGAGCCTGTTCTGGCCCGCGTCCACCGCACTGCTGCCGAAGATCGTGCCGAGCGAGGAGCTGCAGGCGGCGAACGCGCTGTCCCGACTCGTGATGAACGGCGCGACGATGGGCGGCATGGCCGTGGCTGGACTCACCGTCGCGGCGGTCGGCCCCGGCTGGTCCCTCGCGATCTGCGGCGTGGGCATGCTCGGCACGGTGCCGCTGCTCGCCTCGCTCAAGGCGAAGGCGAACGACCGCCCCGAGCACGAGCCGGACCTGTGGCGCGAACTGCGCGAGGGCTGGCAGGAGTTCGTCAAGCACGCGTGGGTGTGGGGCACGGTGATCGAGTACCTGATCGCGAACGCCTGCTGGTACGGCGGCCTGCTCGTGCTCGGCCCCGTCGTCGCGAAGGCGCACCTCGGCGGCCCGGCGGCCTGGGGCTGGCTGAACGCGGCGTTCTCCGTCGGCCTGATCCTCGGCGGCGTGCTCGCGCTGCGCTGGATGCCGAAGCGGCCGATGCTCTGGGTGACCCTGCTGGCGATCCCGCTCGGCCTGGCCTGCTGGGCCGTCGGCGCGCTCTGGCCGTTCTGGCTGATCCTGCTGACCTGGCTGGTGACCGGCGTGGCCACCGAGTTCCTGATCGTGCTCTGGAACGTCTCGCTGGCCCGCTTCATCCGCCCCGACCGGCTCGCCCGGGTCTCCGCCTACGACGGCCTCGGCTCCACCCTCGCCATGCCCCTCGGCGCCCTCGCCGCCGGCCCGCTCGCCGCCCGCCTCGGCGTCAACGGCGCGGAGTACCTGGCCGGCGCGGTCACGATCGGCGCGGCCCTGCTGACGCTGCTGCTGAAGGACGTCTGGACGATGCGGCTGAGCGACGCGCCGGACTGGGGTGACGGGGAACAGGTATCGCAAAAGCCTGTGCTGACCGTGTCGTAGCAATTATCGTCGGAGTCCTCGTGGGGAGGAGTCCGATGGATCTCGGGACGGCGTTGCTCGCGCTGGGCACACAGGTGGTCAAGAGCGCGTGCCGGATCTGGCTCGGGGACGGCGTCGCCGGGGACATGTCGGACACGGTCGCGGACCTGCTGAAGGACAGCGTGCCGGACGCGATCCAGCGGCACCGGCTGCGCGGCATGTTCGAGGGCTTCGCCGGGACGGTGGCGGAGAAGGCCAGGCACACCGACGGCACCCGGTTCCGCCTGCCGGAGAACGAGCGCGAGGCGGCGATCCTGGCCGCCGCCGAGACGTTCCAGCAGGCGGAACTGCGTGACGAGACGCTCTTCGCGGTGAACCTCGACGCACGGACGCTGGAAAACCTGCTCCGGCCCTATGTCAGGGCACGCAGCTCGGCCTGGGGTCTGAGCGGGCCGGCCACGGACTATTTCAACTTCCTGCTCCGCGAGTGCTGCTCGTACCTCCTGGAGATCAAGAAGACGCTGCCTCCGTTCTCTGCCCAGGCGCTCACGGAACTGTTGCAGCGCACGAGCGTGATCGAGCAGCAGCTGGCCGAGGTGCTGGACCGGCTGCCCGCGCGAACGAGCATGAGCGGCGACGAGGGCTTCGAGACCGACTACCGCCGACAGGTCGTCAGCGAACTCGACTACATGGACCTGTTCGGCGCGAGCGCCTTCGAGCGCAATCGGGGCTATCCGCTGTCGGTCGCCTACATCAGCCTCCTGGTCCTGGACGCGCACGTCCCGCACGCGCCCGATGCGCAAGCCCTGGACGTGCAGGGCATACCCGTCGAGACCGCGCTCGCCGCGTCCCGGCGCGTGTTCATCCGGGGCGACGCGGGCTCCGGGAAGACGACGCTGCTGCAGTGGATCGCGGTATCCGCGGCACGGCGCGAATTCCCGCCGGAGCTGGCCGCGTGGAACGACCTCGTGCCCTTCTTCATCCGGCTTCGGCAGTTCACGGACGTCCAGCCGCTCCCCCGGCCCCAGGAGTTCATCGCGCGCGGCGCCGCGTCGATGCTGGCGGCGGAGGCGCCGCCGCAGTGGATCAACAAGGTGCTGCACGAGGGGCGCGGCATCGTGCTCATCGACGGCGTGGACGAGGTGGACCAGGACCGGCGCGTGCAGATCGCGAAGTGGCTGCGCGAGATGATCGCCGCCTTCCCGGAATCGCGCTTCGTCATCACGTCCCGTCCGGCGGCGGTCGACGAGGACTGGCTCCAGCGCGAGAAGTTCCGTGCCTGCTCCGTCCAGCCGATGACGGTGACCGACATCCGGAAGTTCATCACGCACTGGCACGCGGCCATCGCCTCGACCGTCATCGAGAACTCGGCCAAGCGTGAACTCGACCGCCTCGCCGAGTCGCTCTCCGACCAGGTCCTCGCCCGTCGGCATTTGCGCCAACTGGCCACGAATCCGCTGCTGTGCGCGCTGCTCTGCGCCCTGAACCGCGACCGCCGTGCCGAGCTGCCCAAGAACCGCATCGAGCTGTACCGGATCTCGATGGAGATGTTCCTGCTGCGCAGAGACGCCGAGCGGCAGCTCACGTCGCGCGAGACGGGAATGGAGTACGACGACAAGCTGCAACTGCTGCAGGACCTCGCGTACTGGATGATGACGAACGGCCTCGCCATCGCCGAACTGAACCGCGTCTCCGAACTGATCAGCTCCCGTCTCGCGACACGTCGTCACCACATCGTCGGCACGACGCACGAGGTGGTCACCTACCTCCTCGAACGCTCAGGCCTGCTGCGAGAGCCGGTGGCGGGCTGGATCGACTTCATCCACCGCACGTTCCAGGAGTACCTGGCGGCCCAGGCGGCCGTGGACCGGGACGAGATCGAGGCGTTGACCGCGCGCGCGAACGACGAGCAGTGGCGGCAGGTCGTCATCCTGGCGGCGGGCCTGGGCAACAAGCGGCAGACGGTGAAGATCTTCGAGGAGCTGCTCGATCCGCCGCGCCGGAACCGGGCGAACAAGGTCGCCTTCGAACTCACCGCCCTCGGCTGCCTGGAGACCGCGACCGAGGTCCACCCCTCCATCGCCGAGTCGATCAAGCAGGGCGCAGCGGAGATCATCCCGCCGCGTAGCGCGGAGCACGTGCAGGCGCTGAGCCGGGTCGGCGAGTACGCCTACGACCTGGTGGCCGACGCGCAGGTGGACAGCGACTCCGCGGACCATCTCATCCAGCTGGCCCGCATCCTCGGCGGGCCCGGCGGCCTCGCACTGCTGGAGAAGGTCAGCCTGCGCATGTACGGGGACAGGTACACCGACGCCCTCGTCCAGTTGTGGGGCACCTTCGAACCGTCCGAGTACGCGGCCCGCGTGCTGGCGCCCCGCCACATCACCAGAGTCGTCGTGGACGACGCGAAGGTGCTGCCCGGCCTGCCGAGGCTGCCGGAGGTCGAGTCCCTCGAATGCCGACTTGAGCCGGGCCACGGCGACTTCGGCTTCCTCGACCGGATACCGCGGCTGAGCAGCGCGGTGATCAGGTTGCCGGACGTGGAGCAGCCGCTCACCGTGGCCTTTCCGCCGCGGCCGTACGCCGTGCAACTGGTCGACATCGACCGCGGCGGCCGCGTCCAGAAGACCCCCAACGCCACCCGGGCTCTGTATCTCAGCGGCGTCGACGCGGACCGGATGCTCTCGACGCTCTCCTGCACCGGCGGGCCCCGACAGCTCATCATCGAGCGAGACAGCGCGTTGTCGAGCCTCAAGGGGCTGAAACTGCCCGCGGCCACGACCGCCCTCGCGGTGACGGACTGCCCCGCCTTCACGAGTCTCGCTGGAGCGGAGGAGTTCGTCGGAAGCGGTCTTGCGCACCTCGCCGTCAACATCCGGTGGCCTGCCCCCGCCTTCTCGGGCGCCCGCTTCGAGGCAACCGTGGAACCGCTCTTCAACCAGGGCAGGTCGGCGGTCGGATCGCTCGCCGATCAGCTCAAGTACCTCTCCATGCCGATCGAGGACCGAGCTCGCGGGAGTGCGGAGGCCGACGCCTTCGTCCGGCGGCTCAGGAGCCTCGGGTACCAGGTCACCTTTTCCGAGGGCATCATGACGGCGCGTCGGTGAGCCTTCGGACGTATGCTCTAGCCCGTGACTGAGAGAACGATTTCCGGCAGTGCGTACGAGGCGGCCGAGGCGGCGGCGAAGCCGCTGGTGGAGAAGCTGGGCGGGGTGCCCGACCTGGCGTTGGTGATGGGGTCCGGCTGGGTGCCCGCCGCGGACGCGCTCGGCGAGACCGAGGCGGAGTTCCCGGTGACGGAGCTGCCCGGCTTCACCGCGGCGGCGGCGCTGGGGCACGCGGGCAGGATCCGCGCCGTGCGGCTCGCGCAGTCCGGGAAGCTGGCGGCGGTCTTCCTCGGGCGCACGCACTACTACGAGGGGCACGGCGTGGCCCGCGTGGTGCACGGCGTGCGCACGGTCGCGGCGGCGGGCTGCCGGACCATCGTGCTGACGAACGGCTGCGGCGGCATCAACATCGACTACGAGGTCGGGCAGCCGGTGCTGATCAGCGACCACCTGAACCTCACCGCGCAGTCGCCGATCGTCGGGGCGAACTTCGTCGATCTGACCGACCTGTACTCGCCGCGGCTGCGCGAGCTGTGCAAGCAGGTCGACCCGTCGCTGGCCGAGGGCGTCTACGTGCAGCTGACCGGCCCGCACTACGAGACCCCCGCCGAGATCAGGATGCTGCGGACGCTCGGCGCCGACCTGGTCGGGATGAGCACCGTGCTCGAGGCCATCGCCGCGCGCGAGGCCGGGATGGAGGTGCTCGGGATCTCGCTGGTGACGAACGCGGCGGCCGGGATGACCGGCGAGCCGCTGAGCGCGCAGGAGGTCATCGACGCCGGGAACGCGGCGGCGAGCCGGATGGGCGCGCTGCTCCGCGACGTGCTCGGGAGGATCTGACCCCATGACCGAGATCGCCGAACTGCTGGACGAGGTCGAGGCCTGGATGGACCAGGACCCCGACCCGGAGACCAAGGGCGAGCTGCGCGAACTGCTGGCCGGGCTGCTCAAGACCGCGACCTCGGCCGCCGCGTACGACGGGCTGGCCGACCGCTTCGACGGCACGCTGCAGTTCGGCACCGCCGGGCTGCGCGGGGAGCTCGGCGCGGGCCCGAACCGGATGAACCGGGTCGTGGTCGGCCGGGCCGCGGCCGGGCTCGCCGCGTACCTGATCGGCAAGGGGCACGCCGAACAGCTCGTCGTGATCGGCTACGACGCGCGGAAGAACTCGGACGTGTTCGCGCGCGACACCGCAGAGATCGTGACCGGCGCCGGACTGCGCGCGGCCGTGCTGCCGCGTCCGCTGCCGACGCCCGTGCTGGCCTACATGATCCGGCACCTCGGCGCGTGCGCGGGCGTGATGGTGACGGCGAGCCACAACCCGCCGCGGGACAACGGCTACAAGGTCTACCTCGGCGACGGCTCGCAGATCACCCCGCCCGCCGACGCCGAGATCGCGGCCGAGATCGCCGCCGTCGGACCGCTCGGCGGGCTCCCGCGCGGCGAGGAGTGGGAGACCCTCGGCGACGAGGTCGTGGACGCCTACCTCGAACGCGCGGCGGCGGTCGTGTCGGCGGACGCGCCGCGTGACCTCAAGGTCGTGTCCACGGCCCTGCACGGCGTCGGCGGCGAAGTGCTCGCGGCCGCCTTCGAGCGCGCGGGATTCCCCCGCCCGATCGCCGTCCCGCAGCAGCAGCAACCGGACCCGGCGTTCCCGACCGTCGCGTTCCCCAACCCGGAGGAGCCCGGCGCCATCGACCTCGCGCTGGCGCTGGCCGCCGAGCAGAACGCCGACCTCGTCATCGCGAACGACCCGGACGCGGACCGTTGCGCGGTCGCCGTCCCGCTGCCGAAGGACGGCGGCGCGAGCGGTGGTAGCGGGGATAAGGGCAGCGGCAGCGGCAGCGGCTGGCGGATGCTGCGCGGGGACGAGGTGGGCGCGCTGCTCGGCGCGTCGATCGCCGCGTCGGGCAAGAAGGGCGTCTTCGCCACCACGATCGTCTCGTCCAGCCTGCTCGGCAAGATCGCCGCCGCGCACGGCATCGAGTATCAGGAGACGCTGACCGGCTTCAAGTGGCTCTCCAAGATCCCCGGCCTGATCTTCGGCTACGAGGAGGCGCTCGGCTACTGCGTCGACCCGGACGGCGTGAAGGACAAGGACGGCATCACCGCCGCCCTCGCCGTCGCGGAGTTCGCGGCGAACCTCAAGGCGTCCGGCAAGACCCTGCTCGACCGCCTCGCCGAGATCTACGCCGAGTACGGCACGCACGTGACCGACCAGCTCTCACTGCGCGTCAGCGACCTGGCCGAGATCCCGCGCATGATGAGCGCCCTGCGTCAGGACCCGCCGAAGGAGCTCGGCGGCGTCGCCGTCCAGCGCGTCGACGACCTGACTCAGGGCACGGACACCCTGCCGCCCACCGACGGCCTCAGGTTCGTCCTCGACGGCGCCCGCGTCATCGTCCGCCCCTCCGGCACCGAGCCCAAGCTCAAGTGCTACCTCGAGGCCGGGTCGGCCGAGGTGCTGGCGGCGATGAAGGAATCGCTCGGCGAAATCCTCAGCACGAGCGCGGAGTAGCGGAATCCTCGCGATGCCGGGGCCGCATGTGCGTAGTAGTCGCATGCGGCCCTGAGCGTTCATCTCATCCGGTGAGCGTGACCCGGGCCGCCTCCCGCTTGCCCTGCACGTAACCGGCGCGGGCGGCCGGAACGCGCGTAGCCGGGTCCATCTGGTTCGTGCCCATCGCGGCCAAGGAGTCGGCATCCGGCGTGATCACCTCGACCCGGCTGCCGTTCTTGCGCAGGCTCTCGACCTGGCTGGGCAGATCCGTGCCCCACTCCGGTGACCTGCGCAGCCCCTCGAACTGCCCCGGCTGCAACGGCGCCTCGCCCCGTCCGCCGAACGGAGACAACACGACGACATTCGCATAGCCTGCCGCAAGATCGGCGTTCTCAGCGGACCGCACACCGCCATTGATGTATCGCTTGCCATTCACAGCGTGCGTAGGAACCAGCCCGGGCAGCGCGGTGCTGGCAGTAACCGCGTCCACCAACTCGATCCCCGATTCCCGGTCAAGCGCCGCCACCTCGCCGGTATGCGCATCGACGGCCACCACGACCATCGCCCTGTCCGACCACTCCGTACCGGGCAACCGCGAAGCGACCAACGCCCGCCGCTGCTCCCCCGCCTCCGGCGCCAGCACCGCGTCGCTCTCCAACCCGAACGCCCCCATCGCCCGCTGCAACTCCAACGCCGACGTGGCCGCAGCCGAGATCTTCCGCATCCGCGCGAACACCGTCTCCATCGGCAACGACGACGCCGCGGACGACGGAGACCGCGATGGCCGTCCAGGCCCACCAGCCACCGGCCGCCCCGCCTCCGACAACACCGAGGCGAGCAGTTCGGCAGCCGGAAGCCCACTGCGCACCTGAGCCGCCACCGTCGCCCCCGCCGACGTCCCGATCACCAGATCGGCCGCCTCCGTCAGGTCGAACCCGGCCTCCGCCAGCCCCGCCACGACCCCGATCTGCCAAGCGTTCCCGGCCGCCCCGCCACCACCGAGAACCAGCGCCACATTGCGATCCATATCCCCACGATTTCAGCCCCCGGCCACGGCTGTCGATCGAAATACCCCCGGCCCCGAACGCCCACTCCCAGCACGCGGCGAGCGACGGAGAACGCCGCAGGCTCGCGGACGTAGCGACCGAGGAGCGTCAGCGACGAGGGAGCGAAGGTAGCGGGCCGAAGGCTTGGGGCGGGTGGGCGGGTGGGCGGGGTAAGTAATCGCCCCGGACGTAGCCGCCGTCACGGAGCGAGGAACGAGCGCAGTGGCGGGGGCGGAGGTAGGGGCGAACACGGGCCGCAGGCCGCCATCGGTCCTAGTGCACCGCGAAGGCCACGATGACGAAGAGGAGGCAGGCGGCCACCGGGACCAGGGTGGGGAGGTTCCAGGTGACCTTGGCGGGCTGGGCGGGGGTGTCGGGGGTGGCGGCGGACTCGGCTTCGGGGTCTAGGCCGGCGCGGTGGAACCAGTTGGTGCGGCGGGCGGTCATCTCGGTCATGGCCTGGTCGGCGAAGGAGAGCTTCTCGATCGGGTCGGGGGTGCGGCTCTGGGCGACGCGGACGTCGTCGTAGCCGGAGAGGCCGCCGAAGCGCTGGCGGGACTTGCCCTGGGCGCGGGTCTGGCGGGCGAGGTCGCGGAGCCTGGCGCGTTCGGCGCGGCGGCGGTCGCGGAGGGAGACGGGGACGGCCCAGACGGTGTAGCGCTGGGTCGTGGTGAAGGCGATGAAGGACAGTTGCGCGGTCAGCCTGGTCACGCTGCCCCAGGACACCTTGATGGTGCGCAGCGGGTTGCGGATGACGAGTTCCTCAGGGCCGGAGAGGGCCGCGGGGTAGACGCCGTACGCGAAGGCGAAGGCGGCGACGAGGAGCAGGATCGCGGCGCCGGGCATGTCGGTGGTGCCCTCCTCGGCGAGCAGGTCGACCGCTCCGCCGACGCAGAAGAGCATGACGACGGCGCCGCCGAGCATCGCTCCGACTCCGCGGTAGGCGGTCGGCTTGTCGGCGGGGCTGGCTGGCGTCGTCATGTGCTGGATTCTGCCTCACCCGGCGGGCACGGGTCCACGCGGCTCCCGGGTCGGCGGGCGGGTCGCCGGGCGGCCGGGCGGGCAGGCGCTCGGAGAACGTTTGCACGATGGATTAGTCAGTGGATTACTGTGGACGTGTGACCAGCACCCTCCCGGCGGCGACGCAGCCGCATCCGACGTACGACCTCAGCGGGGTGACCAGCAGCGAGGCTGCTCTGCGGCGCTTCCTGCTGGGGCTGCCCGGGGTGGACAAGGTGGGCCTGGAGGCCCGCTCCGCCCGGCTCGGCACCCGGTCGATCAAGACCACGGCGAAGGCCGCGGGGATCGACCTGGCGATCAGCATGATCGACCTGACCACGCTGGAGGGCGCCGACACCCCCGGCAAGGTCCGCTCGCTCTGCGCGAAGGCCCGCCGCCCCGAACCGGGCGACCCCACCTGCCCCTCCACCGCCGCGGTATGCGTGTACCCGGACATGGTCGCCGTGGCCAAGGAGGAGCTGAAGGGGACCGGGATCCACGTGGCGGCGGTGGCGACGGCGTTTCCCTCGGGGCGTTCCTCGCGCGAGGTGAAGCTCGCCGACACCCGGCTGGCCGTCGAGGCGGGGGCCGACGAGGTGGACATGGTGATCGACCGGGGGGCGTTCCTCTCCGGGCGGTTCCAGGACGTGTTCGACGAGATCGTGGCCGTGAAGGGCGCGTGCGGGTCGGCGCATCTGAAGGTGATTCTCGAGACGGGCGAGCTGGCCACGTACGACAACGTGCGGCGGGCCTCGTGGCTGGCGATGCTGGCGGGCGCGGACTTCATCAAGACGTCCACGGGCAAGGTGAGTCCGGCGGCGACGCTGCCGGTCACGCTGCTGATGCTGGAGGCGATCCGCGACTTCACCGGGCAGACCGGCCGCAAGGTCGGGATGAAGCCGGCGGGCGGCATCCGCACCAGCAAGGACGCGCTCAAGTACCTGGTGACGGTGAACGAGACGCTCGGCGACGGGTGGCTCTCCCCCGACTGGTTCCGGTTCGGCGCCTCGTCGCTGCTGAACGATCTGCTGATGCAGCGGCAGAAGCTGGCGACCGGGCACTACTCCGGTCCGAACTACGTGACCGTGGACTGAGGGACGGACGAGACATGGGCATCTTCGACTACGCGCCCGCGCCCGAGTCGCGCGCGATCGTGGACATCAAGCCGAGCTACGGGCTGTTCATCGGCGGCGAGTTCGTCCCGGCCACCGGCGGCAGCTTCAAGAGCGTGAACCCGGCTTCCGGGGAGGCGCTGGCCGAGATCGCGGAGGCGTCCGCGGCGGACGTGGACCGCGCGGTGGCGGCGGCGCGCGCGGCGTACGACAAGGTCTGGTCGCGCATGCCGGGCACGGAGCGGGCCAAGTACCTGTTCCGGATCGCGCGGATCATCCAGGAGCGGGCCCGCGAGCTGGCCGTGCTGGAGTCGATCGACAACGGCAAGCCGATCCGGGAGACCCGGGACGTGGACGTGCCGCTGGTCGCCGCGCACTTCTTCCACTACGCGGGCTGGGCGGACAAGCTCGAGTTCGCGGGCTACGGCGCGAACCCGCGGGCGCTCGGCGTCGCGGCGCAGGTCATCCCGTGGAACTTCCCGCTGCTGATGCTGGCGTGGAAGATCGCCCCGGCGCTGGCGTGCGGCAACACGGTGGTGCTCAAGCCCGCCGAGACGACGCCGCTGACCGCGCTGCTGTTCGCGGAGATCTGCCAGCAGGCGGAGCTTCCGGCCGGTGTCGTGAACATCGTGACCGGCGCGGGTGAGACGGGCGCGGCGCTGGTCTCGCACCCGGACGTGAACAAGGTGGCCTTCACCGGTTCGACGGCCGTGGGCCGGGCGATCGCGCGCGCGGTGGCCGGTACCGACAAGAAGCTGACACTGGAGCTCGGCGGCAAGGCGGCGAACATCGTGTTCGACGACGCCCCGATCGACCAGGCCGTCGAGGGGATCATCGACTCGATCTTCTTCAACCAGGGCCAGGTCTGCTGCGCGGGTTCGCGGCTGCTGGTGCAGGAGTCGATCCAGGACGAGCTGCTCGACGCGCTGCGGCGCCGGATGGGCACGCTGCGGCTGGGCGACCCACTGGACAAGAACACCGACATCGGCGCGATCAACTCGGCCGAGCAGCTGGCCCGGATCACGGAGCTGAGCGCGGCGGGCGAGGCGGAGGGCGCGGAGCGCTGGTCGCCGCCGTGCGAGCTGCCCGCGAACGGTTTCTGGTTCCCGCCCACCATCTTCACGAACGTCTCGGCCACGCACCGGATCGCGCGCGAGGAGATCTTCGGTCCGGTGCTGTCCGTGCTGACGTTCCGCACGCCGGACGAGGCGATCGCGAAGGCCAACAACACGCCGTACGGGCTGTCCGCGGGCGTGTGGACGGAGAAGGGCTCGCGGATCCTGAGCATGGCCAAGCGGCTGCGCGCGGGCGTGGTGTGGGCCAACACCTTCAACAAGTTCGATCCCACCTCGCCCTTCGGCGGGTACAAGGAGTCCGGTTACGGTCGCGAGGGCGGCCTGCACGGTCTGGAGGCCTACCTCGATGTCTGAGAAGTCGGAGAAGACCGCCGCCAAGAAGACCGCGGCGAAGAAGCCCGAGGAGCCGACGCCGGCGCCGACGCCCGTGCGGCTCGGCGTGCGCAAGACCTACAAGCTGTACATCGGCGGCGCGTTCCCGCGCTCGGAGAGCGGACGGAGCTACCAGGTGACCGCGGCCGACGGAGCGTTCCTGGCCAACGCCGCGCTGGCCTCCCGCAAGGATGCGCGCGACGCGGTGGCCAAGGCACGCGGCGCGTTCTCCGGCTGGTCCGGGGCGACCGCGTATCTCAGGGGCCAGATCCTCTATCGGATCGCCGAGATGCTGGAGGGGCGGCGCGAGCAGTTCGCCGCCGAGGTGCGCGCGGTCGAGGGCCTTTCCGCGGCGAAGGCGGCGGCGCAGGTGGACGCGGCGATCGACCGCTGGGTCTGGTACGCGGGCTGGACCGACAAGATCGGGCAGATCCGGTCCGCGGCGAACCCGGTGTCCGGGCCGTTCTGGAACGTCTCCTCGCCCGAGCCGACCGGCGTGGTGGCACTGTTCGCCCCGGAGAAGCCCGCGCTGCTCGGCCTGGTGTCCGTGCTGGCCCCGGCGATCGCGACCGGCAACACGGCGGTGCTGGTGGCGCCGAACTCGGCCGCGCTGCCCGCCGTGACCCTCGCCGAGGTGCTGGCCACCTCCGACCTGCCCGGCGGCGTCGTCAACATCCTGACGGGCACGTCCGCCGAACTGGGCAGGCCGCTGGCCGAGCACCTGGACGTCGACGCGCTGGACCTGGCCGGGATCGCGGACGCCGAGTTCGCCACGTCGCTGGAGAAGATGGCGGCGGAGAACCTCAAGCGGGTGCTGCGGCCGAGCGCCGCGCCGGGCGACTGGACCGCCGCCCCGGGCACGGCGCGGCTGACGGCGTTCCTGGAGACCAAGACGGTCTGGCACCCCGTCGGCATCTGAGACGGTGCAGGCGCGAGTCATCGTCGTCGCCGGCCCCTCGGGGTCGGGCAAGTCACGGCTCTGCACGCGGCTGCGCGAGGGGCACGGCGTGCCCGTCGTGAACCTCGACGACTTCTACAAGGACGGCGACGACCCGACGCTGCCCTCCCTCGACCTCGGTGGCGGCGCGCCGATCGTCGACTGGGACTCCCCGGAGTCCTGGCACCGCGAGGACGCGCTGCGCGCGCTCGAGCGGCTGTGCG
>DATJIF010000104.1:0-21572 GCA_035493475.1 Actinospica sp.
GTGACGCGGATGTACGCCTGGGCGCCACAGCGGTCGCAACGATCGAGGGCGGTCAGGGACTCGGCCGTGGGAGTGAGGACTGCGGTCACGTCAGCTCCTTCTTGGTACGTCGGCGGTATCGCTACCCGGATCAACATCAAAGCATCCGGTGACTCCAGGATGCCCCGTCCGGGGGGTGGAAATCCGCCACGTTCGCTGTGGGCGTACGCCCTTACGCTCAAGTTCCCGGGGGGCGTCACGGAACGTTCACGGCACGACAGCGGACCGTATGGCATATCGGACAGCTTGCCGACGCCGGAGTCGGTACCCTGGCGGGTGCGGCCCTGTCCGAGGCAGCCGCTAATCTGGCTGCGGCACGCGAGCGTGCCCAGTGAAGGTTGACAGAGCCCCATGAGGGAGGACGACGTGGCCGCGAGTCCCGAGTACACCGCTCGGCACCTGCTGGTGCTGGAGGGTCTTGAGGCGGTACGCAAGCGGCCCGGCATGTACATCGGTTCCACCGACAGCCGGGGTCTGATGCACTGCGTGTGGGAGATCATCGACAACGCGGTGGACGAGGCGCTGGGCGGCTTCGGCGAGCGGATCGAGGTCTACCTGCACGCCGACGGCTCCGTGGCGGTGCACGACCATGCGCGCGGCATCCCGGTGGACGTGGAGCCGAAGACCGGCCTGTCCGGGGTCGAGGTCGTGATGACCAAGCTGCACGCGGGCGGCAAGTTCGGCGGCGGCTCCTACGCGGCCTCCGGCGGCCTGCACGGCGTCGGCGCCTCCGTGGTCAACGCGCTCTCCGCCCGGCTGGACGTGGAGGTGGACCGGGACGGCTCGACCTACTCGATGTCCTTCCGGCGCGGCGTGCCCGGCGTGTTCGACGGCGAGGGGCCGAAGGCGGGCTTCGAACCGCGCAGCGGCCTGGACAAGTCCCGCCGCTCCGCGAAGAAGGCCGAGTCGGGCGTCACCGGCACCCGGATCCGCTACTGGGCCGACCGGCAGATCTTCCTCAAGGACGCGCAGATCTCGCTGGAGGAGCTGTACAACCGGGCCCGCCAGACCGCGTTCCTGGTGCCGGGGCTGACCCTGGAGGTGCACGACGAGCGCGGCGAGGAGCCGACCGTCGAGACCTTCCACTACGCGGGCGGCATCTCCGAGTTCTGCGAGTACCTGGCCAAGGACCGCCCGGTCACCGACACGCTGCGGCTGACCGGCTCCGGGACCTTCACCGAGACCGTGCCGGTGCTCGACGAGTCCGGCCACATGGTGCCCACCGACGTGCTGCGCACCCTCGAGGTCGACGTGGCGATGCGCTGGGGCACGGAATACGACACGACGGTCAAGAGCTTCGTCAACATCATCATCACGCCCAAGGGCGGCACCCACGTCACCGGCTTCGAGCGGGCGCTGGTCAAGACGGTCAACGACCAGCTGCGCGCGGTGAAGCTGCTGCGGGTGAACGACGACCCGGTGACCAAGGACGACATCCTGGAGGGGCTGACCTCCGTCGTCACGGTCCGGCTGGCCGAGCCGCAGTTCGAGGGCCAGACCAAGGAGGTGCTCGGCACCCCGGCGGCCGCCCGGATCGTCACCAACGTGGTGTCCGACCAGCTCAAGGCCTTCCTGACGGCCACCGACAAGAACCGCAAGCCGCAGGCCCGCACGGTGCTCGAGAAGATCGTGGCGGCGGCCAGGACCCGGATCGCGGCCCGCCAGCACAAGGAGACCCAGCGCCGGAAGAACGCGCTGGAGACCTCCGCCCTGCCCGCCAAGCTCGCCGACTGCCGCTCCGACGACGTGGAACGCTCCGAGCTGTTCATCGTCGAGGGAGACTCCGCGCTCGGCACCGCCAAGCTGGCCCGCGACTCGGAGTTCCAGGCCCTGCTGCCGATCCGCGGCAAGATCCTCAACGTGCAGAAGTCCTCCGTCGCGGACATGCTCAAGAACGCCGAGTGCGCCGCGATCATCCAGGTCCTCGGCGCCGGCACCGGCAGGTCCTTCGACGTGGACGCCGCCCGCTACGGCCGCGTCATCATGATGGCCGACGCCGACGTCGACGGCTCGCACATCCGAACCCTGCTGCTCACCCTCTTCTTCCGCTACATGCGCCCCATGGTCGAGGCCGGCAGGGTCTTCGCCGCCGTCCCCCCGCTGCACCGCATCGAGGTGATCGGCCAGGGACGGGCGAAGAACGAGTACATCTACACGTACACCGACCAGGAGATGAAGAACGTCACCGCCGACCTGGCCAAGCGCGGCAAGAAGATCAAGGACCCGGTCCAGCGCTACAAGGGCCTCGGCGAGATGGACGCGGACCAGCTGGCCGAGACCACCATGGACCCCCGCCACCGCATGCTCCGCCGCATCACCCTCGCCGACGCCGAAGCCGCCGACCGCATCTTCGACCTTCTCATGGGCTCCGACGTAGCCCCCCGCAAGGAGTACATCGTCAACTCCGCCGCCCTCCTGGACCGCTCCCGCATCGACGCCTAGCCCCGACACGGGCCCCCTGGCGCGAGGTATCCAGCCCCGCGCCAGGCAGACCACAACGCCGGTCGGACGCTAGCTGGGGTTGCCTGCTTGGACCAGGCCGGATTCGTAGGCGTAGACGACTGCGTGGATTCGGTCGCGGAGGTGGAGCTTGGCTAGGACGTTGCCTACGTGGGTTTTGACGGTGTGCTCGCTGACGACGAAGTCGGCGGCGATCTCGGCGTTGGAGAGGCCGCGGGCCAGGAGTCTCAGGGTCTCCAGTTCGCGGGCGGTGAGTTGGGCCAGGGCGGGGTCGGGGGTTATCGCCACGGCGGTGCGTTCGGGGCGGCGGGCGAATTGTTCGATGAGGCGGCGGGTGACGCTGGGGGCCAGGAGAGCCTCGCCGCCGTGTACTACGCGGACGGCGTGGACCAGGTCGTCGCGGCGGACGTCTTTGAGGAGGAAGCCGCTGGCACCGGCTTGCAGGGCGGTGTAGACGTAGTCGTCGATGTCGAAGGTGGTCAGCATGATGACCCGGGTGCCGCCGCGGGCGCAGATGCGGCGGGCTGCTTCCAGGCCGTCCATGGTGGGCATGCGTACGTCTAGCAGGGCGACGTCGACGGCGGATTGTTCTACGGCCGCTACTGCTTCTGCGCCGTCTGCGGCTTCGGCTACGACCTCGATGTCCGGTTGGGCGTCCAGGATCATCGCGAATCCCGCGCGTACCAGCTCTTGATCGTCGGCCACCACTACCCGTATCCCCATGTGCTGATCCTATGCCGGGACGCGGATCAGCAGTTGGAATCCGCGGCCGTCGGGGCCCGCGCCGGTCTGCACGGTGCCGCCGCAGGAGGTGATTCGTTCTCTGATGCCGATGAGGCCGCGGCCGGGGTCGGTGCTGGTGGCTTTGGGGCCGATGCCGTCGTCGGTCACGCGGAGGGTGAGGCCTTCGTCCGACCAGTCCAGCCGGAGTTCGGCGCGGTCGGCGCGGGCGTGCTTGACCATGTTCGTGAGGGCTTCTTGCGCGGTGCGGTAGACGGCGACTTCGGTGTCCTGGGGGAGTCGGCGGGGCTCGCCTACTACGACCATGCGGACGTCGATTCGGGTCGCGCGCACGGTCTCGACGAGGCGCGGCAGTTCGCTGATTTTGGGCTGTGGGCTGAGGGCGAGCGTGTCGTCTTCGCGCAGTACGCCGAGCATGCGGCGCAGTTGGGTCAGTGCGTCGCGGCCGCCGTCGGCGATGGCGTCGAAGGCGGTCTCGGCTTTGGTCGCGTCCTGGTGTACGACTGCTGCGCCCGCCTCGGCCTGCACGATCATGAGGCTCACGGCATGCGCCAGGATGTCGTGCATGTCGCGGGCGATTCGGGTGCGTTCCTCGGCCGCCGCCTGGGCTGAGCGTGCCTGGACCGTCAGTTCCGCCTCGTGCGCGCGTTCCGTCATCAGCCGCGCCAGGTCACGCTGTTGGGCGGCGAGTCGTCCGGCGACGAAGGCCATCGCGACTATCAGCGCGGAGACCGTCGTGCGGCCGATGCCTTGGTACACGACGAGGAACGTGGCGCTGACCGAGCTCGCGGCGGCGAGCCAGAATCGCCAGCCGTCGCGGTAGTAGGCGACGGTGGCCATCACGACCAGCAGCATGAACTCGCTGCTGTGGTTCCAGGTAATCGCCAGTTGCGCGAAGACCGATAGCAGGACCGTGCCCAGTCCGACGAACCAGAAGACCGCGTAGGGGGCCGTGCGCCGCCAGAGCAACCCCAGGGGCAGCGCCAGGGCCCAGAGCCAGACCCACCAGGACCACGAGTGCCCGATGTCCTGCTGCGAGGCCACGACGCCCCAGATCACGCTGGCTTCGGCGATTCCGGTCACGAGCAGGTCCACCAGCAGCGCCGGGAGGGCCTGGTTGGCGTAGGCCATCGCGCGGCGGGTGGGGCTGGGCTGGGGGAGTGGCAGGGTCACGTTCGGGATTCTGGTCTGTCGGCGGGCCGGGGGCCTCCCTCGCCGGGGGGAGATGTGCCGGGCTCAGCCGTCCTTCTCCAGGCTGATCAGGCGCAGTTCCAGGGGAGTGCCGAAGGCCTTGCCGCAGGATTCCGGGCGCGGCTCGGCGGCCGGGGATTCGGCGAGGAGGGCACGGAAGCGCTGGTCGGCGGTGGAGAGGTGTACTTCGTAGTGGTCGTCGCCGATGGATTCTTCTGCCGTAACGACGACCGCGTCCGCCGCGTGTTCTTGGAGTTCGGCGCGGAGGGCCAGTTCGGCGGCTTGGGCTGGGCGTGACCAGGTGGAGCGTCCGCGGCAGTGCGGGCCGCCGCTGCGACCGGCCGCGGCGTCGTGCAGGATCTCGCGCGCGGTCGGGCCGTCCAGGCGGCCGTAGACGAAGCCGGTGGGCAGCACGACGGCTGTGGGGGCGAAGCGGTGGCCGCCCAGGTGGTCGGACTCCCAGATGGCGTCGGTGTCCGTGGCCTCGTCCTCGGCGAGCCATCCGGCTAGGGCGCGTCCGGAGAGTGCGCAGCAGGCGTCGCGCTTGGCGTTCGTGCAGATCAGGAGGAGGGGGCCGCCCATGTGCAGAGGCTTGGCCGGGGTGTCGAAGTTCAGGTCGAGGAGCGTGGCCGGGTCGGACGTCTGCCAGGACCAGAGGGTGGTTCGGCCTGGCCTGGTGTCGGCGAGGAACACTCGGCGCGGGGCACGGGGGTCGTGTTCGGCGTGGTGTCCGGGCCGTCTGATCAGGGCGATTCGTGCTCCGGCGGCGGCCGCCTTGTGGTTCAGTTCGAGGCCCAGTTCGTGCGGGAAGTGCGACTCGGTCAGTGCGCGGCCGCCCCACGGTCCCGGCTGTTCGATCGCCAGCCAGCGGCCCGCGAGCGGCGCGGTTCCGGCCAGTGGCTCGTGCAGCCTGGCCGAGGCGGCGCTGCAGGACGTCGGGGTGGGTGCGGCGGCGTGGCTCAGCGGCATGGAGCCAAGCGTAGAGCGTGCGAAATCCCCGTTCGAGTGCACAATGAAGACAGGAGGCGAAGTGAGATGACCTTCTCGAACATGGACCCCGTCCACCCGACTCCGCGCCCCAAGCCCGCGACCGTCGCCACCACCGTCGCCGAGCGGCGTCCCGCCGCGGAACTGGGCGCCCCCGCCGTGCTGAACCACCGCGTCGTGGCCCTCGAGGCGGCCGGCGGCGGCAGTCCGCTGATCATGCACACCGTCGACGGCGACCTTCGGATGACGCCGGTCTCGGCGCACGTCTGGGCACGTGCCGGGCGGCTGACCGTGGTGGCGGACGACGGTTCCGAACTGAGGTTGACCGTGCTCGGCGCCGACGAGTACGCGGGCCTGGAACTCGGCGAGCACTGGCCGGTCGGCGAGCCGGACGGCCGGGTCAGGCGGGTGGCCAGCGCCGCCGTGCACGACGTCGGCGACGTGCTGACCTTCCCCGCGTGGCTGGCCCGCACGACCCGGGTCAGCGGCCAGCGCAACGCGGCGATGCACGCGCTGATCCGCAGGCTGCGTAAGGAAAGCCCGGGTACGAAGGTGTTCGTCGGCCAGACCTTCGGCTCCGAACACCATCGACCCGAGCTTGATCATCCTTACGACCATCGCGGCATCGTGGGCCGCGAGGGCTACCCGACCGAGCTCTGAAGCGGCTCGGTGGCGTCGCCGCGGCCCAGCGAGCGCGGCAGGTAGGTGAACAGCAGCCAGTAGAAGACCGCGGCGAGCACGAAGCCCACCTCGAACGTCAGGTCGCCGAGGGCCGGGTGCCGCTTGGCCAGGTAGCCGGTGAGGTCGGACTGGGCGGAGAACAGCGGGATGGACACGGCCATGGCCGCGGCCATCGCCAGCACGCCCGCGATCGGCCGGTGCGTCTTGCTGAACAGCAGGCCGTCCACGTCCTGGCCGCGGCGCAGCACCTGGTCGACCAGGAACACGCCGAGCCACGGGCCGATCCAGTACGCGATGACGAGCAGGAAGTTGTTGTACTTCGTGCCCGCGTCGCTCAGGCCGGACCAGGCGAGGAAGAAGCCCGCGACGCCGAAGACCAGCGCCACCAGCGCGCGCCGCGCCGTGAGCGGGATCCTGATGCCCAGCGCCATGAACGACATCGCGCCGGAGTAGACGTTCAGGGCGTTCGCGCAGACCGCGCCGATCGCGATGCAGACGAGGGTGACGTCGCCGAGCCACGGGGTGATGTGCGTGATGAAGGCCTGCGTCGGGTCGGAGTCCCAGAGGCCGTCCGGCACGGTCAGCGTCGCGGCGGCGGTGCCCGCGAGCTCCAGCAGCACGCAGGAGACGAAGACGCCGAGGCCCGCCCACAGGCCGACGGCCTTCTTGTTCTCCTCCTTCTTCAGGTACCGCGTGTAGTCCGCCGCGTACGGGTTCCAGCCGGCCGCGTAGCCGAACGTGGCGCCGAGGGTCAGCAGGAAGCCGCCGACGCCGCCGCCCCCGCCGTTGAGGGCGGACGGGTGGCTCTCCGCGAGCAGCACCACCGAGACGGTCACGAAGACGACCGCGAGCAGCGGGAACGCGAGCTGCTCGAAGGTGTGCACCAGGTTGTGGCCGAAGAACGCGATCGCGATCTGCGCGACCGTGATCAGCAGCAGGCAGGGCACCTCGGCCCAGCCGGTCAGCGCGGACAGCGCGAGTGTGCCGCTGACCGAGTTCACCGCGAACCAGCCGACGCCCGCGACGAGCGAGTTGATGCCGGCTGGCAGGATGTTGCCGAAGCGGCCGAAGGAGATCCGGGACAGGATCATCTGCGGCACGCCGTGCTCCGGGCCGCGCGCGGAGAGCACCGCCATGGCCAGCGAGCCGAGCCCGGTGCCCAGGATGATCGCGAGCGCGGCCTCGGTGAAGGACTCGCCGAAGAACAGCGGCAGCACGCCCACGAAGATCGTGGCGAACTCGAAGTTGGGGGACGTCCACGTCCAGAACAGGTTCAGCGGCCGGCCGTGCCGCTCGCTCAGCGGGATGAACTCGGCTCCGCCGGGCTCGACGGCGGCGACCTTGGTACCGTAATCGCCCTCGCGTACCTCGGGTATGTGCGCCGGTGGTGTCTCGGTGCTGGTCATGCCGGGGTTCCTCCGCGATCTCTGGTAGGTAGACAGTGCGCATCGGTACAGTGGGCCGGTTGTCCGCGGCGCCGAGGATGCCTGCGTGCTCGGTGTTCTCCGTGATCTCTGTTACCGAACGTCAACGCGAACGGTAAGGGCCGGTTGTTAACGCCGTATTTCCCGGCTATCTCACCGCGGTATCGCTAGCACCGGCCCTCATGTTCGCCCCCTGACGATCAGCTGCAGGTCGGGTCGGTCGTCGCGACGTACGTCTGGCCGTTATTGAAGTCGCCCGTGATGACCGTGTCCAGAGTGTCGAGCACCTGCTGATTGCGCGGACCGAAGGCGTCGAGCACGATACCGAGTTCGCGGTTCTCGTTCAGCGACGTGTTGGAGATGTTGATGGAGCCGAACTCGGCGCGCTCGTCCCACTGTCCGTAGTCGGCCACGAACACCTTGGCGTGCGAGTAGAGCGTGTCCGTGCCGGTGTTGTTCAGGCTGATCTGCACGCCCGCGGCCAGCAGTTGGTTCAGGTACGGGTAGAGGCCGCACTCGTCGATGATGGCCAGCTTCACCTGCACGCCGCGCTGCGCAGCCGCGATCAGGGCGTTGACCACGTCGGTGTCGTACATCTCCTCCTGCTCGACCAGCAGCGTGCGGTGCGCGCCGTTGATCACGTCGAGGATCCGGTCCTGGGAGGTGGTCGGGGACCAGACCAGGTCGCCGCTGCCCCCGCTCGGGGTGACCGCCTGGTGCGCGAAGTCCGCGGTGAAGGTCTTCTCGATCGCCCACACGTCCAGCGGGTTCGCGTCGAACAGCGCGTAGTCCCGATCGGAGCCGTAGTAGTACGAGTCGAGGTTGCCGGTCATGATGAGCGACTCGCGGCCGTCCACGGTGAGGGTCTTCTGGTGGGTGAAGTAGTAGGCCGGGTTCGACCAGACCACGTGCACGCCGCCGGCCGTCAGCTTGTCGAAGCCCGGCTGGTAGTACTTGCTGCCGGGACCGACCCGGCCGTCCAGGACGACCCGGACGTCCACGCCGCGCGCCGCGGCCGCGATCAGGTCGTCCTCCATCGTGGTGTCGTCGAGCTCGTACATCGTCAGATCGATGCTGTGCTCGGCCGAGTTCACGAAGTCGTAGACCGGCTGGTGCGAGCCGGGGAAGACGAGCAGCGTGTGGTTCGCGAACTCGCCGCCCGGCCCGCAGTCCGCGGCGGTCTCGGCCTGCGCGGCCGAGGTACCGAGCGCCACGGTCAGAATCCCGGCCACCGCGGCGGCAGCGAGCCGGGTGTGCTTGAGACGCATGTCGACCCTCCTGATACGTCGGGCCGCCTTGGCCCGAACGGATCAGGACATCAGGGTTGGAGTACGCAGGACCACCAAGCGCCGGTAAACAGTCGGTGACGCCTCGCTATGCGGCCCGCGCGCGCAGTGCCCGGGCCAGGTCGTCGCGTTGCTCGGAGACCAGCCGCCGCAGCGCCGGGGCGTGCTCCCCGGCCAGCCACGCGTCGGCCAGCGCGAGCGTGTGCTCGTCGACCAGCAGTTCCGGGAACGCGCCGCCCACGATCGCCGAGGCGTTCTCGATGGTCCGCTCGCGCCAGATCTGGTCCAGTGCCGCGAAATACGGTTCGGCGTACGACGCGAGCAGCTGCGTCTGCCCGGCCTTGTTGAAGCCGCCGAGCAGCGCGCGCAGCAGGTCGTTGGGCTGGTCGCCGGGGGCCATGACCGTGCGCCAGACCTCGGCCTTCGCCTCCGGCAGCGGACGTGCGGCCAGGCAGCCGGCGTGGTTGCGGTGACCGGAGGCGGTCTGGTCCCGGGCCAGCTCGGCGTCGATCCGCGCCTGGTCCGCCAGGCCCGCGGCGGCGAGCCCGAGCAGGAATTCCCAGCGCAGGTCGGCGTCCACGGTCAGGCCCTCGAGTTCGGCGGTGCCGTCGAGCAGCGCGCCGAGGTAGTCGAGGTCCTTCGGCGTGTGCGCGGCCGCGGCGTAGAAGCGCGCCCAGGCCAGCTGCTTGTCGGACGCCGGTGCCGCGGCGCGCAGTTCGCGCTTGGCCATCGCGGACACCGACTCCAGCGCCGCGGCCCGGTTCTCCTCGGTGAGGTAGAAGGCGAGCACGAACTCGGCCTGCACCAGCAGGTTCGCGAGCACGCCCACCTCGGACTCGGAGGCCGCGTGCCGGTTGACGAAGTCCAGGAAGCGGCGGCCGGGGAGCGCGCCGTCGCGCGTCATGTTCCACAGCGCGGACCAGATCAGCGAACGCGGCATCGGGTCGGTGAACGTGGACAGGTGCTCGTGCGCGTAGGCGAGCTGGCCCTCGTTGAGCACGACCTTGCAGTAGGACAGGTCGTCGTCGTTCACGAGCACGAACGCGGCGTCGCGGATGTCCTCGGGGATCGCCGCGCTGCCGCCGTCGAGGTCCAGCTCGGCGCGCGCGACCCGGGCCACCCCCGCGTCGCCCAACTCGTAGGCGCCGACCGCGATCCGGTGCGGCCGCGGCAGCCCGTCCTGGTGCACGGCGCCGTCGGCCAGGGTCAGGGTATTGACTCCGCTGGTCTCCAGCCAGGCCTTGGACCAGGCGGACAGGTCGCGTCCGGAGGTCTCCTCCAGTGCGCTCAGCAGGTCGGCGAGCGTCGTGTTGCCGAAGGCGTGCCGCTGGAAGTAGCGCCGCGAGCCCTCGATGAACGCGTCCTCGCCGACGTACGCCACGAGCTGCTTGAGCACCGAGGCGCCCTTCGCGTACGTGATCCCGTCGAAGTTCAGCTTCGCGTCTTCGAGGTCGTTGATGGTGGCCACGATCGGGTGCGTGGAGGGCAGCTGGTCCTGGCGGTACGCCCAGGCCTTGCGGCGGTTGGCGAAGGTGACCCACGAGTTCGTCCAGCGGGTCGCCCCCACCGAGCCGTACGAGCCCATGAAGTCGGCGAAGGACTCCTTGAGCCACAGGTCGTCCCACCAGCGCATCGTCACGAGGTCGCCGAACCACATGTGCGCCATCTCGTGCAGGATCACGTTCGCGCGCGACTCGTACGCCTGGTCGGTCTGCTTGGACCGGAAGACGAAGTGCTCGGTGAACGTCACGCAGCCCGGGTTCTCCATCGCGCCGAGGTTGTACTCGGGGACGAAGGCCTGGTCGTACTTGCCGAAGGGGTACGGATAGTCGAACTTCTCGTGGAAGAAGTCGAGGCCGCGCTTGGTGACGTCGAAGATCGCCTCGGAGTCGAAGTGGTCGGCGAGCGAGTTGCGGCACAGCGCGTTCAGCGGGATCTCGAGGGTCGTGCCGTCGGCGAGCTCGCGCGTGTAGTGGTCGCTCGCCACATGGTAGGGCCCTGCGACGACGGCGGTGATGTACGTGGAGATGCGCGGCGTGGGCAGGAACGTCCAGTGCGCCACGCCGTCCACGACCGGCGCCCGCTTGGCCGGCGCCGAGTTGCTCGCGATGTACCAGCCGGCCGGTGCCTTCACGTCGAAGGTGAACGCGGCCTTGAGGTCGGGCTGCTCGAAGTTCGCGTAGAGGCGGCGCGCGTCGGCGGGCTCGAACTGCGTGTAGAGGTACACGCGGCCGTCGGCGGGGTCGGCGAACCGGTGCAGACCCTCGCCGGTGCGGCTGTACGCGCAGTCCGCCACGACGGTGACCTGGTTCTCCGCCTGTAGGCCGTCCAGTTGGATTCTGCTGTCCGCGAACACCGCGGCCGGGTCCAGCTGCTTGCCGTTCAGCGTCACGGAGCGTACCGAGGGCGCGATCAGGTCGAGGAAGGTGGACGCCCCCGGCTCGGCGCAGGTGAACTCGATCGTGCTGGTGGAGCCGAAGGTGCCCGCCCCCGGATCGTTCGCGTTGCCCAGGTCGAGCGAGACCCGGTAGGTGGACACGCGCAGCAGTTCGGCGCGGCGGGCGGCTTCGTGGCGGGTCAAGTTCTTGCCTGGCATTTGGTTTCCTGGGCCCCTTCGCCTGCGAGGAGAGCGTTCCGGCCCATCCTGCCACGCTGCCGTTGTCGGTGGTCGGCATTAACGTGGCGGGCATGGAAGAGACCCGAACGAGATCCGAGGCGCCGCTGGACGCCACCGACGAGCGCGTGCTGCTTACCGGCTTCCTGGACTTCCAGCGCGACACGCTGGACTGGAAGCGCAGCCGGCTGGCCGACGAGCAGTCGCGCACCCGCGCGGTGCCGACGTCCAACGCGAGCCTGCTCGGCCTGGTCCGGCACATGGCCGAGGTGGAGCGCTTCTGGTTCCGCGAGGTGTGGGCCGGCGAGAAGTTCGAGCAGCCGATGTACCACCGGACGGACGATCGCGACGAGGACTGGAACGACCTCGAGGCGGACACCGGCGACGCCGCGTACGAGCGCTGGTGCGGCGAGGTCCGGCGTTCGCGGGAGATCGTCGCCGCGAGCGACCTCGACGCCGTGTTCACCCGCGAGGACACCGGCGAGCGCGTCTCGGCGCGCTGGATCCTGATCCACATGGTCGAGGAGTACGCACGGCACAACGGCCACGCCGACCTGCTGCGCGAGGCCATCGACGGCGAGGTGGGCGAATAGCGGGCACGCGACACCCCCAGCCCGAGCCTGGTCGGCAGCCACTGCCTGCCGCCCGCTGGGACCGTGGCCGGCCACGTCGAGTGGCGCCCTACCGGCCACGGCTGTAGGGCGCGGCGTGGTCCGGGCACAGGTACAGCGTCAGCCCCTCCGGCGTGGTCACGCGGCTGAGCCCGCCCCAGGTCTTGGCCGGGTCGATCTCGGCCAGCCAGCGTTCCAGCACGCGGAAGCCCGCCTCGTTCGTGGCGCGGGCACTCGGTCCGTCCGGCTGGCGCGGGTCCGGCACCGGGTTCTCGCCGTGCAGGTCCACGTCGGGGATCTGGTCGACGAGCTGGGCCATCAGCTCCACGTCCGACTTCAGCCGTTCGGTGAGGTGCTCGACCGTGGCCCCGAGTACCGGCCCGGCGAGCGGCGCGGCGTGCTTGAGGATGACGACGAGTTCGCGCAGGTAGGGGCCCATCGTCCGCAGCCAGGCCGGTGACTGCGAGATCTGATACACGCCCGCGTCGTCCGGCAGCGGATGCCAGGAGCCCGGTTCCTCGCAGTAGAGCGCGATCTCGTACGCCGTGCCGCGCAGCCGACTCTGCCGCGTCTGCGTGATCGCGAAGACGCTCGGGCACCGCGTGTCCAGCCCGCTCTGGATCTGCTGCTGCAGCCGCAGGAACATCCGCTGCAGGTCGCTGGCCTGCTCGGAGAAGCGTTCGCCGAGGTCGGTCTGGCTCTTCACGACCCGATCGAGCGCGCGGCGGATGTCGTCGCGGTCCGAGGGTGGAATGCCGAGCAGCAGTCGTGGCACATAGACGTCGTCGCCCGACTTCCGGCACTCGATCTCGGTACGCGGCGGAGTCCGTTCGAGCCGTCGTTGCAGGTCCTCGTACTCGTACAGTTCCGTGCAGCCCGTCGAGCAGTTGCACGGCACCATGCGCTTGATGCTGAGGCCCGGGTAGCGGCCGAGGGTGAAGTTCAGGCCGTCGTTGAGCACGGCGAAGAACGTCGCGGGGGACGGCCCGCGCACGGCCAGTTCGAGCTCGTTGCGGTGCCGGTCCGTACGTATCAGTGCACGATGGCGCCGGTCGGGGTGGGCCAGCAGCGCGCCGGACCGCCAGTGCGTATCGGTCGTGAACCGGTGCGAGCGCGCGATGAACCAGGTCGGGATGCCCGGCGGCGTCGTGTTGAGCTGGTAGATCATCCGGATCTCGTGCTCCTGCACGGTGCCCGGCGGCATCAGGTTCCAGCGCTCCTCGTACCCGGCCGGAGCGTTCCACGGCAGCCGCTCGACGACGAGGCTGACGTCGCCGCCGCCCTCGCTCTCCGTGCGATAGGAGAGGTCGTACTCGTCCATCATCCGCAGGAAGTGGTCGCGCATCCCGTGGTCGAGATCCGCCCACAGCTCATTGAGAAGCTGGCGGCTGAGCAGCCCGTGCCGCCGCTCGACCTCGTTGCTGTCCAGGACCCGGCTGATGTACGCGTTCACCCACTCCGGCCGCAGAATGACGGTCTCGCTGAGCTGCGGATCGTCCATGTGGAACAGGATCGAGCCGAGCGTGTGCAGCGCCCCCGCCACGTACCGCTGATACTGCGAGTCGGCGAGGCCCGCGTCCGTCATCTCCTGCCAGAGCCGCGCGGGCGGCACGTGCTGGTCAGGCAACGCATCCACCGCACGCGTCGCCTGCAACCAACTCGCCGGCCACTGCTCACCCATCAGCGGAAGCTTCGACGCCCGCTCCGCGATCAGCTCGCGTACGGCGCCGAGCCCCTCCTCGGTCTCGTTGTCGATCGCCACGCTGTCCACGATCTGTGGATACTCCCGCCGCAGGTCATCCAACGGCAGATCCACCGGCCGCTCATTAGCCGCCGAGTGAGTAGCCACCAATACCACCGGCGACTTCGGCGCCCGCGCCCCGATGATGTCCAGCCAATACCGCAGCTTCCCCTGCTCCCACCCCGACCGGCTGTTCCACAGCAGCAGGAACAGCGAACGATCCGTCAGGAAGAACTGATGCGTAGCGTGATAGATCTCCTGCCCGCCGAAGTCCCACGTCCGCAGCAGCATCTCCACGTCGCGCCGATGCGGATGCGGCACCTGGTAGTCGAAGATCCGCATCCCGTGAGTGGTCGCCTCCGCCGGATCGAACGGCTCGTCCACCAACTTCTTGATCAGGGAGGTCTTGCCCACACCGCCCTCGCCGACTACCAGCAGCTTCGAAACCCACTGCTCCGCCGACCCCGCCTTGCACTCCCGATGGAACTGCAGAATCGCCCGGTTCCCGTTCGCGGCGATCTCCGGCGGTGGACTGACCAGCGGATTGTTGCCGACCTGCGGATCGAGCACGCGCGGCAGATCGAGCAGCCACTCGGGCAACACCCGGATCTCGTTGTTGTCGATGCGGAACAACCGCAGATGCCGGAGCGTGCTCACGCTCTCCGGCACGGCGAGAATCGCGTTCTGCTCCAGGAATATCTGCGTGAGCTGGCTCGGCAGGCTCAGCAACGGATCGACCCACGCGATGCCGTTGGCGGACATGTACAGCGATTCCAGCGCATCGAGTTCGCCGAGCGTCGCGGACAGCTCCGGGATCTTGTTGTGGCTCACGTACAGGAATCTCAGTCGGCGCAGACCGCTCAGCGAGCTCGGGAGCTGTTCCAGCTGGTTGTCGTTCGCGTTCAGCAGGAGCAGCCAGGGGAGTTCGTTGATCCAGTCCGGCAGGCGCGTGAGTTCGTTCTCGTTCAGGGTGAGCCAACGCAGGCGGCGCAGGCGCGCGATCGGCGCCGGCAGTTCGGCGAGGAAGCCGTTCGACAGATGCAGATTTCGCAGATGGCGTAGATTCTCCAGCCACGACCAGGACTCGGACGCCCCGGCGCAGTAGATGTAGAGATCCCGCAGCCGCGTCAGCGAGCCGAGCCAGTTCGGCAGGCTCAGCAGCGAGTCCGAGCCCAGTCCGAGTTCCGTGAGCTGGCCGAGTTCACCGATCCAGTCGGGCAGTTCGCTGATCGGGTTGGTGTAGACGGTGAGGTGCCGCAGTGCGGTGTGGCCGCTGAGTGTGCTCGGAAGCTCGGTGAGCTGGTTGCCGCCGAGGTAGAGGGACTGGAGTCGGGGAAGCCTGCCGATCCAGTCGGGCAGTTCGCTGAACTGGTTCAGCTGCAGATCGAGCACGGTGAGCTTGGACAGCGCCGACAGTTCGACCGGCAGTTCGCTGAGCCCGCAGAGCTGTACGTCCAACCTGCTGAGATTGCGCATTCCGCCGAGCCGGCCGGGGAGACTGTTCAGCGGGTTGCCGTAGATCGTGAGTGTGTGGAGGTGGTCGAGGTCCGCGAGTTCCGCAGGCAGTTCGACGATCGAGTTGTTGGCCAGTGAGAGGACGCGCAGGGAGCTCAGCTCGCCGATCCACTCCGGGATCTCCGGGCACAGGTTCTCGTTCAGGTTCAGTTCGACGAGCCTGCGCAGACCGCGCACCCAGCCGGGGACCGCCATGAGCCCGCAGAGTCCGAGATACAGCCGCTTGAGCCTGCTCAGTTCGCCGATCCACGACGGGGCATCGTGGAAGCGATCGTTGTTCGCGACGCTCAGCTCGGTCAGTTTGGTGAGGTGGCGGAGTGAATCGGGCAGGCCTCGGAGCTCGTTCTCGTCTATGCGGAGGCGGCGCAGGTTCGCCAGTTCGCCGATGGAGTCGTCGAGATCGATGATCAGGTTCGACGAGGCTCGCAGGTAGCGCAGTTCGGTGAGTTGGGGGAGCCACGTGGGGAGGTCGTGGAGCTTGCAGTTGTGGACGTCGAGGACGACCAACTGCGGCATGCGGCCGATGACTTCGGGGAGTTGCTCGAACCGGTTGCCGCTCAGGTAGAGGTGATCCAGGCGTTGGAGGTCGGCTAGCCACGTCGGGAGGTCGGCCAGGCGGTTCTCGGAGGCATCGAGCGTGGCCAGGTGGCGGAGTTCGGCGAGTCTTGGCGGGAGCTCGGTGATCAGCAGGTCGCTGATGCCCAGCCATCTCAGCTCGGTGAGCCGCGTGAGCCACGGGGGGATTTCGGGGAGGTCGGTCATGCCGATGTCCAGGACGACCAGCTTGGTGAGCCTCGTCATCGACTCCGGCAGGGCGCTGACGTCGTTGCCGTAGAGGCGGAGTTGGCGCAGTTCGCGGAAGCGGCCGATCCAGTCGGGGAGTTCGGCCAGCGAGTTGCCGCTGAGGTTGAGGACCTCTAGCAGCGGTTGGCCGGTGAGCAGCCAGCTCGGTAGACGTTCCAGGTGGTTGCCCTGCAGGTGCAGTGCGCGCAGGTCCTTGATCTGCAGGATCTCCTCCGGCAGCTCGGTGAGCCCCAGATCCTTGAGCCACAGCGACTTCTCGCCGCGCTGGGCTGCGCGGGCTATCCGGCGCTGCGCCTCGTCCTCGCCCCACGACATGGTCACGCCTCCCCGAAAACATAGTGGCCCACCGGCAACCGGCGGGCCACTACATCATGCGAATTCTTACTTGGAACTGGTACCGCGTACCGCTACGAGTGCGACTGCTTGCGGCGGCCGATCTTGCTGCCGAGCCAGACCAGCGGGTCGTACTTGCGGTCGACGACGCGCTCCTTCATCGGGATCAGCGCGTTGTCGGTGATCTTGATGTGCTCGGGGCACACCTCGGTGCAGCACTTCGTGATGTTGCAGAAGCCGAGGCCGTGCTCCTCCTGGGCCTCGTTCCTGCGCTCACGGGTGTCCAGCGGGTGCATGTCGAGCTCGGCCACGCGCATCAGGAACCGGGGGCCGGCGAAGTGCTCCTTGTTGTCCTCGTGGTCGCGGACGGCGTGGCAGGTGTTCTGGCACAGGAAGCACTCGATGCACTTGCGGAACTCCTGCGAGCGCTCGACGTCCACCTGCTGCATCCGGTACTCGCCGGGGGCCAGGCCCTCGGGCGGCTGGAAGGACACCACCTCGCGGGCCTTGGTGTAGTTGAACGAGACGTCCGTCACCAGGTCGCGGATCACCGGGAAGGTGCGCAGCGGCGTGACGGTGACGGTCTCCTCCTCGGTGAAGGTGGACATCCGCGTCATGCACATCAGGCTCGGCTTGCCGTTGATCTCGGCCGAGCAGGACCCGCACTTGCCCGCCTTGCAGTTCCAGCGCACGGCCATGTCGGGGGCCTGCGTCGCCTGCAGCCGGTGGATGATGTCGAGGACGACCTCGCCCTCGTTCACCTCGACGTCGTAGTCCGCGAGGTCGCCCTTGCCCGCGTCGCCGCGCCAGACCTTGAACTTGGCCTTGTAGCTCACTTCGCCTCCTCCAGTCCCTCGAGCTCCTCGTCCGTCATGTACTTCTTCAGCTCGGACAGCTCGAACAGTTCGAGGAGGTCCTTGCGGATCGTCGGCACCGGCTTGCGCTCGAGCTTCGCCAGCCCCTTGTCGTCCAGCGAGCAGACGAGGTTGATCTTGCGCCACTCGGCCGACATCGCCGGGTAGTCCTCGCGGGTGTGGCCGCCGCGCGACTCCTGCCGCTCCAGCGCCGCCTTGGCCACGCAGTCGGCGACCAGCAGCATGTTGCGCAGGTCCAGGGCCAGGTGCCAGCCCGGGTTGAAGGTGCGGCTGCCAGGGGCGGACAGCACCTCGCGGCGCTCGCGGAACCCGCCGAGCTTCTCGATCGCCGCCTCCACCTCCGACTCGCGGCGGATGATGCCGACCAGGTCGTTCATCGTCTGCTGCAGCTCGGAGTGCACGGTGTACGGGTTCTCCCCGCCCTCGTGCTCCAGCGGGGCGAGCGCCTCGGTCCGCGCGGCCTCGACGTCCGCGTCGGCGACCTCGGGCCGGTTGTCGGCGTCGAGCCCGGCCACGTACTCGGCCGCGCCCAGACCCGCGCGGCGGCCGAAGACCAGCAGGTCGGACAGCGAGTTGCCGCCGAGCCGGTTCGAGCCGTGCATGCCGCCGGAGACCTCGCCCGCCGCGAACAGGCCGGGCACGCTGGCCGCGCCGGTGTCCGCGTCCACCTCCACGCCGCCCATGACGTAGTGGCAGGTCGGGCCGACCTCCATCGGCTCGGCGGTGATGTCCACGTCGGCCAGTTCCTTGAACTGGTGGTACATCGACGGCAGCCGCCGGCGCACCTCGTCGGCCGGCAGCCGGGAGGCGATGTCCAGGAACACGCCGCCGTGCGGGGATCCGCGGCCCGCCTTCACCTCGGAGTTGATGGACCGGGCCACCTCGTCGCGCGGCAGCAGCTCCGGGGGACGCCGGTTGTTGTCCGGGTCCGTGTACCAGCGGTCCGCCTCCTCCTCCGTCTCCGCGTACTGCTTGCGGAAGACGTCGGGGACGTAGTCGAACATGAAGCGCTTGCCCTCGGAGTTGCGCAGCACCCCGCCGTCGCCGCGCACCGACTCGGTGACCAGGATCCCCTTCACCGAGGGCGGCCAGACCATGCCGGTCGGGTGGAACTGCACGCACTCCATGTTGATCAGGGTGGCCCCGGCCAGCAGCGCGAGCGCGTGGCCGTCCCCGGTGTACTCCCAGGAGTTCGAGGTCACCTTGAAGGTCTTGCCGATGCCGCCGGTCGCCAGCACCACGGCCGGCGCCTTGAACAGCACGAACTGGCCGTCCTCGCGGCGGTAGCCGAAGGCTCCGGCGATCCGGTCCCCGTCCTTGAGCAGCCGGGTGACCGTGTGCTCGGCGAACACCTTGATCCGGGCCTCGTAGTCGCCGTACTCCTTGAGGTCCTTCTGCTGGTACGAGACGACCGCCTGCTGCATGGTGCGGATCAGCTCGAGGCCGGTCCGGTCGCCCACGTGCGCGAGCCGCGGGTACTCGTGCCCGCCGAAGTTGCGCTGCGAGATCTTGCCGTCCTTGGTGCGGTCGAACAGCGCGCCCCACTGCTCCAGCTCCCAGACGCGGTCCGGGGCCTCCTTGGCGTGCAGCTCGGCCATCCGCGGGTTGTTCAGGAACTTCCCGCCGCGCAGCGTGTCCCGGAAGTGCACCATCCAGTTGTCGTGCGCGTTCACGTTGCCCATCGCCGCGGCGGCGCCGCCCTCGGCCATGACGGTGTGCGCCTTGCCGAACAGCGACTTGCAGATCACCGCGACGGACTTGCCCTGCGCCCGCGCCTCGATCGCGGCGCGCAGTCCCGCGCCGCCCGCGCCGATGACGACGACGTCGTATTCGTAGGTGAGAATCTCAGTGGCCATATTCCTTCGACCCCTTCTAGAAGAACTTCGGGTCGGAGAAGACGCCCGAGGACACCAGCCACACGTACAGGTCGGTCAGCGCGACGCCGAAGAGCGACGCCCACGCGAGCTGCATGTGCCGGGTGTTGAGCTTCGAGACGATCGTCCAGGCCTTGTAGCGCACCGGGTGCTTGGAGAAGTGCTTGAGCCGCCCGCCCATGATGTGCCGGCAGGAGTGGCAGGACGCGGTGTACAGCCACAGCAGGGTCGCGTTCGTCAGCAGCACGAGCGTGCCGAGGCCCATGTGGCCCCACGCGCCCTGCGCGTTGCGGAAGCCGAGGATCGCGTCCCAGGTGAGGATGACGTTGAAGATCGAGGCGAAGACGAAGAAGTACCGGTGCGAGTTCTGCAGCAGCAGCGGGAGGCGCGTCTCGCCGGTGTACTTGCCGTGCGGCTCGGCGACCGCGCAGGCCGGCGGCGACTGCCAGAACGCCCGGTAGTAGGCCTTCCGGTAGTAGTAGCACGTCATCCGGAAGCCCAGCGGGAAGATCAGGATCAGCAGCGCGGGGGACAGGCCCCACCAGGATCCGATGAAGTGCACCTCCCCGGCGCCCTGCATCGGCACGCAGTTGGTGGAGATGCACGGCGAGTAGAACGGCGAGATGTACGGCGGGCTGTAGTAGTACTCGTTCTGGAACGCGCGGAACGTGGCGTACGCGATGAACGCGAGGAAGACCACGAACGTCAACAGCGGCGCGACCCAGTAGCGGTCGGTGCGCAGCGTGGGCTGCTCGATCTCCGCCCTCGTCCGCGCGGGCGGTGGTGTCGGAACTGTACCGGTGCTCATGCTTCTGGAAGCTCCTGCAGCTGTGAAGGAGCCGGGCGGCTATGTGTCGTCGGCGCACTGCACTCTAGTGGAGTGATCTTCAGATCCAAACGGGATCATCACTCCGGGTAGTGGCTGGTGACCAACATCACATGTCACAACGGCTTCGGGGATCTTGAGGATTCGGTGCCTCGCAGACTAAGTCAGCAGCGCGGCACGGCCCACGGATCGGCGAGCGTGTCGCGCGAGGTCGAGTCAGTGGGCTGCGGGATCACCGTGATTCCCAGGCGCTCGCGGACGATCGCGACCCGCGCGTACCAGGGGGCGAAGGCGTGCGCCTGACGCAGGGTCCGTTCGGCGCGGTCCACGCTGCCGGCCGCGGCCTCGATCCGGGCCCGGGTGCACAGCGCGTCGGCCACCTCCAGGGGTGTGCTCACGCCCGCCAGGAACCGCTCCATGCAGCCGCGCGCGTTCGGCAGGTTTCCCGTCTCCAGCCGGAAGAGCGCGAGCATCGCGGCGAATCCGTCACTGTCGGCGACGTGCGTGGACTGCCGGAGATAAGCGCCCGTCAGCATCACGGCCTGCTGGGTCGTCTCCGGCCGCGCCTCGGCCATGAGCAGGGACAGGTGCACCATCTCCAGATCGGCCAGCAGACGCTTGCTCGCGTCGAAGAGCCCGACGACCGAGACCGCCTCCTCGTACTCGCCGCGTGCCGAGTGCAGTGCCTCGATGACGAGCTTCGAACCGTCCAGCGGCCACTTGTTCGCGTGCACGATCGGCAGCAGCGCCTCGGCCGTCGCGAAGTCCCCGTGGAAAACTGCGTCGTAAGTGTGCGCGAAGACGGGGAAACGCGGCTCCGACAACTCCGCGTCACGCTCGGGCGTCGTGCGCCGCAGCACCCGCATGACGACGCGGCGCCGCGTGTACTTCTCCTTCGCGAACGCCCGGATCAGCACGCAGACGAGTACGAACGCCAGCGCGGAGAGCGTGGTCCAGCCGGGCGCGAAGACCCCGAGGACGGCCACCAGCAGCAGCGGGGAGACGAGCCCCGAGCCGATCAGCAGCCGCTTGTCCCGCGCGTAGTGCTCGCGCCGCGGCAGGTACTTCGCCTGGAAGCGGATCGGGACCATCCGGATCTCGGTGACCCGCCGCGGCCCCGGCAGCCGCCGCAGCACCGGCCCGAAGCCCCACTCCACCCCCGTCACCCGCGCACCGAGGCCGCGGGCCAGCAGGAGTTCGAGCAGCGGATCGAGCAGCAGTATCGCGAAGCCCAGGACGAGGCCGAGGTAGCTCTCCGGTATCCAGCCCGCTCCGCCCGTCATGCGCCGCATGTTATTAGCGTTCGGGAGCCCCCGGGGCCGCCCGCGGTCGGCGTGTCCCGGATTTTGCCCGTACCATAGACAAGGTGCCTGTGCTGTGTCTCAACAGCGCGGGGGGCAACGGAGCCCCGATCACGCGGCACTCTTTTCCGCTTCTCCCTACCCGAAAGCGACGCTACCGGCATGCCTACGCGTAACGACATCCGCAACGTGGCCATCGTGGCGCACGTCGACCACGGCAAGACCACGCTCGTCGACGCGATGCTCAAGCAGTCCGGCGCGTTCCGCGA
>DATJIF010000105.1:0-11689 GCA_035493475.1 Actinospica sp.
CTGGTCGGCGCGGGCGCGGCCGAGGGCGCGATCGACGCGGCCTCGATCCTCAAGCCCATGCTGGCCCGCGGCGAGCTGCAGACCATCGGCGCCACCACGCTGGACGAGTACCGCAAGCACCTGGAGAAGGACGCCGCCCTGGAGCGCCGCTTCCAGCCGATCCAGGTCGCCGAGCCCTCCGTGGCGCACGCGATCGAGATCCTCAAGGGCCTGCGCGACCGCTACGAGGCGCACCACCGGGTGTCGATCACCGACGCCGCGCTGGTCGCAGCGGCCGGCCTGGCCGACCGCTACATCTCCGACCGGTTCCTGCCGGACAAGGCGATCGACCTCATCGACGAGGCCGGCTCGCGGATGCGCATCCGCCGGATGACCGCTCCGCCGGACCTGCGCGAGTTCGACGAGAAGATCGCGACGGTCCGTCGGGACAAGGAGTCCGCGATCGACGCGCAGGACTTCGAGAAGGCCGCCGCGCTGCGGGACCAGGAGCGCCAGCTGCTGGCCGCGAAGGCGAAGCGGGAGAAGGAGTGGAAGGACGGCGACATGGACGTCGTCGCCGAGGTGGACGAGGAGCTGATCGCCGAGGTCCTGGCCACGGCCACCGGCATCCCGGTGTTCAAGCTCACCGAGGAGGAGACCTCCCGGCTGCTGCGCATGGAGGACGAGCTGCACAAGCGCGTCATCGGCCAGGAGCAGGCGATCAAGGCCCTCTCCCAGTCCATCCGGCGTACCCGTGCCGGCCTGAAGGACCCGAAGCGCCCCGGCGGCTCGTTCATCTTCGCCGGCCCGTCCGGCGTCGGTAAGACCGAGCTGGCCAAGACGCTCGCGGAGTTCCTGTTCGGCGACGAGGACGCCCTGATCCAGCTGGACATGTCGGAGTTCTCGGAGAAGCACACCGTCTCCCGGCTGTTCGGCTCCCCGCCCGGATACGTCGGCTACGAGGAGGGCGGCCAGCTCACCGAGAAGGTGCGCCGCAAGCCGTTCTCTGTCGTGCTGTTCGACGAGGTGGAGAAGGCCCACCCGGACATCTTCAACTCGCTGCTGCAGATCCTGGAGGACGGCCGGCTGACCGACTCCCAGGGCCGCCTGGTGGACTTCAAGAACACCGTGATCATCATGACCACGAACCTCGGCACCCGGGACATCTCGAAGGGCTTCAACCTCGGCTTCGCGGCCGTGGGCGACGTCAGCAGCGGGTACGAGCGGATGAAGGCGAAGGTCAACGACGAGCTCAAGCAGCACTTCCGGCCCGAGTTCCTCAACCGCGTGGACGACACGATCGTCTTCCCGCAGCTGACCGAGGACAACATCATCCAGATCGTGGACCTGATGATGGCCAAGGTGGACGAGCGCCTGAAGGACCGGGACATGGGCATCGAGCTCACCACTCCGGCCAAGCAGCTGCTGGCCAAGAAGGGCTACGACCCGCTGCTCGGCGCCCGGCCGCTGCGCCGCACCATCCAGCGGGAGATCGAGGACAACCTGTCCGAGAAGATCCTGTTCGGCGAGCTGCGCGCGGGCACCATCGTGGTGGTGGACGTCGAGGGCACCGGCGCCGAGGCGAAGTTCAGCTTCTCCTCCTCGCCGAAGTCCGCGCTGCCGACGAACGTGACCGTGCCGGCCGACATCGTGCCCTCGGACGCGGTGCCGGAGCCGAGCGACGCGGTGCAGGAGAACTAGTCGCCCCAGACGATCGCCCCCGTCGCGCTTCGGCGCGGCGGGGGCGATTCGTTCACGACTGAAAGAAAGTGGTCGCGGCTGCTTTCCTAGAAGCCGAACCAGCGGCGGACCTTGCGCAGCGGCGCGAACAGCGACACGCGGCGGCGCTCGGCGGGGACGGTGACGCCCGTGCCGCGCGGCGTGATCTCGCGCAGCAGGGCCGCGGCCTGCGCGACCTCGCCCTGCGTCGGGGCCGGACGGCTGGCGACGGCGGTGGCGGAGGGCGCCACGGCGGCCAGGTGCCGCTCGAGACGCTCCCGCGAGCCCTTCGAGGCCTCGAGGTTGATCGGCGGCACGTAGGCGGTGCGGCGGGCGGCGGCGAAGCTCTGCCGCGCCGAGCCGTGCCGCTCGTTCCCGATCAAGGGATGGTCCATGCCTGATACACCCACGATCCCAAGGTACCCCAACGACACTCCCGTACGACAGGTTCCGTTCGCGTTGTTGCCGATCCGCGACGAAGGATGGGGGATTCTTTACCCGCGCGGCCGGGCACCACATCAGAGCACGTATAAGATCTGGTGCTGACCGCCGTTCATGATGTACATTCCGTGTCTGGCCCGGTGCTTTCGGTGGATCGCCCGGGTGGCGGCACCGCTCACAACGGCAAGTGACGTGATCGGGGATGAGGCGGATGGTGGATCAGGGCCTGGAGGGGCACATACCCCTGTCCGCCCTGCGCCCGATGTACCGTGCCCTGGCCGCCGTGAACGCCGCTGTGGGGCTGGACGAGACGCTGCAGGCCATCGCGGACGGCGTGGTCTCCTGTACGCCCTTCCAGCACGTCGTCGTGAAGGTCGTGCGCCCCGGCGGCGACCTGGAGGTCACCAACATCGCCGGGCCCGACAGCCTGCGCGAGCTGATGATCGGCAAGCTCATCCCCGGTCCGGTGATGAAGCGGGCCATGGAGGACTCCGAGGCGTGGGGCAAGCTCTGCTTCCTGCGCGACTTCGCCGCGTTCGAGGACGAGGACGTGGCGGTGCACACCCCGGACGACGTCCCGGTGGCCAGCACCGACCCGGACGCCTGGCTGCAGGACTTCGGCCTGATGGCGCCCATGTACGGCCCGGGCGACGAGCTGGTCGGCGTCATCTCGGTGGACGTGCCGACGGACGGCCGGATCCCGCGGGTCTGGGTGCGCGAGATCCTGGAGGCCTTCGCCGAGCAGGCCGCGATCGCGATCGTCAACGCGAACCGGCACGAGGTGGCCACGGCCCGGATGGCCCGGCTGGAGCGCGAGCGCGAGGCGCTGCGCAAGGACATCGCCCAGCGCCAGCAGCACGAGGCCGACCTGCGCCACCAGGCCAGGCACGACCCGCTGACCGGCCTGGCGAACTCGGCCGAACTGCGCGAACGGCTCGCGGACCTCGTCGCGGACGGGGTCCCGCTGGCCGTCTACTTCTGCGACCTGGACCTTTTCAAGACGATCAACGACACCTTCGGGCACGCGATCGGCGACCTGGTGCTGCGGCACGTCGCGGACCGGCTGCGCAACGCCGTGCGGGGCGGCGACATCGTGGCCCGGCTCGGCGGCGACGAGTTCGTGGTGGTGGCCGTCGACGTGGGCCGGGCCGAGGCCTACGCGCTGCTGGACCGGCTCGACCAGGCCTTCGCGCACCCGGTGACCGTGGACGGGCACCCGCCGCAGCTGGTCGGCGCCTCGCTCGGCATCGCCTACGACCCGGCGACCGAGCAGTCCGACCTGGTGGCCAAGGAGCGGGCCGAGGAGCTGCTGAGCGCCGCCGACAGCAAGATGTACGCCCGCAAGCGCTCCAGGGCCGCGATCAGCCGCCTCACGGCCCAGGCGTGGCCCACCCGGTCCGAGCCCGCCCGGCGGACCGGGGACGCGGCCGCTCCGGGCCGTTCCGCGCGCCGGGACTCCGAGCCGCTGCCGGACGCGGCCTCCTAGATGGTTGATTCGGGGGTAGGCCGGTAAGCCGCGTGTGCTGGAGTTCGCGCTGACCTGCGCAAGCCATGGGGCTCGGCGAAACGGCTCAGCGGCAAGCCTGGGCGTGCGCCGCGGCCCCACGCATACTCGGTCGTCTGTACGGGGTCGCGGCGTGCGGCCAGGCGCCGCCGATCAGACGTTTCGCCCCGGCATACCCCCGAATCAACCATCTAGGGTCGGCCCGGCGGTTCAGCCCGCGGCGGGGGCCGGAGCGGCCATCGCGGCGGGCAGCGGCGTGGTGCCGACCGCCCGGAGCGGGGCGACCGTCACCGGGGGCGCGTAGGGCGTCTGCAGCCGGATCACCGGGCCGCCGCCGACCCGGACGTACCCCCGGCCCGCCGGAAGCCGCGAGCAGCCGCCCAGCTCCAGCGTGCCGCCGAACAGCGCCGTGGACACCGACGGCTGCACCGCGCCCATCGCCACCCGCACGGTCAGCTGGGCGCGCAGGGCCGTGCGCAGCTGCAGCACCCGGTCGTCGCGCGCCGTCGCCAGGATCAGCACGCCCGCGTACCGGGCCTTGCGGGCCAGCGCGGCCAGGCTCTCCTCGAGCTGGGCACGCCCGGCCGCGGCCGCCGCGTCCAGCAGTTCGGGCAGCCCGTCGATGCACAGCCACAGCGTCGGCTCCGCGGGCTGGGCCGACTCCATGAGCACCTGTGGCTGCCGCGGGCCGTCCGCGGACGCGTCCAGCACCTTGAGGGCCGGGAACGAGGTGGTGTCCCCGTTCGCGACCGCCTCGGCCTCCGCGCGTCGCCGCTCGGCCCGCCGCTCGCACTCGAGGCCGAACCAGTCCAGCAGCTCCAGCGCGCGCTCCGGGTCCTCGACGACGCCGCGCACGCCGGGGCGCCCGGCGAGGTCCGCGTAGGCCTCGGTCTGCTCGATGTCGATCACCGCGACCTGCTGGCCGCGGCCGAGCGCCTGGCCGAGCAGCGAGCGCAGCGTGGTCGTCTTGCCGCTGCCGCTCGGCCCGGTCACCAGCAGGTGCGGGTTCGGGCAGGGCGTGCCGACCCGCCAGACCACCGGCGCGACCAGCGCGGTGCGCCAGCCCTCGGGGGCCTCGGCGGCGCGGGCGGCCAGGTTCGCCGGGAGCGGCTCGGGTTCGACCCCCGGCTGGTCCGGCAGCAGCACCGGGACCAGCCGGCCGGCCGAGTCCGGGTCGGTGATGCCGAGCACGTACTCGATCTCGGCCACCGGCCAGGGCTGCACGGCCAGGCCGCCGGGCAGCGGGGGCAGCACCCGGACGCACAGGTGGTTGCCCTCCTCGTCCCAGTCGTAGAGGAACTCGTTGCCGCGCCCGACCTTGCCCTCGATCGCCCGCTCGACCTTGGCGCGGCACTCGGCCTCGCCGTCCCGGACGTACTGCGAGTAGTCGAGGGTGAAGGCGGTGAGCCGGTCGTGCTCGTCGAACTCCCAGGACGTGAACGCGTCCCGGTAGCCGCCGCCCGGCTTGAAGTGCTGGTCCGGGTCGTGCTCGTCGTGCAGGTAGGGCACCAGGCCGTCGTAGACCGCCTGGAGCCGGCCGACGTGCGCCGAGGGCTCCGGGTCGGCGTCCTTCGGGGCGGTGTCCCGGCCGAGCCAGCCGGCCCAGACCAGGAACCCGGCGATCAGGATCGCCGGGCCGTAGGGCAGCAGGCCGATCGAGATCAGCACGATGAGCAGCAGGGCGGCCTGGATCCGCCGCTTCTCCTTGGAGCCCGCCGCCCACCAGGCCTTGGCCCCGGTGGCCGCGCGGCGGCCGCCGCGCAGCACCAGGATCGCCGGGTGCAGGATCTCGCGCAGCCGCGCCTTCAGGTCGCCGGCGAACTCCCGGGTGCGCGTCACCCAGCGGTGGTGCAGCACCGAGTCGTTGAACCGGGTTACGGGCGTGGACTCGGTGACGCTGTGGCCGAGCCTGGTCCACAGCGAGTGCTCGGTAGCCGGGGACATCGCGACCTCGCTCGGGGTTCTCGGGAAGGGCTAGAAATGCAGCCCGCTGATGAAGCTGGCGACGGAGTCCGTGCTGTTCCTGATCGACGAGGCGATCGAGGTGGAGGCGAGGTAGAAGCCGAACATCATGCACACGATCAGGTGCGAGACCTTCAGCCCGTCCTTGCGGAACAGGATGAAGACGATGATGCCGAGCAGGAGGACTCCGGAGACCGACAGGACCATGACAGTTCCTTAGAGACGACGCGTGGGACCGCGGGGCTGGAACGGGACGTGTGGGGTGCCCGCCATGTGGTTCCGGTACGCCGTCTGGAGGGGGTTGTCGGGCGTCGTGATGAAAATGGTTGGCACGTTCACCGGAGATTCTTTCAAGCCGGTCCGTGCCCTAAAACCGTCAAACGGGTGGCGTTAGGGGGATGATCACCCTTTTGGCAGACATGCGCCGTTCGGCCAGTCGAGAACTTTCACCGGAAAGAGAACGCGCGCCACCGTCTATTCGGGTGACGGGCTGTCAACCCATGCGCCCTTCCGCATGACGGACAGTACCCGCAGGTCCTCGTCCAGCACCACGAGGTCGGCCTGCTTGCCGGTCTCCAGGCTGCCGACCCGGTCCGCGATCCCGAGCGCCCGGGCGGGGGTCAGCGAGGCCGAGACGGCGGCGTCGGCGAGCGGGATGCCGGCGAGCTTGACCGCGTTGCGCAGCGCGTTGTCCATGGTGAGGGTGGACCCGGCCAGCGAGTCCCCGTCCGTCAGCCGCGCCTCGCCGTCGCGGACCTGCACGGTGAGCGCGCCGAGTCGGTACTCGCCGTCGCCGACGCCAGCGGCCACCATCGCGTCCGTGATCAGCGCGATGCGGTGCGCCCCGGCCGCCGCGAACATCAGGCTGACCACGGAGGGGTGCACGTGCAGTCCGTCGTTCACGACCTCGCAGAGCACCTGCTCCTGCTCCAGCAGCGCGGTGACCGGGCCCGGCTCGCGGTGGTGCACGGGCCGCATCGCGTTGAACACGTGCGTGCCGACCGGCGCCCCGAGCTCGATCGCGGCCCGGGTCTGCGCGTACGTGGCGTCAGTGTGCCCGATCGCGGCTATCACGCCGGACTCGGTGAGCAGCCGGACCGCGTCGAAGCCGTCCTGCAGCTCGGGCGCGATCGTCACCATCCGGACCGTGCCGCCGCCCGCGCGCAGCAGCCGCGCCACGTCGCTCGGGTCGGGTTCGCGCAGCAGGCCGGGGTCGTGCGCGCCGCAACGGGCCTTGGAGATGAACGGGCCCTCGAGATGAATACCGGCGAGGATCCCGTCCTGCACGAGCCCGGACAGCTCGCCGATGTGGTGTTCGAGCTCGGGGAGGGTCCCGGTGACCGTCGAGGCCATGATCGTGGTGGTCCCGTGCCCGAGGTGGAAGCGCGCCGCGACCAGCGCCTGCTCCGCGTCCCCGGCCGAGAACGCCGCCCCGCCGCCGCCGTGGACGTGCATGTCCACGAAGCCCGGCACCAGGTAGCGGCCGCCCAGGTCGCGCAGCTCGGTCTCCGGCGTCACCACCGGCTCGGGCTGTCCGGTCGCCGCCGCCACTCCCGTGATCAGCCCGTCCTCGACCAGCAGCCAACCCTGGTCGAGCACCCCGTCGGGCAGCACGAGGCCGGCGTTGCGCAGAAGTAGCGACGACATTTCAACTCTCTCCCAGGCCGTAGTGGTATAGACCATAGCGGATCTCGCCCGGCCTTGTCGCCGGAGGACCGGGGGCCGGACGCCACCGGGAACGCCGACTATCCTGTGCGGTGCGGCGCACACGGCGGGTGCGCGCCACGACCGGCGAGGGAGGTGGATTCCGATGCGGCAGGAGGACTCCCGCGCCACCGTCGGCGAATCAGCCCCCGAGCTCCCCACGCAGCGTGCCCCGGAAACCGGCGAGCAGCAAGCGCTCTTCGACCTTCCCGAGCAGCCCGCCTCCCCGGAGCACGCCGAACCGGAGCCCGCGCCGCCGCCCGCCGAACCTCGGCTCGCCCCCCGCGAACTGGCCGTCCTCGCCTTCGAATCCCGCCGCTTCAAGAACGCGGGCCGCAAGGACCAGGCCATCCGCGACGAGTTCGGCATCTCGCCCACGCAGTATTTCCAGATACTCAACGCCCTGCTCGACGACCCCGCCGCCCTCGCCCACGCCCCCACCCTCGTGGCCCGCCTCCGCCGCCTGCGCGAGGCCCGGCAGCAGGCGCGCGGCTAGCGTCAGCTCTTCGCCAACTGGGCGCGGCGCTCGCGGTGGTGGGTGCGGCAGAGCACCTCGTAGCCGACGGCCTGGGCCCGGCCGACGTCGCCGACGACCTTCTGCTCGCCCTCGACGACCATCCGGCCGTCCACGGTGCGGGCGTTGTGGGTGGCCCGGGCGCCGCACCAGCAGACGGTCTCGACCTGCAGGATCTCGATGCGGTCGGCGAGCTCGATCAGCCGCTGGGAGCCGGGGAACAGCCGGGTGCGGAAGTCGGTGGTGATGCCGAACGCGAAGACGTCGCGGCCGAGTTCGTCGACGATCAGGGCGAACTGCTCGACCTGCTCGGGGTCGAGGAACTGGGCCTCGTCGCAGATCACGTAGTCGATCTCGGGGTCGCGGTCCACGGCCGCCGCGACGTAGGCGTAGACGTCTATCCCGGGGCGCACCTCGACGGCGGCGGTGGACAGCCCGAGCCTGCTGGACAGCACGCCCTCGCCCGCGCGGTCGTCCCGGGTGAACACCACGCCGCGCCTGCCCCGCGCGGAGCGGTTGTGGTCCATCTGCAGGGCGAGGGTGGACTTTCCGCAGTCCATGGTCCCGGTGAAGAAGACGAGCTCGGGCATGGCTGCTGGGCACTCCTAGGCACGGGGACGGCGGTGAACCCGAGAATTCTAGTGTCCGTCAACCGATCGGCGCCCGGCACCGTCTCAGTAGCGCATGGACAAACGGGACCCTGGGGAGGGATCATGCGCAAAATCATCTCGGGCGCCGTCGCGGTGCCGATCACGGCGGCGTTGCTGATCGCGGCGACGGGCTGTTCGGGAAGCAGCGCCACGTCGGCGGCAGCGCCCACGCACAGCGCTACGGGGGTCGCCACGGCGGCGGCCGCGCCGCCGAGCAGCGCCGCCGCGAGCGCCACGCAGCAGCAGTCCGCGACGTCGGCCGAGCCGGTCTCCGACAGCTCCGGCGGCACCGGCAAGCCGTTCCCGGGCATCTGGGACATCACCAGCTGGAAGCAGCTCTACGCCATGGAGGCATCCGTGAGCCAGGGCCACCAGCCCTGGCTGCTCGACCCGTCCATGGTCGTCCAGGCGTGGGCTGCGCAGTGGAAGGTCAACCTGCCGGTGCGTCAGGTCGGGCCCGACACGTTCCAGGTGGTCAAGCCGGGCACGAACACCACCTACACCGTCCGCGGGACCCGTCCGGACCCGACGAACGCCTCGCCGATCTGGGTGATCACCTCGATCACCCACGACTGATCTAGCGGGCGGCCAGCGCGTCCAGTTGCTCGGAGAACCACTTCTGCGGGGGCAGCGCGCCGCCGAGGCGGGCCAGTCGCCCGCACCGTGCGGCGCGCTCCTCAGGGCTCTGCGAGAGCGCCCGGTGCATCGCCTCGGCGGTCGCGGTGACGTCGTACGGGTTGACGGTGAACGCGGCCTCGGCGAGTTCGGCGTACGCGCCGGCCTCGCGGGAGAGCACGAGCGCGCACGCGCCGCCGGCCGCCTCGGCGATGATCGGGATCTCCTTGGCCACCAGGTTCATCCCGTCCCTGATCGGGTTGACCACGGCCACGTCCGCCATCCGGTACGCGGCGAGGGAGCGGGCGAAGTCGTCCTCGACGTGCATGATCAGCGGCTGCCAGCCGGGGAACTCGGGCGAGGTGAATTCGTCCTCGATCTCCTTGGCCAGCCGCTGCACCGCCGCTGTGTACTCGCGGTACTCGGCCAGGTCCGTGCGGCTCGGATAGGCGAAGGCGATGTGCACTGCCTTACCACGCCATTCCGGGTGCGAGCGCAGCAGCTGGGCGTACGCCTCGAGGCCACGCACGATGTTCTTCGACAGTTCCGTGCGGTCCACGCGCACCAGCACCTGCCGGTCGCCGACCGCGGCGCGCAGCTCCTGCTCGCGCCGGGCCACGTCGTCCTGCGAGGCGCGGTCGATGAGCGCGGCGGCGTCCACACCGAGCGAGTGCACGCCGAGCCTGCCGGGTTCCGGACGTGACCCGAGCACGGCTTCGCAGCAGTCTGCGAACGCGTCGGCCCAGCGCTGCGTGAGGAAGCACGTGCGGTCCGCGCCGAGCATGCCCTCCAGGATCTCGGCGGCGACCGCGTCCGGCAGCATCCTGAAATAGTCCGGCGGAGCCCACGGCGTGTGCGAGAAGTGCCCGATCCGCAGGTCCGGTCGCAGCTCCCTGAGGAACTTCGGGGCCAGGCAGAGGTGGTAGTCCTGAATCAGGACCCTGGCTCCGTGCGCGGCCTCCTCGGCGAGCGCCTCCGCGAAGGCCCGGTTGTACGCCTCGAACGCCCGCCACTGCCCGGCGAACTCCGGGCCGAACACGGGGCTGGTCGGGGTCGAGTAGAGCATGTGCTGGACGAACCACAGCGTCGAGTTGGCCACGGCGTTGTACGCGGCGTGGAAGGTCTCCGGGTCGATGTCCAGCATCCGCACCGCGGCGCCCCCGGCCGGCTCGAACAGCCCCGACCGGTCGAGCCGTCCGCCCGGCGACCTGCGCACGGCCGTCCGGTCGCCCTCGGACAGCGCCGCGCAGACCCAGACCACCTCGCCCGGGTCGGCCTCGATCGAGGACAGGCCGGAGACCAGACCGCCGCCGCCGCGCCGCGCCGTGAGCACCCCGCCCTCGTCGAGGCCGAAGGAGACCGGCCCCCGGTTGGAGGCGAGCAGCACGCTCGCGGAGCGGGAGGACTCTTGACTCGAATTGGACACGATTACTGACTATCTCCCTATGCGGACGGGTGCAAACGCTATCGGCCCTCGTCGGGTACAGTGGCGGGCAGGACGTTCGCGCCCTACACACAACTGCATAGGACAGCTCATCCAGAGGAGCAGAGGGTACGGCCCGATGAAGCTCCGGCAACCGCCCAGGATTCTCCCCGCATTCGCGAGGCCCGGCCTGGGAGCAGGTGCCAAATCCGGCCCGTCGACAGTCGACGGGGAAGATGAGGGAAAGGCCTCGCCTGATGACCACTGCGCAGCTCACCGACTCCGCGACCGCCTTCGGCCCCGCCGTGGCGCTGTGCTGCCGCGAGTGCGGCGCCCGCACCCCGCTCGGCCCCAGCTACGTGTGCGTGGAGTGTTTCGGCCCGCTCGAGATCGCCTACGACTTTCAGCAGGCCGGGCGCCCGACCGTCACCCGTGAGCTGATCGAGTCCGGCCCCGCCTCGATCTGGCGCTACGCCCCGCTGCTGCCGGTCCCGGCCGACGTGGCGAACAAGCCCAACCTGAACCCCGGCTGGACCCGCCTGGTGCACGCGCGCAACCTGGCCAAGGAGCTCGGCCTGCGTTCGCTGCACGTCAAGGACGACACCGGCAACCCGACGCACTCCTTCAAGGACCGCGTCGTGGCCATCGCGCTCGAGGCCGCGCGCACCTTCGGCTTCACCACGCTGTCCTGCTCGTCCACCGGCAACCTCGCCGGCGCGGTCGGCGCGGCCGCGGCGCGCGCCGGGCTGCACTCCTGCGTGTTCATCCCGGCCGGGCTCGAGGACGGCAAGATCGTGATGGCCGCGGTCTACGGCGGCGAGCTGATCGAGATCGACGGCACGTACGACGAGGTCAACCGGTTCTGCTCGGAGCTGATCGGCGACGAGGCGGGCGAGGGCTGGGGCTTCGTCAACGTGAACCTGCGGCCGTACTACGCCGAGGGTTCCAAGACGCTGTCCTACGAGATCGCCGAGCAGCTCGGCTGGCGGCTGCCGGAGCAGATCGTGATCCCGATCGCCTCCGGATCGCAGCTGACGAAGATCGACAAGGGCTTCAAGGAGCTGATCGCGCTCGGCCTGGTCGAGGACCGGCCCTACAAGGTCTTCGGCGCGCAGGCGAACGGCTGCTCCCCGGTCTCGGCCGCGTTCAAGGCCGGGCACGACGTGGTCCAGCCGGTC